>CAWDOP010000007.1:0-83497 GCA_963804005.1 uncultured Ignavibacteriaceae bacterium | reverse complement strand
AAAATCCAGATAGAATGACTATCAAATGAATAAGAATATTACATGAACAAAATTTGTAAATGTTTTTTAAATCATTCATATAATTAGTCTATCTCCGTTTTAACAATTCACGTTAAAGAAATATGTTTTAAAATTCTTTATAAACATCTGCCTTAATTTTACTAAAATAATTTGATTATTAATCGGCAATTATATGCTAATCCTAATGATTTAAGATTTTTTAATTTTGTATTTAAAAGTCAGGAAAAGAAAATATGGTATACCAACAACATAGCGGTTAAAATATCTGAACGGATGCTGAATTAACCTGAAAAGCCATTCAAATCCGATGTTTCTGATCAACTTTGGACCACGTATTCTCTTACCTGCAATATGAGATAAAATATCTCCCACGCACTGAGCTACATTTATATTCATTTTATCAAAATTATCTGCTAACCATAATTCCTGTTTTGGCGAACCAAGACCTATCCATAGAATCTGAGAATTAGATTGATTAATTAAATCCAAAGTTTTTTCATTTAATTGATTGTAGCCATTCAGATATCCAGAAATCTGAATTTCAGGAAAGGCTGATCTTATATTATCAATCGCTTGACATAAAATTCCAGTTTTATTTCCAAGAAAAAATATTCGCCACTTATTTAATTCACAATAACGTAAATATTCCATCCCATAATCTGTCCAGTTGAATAGGTTTAATATTTTTTTTATTTAATAAAAAAGAGAGGATAAAAACATACCAAATCCGTCGGCATGTATAAAATTAAAATTCCTTATTGCTTTTTGTAGGTTAGTGTTAGACTGTAATAATCTTATAATATGAGGATTAACATAGCCAATAGAAATTTTTGAATTCTGATTTATAGAAATTGAACTCAGCGAAATAATATCTTCAAAATTCAGCTCATTGACTGTAGTGTTAAATAATTCAATTTTTTCCATTACGACATATTATCAATAATAGTTTCAATTCAGAATTTCAGAATATATCTTTTCAAGTTTTTCAAAATATTGATTACAATTGTTTTCTTTCATTACTTTATCGTGAAGCTTCTCAGCCGCTTGTTTAGCACTTTCAGGATTTTGTAATACATAAATAATTTTTTGAGCAAGTTCATTCTTATTTCCCGGTTCAAAAAGAAATCCGTTTACCCCATCCTCAATATATTCTACAATACCACCAGTCCGACCTCCTAAAAATGTTTTCTTCCTTACACCTGCTTCGAGCATAACGAAAGGAAATGGATCAATTCTTGAAGGCAGCACCACAATATCAGCAACCTGATAATAATCGAGAACATTATTTTTTGGTGGAATTACTATCAGTTTACCTGCATAACTCTTAATTGCCTCAGATAAATCAATATCCTCCAATTGTCCAAGTAAAATTAACTTAACTTTAACATTAGATTTCTGAATTTCTTTGAAAGCTTCTATTAATGTATCGATACCTTTTATTTTACTAATTCTTCCTACAAATAAAATAACCTTATCATCAGAATTAAGACCTAGTTGTTTTCGCAATTCATTTTGTTCTATTATGTTTTTTAAGGAAACATCCTCAATACAATTATGCAACAACATTATTCTGTTTACTGACTGCTCATAATTTTCAATTAAATTTTTCTTTACTGCATTGCTAACACAAATAATTTTATCTGATCTAAAACTTAACCTTGTTAATCCTGTAACAAAACTGTGGACTGTTGTAATTGTTTTAATACCAGTAAATTTTGAAACTATAACGGCAAGCAGTTCTAAATATCGATGATGAGAATGAATTAAATGAATATTATTTTTTTTGCAGTATAAATACAAGGAAAAGAAATCCTTTAATAATCTTAACGGATTTTTATGGTCTTTTTCAAAATTCATTTGATAAAATTTGATGTTTAGCTTTTTAATTCTATCAAAAGAATCACCCTTATTTGAAATGAAATGAACCTCATAGTTTTCATCTGAAGAAAAATGTTTTAAACACTGATAAACATTCCGACTGACACCGCAGGAATAGTTAAAATCAGGGGAGATATATAAAATATTCATATTATTCAGTATCAATCATATTAATGCAACTATTATAAACATCTTCAACTGAAACGAGGCTTATACAATATGCTTTGTTATAAATGCATTGCCAATCACAGTTAAAACAAGGCAACTCATAAAATTTATATTTATCAATCTTCGTTTCAGGATAAGGGAAAAATCTTCCAAACTTTCCGCCACCGATAATAGCTACAAATGGTTTTTTAAATGTTTGTGCGATGTGAGTAAATCCTGAATCTAATCCAACAAATAAAACTGCATTCTGAATTAAATGAATACATTCGGCTAACTGCAATTTGCCGGCGAGATTTTGGACATTAATTAATCCCTCTGAAATGACAGTTAAGTATTCAACCTGAGATTGTGTACCAAGTAGATAAACAGAATATTTCTCAGATAGTTTCCCACATAAAGTTTTAAAGCTATTCTGCGACCAATTTCTATCAGTCTCAGATGCAGAGGGCGCAATAATGATATATTTCTTTTCTAAGGTAAGGTTAGGTTTAAGGCTGCGTAAAATATTATGAGCACTAACATTAACTATGAAGTTCTGATTATAAGTGATGCAGAATAATTCTTCCAGTCGGATAAATTCATTTTTAGAATCAGATTCAAGAATTACATTATAATGCGAATTATACTTTTTTAGAAGATATTTAGGCAGATAGTATGACTTTGAACTCAGACAACTCTTTAACTGCGAATTGGAGTTTATAGTTAACTCGTCGTTAATAACACCTCTTTCCGGACTAATATTAAAAGTGGATTTCAGAGTTAACTTTCGAAGTTTGTTTAGAAAACTTATCCTGTAAAATAAATTAAACCTATATTTATTTTTATTAAGTGGTAGTAATTTGTAGTTAAACTGGTTTGTAAAAAGTTCCTCATCGTATTTTTCGTCAACCAAAAGATATTTTGTGCATTCTTTCTCAATTATTCCAAGATTATTTAAAAAAGTTAATGAGAGTATTATATCTCCAAGCTTATCGGTCTGAACAACCATAATATTTTTTGCAATTACTAAATTGGATTTATTCAAAAATGGTTTTATAAAAATCAGAAATGAAGCTGAAAAGAAATAAGCTTTTAAATGTATCAGTTTTATTTTACACCGATTAAACGCTAAAAAAAAATAATGTTTTTTATTAAGATGCATTTATAAACTACACTTTATCAGGTTTAAAGATGTGTGGTTTAAAAAGAACTCCTTTGAAATAAAGCCAAATACATATCATTAGATAACCAGCTGAAAAAGATTTGTAATATTTAATATGATCTTTATATAATCTCAGAACAAATGCCAGCCCGCTTAAATAACCCCTTAACTTTGAATTATAAATAATTTTGTTTCTCATTATTGCTGCATAGACCATATTTCTTATACCAAAGCGAAATTTTATATCATCAGTTTTTAGTTTCAGATAAGGCTTAGGATCATTTTCAGCACACTCGTGAACAGCCTTACTGTTTAATACTAGAAATCCTTTATACCCATATTTAATAATTCTCAAAGTAAACTCAGCATCATCACCCCAGATAAAAAAATCCTCACTTGGATAGCCGACTTTCAGTATAACTTCTCTTCTAACCAGAAGAGAACCAAAAGAAGCAGACAATATAGGAATCGGCTTTTGCAACGCTAATGAATTCAATAAATCATAGGGCTTTTCAAGTTCAGGAATATTCGGATAAGCAAGATTGCCATCAACAAAAAATATTGTACTGCTTAAGAATCCGGTTTGAGCTAATGAAAAATATTCAGAATTGATCATTTTTATAAGTGCATCGTTATTAAGTATGATATCTGTATCAAAGCACCAAATCCAATCATAATCTTTTTCGTATGCTGTTTTAATTCCGGTATATTGTCCGCCTGCACTACCGCTGTTTTCCTGAGTAATTACAGTTAAATTATTTTGTTCCTGCAGCCATTCAAGTGTCCCATCACCGCTTGAATTATTAATCACTATTATTTCGTCTAATTTGTGTGTTTGATCTCTTAAGCTATCCAAACACTTCTTTAATAATTCTAAACGATTATAGGTAACTACTACAGCAGCAATTTTATAATTCATTTTATTAAAATTTGATTTAAATAACATTAATGTATTTGCCACAACCTGATCCATATTATAATATTGGTATTCTGCTAAGCGTACCGCAAAAAATTGTATTTTTTAACTTTTGTGCTTCGTTCTTATAAAGTAAATATTGTTGCCTGTTATTCTTCATTTGGTATTGGATAAAATGGTTCACCATCCTGTTGAGGATATTCAAATGAAACTGTTGTTGTATCTGAGTTTTGCTGACTAAGTAATTTATGTTCGATGACGCGTGTATATTTGACTGAATCATCAACATAATTTATTTGAGCCGTTTCCTGATAGTTGTCCTGTTTCAAATTCTTAAACTCAAACCTTATTGATCTGTATGGAAGTTTTCCAAATTTATAATCAAAAAAATAATCAATTGGACCGGTGTAAATCATCTTATCAAATTTAATTGATATCAATAATGCTTTTATAATCTGTGTTTAAAATTACTTCAATGTTCTTATGATTCAACATCTTTTCAAACATTTTTGTGTAACCGTCTTTGGGCATAAACTGATACTTATCTGTAAAGTATCTGCAATCATCATTTGTTCTTACAGGAATTCTTCCGCATACAGAAGGTGATAGTTCTTTTGGTTCAAGATTCCATTGTTTTTTTGTGTAGTGTCTAAAGAACTTCTCAAATAAATCTTTACCAACCTGATTAACAATTATATCTTCTGAATTCATTATTGGATGCCTGTGCTCTTTAACCTTCTCAAAATAATTTTTTACTTCTTCCTCTGTTTTCAGATTTAGATTATATAATTGATTTATTGTTAATCTGTTTATTGGAATTGGATATAATTTTTCATTTAATTTTGCTAAAACTTTATGCTCATACGGAGTCCATTCAGTAAACTGTGAGAGATAGTCAAAAACTTCTTTACTGTTAGTGTGAAAAATATGCGGACCATAACGATGAACTAATATTCCGTGTTCATCATATTCATCATAAGCATTACCAGCAATGTGATTTCTTTTCTCGACTAATAATACTTTTTTATCAAGCTGAGAAGCTAATCCTTTCAGCCATAACTGATCCAGCAAATCCTGCACCAACTATTAGGTAATCGTATTTCATCTTATAACAGCTTTACTTGTTTCTTGTATAAAAATAAAATCATACTAATAGTTACAAATATTTCTGTTACTAAAACTGCAATAGATGTGCCGATTGCCTGATAAAAAGGTACAAGCAAAAAGGCTATCGATAGATTGATTATTGCAGCCAACGCAACTATAAGAAAAAACTGTTTGTCGAAACCCAAAGGCAGCATTGTTTGAATTCCATAGATATTACTTATATAAATTATAAATGGAAGCCAGCAAATAATTCTTAAGATCAATACTGATTCCATATAATTATCGCCCAAAATTAGATAAACAATTTGTTCGGCAAAAATGAAAATTAATACTGAAATTACTATTCCGGTTAGTGCTTGAAATTTTAGCAATTTTTTATTGAACAATAATAATTTCTCTTTTGATTCCTTCAGCAAATAGTTTACAAATGGGAAAACACTTTGAGAAACAGGAGAAAAGATACTTTGAAAAAATATCCTGATCTTATCCGCAGCAGAAAAATATCCAACGACTTCATTATTAGTTAATAAACCGAGAATGAATGTATTGCTGTTTGTATATAGATTTATAGCAATAGTTGATTTAAAGATCTCAAGTCCATCACTTAACTGAGTTTTAATACTAGTGAATGATGGTGAAATCCACTTTAGTTTGATCATACGAATGGCAAAGAGTAATCCAATAATTCCAATGCTTAATTGTACTCCGGAAAGAATTAAAGCATAAAGTAAAAAATCATCTGTACTTGTAATAATTGTAAATATCAAAATCGTACCAATGATCTTTGGTACAAGATGAATTAAAGGAATGTATTTCATTTTTTCCAATCCCTGTAATAACCAGAAGGGAAAAAGAATTGTCGAGATTACCAATCCAAATGAAATTAAGTAGAGCAGATATTCATTTCTGAATATTTCGAAGCTTAAAATTGCAATTATCAAAATGGCGAAAGAAAGGATTCCTAATAAAATTTTTGAGAAAATAACTGAAATAAATATTTTATTTATTTCATTTTGATCATCCCGATTAACTGAAATCTGTCTTGTTGCAGAGAGATTAAAGCCATAATCGCTGATTGTAATGAAATACCCAACGAACGCCGCAGCAAAATTTACCAAACCAAATTTTTCCGGTCCTAATACTCGAACGACATAAGGAAGAGTTATAAGTGGGAATAAATAATTGAAAAACTGAAGTGCTGATAGTGAAAAGAAATTCTGAATTAGAGTTTTATAACTCCCTGGTATTTTAAAGAATTTCTTCAAGAAGAATACATTATGATTTTTTTAACCACAATTCCGGATTAACTTTTTCCCGTGCATTCCATATTTCAAAATGAAGAATTGTACCTTCAATTCCCTCACTTACTCTTGCTATAACCGTGCCCGTTCTGACTCTATCACCTTCATTCACAAATATTTCTGATAAATGACTATATACTGTACGGAAATTTCCTTTGTGAGAAATTATGATTACACTGCCGTAACCGGGTATCCATTCAACAGCGGATACAACACCTTCAACAACGGTGTATACGTTTAAATCACCGGCTGTTTTAATATCGATACCGTTGCTCAATGTAATGGTTCTAAGCGCAGGATTTGTTGACTCACCGAATTTACCGACAATTCTTCCCCTTCTTACGGGCCAGTTTAATTTACCTCTTAACTCAGCAAATGATTTGAATGAGGAAGTATTTAAATCCAAATTATATTCTGGAAATGTTTCAGATTTTATATTAGGATTAGTACTTGCAATTAAACGATCTTTCTGCTGCTTCTGTTCAAGTTCTCTTTGCTTACGTTCTGCCTCTTCAACAAGTTTTACAATCAGGTTTGCGATTTGTTTTTCGGCGTTTCTTTTGTCTTTTAATTTTTTATTAAGTGCGGCTTTATCTTTTTTAACACTGTTAAGAACTTTTTTCTGATCAGCTAATTTTGCTTTAAGAGTTTTTTCTTCAGTGCTTTTTTCCTCTGTGAGCTTTCTTTTTTCTGCTCTTTCAATTTCTAGTTGCTTCTTTGCAGCAAATAGTTCTTCCTTGTTTTCATTGAACTTAACGAGATCATTCTTGCGTTGACGTGAGAATTCTTTAAGATACTTATATCGTAAAATTGCCTGGTTGAATGATTTCGAGTTCAGAAGACTTTCATACTCATTTACCTTGCCGCCTTTGTAGATAGCGACAACATATTTTTCATAATTCTTCTTAAGCTTATCAATTTCCTTTTCGATAGAAGAAATATTTTGTTCGCTAAGTTTAATTTCGTACGCTTTTTGCTCTTCTTCCTTTTTCAGATTAAGTACGACTTTATTGATTAAAAAATTCTGCCTGTTCAGTTTATCATAAGCCTGGAGCGATTGTTTTTCCTTTGTTGTACTTTTTTTTAGTTCAGACTCAATGGTTTGAATTTCATTTTTAAGTTTCTCTAATTCAACACGCTTGGAGTTGATTTGTTTTTCTTGTGCAATACCAGAAATTGACAAAAATACAATTAGAAGAGAAAGCAATATTTTAAATCTGTTTACCATTTAATTATAGTTGCGTCTTCAGGTAAAGAAAAATCAATATTAATGCTGTTTCTATTGGCTGTAATTTTTTTATACTCAATATTTATTTGTTGGTTTTGCTTCCTGTTGGAAACTTCTATACGAAATGGTACGGCAACATTCTCAATCAGTTCAAATTTTGAATATTTTCCTTCTATAATAACTTCACCGTCTAATGTGGATAATTCAAAATCCGTAATTCCAAGCTGACGAACATCAACCTTATATTTTTTTATTATTTGCCTGTCCAAATCGTAATATGTGAGAATATATTTATCATATTCAACTTCATAAACATCAGGCGTCTTATAAAGGTTTTCAGTAAGATTAACAGAGCCTACAAATGCATCCATAATATCGCTGAAGTTTAAATCAATTCTGAAAATGTTCTGAAGTGCTTCACTATCGGTTTGACCGGTATAAGCCGTATTCTGAAGAGCATCATAAAAAATAAATTCCTTACTTGAAACAACAGCATCAGCCAATTCGATACCAAAAGGACCAAGAACAGTAAGCTGTAATGAATCCGGTTTTTGTAAGATCACTCTGAATGTGGCACTATTATCAAGCTGAGGAGTTTTTACTGAAAGAGTTCCGATCCCTTCAATATTTTTTATTTTTCTTCGATTAACTTCAAGTCTGTTTATCAATCTTTCAGATGGAAGCAGTTCAATATCTTCTGTTGGCTGTGAAGGTACGCATCCATAAAATGAAGTTAAAAAAATTATTACCGATAACACCAGATAGACTAAATATTTTTTCAAAGTTCTCCCTTTTCTATTTTTATCTGAATTTCTGTTCTCGATGGCTCAAGTTCAACCGCTTTTTTCCACAATTCTTTTGCCCGTGCAATATTACCTAATTTAAACTCTATATCACCAAGATGGTCTAACATAACAACACTTTCACCTCCGACTTCAATTGCTTTTTCAAGATATTTTTTTGCAAGACCGTATTCTTCAATTTTAAAATAAACCCAGCCGATAGTATCGAGGTACGATGAATTTAATGAATCTGCAGCTATTGAAATCTTAACCATCTCTAATGCCCGCTCAAGCTGTTCACCTCTTACAGCAAGAGCATAAGAGTAATTATTATTTATTAATGCATTCTGTGGATCAAGTTCCAATCCTCTTTCATATGTACTATCACTCTCAGCATACATTTGAATTGAATTATAAATAAGTCCGAGTGTCCCGATAAGATTTACATCATTTGGATCTATTTGTAATGCTCGTTTTAAATAAGTAATTGCTTCTTCATTTTTCTTTAACTGGCTGAGTGTATAACTATAAGCAGATAGTGCATTTAAATCAGAAGGATTAAGATCAACTGCTTTTTTAAGATAAACCTCTCCTTGTTCCTGACTATTTAGCTGTGTTAAAGAAAGTCCAAGTATAAAGTTCACTGCAAAATCCTGAGGAAAAGATTCCACAGCTTCATACATTATTTTTGATGCTTCATCATATTTCCTGTTATCGTATAAAAGTCCGCCAAGTCTTATCCACGCTTGAACATTCCAGTTAGCATTTTCTGTAACGAACTTAAAATTTTCTATAGCTAAAGAATCCTTACCTTCACTAAATGCAATTGCACCGAGATACATTTTCGCCTGCCAGTTAAGCGTGTCTTTATCAATTTTTTCAAAAAGATTTTTTGCTATTGGAAGAAGTGACGAATCGGACATTGATTTCTCGTAATAAGATGCCGCTATATTTATTTTGGCATCAAGATTAACACTATCATTTTCAATTATAAAGTTAAATTCTTTTGAAGCTGCTTCCCAATCTTCTGTTGCAATAAGAGCAAGAGCCTTTTTTTCTCTTACTAAAATATCGTTGAGGAGTTATTTCCAGAAGATCATTAGTAATTCTAATTGCTTCATCATATTTACCGGCTCGTTGATTTAAGTCAATCAACAAAATTTTTATTTGGTTATTCGAAGGATCAATTTCAAGTAAACGCTTTATTGCATCCAAGGCAAGATCTGTATCTCCTGTTTTTTCATATAACTCAGCTATGCGAACAAGCAAGTTCCAATCAGGACCAACTAACTTAATTAATTTTTCATAAACGGAAATTGCTTCCAATGGTTTTGATATTTCATACAATCTGGCAAGTTTGTAATACAGGTTTACATTATTCGGTTCAAGAACCATAGCTTTTTCAAGTACAGTAAGAGCAGAGTCTGTATTCCTTGCAGCAGAATATACATCAACCATTAAATCATAATATTCAATTTTAGTTGAATCAAGTTCAACTGCCTTCTTAATACTATTCAGCGATTGAATAAGTTTGTTTGTTAAGAAGTAATTTTTTGAAAGTGAATAGTAAATTCCTGCAGTCGTATCATATTGCAAGGCTTTCTCAAATTCGCTTACAGCAGCATTGTAGTTGTTTTGAGCTTCGAAAACTGTTCCGTTTACAAAATGGTCTAAAGCTTTTTTCTTTCTTTGATTTTCAGAGATTGATAAAGCAACAGATGTATTTTTTGGTTGGATAACCGTATCACTTCCGCCGCAACCTATAATTATTGGAAGCAGAACAGATACCATTAACAGGTTTGTAATAATTAGTCTTTTCATTAAAGAAAATATATTATTAGCGCTGAGGAATAACAAGGTATTTTATAAATTATAGGAGCCGGTTTCTTTCTTTATATTTACGGTATTGATTAACAGCCTTTACTTACAAAGATAAAGGAATTATAAAGTTTTATAATAAAAGTCAAAATTTTACATGATTAACACATTTGATTTAGCTATATCATTTGTTTGGGAATTCGATAAAGATTTTGTTGATCTTATTGAAAAAACACTTCAATCTAACGGACTTTCGACGTATGTAATTACTGAAAATAATATTCTTGAAATAACAGAGCTTGTAAAACATAAAAAACTTTGGTTCAGATCTTATCTTGACAGAGCATCTGATGTTGATGATGCTTTTACCGAACTTGCAAAAATTTTAACTAAAAGAAATTGCAGAATATTTAATCCTTATAAAAACGTCGATCACGCTATCGATAAAGCAACAATGCATCTTGAATTCATTTCTGCAGGAATAAATGTTCCTTACTCAATAATAATTCCACCACTTAAAGAAAAGGAGGAATTAATCATATCTGTTGATGATCTTGCAATTTTAGGAAGACCATTTATTATTAAACCATGCATCACAACGGGCGGCGGAATAGGTGTTGTTACCGGCGCTGAAACACTAAAAGAAGTTCTTTTGGAAAGACGAACTAATAAATCGGATAAATATCTCATACAACAAAAAATAATTCCTGGTGATCTTGAAGGTAAACGTGCCTGGTTTCGTTGCTTTTGGGCTTTCGGCAAGCCAATTTGTGTGTGGTGGAATGATCAAACTCATATTTATGAAATTCTTACCGCTGAACAAATTAAAAAATTCGGATTAAGAAAACTGAATCAAATTACAAAAACAATTGTACAACTTACTCACTTAGATTTTTTTTCTACCGAAATTGTTTTAACACCGGAGAAAAATTTTGTTGTAATTGATTATGTTAATGATCAATGCGATATGAGATTAAAATCTGTTCATAAGGATGGTGTTCCTGACCAAATTGTTAATCAGATAATCCATCTTTTAAGCTTGATGTTCAGAGACTTAAAAAACAGAAAATAAATCATTCATCTTATGAATAGGAGAAAAAATATTTTAATCATTCTGATTTCAGTTTCAATAATTATTCTGATCTTCTTTTCGATGTACATTTTTAATGTTTATGGAGACGTCATTAAAAAACATCCTGAGAATTTATTTGCCGATCGCTCTTCAAAAATAAAAATTGAAGTTATTCCGGTTAACGCTTTTGGATGGAAAATTCCTTTCAGATATTCAACTGCAGAATTTATTTTTTTGGAAGGCGAAAGTTTAATTGAAATAGTTGAACAGGATCAAAAAAGTGGATTTATCATTCTTCGTTCTAAAGGCACTTCTGGCAAGGTAGAAATTTCTATTAAATCTCAATTCTCACTATTCCCTAACCTGATAAGGTTTGAAATCTTAACTTTAACTGGATAAGGCTAAATTATTATAGTGGAATAAATTAAAATATTTTATATTTTGAATACGAAAAAATAAAACTCCGAGGAATTATGCGAACTTTATTAATAATTACCGCAGCTTTCATATTACAGGTCAGCCCAATTTTTGCTCAAGGGTCTGCTGGTACATCTGCAAAATATGAATACAGATATTTAATTGATATGCCAACTGCAGGAATTCTTGACAAAGGAAATGTAGGTATAACGACAGATATTCTGCCTTTAGGAGTATTAGTGGCAAAAATAGAAGTTGGCGTGTTCGATAATGTAAGTTTTGGAATTTCTTATGGTGGAACAAATATTATTGGAATTGGATCTCCTGAATGGTATAAGTGGCCAGGTGTCAACTTTCGGGTAAGGTTAATTAATGAAACAACTTTAATTCCTGCAATTGCTCTTGGATTTGATTCACAAGGTAAAGGTGAATACTTCGATGAGTTTGGAAGATATGCGATTAAGTCACCCGGATTTTTTGCCGCATCAAGCAAGAATTTTGAGTTGCTGGGTTACTTAAGTTTTCATGGAGTAATTAATTATTCTATTGAAAACAAAGATGGTGATGGTTTTATAAATCTTATAGTTGGTGTTGAAAAAACATTAGGTCCAAATTTTTCCGTTCTTGGAGAATATGACCTTGGGTTTAACGATAATTCATCCGATCTTTTTGGTAAAGGAACAGGTTATTTAAATGTTGCTGTAAAATGGGGTGTGGGAAATGGGTTTACCATTGGATTGGAATTAAGAGATATTTTAACGAATAAACAATGGAATCCATCTGCTGCTGATAGAGGATTAACAATGGAGTTCATTCAAAGTATATTTTAATTTTTCTTTTGTGCATTTAAGTGGACACTAAAGTTTAAATTATTATACAAAAAAAAGGGTTTTTATCTCTATTCTTCCACTTTCCGATATGTTTTTCAGACTTTAATTAGGCTTGATTTTTGACCATTTTTAAGCAGTTAAAAAAAGGATGGATGAGATGAAAAAAATATTAACCCTCTCGATGATAATTTTTCCTGCTTTGTTTCTTTTGACAGGATGCTATACAAAAGTCGTTACTAATGAATGGAGCGGCTATAGCGATGAACCATATTATGAAGATTATGTAGAAAATGATACTTCAGAATATTACGAAGAAAGCAGTGAGTATTACGACGATTATGAAGATACTGAATCGTACACTGACAATGATGAATATGATAATGATAGTGACAATTATAATTACGATTATCCAACGTACCGCAAATATTACTGGAACTATTATCCTTCTGTTACAATAGGATTGAACTACGGATACAGTTGGTATTATTATGATCCTTTCTATTGGGACTATTACTGCTACTACCCTGTCTGGTATTACAGACCTATTCTTTTTTACCCTTTTTATTACTATCCGGTGTATTATTCCGGTTGGTACTATCCGTACTATGGTTCCTGGAATTATACCACCTATAAATACAGAACTGATGATATTTACACTGTCAGAAATAGTTCAGGTTTAAGAAATAGTAGTCTTAGAGATAGAGATCTTCTGGTTACTAAAGACCGTTCTGAATCTGATCTTTTACGCAGTGAGCTTAAACAAAGAGAAAGAACTTCTTTAGCAAATATTGATCGTAATGTAACCGAAAAAAGAACAGATGTTTTACGAGATAGAAATATTCTTGACACCAGAAAAAATACAGTAACGGGTGAAAGAACCAAAACTCTCGATAGCAGAAAAAATCAGGAAAGGAAAAATGTTAAGACTGATAGAAACGAACAAAGAAGAGTTACTACAGATCGAAAAGTTAGAAAAGATCCCAGAGATCAGCAGCGTGAAGAAAATGTTAAAGGACGAAGAGAAAGCAAAGAGAACAAGAATCCTGTAATCAGAAGAAATGATAATACTAAGAGAAACAGTGATGTAAATACAAGGAAAGAGAATAATAATCCGCCGAGAATTGAAAGAAGACCAAATACGGATTCTAATCGAAAACCGAATGTTAATACTCAACCAAGAGGAAATAATCAGCCTAACAGAACTGTAAGCCCTCCAAGGAGCAATAGACCAAGCAGTCCGCCACGCTCTTCTCCCCCGCCATCAAGAAACAGTGGTGGAAGTGGCAGCAGTGGATCTCGTGACAGAGACTCCAGGACAAGGTAGGTAAATAATGAAAACATTATTTTTAAAAATACTTGTAATTAGTTTTATTCTTTTCGGTTTAGAAGGTTGTTATACTATACTCTGGACACCAGATAAAAAAATAACTGACGATTACAACTCATCATCTTGTTATTATGGTTATGCCACTGATTTTTATGATATCCCCTGGTGGATTAGCATTCCAATATTTGTTGACTATCCATATAATCCAACTTCAGGCAATGTTTCAATAACAAAGGATAGAGATGATTCAAGAGACGGCGATACAAAAGAGATTAGAAATAATGACGGTGGAAGAAATACAGGCGGAAGAATCCCCGAAATCTTAAATACACCACCGACTACAATAAGTACCGGTGATTCTAATAATACATCTACAAGTTCTAACAGTAATACCGGAAACTCCGGAAGTGTCTCCAGAACGGAATCATCCAGCAGCAGTTCATCTGGTTCAAGTAATACCAGAAGCTCGGATACTAGAAACGATTCAGGAAGTAGAAATTCAGGAAATGAGAGAAAATAATGAAAACTATAAAATTTTCTTTAATAATTACTTTATTGGTTGTTACATCATCATTCGCTCAAAATTATAATGATGCAATACGATTAGGTTTTCCAGGCCTTGGTTCAAATGCACGTGCCTTAGGAATGGGTAATAGTTTTATTGCGATAAGCGATGATGCATCGGCGGCTTTTTTTAATCCTGCCGGCTTCGGTTTGATGAAAAAAATGGAATTCTCCGGCGGTCTTGGATTTTCATCATTCAATAATGATGTTACTTTATTTAACAATACTATTGATGATAATTCAAACAGCACAAATTTGGACAGGATAAGTTTTGCCTTCCCTTTCCCAACAATGAGAGGAAGTTTAGTCTTTGGATTATCTTATCACAAAACAAAAGACTTTAATAGCACTGTAAAATTTGACGGTTTCAATCCGGAGGATCATTCAAGAATTCAATTCCTAAATGATAGAACATATATTCCTTATGATCTCTACCTTACTGATGAGGAACTTAACACACCAATAAACGGTTTGCTCAATCAAAGTGGAAACATTCTTAACAGCGGTTCAATCAACAACTGGACTCTCTCAGGAGCAATTGAAGTTCATAAAAATTTATTTGTCGGAGCTAACCTTAATATTATTTCCGGCGGATTCGAATCCGATTATGATTATTATGAAGATGATACAAGAAATATTTATCAAGGTGAAACTGCAACAGGAGATTCAAGAACTATCGACTTCAGAACTTTTTATTTGAATCAATTAATTGATTGGGATTTATCCGGTTGGAATGCAAAAATTGGATTTTTGTATCAGGTAGAAAATATTGCTCGCATTGGGGCAACAATTCAATTTCCAAAATATTATACAATAAAAGAAGATTTTAATGTTAATGGAAGCAGCGAGTTTGCAAATTGGATTGTCGATCTCAATTCAGAAGATTATAGTGATAAAGTTCAATACGATATTATAACTCCATTTGAAATTGGTGCAGGATTTTCATTTAACTTTCGTGGTTTAATTGTTAGTGCAGAAGCAACAATGATTGATTATTCTCAAATGGAATTTGATAATGCTGAAGGAATTTCTTCTGCGGACATTTCGGATATGAATAAAGATATTAAAGATTTACTTACTACAGTATTCAATTATAACTTAGGTCTGGAATACAACGTACCACGGACAAGTTTGCGTTTAAGAGGCGGATATTTTACTCAGCCATCTGCATTTGATGGCGATCCTTCAGACTACGATAGAAAATATCTCACTGCCGGTATTGGGTACATTATTGACGGAACTATTGGTATTGATTTAGGCTTTGCTCATGGCTGGTGGAAAGATTTTGGAGATAATTACGGATCGAATTTATCTCGGACTTCCCAGGATATAAAAGTTAATAATTTTATGCTTACTACTACGTATCGATTTTAATCATCTCACTTAATTTGATTAAGCAATCAAAGCGTCATATTTTCGTTATGACGCTTTTTTATTTTTATAACGGAGTTTATCATTCAAGGCTTAGTTAACAGAACTGAAAGCAAGGATTATTACGTATTTTCGCTTGAAGGTCATTCAACTATCAGATGTTCACTTAAGGGAAAATTCAAAAAGGATTTTAATCTTAAAAAAGATAAATTATACGCGACAGACGTTGCAGTTGTAGGAGATTTTGTTGAATATGATCTGAATAAAGACGGAAGCGGAGTTATAAAAAAAATATTGAAGCGTGAAAATTATCTTTCTCGTAAAGCTCCTAAGATCCGTGGGTCAAGTTATCGCGGTGAAAGACTCGAACAAGTAATTGCGGCAAATATTGATAATGTTTTTGTTGTTGCAAGTATTAAGGAACCGGAATTTAATTATAAATCTATCGACCGCTTTCTTGTTGCTTGTGAAAGTTCTCACCTCAACACACACATTGTAATCAATAAGGCAGATTTGAATGAAGACGATAATTATTCCTTCTGGAAAGAGCTTTACACGAATATTGGATATGATGTCATCTTGTCAAGTGTTATTACCGGTGAAGGATTTGATGAGCTTGCTGAACTTATCAAGGGAAAGAAAAATTTATTTTGGGGACATTCTGGCGTAGGAAAATCTTCTATATTAAATAAACTTTTCCCCGAATTGAAATTAAAGGTAGGCGAAATTAGTACATACTCTCAAAAGGGAATCCATACAACTGTTACAAGCCCTATGTTTTACATAGGTAACGATACTTACATCATTGATACTCCCGGTGTAAGGGAAATTGATCCTTATGGTATAAGGAAAGAAAATCTTTCTTATTACTTTAAAGAATTTAACAAATATATAAATGAATGCAGGTTTAATACATGCACACATCACCACGAACCTGAGTGTGCAGTGATAAAAGCAGTTGAAGAAGGAAAAATTACGATTGAAAGATATGACAGTTATTTAAGGATATTAGATTCAATTGAAGAGGATTTGAATTTTCAACTATGATCACTGCCGATAAAATTAATATTGATAATAAAAATTTTAATGACTTTGTTGATTCATTAGACTATAATAAGATTAGTAGACCTTCAATTATTAGTTATGTATCCAAGGAAGATGAAATAAACCTTTATTCTGCACTAAAATTATTTGAGCAAAATCAGGATACCCTATTTTACTATTCAATTCCCGAACAGAATTTCTATATTCTCACTTCCGGCGAATTATTTAGTCAGTCTTTTAAAAACACAAATGGACTGAAACAGTTCAACAATAATTTTTCTGTCATAAAAAAAAATCTGCATCATAATTATAAAACATCTGGTTATTATCCTCCACTATTTTTCTTTGCAGCAAAATTTCCATCTGATAAAAAATCAGAAGAATGGAAAGATTTTGAACCTGTAAAATTTTTTATTCCGGAGTTGATCCTGATTAAATATGGAGAACAGGCTTATTCTGTAATCAATATCAATTCCGATTCAGTTAATGATAAAATTTCTTTAATAAAAAAGTTTAATTCAATAAATGAAAGATATTAAAAAAATAAGCCTCCCGTTTCAGAGTAATTCAATAAAATCACGCATAAAATCTTCAAAGAGTGAAGTGTTTTCTGACTGGCAGAATAAGGTTAATCAAGTACTTAAAAGAATAGATAAAAAAGAATTTGATAAGGTTGTATTGTCCAGGAAAACTGAATTTAATCTTATTGATAATTTTGAGATGGCAGATTTTGCTTTTAAATTGGATAAAAATTATCCTGAATGTTATAACTTCATTTATAAAATTAAAGAATCCATATTTTTTGGCGCATCGCCGGAAAAATTATTTTTTATAAAAAACAATGAACTTCATACTGAAGCACTTGCCGGGTCTATAGAAAGAGGAAATAATGACAAAGAAGACAAGGACTTTGAATCCATTCTTGTTGAGAGTTCTAAGGATATTGATGAGCATATTTTTGTGATAGATCATCTTAAATATATTCTTAATAAATATTGCAGTAATGTTGAGATTGACGAATCACCTTCATTAAAAAAATTATCAAACATTCAACATTTATATACAGGACTAAAAGGTAAAATAAAAAGCGGACTCGAAAATCTTTTCATTATTAGATGATATTTTTCCCACTCCTGCAGTCGGTGGTTATCCGGTAAAACCAATAATCAACGTTATTGATGAAGTTGAAGATTTTGAAAGAGGTTTGTTTTCCGGTTTCTTAGGATGGATGAACCTTAAAGAGGATTGTGAGTTAATAGTATCTATAAGATCCGCTTTAATAAATCAAAATAAATTGTATGTATATGCAGGATGCGGTATTGTTCCCGGTTCCGATCCTAAAAAAGAATTTGAGGAAACACAATTAAAAGCTGAAGCAATTATTTCTTTATTCAACAATGAAAATAAAAGTTAACAAAAATTTTATCTGGGCTGAAAAGTTAGTTAATCAGCTTGCAGAATCAGGACTAAAGCATGTTTGTATTTCTCCCGGTTCCAGAAGCACACCACTGACTTTAGCCTTTGCTAATAATAAAAAAATAAAAAAACATGTATTTGTTGATGAAAGACAATCCGGTTTCTTTGCTTTAGGTTTAGCAAAACAAACCTGTCTTCCGGTGGCAATAGTAACAACATCGGGAACAGCGGCTGTTGAACTTTACCCGGCAATTGTAGAAGCGTATCAAAATCGTGTTCCACTTATAGTTTGCACAGCTGATCGCCCTGAATATTTAAGAAATACTGGAGCAAATCAGACTATAATTCAGGATAATCTTTATAAAAATCATATAAGATTTTTTTATGATGCAGGATTACCCAATCTAAGTAAGAAATCAATTGAGAAATTTTTAAAGAAAACAACTGAAGCATTCCAGATTGCATTGATTGCCGATCGTGGACCGGTTCACATAAATTTTCCTTTTGAAAAACCGCTTGAACCTCATTTACCTGAGGACGAACTAACTGAATCAAAGCTGAGTGAGATTGATGAGATTTCTGCTGCTCAATTGTTTCATTGCTCTAAAATTTTATTTAAGGGACAAGAGTTAAACGAAGTTTATGATGCAATCAGACTGTCTTCTAACGGTTTAATTATAGTTGGTCCCGCAAATTTTAATAAGCTGCTCAAAAATAAAATTAAATTATTATCCGGCTTAACAGGATTTCCAATCCTTGCCGATGGTACTTCAAATTTCCGAACTGGAGTTAAAGAAAATGATTTAATCATTACAAACTATGATGCTTTTCTGCGGTCGAATGAATTTGTAAAAAAGGTTCAGCCGGATTTGATTTTACAATTTGGAAGAACTCCGACTTCTGCAGCGTTGGAAAATTATCTTTCAAAAATCGATACTACAAGATTTATAATTAATGAATTCGGTGATTGTTTTGATCCCTCGCGTAGTGCCACTAAAGTAATTAAAGCAGATGTTTGCACATTTACAGATAAACTGATAAAAAATATTGGAACTTCAGGGAAAAAGAAAATTTCTAATTGGGTAAATATTTTACTTAAGCTTGATGATCTTTGTGAGTGGCTCAAAGTTGAATATATTAATAACTCCCATTTGATTGATGAAACTAACATCATCTCTCATCTTTCAAGAAACATTCCTGAAAAATCAGTTTTATTTGTTTCAAACAGCACACCAATACGTGATCTGGATTTCTTTTTACAAAAAACAAATAAGAATTTTACTATTCATCAAAATCGGGGAGCAAGTGGTATCGACGGAATTATTTCAACAGCTTTAGGAATTGCTGAAGCGACAAAAGAACGCACCTTTCTTTTAACCGGTGATCTGGCTTTTTATTACGATTTAACAGCTTTACATATCGCTAAAACAAAAAATATTAATCTCACTGTAATTTTAATCAATAATGATGGCGGAGGATTATTCAATTTCCTTCCAATCGTTGAGCAGAAAAATGAGTTCAAGAAATACTTTCTCACTCCAACACAATTGAATTTTGAAAAAATTGTAAGAGCGATGGATATTGATTATAAAGCCGTTAAAACTTCAACTCAGTTGAATCTTTCACTTAACAGACTCTCAGATATCCCTTTAGTAATTGAAATTAAAACAAATGCCCAAGAATCACTTAAGAAAAGAAAAGATTATTGGCATAATTTGGTTGAAGAAGTCGATGAATGGTTAAAAGGTTCTGAAAATGTTTATTAAATTTGAGTCGATAAGAATAAATTATGAATTTCTTCGCCCCGAAATAAAAAATAATTCTTACCTGTTTCTTCTTCACGGATTTACCGGCTCGCTCTATGACTGGCTTACATTTGAAAAGTATTTTCCGGTAAATTTTAATCTTGTTGGAATTGATTTAATCGGACACGGAAAAAGCGATTCACCCACAAATCTGAATTACTATACAACTGAATCAATTGTCCGGCAAATAAAAAAAGTTAAAGAGCATGTAACGGGCAAAAAAATTTTCCTCCTTGGTTATTCGATGGGGGGAAGAGCCGCGTTAAACTACTCTTTAAGTTTACCATATGATCTGGAAGGATTAATTCTCGAAAGTGCTTCAGCGGGAATAAATAATTCTGCCCTAAAGTTTGAAAGGGAAAGAACTGACAGAAATCTGGCAGAATATATTTTATCAAATCCGATTGAAAATTTTGTGGATGATTGGATGAACAAAGAAATATTTCAAACTCAAAGAAATCTTTCTGAAAAAGTTTTAAAAGAAATAAGAAATCGAAAATTAGAATGTAATAGAGTCGGTTTGGCGAATTCCTTACTTGGATTTGGAACAGGAGTTATGAAACCTTTGTTTGATAGACTTTCCGAAATCCGAATGCCTGTCCAACTTATCTGCGGTGAATTAGATAAAAAATTTGTTGATATAAATTCCCATATGAAAAGATTGATACCCGACTCAAAACTCTCAATTATTAAAAATTCCGGACATAATGTTCACCTCGAAGAAACTAAAAAATATGCTGATATTGTTTATAGTTTTATTAATCCGTTCTAACTTTCTTCAGTTTTCTATATTTTTGATCACATAAAAACAGGAATAATTATGTCTTTCCAATGGATAAAAGTAAAAGAGTATAAAGACATCATTTACGAAAAACTTGATGGTGAAGGGATTGCCAAGGTAACAATCAATCGTCCGGAAGTACGCAATGCATTTCGTCCTGAAACGGTTAAAGAAATGATTGAGGCTTTTATAGATGCACGTGAAGATCAGGAAATTGGTGTTATTTTATTAACCGGTAAAGGTCCTGCCAAAGATGGAAAGTATGCATTCTGTTCCGGCGGCGATCAAAGAATTCGCGGCGATAAAGGTTATGTTGGAAAAGATGACGGCGTTCCAAGATTAAATGTTTTAGATCTTCAGAAAATTATTAGAAGCATTCCAAAACCTGTTGTTGCATTAGTTGCGGGTTATGCAATTGGCGGTGGACATGTTCTTCATGTTATTTGCGATCTAACCATAGCTGCAGATAATGCCATATTCGGACAAACCGGTCCAAAGGTTGGCAGCTTTGATGGTGGCTTCGGTTCAAGCTATCTTGCAAGAATTGTCGGACAGAAAAAAGCACGTGAGATATGGTATCTCTGCAAACAATACAATGCACAGGAAGCCGAAGCAATGGGATTGGTTAACAAAGTCGTTCCTGTTGATCAGCTTGAGACAGAAGGTGTTGAATGGGCAAGGCAAATGCTTCAGCACAGTCCAATGGCTTTACGTGTGTTAAAATCTGCATTCAATGCAGAACTGGATGGACAGCAAGGAATTCAGGAGTTAGCCGGTAACGCTACTCTTCTTTACTATATGAGTGAGGAAGCTCAAGAGGGTAAAAATGCTTATCTGAAAAAACGTAAACCGGATTTCAAAAAATTTCCTAAGTTACCTTAGTCTCCATCTACCTTAGTAAGGAGAGGGAAACAGGGTGACGTTATATAATATATAAAATATTCTGTGACCTACATTGAATAATACAAAAGTAAATATTTCAAAAACCCAAGCCTGGTTTCTTGCAGCAAGACATAAAACTCTGCTCGCTGCAGTGGTTCCGGTTATGGTTGGTTCATCCCTCGCAATTTATTCAGAAAAGTTTTTTCCGCTGTATTCTTTAATTGCTTTATTATGTTCTATTCTCATTCAGGTTGGAACCAATTACACAAATGATCTTTATGATTACCTGAAAGGTGCTGATAACGAAAAAAGGAAAGGTCCGCTTCGTGTTCTTTCATCAGGATTGATTTCTGTTAATGAAATGAAGTTAGGAATTTTTCTTGTCTTCTTAATTACATTCTTGTTAGGTCTTTATCTTGTTTATGCTGCAGGATGGGTAATTCTTCTAATCGGAGTTATATCAATATTGGCAGGATTAGCATACACTGCCGGTCCTTTCCCGCTGGCTTATAATGGTCTAGGTGATGTTTTTGTTTTTATCTTTTTCGGTATAGTCGGAACAATGGGAACTTATTATCTTCATCACGAGGAATTCACGCTGTTATCATTTTTAATTTCACTTCCTGTTGGAGCATTGATAACTAATATTCTCGTCGTAAACAATTTTCGTGATATTGAAGAGGATAGAAGTACAGGTAAAAAAACTCTTGCTGTAATTTTTGGAAATACCTTTTCTAAGATAGAATTCATAGTGCTTTTAATAATTTCATTTATTGTTCCACTACTTCTTTTCTCATTTTATAATTTTTCTTACTGGATTTTCCTTCCTTACATTTCTTTACCAATAGCAGTAACACTTATTAAAATGTTATCTGAGTATAAAGGATCAGAATTAAACAAAACGCTTGAGCTGACAGCAAAATTTTCTGCTATATACGGATTACTATTCTCAATCGGAATATTGTTATGAGAATGTTTAAAATAACAATTGATATTATGAGGAATGACAAAATAGTTTTAAGCAAAGATGAAATTTAAATTGGAATATTTGCTAAATCTAAAATCACACCAGAACAATAATCCTGCTGTAATAACAAAGGATTCAATAATCACTTATGATGAACTTAATAAGTTGTCGTCTTCTTATGCTGAAACACTATCAGACAAAATTTTTAAAGGAGAATATGTAGGAATCTATTCAGATAACTCTCCTGAGTTTATTGTTGCGGTAATTGCATTGTGGAAACTTGGTGCGATTCCTGTTCCATTAAATCTTTTAGCAACTGATGAGGAGTTGTTGAAACTTATTTCTTTTGCAGAAATAAAACATATTATAACTAATAAAACTTTATATCAAAAAATTAAAGCCGTTGAAACGGTTGAAATTATTTTTTTAGAGAACGAGAAGAACAATAACGACATAACTCTTCAACTGTTTACTGATTTCGATTTGACTGTAACTGATGAAGCTGTCGTTGTTTTCACATCCGGTGTAACAGACGAACCAAAAGGAGTTGTCCATACTTTTCATTCTTTACTAAGCAGTGTTGTAATTGGAAATGAAGTTCTTAATCATTCTGAAAATGACAGATGGTTGGCAAGTCTTCCCTTTTATCACATTGGTGGTTTTCAAATTGTTTGTCGTGCTCTATATTATGGTGCAAGCATTATCATTCCCGAATCATTGAAAACAAATGATTTAATTGAAGTAATATCAGAACTAAAACCAACACTTGCTTCGTTTGTATCAACACAATTGAAAAGAATGATGGAAGCTGGATTCAAACCAAATACTGAGTTAAAATGCTTCACTCATCGGTGGTGGATTTGTTGCTAAAGAATTACTAGTTGAAGCTAAAAAGACAGGATGGTATCCTGTTAAAGTTTACGGATCTTCTGAAACAGCTTCTTTTATCACGGCACTAAATGAAAATGACATTGAATTAAAAAGTGATTCAATTGGTAAACCAGTTAGTAATACTACAATAAAAATTATTCATCAAAATGGTAATGAATGTCCTTCAAACGTTCAGGCTGATATTGTTGTTCAGAGTGATTCACTGTTCACAAAATATCTGAATAATGAAACAGCAACAAATGAAAGATTACAAAAGAATTCTTACTTCACCGGTGATATTGGATATTATGATGAAGATGGATTTTACTACATAACCGGAAGAAAAAATGATATGATTGTAAGCGGTGGAGAAAATGTAAATCCATTTGAAGTTGAACAAGTTATATTAAAATATCCGGGCATTACTGAAACGGTAGTTTTTCCAATAAATGATGTTGAATGGGGAGAAATAGTTTGTGCAGTCATCGTTACTTCGACTGAAGTTGATATTAGTGATTTAATATTACTATTAAAGAAAGAACTTGCTCCGTATAAAATTCCAAAACAATTTTTTATTGAGGATTCATTACCAAAAACTTCTTTGGGAAAAGTTGAGAGAGGAAAATTGAAGATGAAATATTCTGGATAATGTAAGTGGCTAATAAAAATTATTAAAGAAAATTTCTGCCATTTACTACTTGATTTTTCATCAAAATATCTCAGAATAATTCGTCTGATTCGCAGCTTTTCTTAAATCAATCTTTCCAATCCTTCTCTAATATGATTGGGTATCTCCATCTTCTCCCAACTTTTCCTATCAACAAAAACGTGAACCGTTTTAACACTACATAAAAGCTTATCGGATTCATTTTCCATATTATAACTTAATTCAAAAGATGAAGATCTCAGTTCACTAACTCTAACCTTTATAAATATCTCATCTTCATACTTCATAGGTTTAAGATAATTTGATTCGCTTCTGATTATTGGGACTACATATTTGTCATTATTCCAGTAATCTTTCTCTTTGTCAATTGACTGAATCAGCTGCTCATAAGCGCTGTGTGCAAAATCAAAAACCCTGGAATAAAAAATTATTCCGGCAGGATCGCAATCAAAAAAATTGATTCTTCTTTTTACTGTGAATGTTTTCAATATATTATCAATCCTTCTTTGTTTTCTTCTAATTCTTTTGGAATTGCATTTAGTATTTCGTTTTAAGAACTTTTAATAAATGTTTCTTAACAAAAGTTTTACGGTAAACCAATCCGACATCTCTTTTGGAAACAGGATTATTAAACTCTTTTATCTGATTAAGTTTTTTCCTGTCCTTAATATATTGCTTTGCAAGATAAGGAAGTAGAATTATCAATTTGACATATAATATAAAATTCCTCATTTTGTTTATTAAATCACAAACATTTATTTAGAACTGATTAGAATTTCTATGGCTTCTAAATCAGAACATAACTACAACAAAACTCTCCGCAGTTTATAGATTTGCATATTTAATTTCAGGCTTCCTGCTTGTAGGAATTGGCGTGCTTGGAATTTTTCTTCCTCTGCTTCCTACTACAATTTTTTTGATTTTAGCTTCAATGTGTTGTTTTAGAAAAGTTCTCCAAAAGCAAATGAATGGCTTGAAAAACCATAAATTTCTTGGTGGTTATATCGAAAAACTATCAAAACAAAACTGGATTAACTCGGAACGCAAAAATTACAAACATAGTTACACTTTGGATCTTCAATTTTATTTCCGCATTTTTTAACTGATGAACTTTACATTCAAGTTCTTTTATTTGGCAATTGCAATTGGAGTTACATTCATATTTTAATGATTAAGACAAAACAAACAAGAGATCTTAGAAAATTTTAAAATTAATTAAATCATTTTACTAAAAGGAGAATTAATATGAGTGATGAAAGCAAATGCCCTGTAACAGGTAGTACTGCCATCAGAGGCACATCTAATCGAGACTGGTGGCCGAATCAGTTGAACCTTGGTATCCTTCACCAGCACGCTCCCGGCTTCCAACCCGATGGATCCGGACTTTAACTATGCAAAAGAATTCAAGAAGCTTGATCTGAAAGCACTGAAGAAAGGATCTTTATGCGCTGATGACCGAGTCGCAGGATTGGTGGCCTGCTGATTGGGGTCATTACGGTGGTCTATTTATACGAATGGCGTGGCATAGCGCGGGTACATACCGCACTGCTGATGGTCGAGGCGGTGGCGGCACCGGCAACCAGCGTTTTGCACCTGTTAATAGTTGGCCTGACAATGGCAACCTTGATAAAGCACGACGTCTGCTCTGGCCAATCAAACAGAAATATGGAAATAAAATTTCCTGGGCTGATCTCTTTATCTTAGCGGGCAACTGTGCTTTGGAGTCAATGGGCTTCAAAACATTTGGTTTCGGTGGTGGACGCGCAGACATCTACCAATCCGAGGAGGATATTTATTGGGGTGCTGAAAAGAAGTGGCTAGCCACAAGTGATAAACCCAAGAGCCGGTACTCCGGTGACCGGGAGCTGGAAAACCCTCTGGCGGCTGTTCAGATGGGTCTTATCTATGTCAATCCTGAAGGTCCTGATGGAAATCCTGATCCCTTGCTTCAGGTCTTGATGTGCGGGAAACATTTAAACGTATGGCTATGAACGACGAAGAGACTGTTGCACTCACTGCCGGTGGACACACATTTGGTAAAATGCACGGCGCAGGTGATCCAAAGTTAGTTGGTCCGGAACCAGAAGCTGCACCTATCGAAGAGCAAGGTTTAGGATGGATAAATAAATTTGGAACAGGCAAAGGTGTTCACGCAACCACCAGCGGATTAGAAGGTGCGTGGAAACCTAACCCAACTAAATGGGATATGGGATATTTTGATATGCTTTTTGGCTACGAGTGGGAAAAAGTTAAAAGTCCTGCTGGCGCATGGCAATGGCAGGCTCAGAATGTTAAGCCAGAACATATGATTCCGGATGCTCACGATCCATCAAAAAAACATCCGCCTACGATGACAACCGCTGATTTGTCTTTGCGCTTGGATCCGATTTATGAACCTATTTCGCGTCGATTCCATAAAGATCCAAAAGCTTTCGCTGATGCATTTGCAAGAGCTTGGTTTAAACTTACTCACCGTGATATGGGACCAAAGGCTCGTTATCTCGGACCTGAAGTTCCAAAAGAAAATCTGATCTGGCAGGATCCAGTACCTGCAGTTAATCATAAGCTTATCAATAAAAAGGATATCGCAGGACTCAAAACTAAGATTCTGGCTTCAGGATTATCTGTATCCGAACTGGTTTACACAGCGTGGGCTTCTGCATCAACTTTCCGTGGATCTGACTATCGTGGAGGAGCAAACGGTGCACGTATTCGCTTAGAACCGCAAAAAGATTGGGAAGTAAACCAACCAGCTCAGTTGGAAAATGTTCTTAAAAAACTTAAAGGCATTCAGAAAGATTTTAACAGTTCGCAGAAAGACGGGAAAAAAGTTTCTCTGGCTGATCTTATCGTGCTTGGCGGATGTGTTGCAGTTGAAGCTGCGGCTAATGATGCCGGCTACAAGATTGAAGTGCCATTTAATCCAGGACGTATGGACGCCTCACAAGCTCAGACTGATGTTGAATCATTTGCTGTTCTCGAACCAGAAGCAGATGGTTTCCGCAATTACTCAAAGAAAGCTTACACCGTTTCTGCTGAAGAAATGCTTGTTGACAAAGCACAACTTTTAACTTTAAGCGCTCCTGAGATGACGATACTCGTTGGTGGCTTGCGTGTACTTGGTGCTAACTTTGGTGGTTCTAAACACGGTGTGTTTACAGATCAGGTTGGTAAACTAACAAACGACTTCTTTGTCAACCTGCTTGATATGGGCACCATGTGGAAACCAACATCTGATGCAGGCGACATGTTTGAAGGATTTGATCGCAAGACAGGTAAACAAAAATGGACAGGCACTCGCGTGGATCTGATTTTCGGTTCAAACTCACAGTTGCGTGCACTAGCAGAAGTCTATGCACAGGATGATGCAAAAGAAAAGTTCGTGCGTGACTTCATCGCTGCTTGGAACAAAGTAATGAACCTTGACCGCTTTGACCTAAAGTAAAGACATCAGCGAGATTCGGAATCTAAATACGAGAATTATTCAGGGCATCACCACGATGCCCTTTTTGTTTTTAAAGAAAACATTTCTTGAATCTCTCTCTGAACAGAACTAAGTTTCTTATGTAATTATGGAAGGGCTTGCGAAATTGGTTTTTATTTAAGAAAACATTGAATAAAATAATAATATATTCGTGGAATGAGTACATATTAAAGTGAAAACAATGTACTATTATACCTATCATTAATAGTAAACTTGGACATATAATTTTAAATAATTCAACAAAATTCCTGAGGTCAAAATGGAACAATCTCTAATTTTTCATTCATCTCCTATAGTTACGATTGCTACTAATACATTTATCAATGTTCCAATAATTTTAAAATATGAAGATACTTCCCTTATAGAGATTATTAGAGAAAAAACGATTGGGTTCACTACACAAATCCCAATCTTTCACTCAGATGGAACATATTTAGCAAAAGTCAAAGGTAATAGAATTTATCCAACTGAAGCCGGAAAAAAAACTAATATATTAATTGAACAACCTCATAAAAAAACCATTTGTAAACTTGATAGCAAAATAATTTTCGAATTGTCTCACGGAGTTGGTGATGATTTCAAAGCAAATGCTGAGCTATATGCACCAGATGGATGTTTTGTCAAGTGTACTGATATTCCACAACCCGTGCTTTTTGATTCTAAGTTTAATGCTATTAAAATTGGCGGTACTATTATATCTGGAAGTACTTTCAGCAATCTTAAAGTTGGGATTTGGTTAAGAAAAGATGGTTCATTAACAATAGGAATAAATTAGTGAACACAAAATCGCTAACTCAATTAAGTTTGTAGCTTCCAATGAAAGCAATCATCTACACAAAATACGGCTCACCGGAAGTTCTTCAACTCAAAGAAGTTGAAAAACCTGTTCCCAAAGACAATGAAGTGCTGGTAAAAGTTTTTGCAGCTTCGGCAAATCCAGCCGACTGGCATATGATAAGAGGAGAACCCAAATTTGCCCGCCTGGTTTTCGGACTCACTAAACCAAAAAATATAATTCCGGGAATTGACATTGCAGGTAAGATAGAAGCAGTTGGCAAAAATGTAAAAGAGTTTCATCCGGGAGATGAGGTATTCGGAGACTGCGGTTGGGGTGGCGCCTTTGCCGAATATGTATGCATTACGGAAAATAGATTGGTACTGAAACCAGCTAATATTTCTTTCGAAGAAGCCGCGACTATATTCGTAGCAGGAATCACCGCACTCCAGGCTCTTCGCAATAAAGGAAATATTCAGTCCGGACAAAAAGTTTTAATTAATGGTGCGTCGGGTGGTGTGGGAACATTTGCAGTTCAGCTTGCAAAATATTTCGGTGCAGAAGTTACCGGTGTTTGCAGTACATGGAATCTGGACCTGGTGCGTTCGATTGGCGCAGATAAAGTTATTGATTATACCAAAGAAGATTTTACCAATACCAATCAGCGTTATGACCTGATTATTGATAATGTTGCAAATCGTTCGGTTAATAATCTTAAACGTGCCTTAAGTCCGAATGGAATTTGTGTCATAGTCGGATTTTCTTCTGTGTCTCGTATGTTTCAGCAGATGTTCCTGGGACAATTGATTTCAATGACCGGGAACAAGAAAATAATTGGGTTAGGAGCGGCGAAACCAAACAAAAAAGATCTGCTTCTGCTCAAAGATCTTCTTGAGGCTGGCAAAATAAAACCAGTTATTGACAAATGTTATTCGTTAAGTGAAGTTCCTGAAGCTATCCGGTATCTTGAAGAAGGACACGCAAGAGGAAAAGTAGTTATAACTATAGGACAAAAAAGTAATGAATAAAAGATTATTGGAAGATTTTTGAAAGCTGACATACGCACAATATAAGGCACACCGTCAGTTGCAGACTTTTGTTTGAGGCTACAAGTGAAGAATGATTTAAAAGTTAAATCTTAATTTATTCTCTCGAATATTCAGGGAGACTTCGGTCTCCTTTTTTATTATATACTTGATAAATTTTTAAATTCAAGAATTTCTTTTTATTCGTTTAAGTTAATTTTTACCAACTCCAAACGATTTTCACCGAATTAATTCCTATTTCTGGATAAAAACCCTTAATTTTACACGTAATTTTTAATTAATTCAGAATACATATTCATCAATAAAAATATATACACAAAATAAAAGCACAAAGGAGAGTATTTCTATGGCTCGCAAAAACGTGTTAATTATGGGCGCAGCAGGACGCGATTTTCATAACTTTAACGTTTTCTTCAGAGACAACAAAGATTACAATGTTGTCGCTTTCACCGCAACACAAATTCCAAATATTGAAGGAAGGACTTACCCGAAAGAACTTGCAGGAAAACTTTATCCTAAAGGAATAAAGATTTATGAAGAAAAAGAATTAGAATCATTAATTAAAAAATTAAAAGTTGATGAGGTTGTATTCTCGTATTCAGATGTTCCATTTGAATATGTTATGACAAAAGCTTCTATTGTTAATGCTGCAGGAATTTCTTTCCGTTTACTTGGCGCCGCCGAAACTGAAGTTAAAAGCAAAAAACCTTTAATTGCTGTTCTGGCTGTAAGAACTGGCTGCGGTAAATCTCAAACATCACGCAAAATAGTTGAAGTATTAACAGCAGCGGGGAAAAAAGTTGTTGCAATTCGCCATCCAATGCCTTACGGTGACCTTGTAAAACAAAAAGTTCAGCGCTTTGCAACTTACGCCGATCTTAAAAAACACAAATGTACAATTGAAGAAATTGAAGAATACGAACCACATATTGCAAGAGGCGGAGTTATTTATTCCGGTGTAGATTATGAAGCTATTTTACGCGAAGCAGAAAAAGAAGCTGATATTATTTTGTGGGATGGCGGCAATAACGATTTCTCATTTTATAAAGCTGATGTAACTTTCACAGTTGTTGATCCGCATAGAGCAGGACACGAAATGAGATATTATCCCGGGAACACCTCTTTAAGATTAGCTGATGCAGTTGTGATTAACAAAATTGATTCTGCTGATAATGCAGGTATTAATTTGGTTAGAGATAACATTAGAAAAGTAAATCCAAAAGCAACTATAATTGAAGGTGCTTCTCCCGTTACAGTTGAAAAACCTGAATTGATAAGGGGCAAGAGAGTTCTTGTTGTTGAAGATGGTCCAACACTTACTCACGGCGAAATGAAATATGGTGCCGGTGTTGTTGCAGCAGAAAATTAGGTGCAAAAGAACTTGTTGATCCGAGACCTTATACTGTAAAATCTATAACGGAAACATTTGAAAAATATCCGAACATAGGCGTACTTCTTCCTGCAATGGGATACGGTGCAGCACAATTAAAAGATCTTGAAACAACTATCAACAACACAAAATGTGATGCAGTTGTAATCGGAACTCCGATTGATCTTAGCAGATATATTAATATTAAAAAACCAAGCACACGCGTAAAATATGATTTGCAGGAAATTGGTGCAATAACGATTGAGACAGTACTAAGAGAAAAGAAAATTATTAAGTAATAATCTAATTAGCAAGAGTCATCGAAGATCGATGACTCTTTTATTTTCTTCAAAATCATTTAATTAAAAAAACGTATGAGAATGATCATTGATAAACTCTCCAACTCACATCTTTATTCAGGATTAGGAGAAAGAATTAATAAAGCATTTGATTATCTAAAGAACAACGATTTCTCTGAAATGGAACTCGGCAAATATGAAATTGATGGGGAAGATATTTTTGCTCTGGTAAATGAGTATAATACAAAAGACGAAAGTGAAGGAAAGCTTGAAGCACATAAAAAGTATATTGATGTCCAGTTTGTTGCTAAGGGGAAAGAGCTAATGGGTTATGCTCCGTTAGAAAATCAAAAAGTTATTGATGAATACAACGAGCAATATGATATTATATTTTTTAGTGGCGAGAAATCATTTGTAAAAGTTGATGAAGGAATGTTTGCAATATTTTTCCCAGAGGACATTCATATGCCCGGAATTAAAATTGATGATAAGTCATTTGTGAAAAAAGTTGTGGTGAAGGTTAAAATTTAATTCTAGAGACGCTGTATGCTGCGTCTCTACTTAGAATAATTTTACTGAGGTGCATCTGTAGTATATTTTTGTTTAACTGAATCAGTCGTTTCAATATCTTTAACACCTGAAATTCTTTCCGATAAAGATTTTCCATCAAGTTTATGAAATTCTAATACTTCAAGTGGAGTTCCGCATTCGGGATATTCTTTAAGCCCAAAGTTTGTAAATTCTTTACCATCTAATTCTTTTAATTTAACCAAAGCATTCAGAATTCTATCACCCAATCCGCCAATCGCCGAATGGTCTTCTAAAACAAAAATCTTTTTGTAATTTTTTGTAACTGATGACAACCAATTTTTATCAATCTTATTTAACCAGGGCATATTGATTACTTTCAAACCAAAGTCAATTTTTTTCAAATAATCCGCAGCAACCAATGCTTCGTGAAGCATAACTGGACCGTACCCAAATAATATTGCATCTTTGCCTTCAGTTAATTCCGCTCCGACTCCAACTTTAAATTTATAATTTTTTGGCAATTCAATTTTTTCCGGTGATGGACCAATAACTAATCTTAGAACACAATTCTCCACAGCTTCATTCACACAATATTCCGTTGCCCACTTTGTTTCTTCACCATTACAAGGTTGAATAATAGTAACATTTGGTAATGCCCCAAACAAAGAAATATCTCTAACACTTTGATGAGATTTGCCCGGTCCTGCTGGAATCATTCCTGAAAAATGGCAGGTGTAAACAATCTTTGTTTTTTCACCAGCGTTATTATAAATCTGCTCGTTAGCTCTTGCTGCAAGAAAACTTGCAAAAGTATTTACAACAGGTATCAATCCCATTCTCGCTAATCCTCCAGCCATAGAAACCATATCCTGTTCAGCTATTCCATTTTCAATAAAACGATTAGGATACATTTTTTCAAATTTTCTAAGCTTACAATCAGCAGAAAGATCTCCATCTAAAACAACAAGTTTCTTATTTGTTTTGGCCATTTCGCAAAGAGCATCACCATAAGCCTCAGTAACAAATTCTTTATCAAGTTTTGTAATAGGCTTACCTTCTGCTTTATTTTTTGGAATTTCAATCTTACCGATTCCAAGTTTTTCAGTAAGTTTATTAATCTTTTCAGTTAACTCATCCAATCCTTTAATGTAACTTTCATCATCAGGAGCACCTGAGTGCCATTTATATAGTGTTTTACCTGCGAAAGTTTCAACCTCAGGTTTTTCCATAAATGAAACTCCCCTTCCTTTGATTGTATCCGCAATTATCATCTTAGGTTTATTTGTAACTTTTTTCAAATCATCAAAAGTTTTTTTGAGAATATTGTAATCGTGTCCGTTAATTCTTATAACATGCCATCCAAACGCGGAGACTTTATTAACAACATCTTCAATATTATTCACATCGGCAACAAGCATATCTGTTTGATATTTGTTGTGATCCATTATCGCTGTAATGTTATTTACTTTTTGGTGAGCCGTAGCTTGCAGCGATTCATAAATCTGTCCTTCCTGAAATTCCCCATCACCTGTAAGCACATAAACGTGACCTTTATTTTTATTATATGATTTTGCCCACGCCATTCCCTTTCCCTTTGAGATTCCCATCCCGAGTGAGCCAGTACTAGCTTCAATTCCAGGTTGTCGAACTTCGGGATGACCATCAAGCCCGTGCAATCTTCTTAACAGTAATAACTTTTCTTCTGGAATAATTCCTAGTGCATAAAACAACGAGTACAAACCAGGAACATCGTGACCTTTTGAAGAGAAATAAATGTCTCTATCATGAGAATCAAATCCTACGTCAAATACATTCATCTCGTTCAGGTAAAGGTAAGTTGTAATATCAATTGCACTAAGACTTGAGCCAAGATGCCCCGATCCTGCTTTCTTAACTGCAACCAATGTGTTATATCTACACATATCAGCAAACAGTTTCATTTTAGTAACCCAGTCGCCGTTGTATACTTTAACTTTATCAAACTCCGATTTCTTGATGATATTGTATTGCATAATCGCTCCGATGAGAAGTATTCTTACTACATAAAAATTGAATACTTTAAAATATTGTTTATACGAGCTAAATGATAATCTAAATGATGAGAAATTATTAGAGAATTAAAATTAAATAATTTCTTGGGCAAATGATCAGCTTCTTCACTTTCTTAAAAATCAGAGCTATAAAAAGCGAAGAAGCTGTAAAAAAATTATACTCCTAAATAGAGCGGTCCATCAGGTCCAAGTGGAAGCCCAAGAAGCATCCATATTACCAGAATTGCTATCCATAAGACGGTTAAGACAACCGTGTACGGAATCATTGTAGATATTATTGTACCGATTCCATAATCTTCATCGTACTTTTGAGCAAATGCAACAATCAAAGCAAAATAACTCATCATCGGTGTAATTAAATTTGTAATTGAATCACCAATTCTGAATGCTGCTTGAGTTAACGCAGGATGGTATCCTAAAAGCATAAACATTGGAATAAATACCGGTGCCATAATTGCCCATTTGGCAGATGCACTTCCCATAAACATATTTATGAATGCTGCAAGCAGAACAAATGCAGCAATTAACGGAATTCCCGTTAATCCGATACTTTTTAAGAAGCCAGCTCCATCAATCGCAAATATTAATCCTAAGTTACTGTAACGGAAAAAGTAAACGAACTGAGCAGCAAAAAATACCAGGACAATATATGTAGCAAGTGTTCCCATTGATTTTATAATGTGCCTCATAAAATCTTTATCATTTTTAATTGATTTAACAATTACTCCATAAACCAATCCGGGAACTAAGAAGAAAACCAATATTCCAGTTATAATTCCATCGAAAAAAGGCGAGTGAAGAATGGCATTAGTATCGGGATTTCTGAATAAACCGTTCTCTGGAATAACAGTGAAAGCCAGTGCAATAATTATTAGTAATAAACTAATTCCAGCCCACTTTAGTGCCTTTTTTTCTGTATCGGTTATATCATTAACGGGTATCTTTTCTGCAGTACCCTGATATTTTTTAAGCCTTGGCTCGACAATTTTTTCGGTTACCCACGTTCCAACAATTACAATCATAAATGCAGATGCGAACATAAAATAAAAATTCACCGCAGCATTAATTTTCATACTGGGATCAATTATCTGAGCGGCCGATTCAGAAAGTCCGGCAAGAATAGGATCAACTGAACCAATAAGAAAATTGGCTCCAAATCCACCGGAAACGCCGCAAAATGCCGCTGCTAAACCAGCCATAGGGTGTCTACCTAGGGCATAAAAAATCGTGGCACCTAAAGGAATTAAGATCACATAACCTGCTTCTGAAGCAAGATGCGAAAGAACCCCGGCAAACACGATTGCTCCTGTAATTAATTTCGGAGGAGCTTTAATAACTAAAGCACGAATCATGGTATTAAACAAACCTGAACCTTCAGCTACTCCAATCCCTACCATAACAGCAAGAACATAACCGAGTGGAGGAAAATTTACAAAGTTGTGAACAACGTTTGTGTAAATCCATCTAATTCCATCACCATTTAGAAGACTTCTAACATGAATAGTGGAACCGTCGCCAGGATGAATAGCTGTGTATGAAAAAAAATCTCCCATCCAGGAAGCAGCAGCTACCATTAAGGCTAGAAGACCAAATAGAGTTGCCGGATGCGGAAGTTTGTTTCCGACTATTTCGATGTAATCGAGCGATTTATTAAAAATTCTTGATGCTAAGGATTTTGCTGCCAAATTTTCCTCCTAAGTAATTTTGAAAATATAAACAAAGTTAGTCTATTAAATCTTAAAACTGAATATTGTTGGAAATTTAAATTGTTAATGACATTTATAAAATATAATTATCTTGCAATTAAGATTTTATCTAAACAATCGAGGAAAAAATGCCAACCTTTATACAGTCCCCTTCTATCATAGAATCAACAGGAAATAAACCAAAGGTGATTGAAGAATTTGTCGGAAGAGTAAATACTAAGAATATTGATTTGAGTATTGCTAAAATGAAAAGTCCTTCCGGATGGATTGAGCCCGGACAAAAACCAAAGTTCGATGAATTTACAATTGTACTCAACGGAATTCTAAGAGTTGAATATGATAAAGGTTTTGTTGATGTTAAAGCTGGTCAAGCAGTAATTGCTTCTAAAAATGAATGGGTAAGATACAGCACACCCTTTAATGAGGGCGCAGAGTATATTGCAGTTTGTTTGCCAGCTTTTAGTCCTGAGACTGTTAATAGAGATAGTAAATAAATAGCTTTAAAAAAAGGAACCCGATGACCGAAGCCACCGGGTCTGCCCATACAAAAGGTCTGGGGGTAAACCTTCTGCATGCTGCGTTGTAAAGATAAGTTTTGATTTTGTTCAATTCAAGACTATAAATAAAATATTCAAAAAATAATTTTTATTTTGTAGCGAGAATACTACTTGTTTTTAAGTATCGTAAAATATTATACCAACTTTTTTGTTTGATTATTTTAGCTTTTGAATATCGTTAAAAATGTTTACATCAGAAAAAAATATTGAGGAAATGGAACAGATGAATGTTAAATATAAAAGATTAGTGACTATCGCATTGATACTCAGCCTGATTACTATTATTTACAATCTGATTGAAGGAACGATTTCAGTATTCTTTGGATTGCAGGATGAAACATTAGCATTATTTGGATTTGGTGCAGATAGTTTTGTGGAAGTTATTTCCGGTCTGGGCATTTTGCACATGGTTTTACGAATGAAAAAGGACAGCGATGTAAAAAGCAGAGATATATTTGAGAGAACTGCTCTTAGAATCACTGGTACAAGTTTTTACTTATTAACCGCTGGATTGATTATCGGTGCAGTTACAAATATTATTGAAGGAACTAAACCGGATACAACTATTGTGGGAATAATAATAGCAGCAATATCTTTACTTACAATGTATCTTCTGGTTGTCGCTAAAATGAATGTAGGAAATAAATTAAGATCAGATGCTATTATTGCTGATGCAAAGTGTACAAAAACCTGTTTTCATCTCTCCATCATTCTACTTGTATCCAGTTTGTTGTTTGAACTTTTTCAAATTGGATTTATTGACGTTGCCGGATCATTGGGCATTGCATACTTCGCTTTTAAAGAAGGAAAAGAATCCTTTGCAAAATCAAAAAGTGAAACACTTTCCTGCAGCTGTGAAGATTAGTTTAAGAAAATAATCAAACCTTAAGAAGCCGTATCATTTCCTGCACTGCTTCTTTAATTCCTACTACAACAGCTCTGGCAATAATTGAATGACCGATGCTTACTTCATCAATATCAGTTAACTCTCTGAATATTTTAATATTCCAGTAGTTCAATCCGTGTCCTGCATTCACTCCGAGTCCAAGTTTTTTTGCATGTTTTGATGCAATGCGAATCCTTTCCAGTTCATCAAATTGCTCTTCTTCAGATAAAGCATTTGCAAAAACACCGGTATGAATTTCAATTAAGTCTGTTTCTATTTCTGCTGCAACGTCAATATGATTCAGATCGGGTTCAATAAAGAGTGAAACTTCAATATTAGAATTGTGAAGTTCTTTGATTGTATCCTTTAATAAAGACACATTATCAATAACATTTATTCCGCCTTCAGTAGTAAGCTCTTGTCTTTTTTCAGGAACTATTGTAGCCAGTTCGGGACCAACATCACAAGCAATTTTAATAATTTCTTCTGTTGCTGCCATTTCAAGATCAAGTTTTGTTGTGATAAGCTCACGTAGTAATCGAACATCACGCTCACTTATGTGCCGTCTGTCTTCACGCAGATGAACGACAATACCATCTACTCCTGCTTGTTCGGCAATTAATGAAGCGGTAACAGGATCTGGTTGTTCTTCGCCACGAGCATTTCTTAAAGTAGCTATATGATCAACGTTTAATGTTAATCTCATTTTATCCTCAGAAAATTTCTTTAATAATATTTAATAATGAATTTAGTCCGATACCATAATCATCTGCTCTGAATCTCAGAGCAGAAATAAAATCAATAAAAAACATAACACTTATATGAACAGCAACACAATAATAAATTGATTTTGTTCTTAGAGCAAGAATTCCCAGAGCAATTCCTCCGGCAATAGCACCAAAAGTTTCAAGCTCTGGTTTTCCATTGTGCAAAATAACAAAAGGAATCATTTGTATCAGAACAGCATAGTATCCGAATTTTTCCTTTAGTCCGAAAAGCATGAACCCGCGCCAGATAAATTCCCACGCAAACATATAAATGAGCATACCGGATTCATAAATTAAAAATAACCACCAGGATTCTTTTGCACTATGAAGATGAGGATATTTCTGAACAAAACTATCAGTTGAAGATGCAATCCAAATAATCGGCAGCATAACGAGTAAAAATAATACTGATATTTTAATTCCTGTTTTATATTCACCCCAGATTAGTCCATAGTTCCTAAGATTTTCTTTTAAAACAAATTTGATGATTAGTAAACTAAGAATGAATAGAGTAAAAAAATCACTTATAAACCAATATAGATACTCAGCAAGATAAACATCATAGTTTGCTGGAACAGAATCAAAAAGATAAGTTCTGAAAAATCTCCGCGAAGAGTAATACCAGGAAATTGTCTGAATTATTGCTATTGATAGAAAAATAACAATTACTTTTCTATCCATCTCAAGAATTATTTCTTTAAGATTTTTAATCTCTGCAAATAACTTATTTGGTTTAGATGGCTTATTCATTAAAATATTTCAGAATTGGCAAACATTTGCGACATTTTGACTAAAATGCTAATAAAATTAACAATATTTTAACAAATTTCCTTGATATTGAGCCCCTGTGGGCTTGACAAATTTTTATCAAGAGGATATATTAGCACTCGCTTTTAAAGAGTGCTAATATCATTTCAAATAAATTACTTAATCAAACAAAGGAGTAAAAATATGAGCAAAATTAATTTGAAGCCATTGGCAGACAGAATTGTTGTAAAACCTGCCGAAGCTGAAGAAAAAACCGCCGGAGGAATAATTCTTCCTGATACAGTAAAAGAAAAACCTGTTGAAGGAACAGTCGTCGCCGCAGGTCCAGGTAAAATTGCTGATGATGGTACAGTTATTAAAATGGAAGTTAAAGTTGGCGATAAAGTTCTTTATGGTAAATACAGCGGAACAGAAGTTACAATAAAAGGGGAAGAATATTTAATAATGCGCGAAAGCGATGTGTTTGGAATTCTTGGTTAATCATTTTTAATTGAAAACAAAATAAGAGGAAAAATATTATGGCGAAATTAATTGAATACAGCGTTGAAGCCCGCACTGGAATTAAATCCGGTGTAGATAAGCTTGCGAACGCAGTTAAAGTTACACTTGGTCCGAAAGGACGAAATGTTATTATTGAAAAGAAATTTGGAGCACCAACTGTTACAAAAGATGGTGTCACAGTTGCAAAAGAAATTGAACTCGATGATCCAGTCGAAAATATGGGCGCTCAAATGGTTCGTGAAGTTGCATCCAAAACCAGTGATGTTGCCGGTGATGGAACTACAACAGCAACCGTTCTTGCTCAAGCTATTTATAGAGAAGGACTAAAGAACGTTACTGCTGGTGCTAATCCAATGGATCTTAAAAGAGGAATTGACTTTGCAGTGATTAAAGTTGTTGAATTTCTAAAATCTGTTAGTAAAGAAGTTGAAGGAAGAAATGAAATTGCTCAGGTAGGTTCCGTATCAGCTAATAACGATAAATCAATTGGTGATCTTATTGCTGATGCTATGGATAAAGTCGGCAAAGACGGTGTAATTACAGTTGAAGAAGCAAAAGGTACTGAAACAGCATTAGATGTTGTTGAAGGTATGCAGTTCGATCGCGGCTATATTTCTCCTTACTTCGTGACTGATGCAGAAAAAATGGAAGCAGTTTTGGAAGATCCTTTTATATTAATTCACGATAAGAAAATTTCTGCAATGAAAGATCTTCTTCCAGTTCTTGAAAAAGTTGCTCAACAAGGAAAATCATTACTTATCATTTCAGAAGATCTTGAAGGTGAAGCTCTTGCTACTTTAGTAGTAAATAAGATACGCGGAACATTAAAAGTTGCAGCAGTCAAAGCTCCCGGGTTCGGAGATAGAAGAAAATCTATGTTAGAAGATATAGCTGTTCTTACTAGTGGTACTGTTATCTCTGAAGAAAGAGGATTTAAATTAGAGAGCGCAACAGTCTCATATCTTGGAACCGCTAAAAAAGTTGTTATTGATAAAGATAATACTACAATAGTGGAGGGTGCAGGCAAAACTGAAGAAATCAAAAAGAGAATTAATGAAATTAAGGCTCAAATTGAAAAAACAACATCTGATTATGATAAAGAAAAATTGCAGGAACGACTTGCAAAACTTTCCGGCGGTGTTGCTGTAATAAAGATTGGTGCATCAACTGAAGTTGAAATGAAAGAGAAGAAAGCCCGTGTTGAAGATGCTTTACACGCTACACGTGCTGCAGTTGAAGAAGGTATTGTTGCCGGCGGTGGTGTTGCTTTAGTAAGAGCTATTGAAGCTCTTGAAAAACTTAAAGGCGAAAACGCTGACCAGACAACAGGAATACGAATTGTCCAAAAAGCTCTCGAAGAGCCATTAAGACAAATTGTTAATAACGCCGGACTTGAGGGTTCTGTTGTTCTGCAGAAAGTTCGTGAAGGAAAAGATGATTACGGCTTTAATGCAGCTACAGAAAAGTATGAAAACCTTACAAAATCAGGTGTTATCGATCCTACTAAAGTTACAAGAACTGCTCTTGAAAATGCTGCTTCTGTATCTTCACTTTTAATTACAACCGAAGCTGTTGTATATGAGAAAAAAGAGAAAGAGGCTCCAATGCCACCAATGCCAGGAGGTATGGGCGGTATGGACGGAATGTATTAAAAGTTAGTTAACCCCTAACTCATGGCGAGGGAATCATTCCTCGCCATTTTTATTTTAAATCTGATTAAATTTGGTCTGAGTTTTGCAGAACTATAGTATGCAAGGGGATGTTTTATTATAAATATTGAATAAATCACTAAAAAATCAAAATAATGCTCAAATTAATTAACCTAACCAAGAAATTCGGAAATTTTATAGCGGTAAATAATATCAATCTTGAAATTCAGGCAGGAGATTTCTTTGGTTTCCTCGGGCAAAATGGTGCCGGAAAAACTACTACAATAAAAATGATTACCGGACTTTATTCGCCTACTATTGGAACTGTTCTTATAAACGGAATAGATATTCAAAAAAATCCTATCGAAGCAAAAAAACTTATTGGATACATTCCTGACCAACCATTTCTTTATGATAAGCTAACTGGAAAAGAGTTTCTTTATTTCTGCGGTGGACTTTATAAGATTGAAAAAAAATTATTAAAGATTAAAATTGATGAGACAATTGAGCAGCTCAAAATTGATCTGTGGGTTGATAAAAGAACTGAGGAATATTCTCAGGGAATGAAGCAAAGAATTGTCATTGCTTCCGCATTGCTTCATAATCCAAGGTTGCTTGTTGTGGACGAACCAATGATTGGACTTGACCCGCAAAGTGCTCTTGTTGTTAAAAACGTTTTAAAACAGAAAGCTTCTGAAGGTGTGGCAATATTTATGTCAACACACAGCCTAAATGTTGCCGAAGAGATTTGTACAAGAATTGGAATTATTAAAGAAGGTCAGATGATTTTTGAAGATAAGAAAGAAGTTGTAGAGCAAATTAAAGGAACAGATCAACATAGTCTCGAATCTCTATTCCTGCATTTAACAAAATAATGGCTATCCTTTTTCACATAATAAAGTTCAAACTTCTTACCTTTATAAAACTGGAAGGGAAATTTGGCTTCAACTCTCTTCTCCGAAGCTCCGGTACAGTAATAGTGTATTTTGTTTTTGCTTATGCAACGTACTTGTTTACAAGCAGTACAATTAAATATCTTCTTGAAGATGTGAAGATAGGAATTTTTCTTCTTCACAGATTTATTTTTGTGGTTCTTTTTATCTTCTTTATGGCGGTAAACATAGGAAATATAGTTGTATCCTATTCAACTTTATACAGAACAACGGAAGTAGGTTTTCTTATGACAAAACCTGTCTCCTTTACAAAATTATTTTTAATAAAATTTTTTGATAACTTTTTTTATAGTTCATCTACTCTATTATTGGTCATAACAGCAGTAGTTTTTGGTTATGCTGAATATTTTAAGCTGCCCTGGTATTTTATTCCCCTCTCAATAACCTTTCTAATATTACCATTTATGTTTATTGCCGGATCTCTCGGTGCAATTGTACTATTATTGATTCTAAGATTTGCAGCAAGAATCGGCATAAAAAAAGTACTGGGATTACTTTTCGGAATTTATGGAACAGCAACTATTTCGTTTTATTATTTCAGCAGTCCTGTTGAACTTGTTAATAAAGTATTCGAGTACTTTCCGAACTTAAATAATTATTTCGGTTTTCTTGAAAATCCTGCCATAAGACTTCTACCAAATTACTGGATTTCAGAAGCATTATATTGGATAGTCTCCGGAAATGTCACAGCAGCTTTGTGGTATGTTTATCTTATGGATGTGATTTCGATTTTAATATTTATTCTGGCTCTTTTTTTAGCAAAGATATGGTATTACAAAACCTGGCTTGTATCTTTAGACTTACCAACGGATCTGGTGGTGAAAAGAAAAAGCAGGAATAAAATCTTCAGCTTTGAAAATGATACTTCACTAACACCACAACGTGAAGCAGTACTGAAACGTGAATTTCTTATGTTCTTTAGGGAACCCAGTCAATGGACACACTTGTTAGTTATGCTCTTTCTCATAACAGTTTTTATTTCTTCATTAGGAAGCATTGATGTTATAATTATGAACGCGTATAACACTCAAATTAAAACTCTCGTTTATTTGATTGTATATCTGTTTAATGTTTTTCTTATTGCATCATTATCACTAAGGTTCGTTTTTCCATTAATAAGTCTTGAAGGAGAAACAATTTGGAAAATCAGAAGTTCACCTTTGAATTATAAAAAATTACTTATTTCAAGATTACTTATTTATTTTTCAATAATCTTTCTAATCGGACAGTTACTGAACTTTTTTTCTAATTACAAATTTTCTATTCAGCTTGCTGCAATTTCACAAATAAACACTTTTTTTATAACGGTTACTCTTGTAGCACTAAACTTTGGTATGGGGGCAATTTTTGCAAATTATAAAGAAAGAAATCCGATAAGAATTGCCTCTTCACAAGGAGCTTCATTAACATTTCTTTTCACTATTATTTATTTGGTTTTCCTGATCATACTTTTATTTTTTCCGATCAGCAATTACTTCGATGCCATTCAAACAGGTAGGATGATTTCAATCACAGAATTATTATATACAACACTAATCTTAGGTTCACTTGCTTCAATTATCTCTTATTTATCAGTGTCAACCGGAATTAAGTATTTTAGTAATGATGTTTGATTTGAAAATTTTGAACGGAATGATCAGAAACTTGTGTGCGTAGTATCTATTGGAATAGTTTCTTGAGATATTATTTCTATAATTTTATTTTCATCAACAATCGCCGCAGAAAGTTTATTATTAGCAACGGCGGCGGTGTCTATGTATAACACATTTTTCAGAAGGTCGTGTTTTGGCTCTGCAAAACGAGTGTGACCAACAATTTGAAGCTTACCGATATTCATTAACTGATCTCTTGTCCATAATAATCCGTGCTCTTCAATTAAGTCCTTCCTAAAAATATTTTCAAGTAATTCAATATCACCAAGGATATCATCTTTAAATTTACTTTTGTAATATGTTGAAATGCCTGCGTGAGAAATAAAACAATCTTTATGATTTATAAACAACGGTGCTTCTTTTACCATTTCAAGATGAGCATTAACTTTTTCCCATCTTCCCTGATAAGATCGTAATGTAGTTTCTGAACCGTTATGATGCCAGGCGCGACCCATTACACTTGATGGATCTTTCATATAATAATAAAACATAAAATCGTGATTGCCGGGAGTGAAAAGAATCTTATGCTCGAGAAAAAATTCCATTACTTCATAACTAAAATTTCCTCTATCAACAAGATCGCCAACACAGTAAAGCGGTATATCAGCGTATTTATCAGAAATTTTATCTATTAATTTTTCTAAAGTATTAAAGCAACCGTGAATGTCACCAATTACAGCAATCATTTTTCAAATTTAGATATTAAAAACTTCTTTAGAGTACTTAAGTAATTCATCCCTGAATTTTGGATGAGAAATTTCAATTAAAGCTTTAGCTCTCTCCTGAATTGTTTTTCCAAAAAGATGAGCAACGCCATATTCTGTTACAACATAGTGAACATCACCACGAGAAGTAACAACGCCGGCACCTTGTTTAAGCATAGGAACAATTTTTGAAATTTTTCCGTCCTTAGTAGTTGAAGGCAGAGCAATTATTGGTTTACCGCCTTCACTTCTGGCTGCTCCGCGAATAAAATCCACTTGTCCGCCAATTCCGCTGTAGAATTTTGTACCTATAGAATCAGAGCAAACCTGCCCAGTAAGATCAACTTCAATTGCGGAGTTAATTGCAACCATTTTATTGTTCTTGGCTATTATAAGAGGATCGTTGACATATTCTTGTGGATGAAATTCAATTATTGGATTGTTATCAATAAAATCATATACTTTTCTTGTTCCAAGAACAAAGCCGGCAATTATCTTCCCCGGGTGAAGTGTTTTTTTCTCGCCGCTTATTATCCCCCTTTCAACTAGTTCAATTATGCCGTCTGAAAACATTTCTGTATGAATTCCGAGATCTTTTTTATCAGTCAGATATTTCATAACTGAATCCGGTATTGCACCAATGCCCATTTGCAAAGTAGAACCATCTTCAACCATATCTGCAATGTACTTACCAATTTTATCAAACACTTCCAGCATTTCCGGAGTTGCATCCGGATCGATCTGTGGAAGTTCTTCCAGTTCTTCATCACATTCAACAATATGATGAATTTTATTAATGTGAATAAAACTATCTCCCAAAGTTCTAGGCATATTTTGATTAATCTGGGCAATAATAACTTTAGCTTTTTCAGCGGCAGCTTTAATTGTGCCTACATCAACACCATAAGAACAGAAACCGTGTTCATCAGGTGGAGAAAGCTGTAATAGAGCAACATCTGTTTGAATTATATTTTTCTTAAAAAGAAGCGGAACTTCCGATAAAAAGATCGGGATGAATTCTGCTCTTCCTTCATTAACTGCTTTTCTAGTATTTCCGCCAATGAAGAAAGCTTTGTGCTTAAAATGCTTTTCCATTCCCGGTTCAACATAAGGCAACGGACCAACCACCAGAATATGATATATTGTTACATTGGTAAGTTCGTCTTTTCTTCTTACTAGCGCTCTTACTAATTCGTGAGGTATTGCGCAACCGGGTTGCACTACTACATTGTCACCGGATTTAATACTTTTAACTGCTATATCAGAAGTTACTACTTTGCTGTTGTATATTTTCAAAAGATTTGTTGGTATCGCCTTCTTATAAGCTATTTCATCTGCTGCTGTCATAATTTATTTTCTATTAGATTCATAAAAACAATTCATTAATTTCAATTCGTAGAAAAAACGTGAAGTCTTCTATATTCAATATTGAACGTATTGGCCAATGGTTCATTACAACAATAATTATTGTGAGTGCAAACACCTTTAGCTAGACCGAGATCACCAATTAAAGCGTTTAATAAACCGTTATCGGCTATATCCATAATATACTCTATTGTGGCATTGTTTAAACCATAACTTGCAGTTCGGGCAACAACAGCTGGCATATTCGGCACACAATAATGAATAATATTATGAAGTTGATAAACCGGATCAGAAAGCGTTGTAATACGACTAGTTTCAACACATCCCCCCTGATCAATCGAAATATCAACAATTACAGCACCTTTTTTCATTTGTTTAACCATCTCTTCAGATACAAGATGAGGAGCCTTTACTCCTTTGATTAAAACAGCACCAATTAAAACATCCGCAAATTTTACACCTCTTGATATTGTATAAGAATTAGCCATTACAGTTGTTACTTTTTTACGGAACTGAGTATCAATCTGTCGGAGCCGATTTAAGTCCTTATCAAGTACAATAACCTGTGCACCTCTTCCAAGAGCAGCACGAGCAGCAGAAATTCCTGCAACTCCGGCACCAAGGATTACAACCGCAGCAGGAGCAACTCCAGTAATTCCACCGAGTAAAATACCTCTGCTTCCGCTGCTAAAGCTCTCAAGTTGTCTTTCCGCAACTTGTATAGCAAGCTGTCCGGCAATTTCACTCATCGTATGAAGCACTGGTAATTTGCCTTCTTCATCTTCGATAAGTTCATATCCAATTGCCGTAACATTCTTTTTGAGCAGAATTTCTATAATGTTCTTTTTTGCTACGGCAAGGTGAAGAAATGAAAATATAATCTGATTTTCCTGAAGCATTTTAGCTTCTTCAAAAGTCAGAGGTGCAACTTTCACAATCATTTCTGCTCTTCCAAAAACTTCTTCCGCGCTATAGACAATGTTTGCACCAATTTTAGCATATTCTTCATCGCTGAAGTGACTTTCGAACCCGGCTTCTGTTTCAATATAAACAGTATGTCCGGCTCTTACTAAAGCATCAACACCTGCGGGTGTCAGCGATACTCTCTTTTCTTCATAAAGAGATTCTCTCGGTATTCCAATTCTCATTTAAATATTCACTTTATTTTTGTTTGTAAAAATATCTATTCGGGGATTGGTTATCAACATAATCCGGCAAATCAGACCGGCGTAATCGGTTTTTTTCCGCTTAAAACTGCATCAACGTTTTTTGCACAAAGCAATGACATTGCATTTCTTGCATCAATAGTTGCACTGCCAAGATGAGGAAGCAGTACAACATTTTTTAATTTAATCAATTCAGGATTTATTTCAGGCTCATTTTCATATACATCAAATCCTGCAGAAAAAATCCTCTTATTTTTCAGAATCCTGATTAGATACTTTTCATCAACAATTTCGCCTCTGGCTGTGTTAATTAATATAGCAGATGTCTTGAGCAACTCTAATTTCTTTCTGTCCAAAAGACAGTCAGTTCTTGAATTAAGCGGCAGATGAATTGAAATTATATCAGAATTCTTAAGAAGATTTTCAAGAGATACTTTTTTTGCTTTTGTTTTTTGCTCAAGGTATTTATTTCGTTCGATGGAATAGTAAAGAATTTTACAGCCAAAACCGTTGGCTCTTATTGCTGTTGCGGTACCAATTCTTCCGGCGCCAAGAATTCCAAAAGTTTTATTTTTCAATTCCATTCCGAGCAGAAAAGTAGGATGCCAGCCGGCAAATTTGTTATTTCGCATTACTTCTTCACCCTCATTAAACCGTCTTGCACACGCTAAAGTAAGAGTCATTGCCAGATCAGCCGTTGAGTCTGTTAATACATCAGGAGTGTTGGTTACTACAATTCCTTTAGATTTTGCGTATTCAACATCAATATTATTATAGCCAACCGCATAGTTTGCAATTATTTTACATCGTTTCATTTTATCGATGAGTTCTTTATCAACCTTATCAGTGAGAAGTGGAATCAATGCATCACAATTTTTAACATTACTTATTAATGCTGATTTTGAGATTGGCGACGGCGAATTGTGAACTTTAACATCATACTTTTTTCTTAATAGCTTAAGACCAATTTCTGGAATTTTACGTGTTATGAATACTTTCATATTTTATTCAAAAATTTTCATTTTTCTTTTTCAAATGGTCGCTCACCTTCACCTTTCCAAGGCCAGGCTCTTCCAGTCCAATAATCAATTTTAAGTCTTCTAAGAAAATTAAATTTTATTATGAAGATAAATAGCAATAATGTGTACAATATGCCTTCAGGTCTTGAAACGAATTTTTCATATAATCTTGCAGGTAAAAAAGCATTGAAAAAATACAATCCTTCCCCTGATCCTATGTGAAGTAAAATATAGATTAATACAGCACTGACATAAAAAGTTATAATTATCTTCAAAACATCTCTTATCAGCATAGATGATCCAATTAGATTATCCAAATAAAAGCTTAACTATAAAGAATGCACCAAGAATACCGGCAACATCAGCAAGCAATCCTGCTGGTAAGGCGTGCCTTGTATTTTTAACATTAACAGCTCCAAAATAAACAGCAAGTACATAAAATGTAGTTTCGGTACTACCGAAGAAAGTTGATACGAGAATACCTATGAATGAATCCGGACCGTGCACAGCCATAGTTTCAGCCATAATACCAAGTGAACCACTGCCTGAAAGAGGTCGCATAAGCGCCATAGGCAGCGCCTCTGCAGGAAATCCAATAGGATCAGTAACATAACGAAGAAGAGGAATAAGCCAGTTATCCATTGCTCCGCCTGCTCTGAAAATACCTATTGCAAATAACATTGCAACGAGATAAGGAATTATTTTTACTGCGATATTAAATCCTTCTTTTGCACCTTCAACAAATTGTTCATATACTTTAACTTTTTTTAGTGCTCCGTAACCAATGAATACAAAGATCAATAAGGGTATAGCTACTATAGAAACAATTTGAATTAAAGATTTAAATACTTCTGCAAAAGAATCACCAAAGAAAGAACCTAGGAAACTTCCAATACCAGTAAAAGCAATAACAGAACCAAATGCTACTAATGAAAACAAAAAATAAAAAAGTTTGCGGTTTTGTTTTAACCATCCGGTAAATTGCCCTTTTGGAATCGGGAATTTTTCAAACAATTTAGCAGCAGTTAGTCCTGTAACAACGGCACAAAAGGCACCAAATATTGATGTACCAATTATAACAGTTGGATTGGCACTTCCCGATGCAGCCCTTACAGCAATTGCAGTTGCAGGAATCAAAGTCATTCCGGCAGTATTAATTGCCAGAAAAGTTACCATTGAATTAGTTGCCGTACCTTTGTTCGTATTTAGTTTATCAAGTTCCTCCATAGCTTTCAAACCAAATGGCGTTGCTGCATTTCCAAGTCCAAGCATATTTGCCGACATATTCATTACCATTGCACCAATTGCTGGATGATCCGGAGGAACCTCAGGAAATAATCTCCTGGTAATGGGATTCAGAGCACGAGCAATCATTTTAATTAACCCGGCATCTTCAGCAACCCTCATAACTCCAAGCCATAAAGCCATAATACCAATTAAGCCCAAAGCAATTTCAACAGCCACCTGAGAAATTTTTATTGCGTCGTTAGTAACTTTTTTGAGCCAGACAAAACTAATTTCTTCAAAATACAATTGAGCATAAATAATATTATTTTCAGTCTTTTTATTTAGAATTACTGTGCCGCCTATATCATTATCTTTACCAGCCAGCGGGGCAATTTCTTTCCAAATTTCCGGTGATTGATCTGAAACATTAATAACAAATTGTCTTTTGCCATTTTCATCGGCAGGTGAAAGAATTATTTTTGTCTCAATATCTTTAGAAATTTCAGTAGTGTAAAATGTTGAAAGATTATTTGCATTTATTTTTATAACTGCTGTTTCTTTTTCAGAATCACTTACCTCGCCTTCCTCAAAATGTATTGATGCATTAAGTGATTTATTATTATTGTATTTGTTTGAAGTGAAATCGGATATATCAAGATATGTTGCAGACACTATTCCCAGAAAAAGAAGAGTAAGCCAGACGTAATTTAGCAAAACAGTACTCCGTATTTTAAAATGATGTGAATTTTTGTTTTATATCAGTTGCCTTCCTCGGTAAAAGCCTGCATTTCTTCAGTGTCAATCATAATTGGCTTTAAGTTCTTTTCATTGCGGTATTTTTTAAGATCAATATTGGGTGAGTATTTTTTTTGATAATATTCAATAAGCTGATCTATAAGTTTTTTGTCTTCCACTTCCCTTAATGTACCGCTGATATTGATTGAAGACAATTTATAACTTGATTCAGCAAACAGGTTGTGATCTTTAAATCTGTTTTCAAAACGGTGAATAGTGAAACTGCCTAAGTAATCAAATTTTATTTGCTGATACAGATCATCATCCACCTGTAAGAATACGTAAATGTTTTTATCAAGATAAACAAAATTAGTTGCAACCTGATGAATTTTATCATCATCCAATTGAATTGCAAGAGCACCTGCTGTCTCTTTTGCAAGTTCTTTTTCAATTAGTGTTAAATCACGCAGGTTCGAAATTACTTTTTTCATTTTGTAATTGACTCCCTTTCTTAATTCATTTTACACTTCTTATTGGCATCGGAATAGACACAAACTCCGCAGTGATCAGTATTTTTATAGAAATTTTTATGAATTATACCATTAATAATATCCGAAATTTCGTTCTTTACCAAAAATAACTCTTTATTATTGAAATTTTTTATTACCGGTTTTTCCGGATGTTTTATAAAAATCAGTAATAGCTGGAATGAACTATAATCAGGAAATAATTTTTGAGCAATATATAAATAAAATTTAAGTTGAATAAGATAATTTTCAGCTCTTTCCTCAACTTCTTTACCGGAAATATCATCGGTTTTGTAGTCAATAATTATGAGTTTATCTTCTGCAAAAATAATTTTATCAATTATTCCGTAGAGAAATATTTCCTCATCCTTTAAGTACGCTTCAAATTCATTTTTATATTTTTTATACGAGTTTATTTCTTTGTAAATGCCAGAATTAAAAAACTTTTGAAGTTCTAAAATGACTTCTTTTTTATTTTGTGTTAATAACTTTCCTTCTAAGCCGTTCTTAGAAAAATATTTTGTTATTTCATTATCAAGTTCATCAAGACTAATCTCTCTTTCGAGTAGTGAATGTATCAATGTTCCCTTCACATTACTTTGGATTCTATCGAATCTTAATTCCTCGTCATAATAATTTTCTTCTTCGTTAAGAGGATTGTTTTCAAATTCAAATTTCTGATTTTTACTTTCTTTATTTAGACTGTTAATCAATCCAAAACCATATTCATAAGTAAGTAAGTATTTGGTTGGACATTGGTTATAAACCGCTACTTTTGTTGCCGAGATAATATCTTTCTCTAAAGGCGGGGCAATATTTTCAATATTGATTATCAGATCTTTTAATTTTTCTTTAACCGGCGGTTTATAATTTTTATCCAGAGAAATTGTGTATTGGACAGGAATTTGAATTTTTATTTTTCTGGATGAGTTAGAAAAATTACCGCTATTTTGTTCTAAGAAAACCAATTCATCTTCTAAGAAAAAATTATCATTATTGAGATCAATACTTAAACCCGATTTAATTAAATAAAGAAAGGAATCATTTTTAAGTTTTTGTTCTTCACCTAATTCGCCTGAAATAATTAAATGATCAATCGCTCTGGTAATTCCAACATATAGAAGTCTTTTAAGTTCAGCTATTCTTTTTTTCTCTTCAATAAAATTATACAATCCGCTTATTGGAGTGGGTTGATAATCCGCAAGATAATCTTCATTTAACGGTAACTTTGTAAGTATTCCAAATTTTTTACTAATAGAAACTTGTTTCGATTTTATTAAAGTTTTCTGACTAGATTCGTGAGTCTTAAACAAAATCACAACTGGAAATTCCAATCCTTTTGCCTGATGAAGAGTCATCAACTGAACAGCATTTGAATCAGACGTAACTGCTGCCTGCGATTCATCTTCAATGCCGGTGATTGCATCATTCAGGTAGTCTAAAAAATCATAAAGATTCCTAAAACCTTTTAAACTGAATCCACGGGATATTTCTAAAAGTTTTTCAATATTAGCTAATTCCTGATCGCCGTCATTTCTTGCTGCGATAACGGCAAGATATTCAGTGCTTGTTAAAATCTTTCTGAGAAGAACTGTTAATTCTAAGGATGATGCAAGTTGTAAATTTTCTTCAAGAAGATTTTTAATTTGATTGATTTTTTTATCTTCAGAAGAATATTGTTTCAATTTCGCCCAGAAATTTTCACCAGTTTTTAGTGATATTTCAAACAATATCGAATCAGAGACACTGAAAAATGGTGATCGTAAAACTCCGACTAATGCAGTGCTGTTACCGCTATTCGAGAGAAATGATAAATAATTGTAAACATCACTGATTGTTTGACGCTGATAAAATCCTCTTCCGCCAATTATAGAAAAAGGAATTCCATACTTTATAAATTCGGTTTCAAGCTCTGCGAAAGATTTTCTTTTTCTAACAAGAATTGCAATACTTCTATACTCAACACCTTTAATACTTAAGTCAATTATTCTCCTTGCAACCAGTTCTGCTTCGGTAATCTCATTTCCGGAATCGGGGTTAGATAAAAGGAATTCAATTTCACCGGATTTTTTATCAGTCCTTGCGCAAACAATATTTGTATTTGTTACTTCATTATATAGCTCATTCGGATTTATAAAAAGATTTTCAAACAATTTATTTGAGAATAAACAAATTGAGGGAGCCATTCTAAAGCTATCCGGAAGTTCAAGCAGAGAGTTCTCCCCTGATATTGAACTGATATCCTTTTTTGTCCGATTGAATATTTCAAGTTCAGCATCACGGAACATATAGATACTTTGTTTTTCATCTCCAACGATAAAAAGATTTCCAACTTTCAGATAATCTAAAATCGGCAAAAATATTTCATACTGAATTTCATTTGTATCCTGGTACTCATCAACCAAAATATACTTGAACTTTTCACTAAGACTTTTTTGAACACTTTCTTTTTTCAGGATTTCTTTTGTGTAAAGAAGAATGTCTTCATAATCTAAAAATCCATCAACATTTTTCTTATTTGCATACTCTTCCAGTGTAAAGTCAAAAACCTCTAGTAATATTTTACCAAATTTTGCTAGTTCCTTAAGAAGTTTATCTGATTCAGGTGAATATTCTATTTTTGAAAGATCTGAGAATATTGATTCAATAATTTTGATTTCATTTTCTAATCCTTTTCTTAACTCGTTGGACAGATATCCGCGGATTTTGACAGTTCCGCTGCTAGTCAACAATGCGGTACTAATTTCAGAAATGAATTTCAGAATTTGATCTGATGATTTAATTTTATCATATTTTTTAAGAAGTGCAGAAACGATAAGAGCAGATTCATTTTTTGAATGTTTAGAAAGAACAGTATTGTTAATTCTGTTAATGCTTTCAATTAAATTAAGTTTATACTCATTCCATATTTGGGAATAGTAAGTGTCAAACTGAGTTTGGAAATGCTTTACGATTTCCTTTTCATCCTTACTATAAATCGCCTCTTTAATTATTAAAAGATTCTTTCTCTGCTTAATTAAGCTAAATAATTCAGCTTCCAGCCTGCTTTTAGAACCAAATATCCTTATTAAATATTTAAGGTTCCCTGCAGAGGATTCATCTTCAAGGAGATATTTCACAACTTCTTCAATTGATAGTTCAATAAGCTCATCAGAAAGTTGTTCATCAATCGGTATGAAACGAGCATCTAAACCTGCTTCAACAGGAAACTCGCGTAAAATATTAATACAGAATGAGTGAATGGTTGATATGTATGCAGAAACAAGATGTCTTCTTATTCTTTCAAGTTTTTGTTTTTGTAAATCTGATTTTGAAACAGAAATTTGCTCATTAACTAGATTAACTATTTTGTTATACAACTCACCGGATGCTTTATCAGTAAAAGTTATTGCCGCAATGTTAGAAAGAGTAACACCGTCCTTAAGTGCTGCATTAAGATATCTTCGGGCAAGAACAAAAGTTTTTCCGGAACCTGCATTTGCAGTTAATGAAAGGTGGTTCTCAAATTCAAGTGCAGACTTTTGATGTGGTGTTAGCTGAGGCATTATAAATAAAGATTTTTTTCTTTATCTGTCACCGGAATCGTTAATTCAAAGATTGTCTCACCGGGAGATGCTGTAATTAAACGGATTGATCCGTTTATACTTTCAATGAATTTCCGGGTGATGGCTAATCCAAGACCCATTCCCTGTTTTTTTGTGGTATAACTTTCCTCAAAAATTCTATCTTTATTTTCAGAAATGATTCCAGAGCCGTTATCTTTAACATAAATAAAATATTTTTCTTCTGCCTTTTTCAATTCTATAAGAACAAGGTTTGCATTTGCCTGAATTGAATTTCGAATCAGATTTATAAACACTCTGCGTAAATGGCTTTTATCCGCCTCAACTATTGCAGAGGTTAATTCACTTTTAAATTCAATTTTTATTTTTTCATCCTGATAAAGATTAATCGTATCGTTTATAACAAGTACTAAATCAATTAATTCCAATTTAAGACTTGGCATTTTAGCAAATCTTGAAAATTCGGATGCAATCTGATTTAAATTTTCAATTTGATTTAATACAGTCTTTGATACTTTTTCAAACAAAGAATTAAAATCTTTGCTTTTATCTTTATTAGCAATTATTAGCTGCTGCAAAGCCAATTTCATTGGTGTCAAAGGATTTTTTATTTCATGGGCAACTTGTTTTGCCATTTCTTTCCACGCTGCTTCCCGTTCCAGTTCTGCGAGTTCCGCCTGGTTTTTCTGAAGTTCAGAAGTCATTGCGTTAAATCCATCTAAAAGATCTCTGAGTTCACCTTTTTCGTTATGTTCTATTTTAACATTAAGATCTCCCTGACCAACAGACTCAGTAGCTTTGGTTAATCTTCTGATGGGATACGCTATCTGATTTGCAAAAATTGTACTCAATAATATTATTATAATCACAGCAAAGGAATAAATGCCAAAAATAACAACATCAATTTCAACTGTTGAAAATGATACTTTTATTTTATTGAACGCATCATTAACTGCAAGAATATATTCCTCACCATCGATGTTTATAGTACTGTAAAGCGCATTATAATCGTAGTTTTCAATTCTTTCACTTGTGAGATATTCTCTGAATCTCAAATAATTCAGATAATAATGCGCCTGAGAATTCAGTTTGCCGTCAAACAAACCAATACGCTTAAATATATCCTTTGAATTATAGATTTCCTCAGTTGCCTTATAAACAGAATATGATATATTTAATTCTTTAGCTGCGTTTTCAAATATTTGAACCGGGCTGCGTGTCGGATTTTTACTTCTTTGATACTTAATGTGATTTTCAACATAAAGAGATCTTTGTCTTAACTCGGATATTATAGCATCTTCTCCCCTGCTGCTTACTACCTGACGATTATAAACTGCAAGTGAAATAACCGGGATTATTGATACCAGAAGGAATGCGATAAGTAGTTTAGATTTAAATGTATAATTGATTTTCCTTACACGTATAAAAAGAAATAATATAATCAGTAATAGAATAAAGAAGGAATGAACAATAAAAATCTTAAAGAAGTTAAAAAGATTCCATGAAAATTGTTTTTCAGCAACAAGTACAGTTGTAATATTTTCTTTATCTGCTCTTAATGTCTTATAAATAAAAGCTATGAAATTCTCGCCTTCAAAATTTAGACTAAGCCAACCATCGTTATATTCTGTCAGTTTTGCAGAAGTAATTTCTTTGATCTGTTCTCTGGAAGGATAGCGGTCGCCATAAACCTGATTTAATACATTATCAGTTATTTCAAATATCTTTAACTGTCTGACATCAATTACCTTATTCAGTATTGACGAAGAGGACTCAAGAAAATCCGGGAAGCTAGCCGCACCGATATTTTGCAGATCAAATGAAACGGCCACGGATAAATAACCCAGTAAAAGTTCATGTTCATAAAATGGCAGTAATCCGATAAATATTTTTGTGTCAGAATTATTGCTTAAAGATATTTCCTGAATAACCGGTTCTTCAATTTTTCCAATCTTAATAAAATTAAAAGGATTTATTTCATCAACTAACCCGATATTAAATTTCCCTAAAATATTTCTGTTCCTGTCATACAAAGCCACAAAAGAATTTAAGGACTCTCTCTGTATCGGACTGCTACTCCAAAGTTTATATGCAATTGCATCGTAATTAATAAACTTTTTAATAAAAACTGACCTTATCTCATCATTTGTTAAAGCATTGCGAAATATTTCATCAAGTATAAATTGCAAAAGATTTTCATTTGCACGATTGATTTCATAAGCCGTAGTCTTTAAAGATTCTTTTTCAAGTTTTACATTAAAATAGTTTAATAAAGTTATTGAAATAATTGAAGCGGCAAGAGTTATATATATGTAATTGAAAATTGAGGCGGGATTTCTAAATCTTATCTGGAAAAAGACAATCAGTATAATTAGAACAAAGAGCATCATCATAAATAAAGTTATGAGAGGTTCTTTTTGTATGAAATACGATATTGCCGAAAATCCTAATAGAATAAAAGAAAAAAAGAAAAACTTAACATTGGGTTTCTTTACTTTATTCAGACGCCAAGCTTTACAGACAATAAAAATAATTCCTATCATTGATAATAATACAGAGACCGTCAGAGTAAGAATATTTAAGTTCATTATCAGAGCAGAAAGATTAGGAATTATATCCGGTTCTTTAAAGTATCGTATGGTTGAGTCAAATATTACGCTTTTAGCAGAGGCACTTATTGAACGAATGAGTAATAAAAAAACGACTATTAACGGCAGGGAAATAATTCTTATAAGGGCGATGAACCTGACTGATTGATCTGATAAAAAATAATTTCTTGAATATCGATAAACTTGTACAGAAAATATTAAAACGAAAAAATTGGTAATAAGAAATTCAATTGGGGATTTAACTATTCCAAAACCAAAAACAGATGAAAAATTTGATGGATCAATTAAAGATCCCGACATAAAGGTTGAAGGAAATCCGATTAAGAATACTATTGTCCTCCCGATTGCAAGAAATAAAAACAAAAAAAGAATTTTAACTAACCGGCTCTCTAACTGCTGATAATCACGCCGCATACCTAATGCTGTAAATAAAATTATAAACAGAACAAATATTGACTGAATTTTTGAAGACGTTTCTTTAATTGAGTTTATTTCATTCATTAAAATGGGTTTGTAAAAAGTAACCAGACCAATTTTATTCCCTGCATTATTCAAAAGATCAAATGAATATTTTTTTCCATCTTTTGTTTTTGGCAGGAATGGATTATACACAACTTCAAAATCGATTCCATTTTCATCACTAAGTTCTTGTGTAAAGCTTACTTGTTTAAAGTATTTATTGTTAAGACGATATTTTTTCTCAATGGGTTTACTTATTGTGAGATAAAAAATGTCATTATCTATCATCACAGTATCAGTCTGACTTAAGTAAGTAATTAAATCAGTATCAAAAAAATATAATTCACCAAGCGGATTGTTTAATGGGAAAAGGGTTTCCTGAGTTATTATTACAGGATTATTCCACGCTATCAATCTGCCGTTAGGAGCAAATATTCCGATAGAATATTCCTCAAATCTTTTTTGGTTTAAGGTTTTAATAATTTCTCTGTATGCTTCGTCACCGGAAATGAAGACATTTCTTAAATTAGTTTTCAATTGTATCGTCATTTCAAGCGTTGATAGCATTGCTATTTCAAAATGACGATTTACAGATTGCTCAATTTGTTCTATTTGAATTGTTAATTCATCTGACCAATTATTTTTTTTGTCTTCGATGAAACGGGGCGTGAGAATTGCGGAGATGAGAACTAATATCAAAATAAAAAAGACGATAGCAAAATATTTTCTATCGCCTTGAATTTTATGAAGTATATTTTTTTTCATTAATTAATTGTGAGCTGACTTATATTCCAATTATTACCGGTTTTAGTTAATGAAATGTAAACCTGAGCAGAACTTCTTCTGCCTCTGTTATCATAGTGATATGTGCCTGTTGCATATGGATTTGAACTTCCAAGTCTAACATTATCCAGTTTGAATTTTGTTACACGGTACAGCTTAAAAAAATCTTCAAGCACATAATAAGCCTGATTTAAACTATAATAACCATTTATTCCATTCGTCAAACTGAAATATGTTTGCGGACCTAAATACCGGGAAATTTTTGCAACATCGCCAGACTTAATTGCATCTTCAATTTCATCAAAAATAACAGGATCTAAAACAGCTTGCTTATTTGTATCGGACTTCTGAATTAGATTTTTCTGTTGGGGATAAATTGATGAAATGAATACCGCAAATAATAGTAAAATCAATATGTTAAAGCATGTCTTCATTTCAAACCGTGGCTCAAATTTAAATAATAAAAAAGTGTAAATCTATATCATCAAACAGACTCTATAGATTTACACAATAAATACTCTCTTTAATCTAAACTTCTATAACTAATCTTAAGATCTCTTGTTCCATCCTTAACTATTGGTTTTAACTGAGTATCTCCAGAAACTGTTTGATAAGCCCAGTCAAATACTATTCTTTCAGAAGTGATTGCTGATATTCTGACTTTTGCAAAGTGATTATCGTAAGTCCAGATCACATAAGTATGTCCAACTTGAGCAATTACATCTTTTGTCGGTGACCATCCGCTTAAAGGAGCAAAGTCTATATCGTAAATATCATACGTTGGACCCATATCTATTATATCTGTATCATCGTAAACTACCAGATAATTTACACCATTATATATTTCAAAGAAAAAGTCAGTATAAAGATAATCATAAGGTCTTACTGCATATTCAGAAAATGAATAGCCTGAGATGTCTGGAAATCTTCTATAGTCAAAAATAGATTGATTAAATCCTTCAGGTCTTGGACGAGCATAAACTACCTCAACACTCAACTCACTTTCATTGTTATTATAATCAAAAGCAGTAACAGCGTAGTAATATCGGGTACCTATTGAAACATCATAATCGACAAAATAATTATTGGATGTAGTTCCGATTAGTGTATACCTTCCATCATAAGAATCACTGTAATAGACATTATAACCGGCAAGATCACTCTCGCGATTATGACTCCAGTAAAGATCAACTCTATCCTCACCGTTTAAAACACTTAACCCGGTTGGAATTTTGGGTGCAGTATAATCATATTCGTAAGAAGTATCGTTTACATTACAAGCTACAAACAAAAAGCTTGTAAGTAGAATTGCGAAGATTATTTTTAACTTTTTCATTACTCTGTCCTTTTCTTTTTAATTCTGATTCTCTTTACCAAAGCAAATGCCACAAAAAAGCCCTATTTTTTAATAAAAATGCAAGAAATAAAAAGCCGATGTCTATTTAATTAAACATCGGCTGGATATAAATTCATAGGAAATTAAATCAAATACCGAAGAACTTTCCTTCCAAAAACATTTTTTGTTTGTTGATTACTGCAATTGATTTACCGGTCAGCAATTTTTTATCAAATGGAGTATTAATAGACTTACTCAAGAATTTTGTTTTATCAACTGTCCAGACGGAGTTTATATCTAATATGGTAAGATTTGCCGGTTCACCTTTTTTAATTTGAGGAACCGGAATTTTTAATATTCTTCTTGGATTGACTGCTAATTTTTCAATCAATTGTTCAAGAGTTAAGATCTTTTTATGAAATAATTCCGTTAAAGCCAAACCTATTTGAGTTTCTAAGCCAATTATACCGTTAGGAGCATATTCAAATTCAACTTCTTTTTCCTCGATTGTATGAGGGGCATGATCTGAAGCAATACAATCTAATGTTCCATCCTTCAATCCTTCCATTATGGCATCAACATCTCTTCTTGTACGAAGTGGAGGATTTATTTTAACATTTGTATCATAAGTTTTAACTGCATCATCTGTAAGTGCAAAATGGTGAGGAGTAACTTCTGCTGTGACTTTAATTCCTTTGGCTTTTGCTTCCCGAACCATTTCAACTGCTTTTCTTGTACTGACATGAGCAATATGAATTTTCGCACCAGTATATTCTGCAACCAAGATATCTCTCATTACAATAAGATCTTCTGCTATAGAAGGAATTGGCGGCAAACCAAGTATGGTTGAATTAATACTTTCATTCATCGCACCACCAGCAAGAGATTCATCTTCGCAATGTTCAATTATCGGAAGATCATACATCTTCGCATATTCCATTGCACGTTTAAGTATAGAAGCATTTTTAATTGCTGTTCCATCATCAGAAAAGCCTACTGCACCGGCTTCAAACAATTCAGCCATTGGAGAGAGGATTTCTCCTTTTCTTCCAACCGTTGCTGCAGCAACAGGATAAACATCAACCAGATGCTCTAACGCCTGCTTTTTTATGAAAGCAACAACTTCAGCCGAATCAATTGCAGGTTCTGTGTTTGGCATACAGGCAACACCAGTGAATCCGCCATTCGCAGCACTGTCGCATCCGGACTTCACAGTTTCTTTATCTTCTCTTCCGGGTTCTCTCATATGCACGTGCATATCAAAAAATCCTGGCGTAACTACTTTGCCTGTAAAATCAAACTTCCTTATTTCACCTAATTCAGACTTATTCAACGAACCTATTTCAGATATTATTCCATTGTCAATAAGTATATCAATTTTTTCTTCCTTCAAATTTTGAACAGGATTATTAACGGCAACATCTTTTAATAATATCTTCATTATAAAATTTCCGTTTAGTTTAAGGTTCCGAGTAAATATAGAACTGCCATTCTTACTGCAACGCCATTTGTTACTTGATTAAGAATAATCTGATAAGGTCCATCTGCAACATCAGATGCTATCTCAACTCCTCTATTTATAGGTCCGGGATGAAGTATAAGAACATCTTTTCCGTTTTTTTCCAAACGCTCTTTTGTAATTCCAAAATATTTTGCATACTCTCTTATTGAAGGGAAATATTCCCTGGCTTTTCTTTCTAACTGAATTCTTAAAATATTCAGGACATCATTTTCCTGAATTGCTTCATCAATGTTAGTGATAACATCAACACCTAGTTCTTCAACAAATTTGGGAATCATAGTTGAAGGTCCGCAAAGAGAAACTTTAGCACCCATGGTTTTTAATCCATAAATGTTTGATAAAGCCACTCTGCTGTGAGCAATATCTCCAACTATGCAAACTTTTAATCCATCAAGTCTTCCAAGTTTTTCTCTTATAGAATACATGTCAAGTAAAGCCTGAGTTGGATGTTCGTGAATTCCATCACCAGCATTTATAATGTTTGAATCACAAACCTTTGTAAGAAATAAGGGTATGCCTGCTGCAGCGTGACGAACAACAACCATATCAACTTTCATAGCTTCAATATTTCTTATAGTGTCTTTAAGCGTTTCGCCCTTGCTGACGCTGCTTGTGGAAATCGCAAAGTTAATTGAATCGGCAGAAAGTCTTTTTTCAGCAAGCTCAAAAGAAATTCTTGTTCTTGTAGAACTTTCATAAAAAAGATTTACTACTGTTTTCCCCTGCAAAGTAGGAACTTTTTTTATTGGTCTTTCCAGAACTTCTCTGAATGTAATTGAAGTATCAAGAATTAGTTGAATGTCTTCTTTGGGAACTCCCTGAAGCCCGAGTAAATGTCTGCTGGATAATGGCATTTAATTATTCTCTCAAATTATTTTTTTTCCGCTTCAACGAGATAGATAGCATCTTCACCGTCGAATTCTTCCATTTTAACTTTTATTTCTTCATCTAAAGATGTTGGAATGTTTTTCCCGACATAATCAGCGCGAATAGGTAATTCACGATGACCTCTATCAATAAGAATACTCAATTGAATAGACCTTGGTCTTCCCAGATCCATTAAGGCATTTAATGCTGATCGAGCTGTTCTTCCGGTATAAAGTACATCGTCGATTAAGATGATATCTTTTTCATTTATATCAAACGTCATATCTGAAACAGAAACCTGCGGTTGTTTCATTCTGGTTCTGAAATCATCTCTGTAAAGAGTAACATCAAGAACACCGAAAGGAAGTTCAACACCGTCAATTTCTTTAATTTTTTCCCGAATTCTTTTTGCAAGGAATTCACCTCTGGTTCTCATTCCAATAAGAACAAGATTTTCAGAACCTTTATTATGCTCAAGAATTTCGTGAGATATGCGGGTTATAATTCTATTAAACCCTTCTTTGTCGATTATTTTAGATTTTATATTCATATACAAAAAAGCCTCCTTGGATTTTCATCCGCAGAGGTTACGTTATAGTTGGTTAATATAAATTTTAATTTCCTTTTCCATCTCTCCGGATAGATTTAAAGGTTAATAAATAAACTGTCCAAACTTAAGTCATTGAAACATCAAAGTAAATATCTGAACAATAAATTTTTGAAGTTTCAAAATCAACAATTTTTAGCTTTTTTAACACTTATTACTTAAATACGCATGCAAAGAATTGATTTTTAAGGAAAAAAGTCCATTTTAGCAAGTGAAGTAAAAAATGTTATTTAATAATTGTAATTAAATTCTCGGGGTGTAGCGCAGCCCGGTTAGCGCGCTTCGTTCGGGACGAAGAGGTCGGGAGTTCGAATCTCCCCACCCCGACTCTTTTTATTGGAATATTGGAGTAATGGAGTTTGGGATTTGAAATTCGTTAATGGTGATTTAATATTCCCTTAGTCCAACACTACATTATTCCTTAGAAGTTTATAAATAATTATTACGTGAGAATTTTATGGCTCAAAATCATTCCTTTGATATCGTTTCTGAAATTGATCTGCAGGAAGCAGATAATGCTGTTAATCAGGCTCTTAAAGAGATCAATCAGCGTTATGATCTTAAAGATTCCAGAACAGAAATGGAATTAAATAAAAAGGAGAAATTTATATCACTTAATACAAAGGATGATTATTCCCGTAAAGCCAGTATTGATATCCTGCAAACTAAATTTATCCGCAGAGGTATTTCCATTAAAGCTCTTAAGTTTGATGAACCTGAGGCTGCAGCAAATGGAAGGCTGAAACAAAAAATTAATCTTCATAGTGGAATATCCAAGGAGAATGCTAAGCTGATAACAAAAATGATTAAAGAGTCCAAGGTGAAAGTTAATGCTCAAATCCAGGATGAACAGATACGCGTACAAGCTCCTAAAATTGATGATCTTCAGGCTGTTATCAGTATGGTTAAAGAAGCTGATTTAGATTTCCCGACTCAATTCGTAAATATGAAATAAGTGATATAATATTCAACCTGCATAAGCTAATCTCAATTTTTCTTTATTAAGATTTTCGAGCAGCATAAAATCTTCTTCAGATATTTTTTCAACATCGCCAAAGTATTTGTTTTCAACGCTGTCCTTTTCTGTCTCACGCAATACACCAATTGCTGAAACTAAATTCAATTTTTTAACAACAAGATTTACAGGATCATTTTCATCAACTATTCCCTCAACAATGTAAGGTCCCATCGACATAGTTAATTCAGCATACTGATAATAAACTTTGGGAAATATAACTGCTTCAAAAGTGCCTGTAAGATCTTCGAGAGATAAAAATTTCATTATCTCTCCTTTTTTAGTACGTATTCTTTTTGAAGTCATATACCAGCCGATCATCTTAACGTATTTTCCTTTATACTTATTTATTTCATTTGCTTTAATTACTGAAGAATCATCAAAAAGGTTTTTATAAAAATACAGCGGATGACGTGTTACCATATAATTAAAAGTTTCGTATTCCATTCTGCAGATTTCTTCCAAAGAAAAATTCTGCGAAGTTTTTACCTGCTGCTCAAGAGCAAAAGTTTCATGCATAAAAAGATCATTATATTTTTCATCAAGTATTTTTCTTTTGTTGATGTAAATATCAAGCAACCGTAAAAGTTCAGGACGCGTTTGACGGAAGCATCCCATCGCACCGCAGTTTATAAGCATGGAACTCTCTCCATAAGCGACTCCTGTTCTTACAAGAAAATCAGCAAGCGAAACAAACTCACCATGTTTTTTTCTTTCGTCAAGGATTTTATGAATTGAATTAAGTGAAAGGTTTTTTATTGCCATTAATCCAATTCTCATTTCGTTGTTCTTTCCGGTGTATTCATATTCACTTTTGTTAATACACGGAAGAAGAACTTTCACTCCCCTTCTTTTTGTTTCCTGAACATAAACTGCGGCAGAATAAAAACCTCCGCCGTTGCTCAGAACACCTGCCATAAATTCAGCGGGATAATATGCTTTAAGAAATGCAACCTGGTATGAAAGCAAAGCAAACGAAGCACTGTGGGCTTTACAAAAAGAATATCTAGCAAACGATTCAATTTGTCTCCAAAGCTCTTTTGCCTGATTATCATTTAATCCTTTCATTTCACAGGATTCAAAAAAGCGATTGGTAATTTGCTGCATTGCTTTATGTGATCTCATCTTTCCGCTCATTGCACGACGCAAAAGATCAGCTTCCTCCAAACTTAAACCGGCTATTTGATTTGCAACTTTAATTACATCTTCCTGATAAATCATAACTCCGTAAGTATCGGCAAGAACTTCTGCGAGCTGCGGAATGAAATAAAAACGCTTCGAAGGATCTTTATGTCTTAAAATAAACTCCTGCATCATTCCGCTTTCAGCAACACCGGGTCTTATTATTGAACTTGCAGCCGTAAGCATTTCAAAATCGTGAACATCAAGTTTTCTGAGAAGAGAGCGCATACCGGGTGACTCGATATAAAAGCATCCTATTGTTTGTCCCGTGCGGATAAGTTCATTTGTTTTGCCGTCATTAAACAGCATTTCGAAATCGAATATATCAAAGCCAACTCCCCTTTTATTTTTAGGCAGCGGCGGATAAAGAGTTACTATTCGTGGTTCTGCACGCCACTCTTCGGGAATTATGTATAATTGATCTTCAAAATCCTTTTTCATAGTATTCAAAAGATAGTGAACATTTGAGTACTATTTACATTTTTTAGAAATAAAAATCAAGGGGTGAAAGAAATACTATTTAGTTTGACTTTAAGAGTCAGAATGGTCTAATTAGATATGTAATTTACGACTATTATTTGATACGGAGTGAAAATGCAACCCGACGATACTTTAACCTGGATTTGCCAATATTGCGGTGTTGACAACGCAGTATGGGTCGATCTTACAATCGAAGGTAAGCAGGACTTTATAGAGGACTGCAGGATATGCTGCCACCCCAACCGTATAATTGTTACAGTTGATTACGATGAAAATGTTCTCATCGAAGCACGGCCCAGCGATGAATGAAGCTCGCCGTTTTATTTACAGTTACTGCTAAACCTTTATATTTAATCCATAATCATTCTGAGAAACGAAGAACTTTCATCGTCATCAGAATCATCTTTCTTTTCAGCTTTTTCTTTAGACCAGGCATACCTTGATGCATCTACGGTGAAACCGCTCTGATTATCATTCTTGTCTTTATCTTCATCTTCTATGGATGACTTTGGGCTTTTAACTCTGAGTATAGTTGGAACCTCAAGGTCTTCAGAATTGAATTCAGGATTATCGAAAAAGGAGAATCCGCCTCTGAATTTAGTTTCTTTTGGTTCATCTTTAGTTAATTGTTTTACTGCTCTCGATGTATATGAACTTTTGCCTGTATCAAATCCGGTAGCAATAACAGTGTAAGAAATGTAATCATTCATTTCATCTTTTTTCACAACACCGAAAATAACATTAGCTTCTTCACCTGCAGCTTCAAAGATCACATTATTTCCTTCATTAATTTCCTGCATTGTTATACTGCTTGAACCTGTAACATTGAGCAGAACGCTTTTTGCACCTTTAATACTAACCCCTTCAAGCAGCGGTGATGAGATTGCTTTCTGAGCAGCTTCTATGGCGCGATTTTCTCCGCTTGCTATTCCGCAACCCATCAATGCTTCGCCGCTTTGATTCATAACTGCACGAACATCCGCAAAGTCAACATTTATTAATCCTTCGATAGTAATAATATCAGCTATACCGCGTGTTGCTTCATAAAGAACTTCGTTTGGTTTATCAAAGGCTGCAAAGGCATTAATACCTTTATCAAGAATGCTTAACAATCTTTCATTCGGAATTACAATTAAGCTGTCAACATGCTGGCGCAATTCCTGAATACCTTTTTCGGCATTCAGCATTCTAGTTTTACCTTCCCAGCGGAAAGGTTTAGTAACAATACCGACAACCAAAGCACCAATGCTTTTAGCAATTGAAGCTACAACAGACGCACCACCGGTTCCTGTTCCGCCTCCCATACCGGCAGTAACAAAAACCATATCACTTCCTGTAAGAACTTCTGCAATAAGTTCACGGTCTTCTTCTATAGCTTTCCTTCCAACATTAGGATCAGCTCCGGCACCGAGACCTCTTGTAATTGAAGTTCCACATTGAATTTTGTGTGTAGCAGTGCTGCTTTTCAGTACCTGTGAATCGGTATTGATTGCAACGTACTCAACGCCATTTAATCCTTTTGAGATCATACTCTCAATGGCATTACAGCCGCCGCCGCCAACTCCAATTACTTTTAGAACAGCCGACATTGATTTGTCTCTGTCAATTGTTGCAAAACGCGCCATATATCCTCCTGTAAGATTTATAATTCGTCAAAAAATTCTTGAACTTTTTTAATTAATTGGTTGATTTTATTCGCACCTTTGATTTTATTAGGTTTGATAAGAACCTGATAATCACTTGATTTTCCACCAGGAATTCCTTTTATCAAACCCGCTACTGTTGCGAATTCCGGACTCTCAATTTCATTGGATAAGCCTGCACCGAGTTCTTGCGGAACTCCAATTCTTGTAGGTAAACCAAAAACTTCTTCAGCTAATTCGGGACAACCCTTTAATAAAGCGCCACCGCCTGTAAGTACTATTCCGGCTTTTAGTTTATTTTTAAATCCAGCTGTGCGTAATTCATTGTCTATTATTGAAAATAATTCTTTCATTCTTAAACTAATAATTTGAGTAAGAAGACTGATTGGAATTTTTGTGTTGCCACGAGCACCAACTCCCCTTATTAATATATCTTCATCTTTTATGATTGCATTTTCAGAAGCATAACCATATTCTTTTTTCAATCTTTCTGCTTCTTCAGTAACAACACCTAAAGATTCTCTAATATCATTTGTAACTTGATTACCGGCAATTCCGATTACCTTTGTATGCTTTATTGCTTTTTTATGATAAATTGCTATATCGGTTGTTCCGCCTCCAATATCTATCATTGCAATACCAAGATCTTTTTCACTTTCTTCCAGTACAGATGAACTTGAAGCAATTGGTTGAAGGATATAATCCTGCACCTGGTAACCTGCTCTTTCAACAGATTTTCTGATATTCTGAATTGCCGGTATTGATGCAAGTACAACGTGATTGCTTGCTTCTAATCTTGAACCTGACATTCCAATCGGACTTTCAATTCCACCCTGATGATCAATTGAAAACTCTTCGGGAATTATATGAAGAATTTGTCTGTCAGACGGAATTCTTATTGTCCTAACATCTGATTCTAATCTATCAAGATCTTCTTTAGTAATTTCTTTTTCTTCCCTGTTTATTGTTACATAGTTTCTATGTCTGATGCTTGTGATATGTTCACCTGCAACGCCAACATTAACAAGATTTACACTAATACCTGCTCTGTTTGATGCAATCTCCATTGCAGCTTTAATTGCTTCGGCAGTTTTTCCGATGTTGGCAACCATACCTTTGTGAAGACCTTCAGAAAGTGCTACACCGAAACCAAGAATATCTAATTTTCCGGAATCAACTGAACGATCAGCTATTACAGCACAGACTTTTGTTGTTCCTAAATCCAATCCTACCAAAATTTCTTTTTTCATTCTTATAAACCTATAATATCTTTTTTCCCGACATAAACTTCGTTACTAAATCTTAGATCGAGATATTCTGTGTTTTCAAAAAATGGCTTTTGTTCCTTCATTCTTTCCCAAAGTAAATTCAGGTATAACATTTTCTTAGCTTCATCTCCTCTTCCAAATATTACCGGAGCATTAATTCCAGAGAAAGTAAGGATAACATCACCACCGTTTCGCAGATTTATTTCTGCAAGTTTTCTCGATATTTCAAGATCGGTTGTTTTTGCCGCATCAATAATTCTAAATGCCTGTACTAAATCTTCATCTTTTGCAAAATTCATTGCATTAAGTTTTTCTTTGAATTTAACATTACTTATGACAGGCAGATCCGAAAATCTTGTATTTGGAAAAATCGGAAGAACCTGAAAATCTGCTGTTATGAAATACGGATCGCTGCTTCCTACAATCATGGCATAAATAATTTTTTCTCTTAGAAAAACCTCTACATTTCCTCTTCCATCAGATTTTACTTCAGCTCTTATGATGTAAGGATGTTTTTCAAACCTGTTTTTTATTCCGTGCAGTGTTAAGTCACTGTAGTATATCTGTTCATTGAGTTGTGTAAACTCAAGATAATTTTTTTGAGGCAGCAGATTGTTTCCTATTATTGAAATCATTTTTATTTCTTCTCTTCCTCTCTTATTATAAGAGAAAACAGTTAAGTAAATCAGTGATGCGAACAAAAAAACAAATATGATTAAGCTGACTATTTTACTATTACCTTTAGCCATCATTTAATTCATCAACATCGAAACAAACTTTTCGCCGAACTTATAAATGTCACCTGCACCCATAGTAATTATTATATCGCCATCTTGTTTTTTGTTCATTAAAATTTCCGGTATATCATTTTTATCAAGTACATAAAGAACTTGTTTGTGACCAAACTCTACAGCACTATCTGCAATAAGCTTACCGCTTATTCCTTCAATTGGAAGTTCACGAGCCGGATAAACATCTGTGCAAATAAAAATATCACTATTTAAAAATGATTTTCCAAAATCCTTATAAAAATCTCTGGTCCTTGAGTACAGATGAGGTTGAAAGACTGCAACCAATCTTCTATTCCAGGATGAACGAATCCCTTTCAGAGTTTCTGCCACTTCTGTAGGATGATGGGCATAATCATCAATAACTAAAACTTCTTTATCGTATTTTATTTCAAATCTTCTCTGTGCACCTTTGAATGATTTTAATGTTTGTTTAATTATTTTAAAATCAATTCCTAACTCTATTCCAACGGTAACTGCAGCAAGTGAATTTTTTACATTGTGATCGCCCGGAAGACTTAATTCAATTGTACCAATCTCTTTTCCAAAATATTTTACTTTATAAGAACCGTTAAATTCTTTATGCTGGACATCAACTGCTTGAACATCTGCCTCACTGCCTAATCCGTATTTAATTACTTTTTTTGTAATTCTAGAAGAAATATTTCTTAGTTCAGGATCATCAATACAAATAGCAACAAAGCCATAGAAAGGAACCTTATTTGCGTACTCAGTAAAAGCTGACTTTATATCTTCCAGATCTTTATAAGTGTCAAGGTGTTCGGCTTCTAAAGAAGTCAGAACAGCAATAGCCGGATTTAACTTTAAGAATGTTCTGTCAAATTCATCTGCTTCAACAACTATTAACTCTCCGTTACCTAATCTTGCATTGCTTCCGTTTAATGAATTTAATTTTCCTCCCACAATTATCGTCGGATCAAGTCCGGCTTCAACTAATGTTAAACCGATCATCGAAGTTGTTGTTGTTTTTCCGTGAGTACCTGCAACACCAACTCCATATTTCATCCTCATGGTTTCGGCAAGCATTTCTGAGCGCTTAACAATGGGAATATTTTTTTTCATTGCTGCTTGAACTTCAGGATTATCTAAAGAAACTGCAGCTGAATAAACCAAGACATCAACATCTTTAACGTTTTCAGATGAATGTCCCTCGAATATTTCCATTCCTAATTCACTAAGTCTTTTAGTAATATCATTCAATTCTCTATCAGAACCGGAGATTTGAAATCCCTGGTGAAATAAAACTTCTGCAATAGCGCTCATTCCGATTCCACCGATGCCAACAAAATGAATTTTATTTATGATCTTAAATATCATTTGCTTTCAATACGTGTCTTTAGTTCCTGAAATCTTTTAATTAGTTCATCAAAGTTTTCATAATCCGTTGGTCTTATAAGTAATCTTCTTTTTCTTGATTTTATTTTTAATATGATCAACTTAAAAGCCTTTGTCTGAACTGCTCTTCTTTCTCTTGTTAATCTTATTGATTCAATTTTTTCAACAGTGATTTCTCTTCTTTTAAACCTGTTAACGAAAACGATCCCATTTTGATCAATTTCAATATGCCTTTTCTTGAATAAATTAAACAGTAAAGCAAGAATTGATATGACAACAATTATTGCAAGAAAATAAAGTACAGGATCTTTAATAACCAAAGTATAAGAGTTATCAACAACTTCGCCTCTGATTATTAAATAGAGTGAAAACACAATGAAATAAATAATAGTCGATTGATAATAAAACGACATATTATATCTGAATGAGCTTTTATGTTTTAGTTGTTCGCTTGTCATACTGCAATTGCAAAATTAATTGCCCTCTTTGCTATTATGTTGGCAGCATCGGGTTTGGAAAAATTTTTAATCTTAATACCAAGATCTTTTAATTTTTCCTCGGCAAAAATAATTGCTGATACTGCATTTAAAAAATTTTCTTTTAAGTTTTTATCTTCGATCAAAACCGCTGCACCAACATCTGATAATGACTTTGCATTATGATACTGATGATTCTCTGCAACATTAGGTGAAGGTATTAACAAAGAAGGTAAACCCAATGCTGCAAGCTCAGAAATGGTTGATGCTCCCGCTCTTGCAATTACAAGATCACACGATGAGTATGCTTTATCCATCTCATCAATGAATGAATAAACTTTAACACGATCATCATTTAAGTTTTTATATTCTTCATAGTAAGCTGAACCTGTTTGCCATATTATCTGAATATCAAGTTTTTTTAACTCGCTTAAATTTTCTGCAATGGTTTTGTTTATTGAATCCGCACCCAAACTTCCACCGAGTATAAGAATGGTTTTACGGGAATCATTTAGAGCGAAATGTTTTAGTGTATCCGACTTTCTCAATAACATTAAACTTGTTCTTATAGGATTTCCTGAAAGTATTACTTTGTCTTTTTGCCTTAAGTATTTTTTGGAATCTTCAAAAGCAACATGAATTTCATCTGCATGCTTTTCTAAAAGTCTTGTTGTTATTCCGGGATAACTGTTCGGTTCAATCAGAATAATCTTTGCTCCCATCACTGATGCTCCCCAAATAGCAGGTCCTGCAACATATCCACCTGATCCGATTGCAACTTTTGGTTTGAACTTCATTGCGATAGCTAAAGATTGAACCATTGCGACAATTAATCTCAACGGAAACAACACATTTGATAAAGTCAATTTTCTCGCAAATCCTTTTATCCATATAGACTTAAATTGAAACCCTAGTTTTGGAACAACTCTTCCTTCAATTTTTGATTTTGTTCCCACAAATAAAATCTGAGCATCAGGCTGCATTCTTTTTATTTCATCAGCAACGGCTATTGCGGGATAGAGATGACCGCCTGTTCCTCCACCGGCAAAAAGAAATCGATATGGAGTGCTAAGTTTGCTCATCTGACTAAGTTCTTTGAATTAATTATTTTTTCTTTGTTCATCTGAATTTCATTTTCACGTTTCCAATTCATAATGGCAATGTTAATCAGTATTCCAATCGATATTGATAAAAATATTATTGATGTTCCACCATAACTGATAAATGGCAGCGGCAATCCTGTAGTTGGGAACAATCCTGTTGTAACAGCAACATTAACGAAAGCATAAATGGTAATCGAAAAAGTTATTCCGAATGCAAGTAATTGACCAAACCGATCTTTAGCTTTTTTTGCAATTAAAATTCCTGCAGCAAAAAGAATTAAGTAGCTCAATAAAACAATGACTGAGCCAACGAAACCCATTTCTTCACCGAGAATAGCAAAGATAAAATCACCATAAGCTTCTGGCAGAAATAAATTATTTTGTTTACTGTTACCAATTCCAACTCCGGTCAATCCGCCGCTTCCTAATCCATATAATGCCTGCTTTACCTGAATGTTTAAATCACCGCCGTCGCTCATTGCTTTTATGAATCCCAGAATTCTTGATCTCGAATGACTGAACAACATTGCAAATCCACCTGCAACCCCAGCAGATAATAAACCCGATAAAGCAATATGTTTGAACTTAGCTCCACCTACATATAATAGAGTCAGCGAAATGACCACTAATAAAATTCCTGTGCTAACATTCGGTTGAATAAATATTAAACCAGAGATTAACATCACCCAAATAAATGCGTATAAATATCCTTGCTTAAAATCATTTATAAATTCTTGTTTTTGTTCAATCAATGCAGCAAGGTGAATGACCAAAATAAGTTTTGCAATATCAGCCGGCTGAATAGATGTAAATCCAAGGTTTAGCCACCTGCCTGCACCTTTAATATTTGGTGCCAGGAACAATGTTACTACAAGTAAGATTGCGACTCCAATTAGTAACCATTTACTGTAATACTTATAAATTTCATAAGGAATAAAACAAAACAGAATTAAAAAGAACAAACCAATAAATACTTTTCCCAAATGTGAATTGAACAGATAAAAAGTACTTTCAAACTTAAAAGCGCTGTAAGTGCTGCTGGCACTCATAACAATTATGAGTCCGAGCAGCATAAGAATAAATGTTTCGAAAAAAACTGTAAGCGCTAATTTTTTCATTATATATTGTTCACCAATTGTTTGAAAACATCACCGCGATGTTCATAGTTGTTGAACATATCAAAACTTGCACATGCAGGTGACAATAGAACAACATCACCAATACGCGTTTCGTTAGTTGCTATATTAATTACTTCTTCAAGATCCTTTTTTATTTCCACCTTTACTTTTTGATGGAAAAAATTAAACACTTTTTCTGCGGATGAACCTATTGCATAAATCTTTTTTACTTTTTCAAGAACTAACGGTTCAATCAGTGAATAGTCGTTCCCTTTATCCTGTCCGCCAAGTATCAGGAAAATCGGTTCATCAAAACTTTGTAAAGCATACCAGACTGAATCTATGTTAGTAGCTTTTGAATCGTTGATAAACTTAACTCCATCAATCTCACGTACCAGCTCCAATCTATGCGGTACACCCTGATAGCTTCTCAAAGCATCAACTATGCTTTCATTATTCAAATCAAAAAGCTTTGCCGCAATAATTACGGCCATTGCATTCTGAAGATTATGATCTCCTCTCAAAAAAATATCTTCCCTTTTACAAGTAAATTTTTCATTTCCATTTTTAACAAACTTTACAATTCCGTTTTCAATGAAACATCCGTTTTCTACCTTTGACTTCGTTGAGAAGTAATAAACTTTGCTCTTACTTTTTTTGCAATGATTCATTAACAGTTCACTATCCTGATTCAAGATCAAAAAGTCATCAGCATTTTGATTCTCGTAAATTTTTTGCTTCGATGCTGCATAATTTTCAATCTTATAATCATACCTGTTCAAATGATCGGGAGTAATGTTTAATATCATTGCAACTTTAGGTTTAAATCCTTCAATCAGATCAAGCTGAAAACTGGAAATCTCAAGTGAAATAAATTCATTTTCTTTCACATCGGCGGCAACCTCAGAAAATGCCAGACCAATATTGCCTGCTGTATATGCTTTCATCCCGCATTCATTGAAGAGATAACCGCAAAGAGATGTTGTTGTTGTTTTTCCATTCGTCCCGGTTATTCCGATTATATTTCCTTTACAGAACGATGAAGCGAATTCGACTTCGCTGATTGTTTTGATCTTTCTCTCTTGAGCTGTTTTAAGAACTTCTGCATCAGAAGGAACACCCGGACTGACAACCATCAAATCACAGTTATAGACTTTGTCAGAGTGGCTGCCAATCTCGAATTCAATTTCTGCCGTTTTAAGAGCTTCAACAGACTCCATTAATTTATTTACATCACCTGAATCACTCACAAACGGAGCAGCACCAAATCGCTTGGCTAATTTAGCCGCACCAAGTCCACTTCTACCAGCACCAATAATCGTTATTTTTTTATTTACTATTTTCATTATCTAATCTTAAACGAAACCAATGTGACGACTGCAAGTATTATTGCTATGATGTAAAACCTTACAACAATTTTTGGTTCAGGCCATCCAATCATTTCAAAATGATGATGCATCGGAGCCATCTTAAAAATTCTTCTTCCTTCTCCGTACTTCTTCTTTGTGTATTTAAAATATGTTCTTTGAATAATTACAGAAATTGTTTCCATAAAGAAGATTCCGCCAAGAATTGGAATAAATAATTCTTTCTTAATAAGCACAGCTAGAATTCCAAATGCACCGCCAAGTGCAAGCGAACCGGTATCACCCATAAAAACTTGTGCGGGATAAGAATTGTACCATAGAAATCCCAAGCCCGCCCCAACAACAGCAGCTACAAAAACTGTTAACTCACCTGCACCGGGTAAATAAAGTATATTCAAGTAATTTGAGAAAATTGCGTTTCCACTGAAGTAACTAAGTAATGCAAGCGCAATCATTACAATAACTGTTACACCGATTGATAAACCATCAAGTCCGTCTGTTAGATTAACAGCGTTTGATGTTGCAGTAACAATAAACACAACTGCCGGTATATATAAATAGGATAAATCAAGATTCACATTTTTAAGGAACGGCACTGTCGTTAATGTATTAAATCCACTGAACTCAGGTGAAAAATAAATTACAAGACCAACAACCAATCCAACAAATATTTGTCCAAGCAGTTTATAACGAGCTATTAAACCGTTTGGCAGTTTTTTAATTACTTTTAGATAGTCGTCAAGAAAACCAACTGCGCCGAGGAATAAAGTTCCTGCAAGAATAAGAATCACATAAATGCTTACAATATCGCCCCACAATAAAACAGGCACGGCAATAGAAAGTAGAATTATTAATCCGCCCATCGTGGGAGTACCCGCTTTTGACCAGTGGAATTTTGGACCATCATCCTTTTTTGCTTCACCAATCTGATGCTTTTGTAAAAGCTTTATTATTTTCGGACCGGCATATAATGCAATAAATAAAGCTGTAATCGCCGACAGTGCAGATCTGAATGTTAAGAATCTGAACATATCAAATCCCGGCGGTGCGTAAAGCTTATTTATGTATTCGAATAAATAATAAAGCATTATTTGGCTCTTGATTCAATTACTGACACAAATTCTTCCATCTTCATTCCGCGTGAACCTTTAACAAGTACAGCGGAATTATAAAGATCAATTTTCTTCAAATGTTTTTTTAAGTCTTCTCTTGATTCAAAATGTTTACTGATTCCACTAAATCCTTTTAATGCTTTAGAAAAGCTTTTCATCATTTTACCAATTGAATAAACTTCAATAACTTTTTGTGACTTTATAAAAACCGCCAATGATTCGTGAAGTTTTTTTGATTGATTGCCTAATTCGAACATATCGCCAAGTACAGCAATTTTTCTTCTTCGGTTTTTATACATAGATAAAATTGAAATTGCTGCGCGCATCGAATCCGGATTTGCATTATATGTATCATCAATCAATGTAAATTTTTTAAAAACTTTAATAGCAAGTCTTTTATCCGCACTTTTAATCCTTCTCGAAGCTTTAATAAAATCTTTAACTTTTAATCCGAACTCCAATCCAACTGATGAGGCAGCAAGAAAGTTATTTGCATTCGAATCTCCTGATAGCGGAACAGTTAGATTAAGTTTTTTTGTTTTTGTTTTAATCTCAATATTTGCTTTCCCGATTGAATCATATTTAAGAATGCTACCGCTGACATCAGCAAGAGTATTAAAACCGAATTTAATTTTATTCCTGAGTTTCTTAGAATATTCATTAATCAGTTCATCGTCAGTATTTATGAATAACTTTCCTTTTCGTTTTGATGTTACTTCAAACAAAGCTGATTTTTCTTTTAGCACACCTTTTCTGTTTTTCAGATATTCAAGATGAGAATCGCCAATATTTGTAATAAGCGCATAATCCGGTTGAAGAATATTTGCTGTGTAATCAATCTCACCAAAGTGATTTGTTCCGCATTCGGCAACAAGAACCTGATGTTTTGCTACTGTACTCAAAATAGTAAGCGGTACACCAATGTGGTTATTATTATTGGCAACCGTTTTATTCACTTTATATTTAGTACTCAGTAAAGTAGCAATCATTTCTTTTGTAGTTGTTTTACCTGCACTGCCTGTTAATCCGATTACTTTAGCTTTTATTTTTGATCTCCAGACTTTTGCAACATCACCTAAAGCTTTTGTTGTATCTGGAACAGTAATAACCGGAATATTTACATAATCAACTTTATTTAGATACTTTTTATTGATCATAACCGCTGATGTTCCATTTTTAATTGCAGTCTTTATGAAGTTATGACCATCGAACTTTTCTCCTTTAATTGCAATAAAAAGAGAATTCTTCTGAATATCTCTTGAATCAATTGAAACAGATGAAACAGTTCTATACAAATCCGGATTATAAATAACTGCTCCCGGCAAATTGAAAATATCTTCCAATGTCAGCTTAATCTGTTTCATTCGCTTAAATATTTTTTTGCGGTTTCCTGGTCAGAAAAATGATTTCTGACACCGTTAATTTCCTGATAAGTTTCATGCCCTTTACCTGCAATGAAAATAACAGAATTTTCAGGTGCTGATTTAATTGTAAGTGCAATGGCTTCTCCTCGATTTTCAATTACTTTATAATTTGTTTTTAAGATTCCTGTTTTAATATCATCAATGATTTTGAACGGATCTTCTGTTCTGGGATTATCTGATGTAATAATAATTTCATCACTCAACTCAGAAGCAATCTTCCCCATAATAGGTCGTTTAGTTTTATCTCGATCACCGCCGCATCCAAAAACTGTTACAACTTTCATTCTATCTTTTACTATTTCTCTGATTGCCAATAGTGCCTGTTTCAGGCTATCGGCAGTATGCGAATAATCAACAATAATTTTTTTTGAACCGGAACCAATTACTTCAAATCTTCCCGGTACCTGTGGAGCTGACTTAATAGCATCAACTATTTTATAAGCATCAATACCTAATGAATGAGCTGAAGAAAATGCAGCAGTTGCATTATAAGCGTTAAATGTTCCTATTAGTGAAGTGCTTATAGAATATTCTTTTGAGTTGTACAGTAATTTGAATTTTGTTCCATCAAGGTCAAAATGAACATTATAAATTTTATAATCAGCATTCTCAGCGGTTCCGTAAGAAATTATTTTTGCTTTCGTATCCTTTGTTATAGAAACAGAATTTGGATCATCTGCATTTACAATAGCAATAGAATTTGAACTTAGATTATCGAACAAAATTTTCTTTGCATTTAAATAATTTTCAAATGTATTATGAAAATCGAGATGATCTGAAGTAATATTCGTAAAAACTCCACACTTGAAATCAAGACCATACACTCTGTTTAGAAAAAGTGAATGAGAAGAAGCTTCCATCACAGCGTGAGTGCAGCCTTTAGTAATCATACTATACAGAAATGCATTCAAATCATTTGTTTCCGGTGTTGTTAACTTTGAATCAATTTTTTCATCCCCGATATAATTGGCAATTGTTCCAATCAATCCGGTTTTATTTCCGGTTTGTTCAAGTATATGTTTCAAATAAAAAACTGTTGTTGTTTTCCCGTTTGTGCCTGTTATACCAATCAGATTTATTTTTGATGAAGGATCTTTATAAAATCCTTTTGATAATTCAGCAAGAGCAATTCTGCTGTTATTAACTAGAATCTTTGCCACATTGCTATGAATAAATATTTCATCAGGAACAGCGTTGTCATCCTCCACAACTGCCGCAATGGCGCCTTTATTTATTGCATCAATTACAAACCTGTGTCCGTCAGTGCTGAAACCTTTTATCGCCACAAAAACAGAATTCTTTTTTACTTTTCTTGAATCATAATCAATAGAACCGACATCCTGTCTCTGAACTTCTCCAAGGACTTGAATCACATTAACGCTGTTTAGCAGTTCTGTTAATTCCATTAATAAACCGATGCTCCTTTAACAGTTAGTTCAGTACAGTTTAGAATGCATACTTCATTAGCTGTTAATTTTTTACCGGGAGATATACTTTGTGAAAAGATTATTCCGCTGCCGTTTATTTTATATTTCACACCAAGCTGAGTTAAAATATTTATTGCATCTCGGACAGCTACATTTGAAAGATCAGGCATGCAATTATCTGCAAATGATACTGCATCATTAATTTCTATTGATCTAAGTTTGTCGTACGAAGAATCTTTGTGTTTCTGATTATTTGCATACTTTGCCCGAATCTCTTTTTCTTCAGGAATATCATTCTCAAAATTGTTAAGATGATTTGATACTATTCTTTCAGCAACATTTTTGAAAATCGGTGCGGCAACCAACCCACCGTACTTGCCAACATTTGGGGAATTAACCAGGATTAGCATCGCAACTTTTGGATTATCAACCGGGAAAAAGCCAACAAAGGAAGAGTTATAATGAGCACGGGAATATCTTCCATCAACAAGCTTTTGAGATGTTCCTGTTTTACCGCCAACACTGATTAATTCCGAATTTGCTTTTTTCCCAGTTCCTTTTATCACAGCATTGCTTAACAGGTTTCTCATGATCCTTGAAGTCTCTTCAGAAATAACTCTTCTCACTTCTTTAGGACTTGAGTCACACACAATAGAGCCATCGTAACGAACATGTTTTTTAATAATCTGAGGTTGATAAAGAATTCCGCCATTAATGATAGAGCTGAATGCTACAATCAACTGAATCGGTGTTACAGATATCTCATAGCCGAACGACAAATAAGTTTTTGATAAGGCTGACCACTTATTTGGTTTTCTTAATAATCCGCTCGCTTCACCGGGAAGCTGAACAGATGTGTTATAACCGAATCCAAATCCGCGCAAATATTTATAATAAGTTTCATCGTCAATCCGTTGAACAAGCTTTGCAACACCAATATTGCTTGACTGCTCCAGTACCTGAGCAGTTGTAAGATGGCTGTGAGGATGATGATCCTTAATGTTTACTCTCTTAAATCTATAGTTGCCGTTTTCAACATAAATTGATTCATGCAATGAACACAATTTCTGATCGATCAATGAAGCAAATGTAATTACTTTGAAAGTTGAACCCGGTTCGTAAGTATCAGTTAGTGCTTTATTCCTTCTTACATCATCATTGAATTTCCAGTATTCATTTGGATTAAAGTCATTCGCATTTGCAAGTGCGAGTATTTCACCTGTGTTAGGATCCATGATGATTCCGATTGCAGAGGAACCGCCATATTCTTTTAATCCGTTTTTAAGTTCTTCTTCTAGAATTGATTGATAGGATTTATCAATAGTTAAATAAAGATTGTTTCCGGGTATAGCAGGTTTTGTTTCCCTATCTTCAATTGATACAAGATCACCGATTGCATTTTTTTCAACAAGTCTTAATCCTTCTTCACCTTTAAGAACATTATTAAATGATTGTGCAACACCAGTAAGTCCGTTGTATTCTGTATTAACATAACCAAGAACATGAGAAGCAAGATTACCGTAATGATAAACTCTTGTTGGATCCTCTCTATAAAACAAACCGATCTTTTTGTACTCGATAAGTTGAATAGCTTTTTCGCTTGAGGCTTTTTTCTCCAGACAAATTGTCTTGCCTTTTCCGCTTAACAAATTCAGGTAATGAGCTTTTCTTTTTCCAAATACCAAAGAAAATTTTTCAGCAATATCAATTTTGGATTTATTAGACACCATTCGCAGATCGGCATAAAATGAAATGTCGTGGCGGTTATATTCAAGAAGTACGTTATTTCTATCGTAAACCAGACCCCTATCGGCGGGAATTTTTTCAACTCCAACCTGCTGCTTATTAGCAAAGTACTTAAGCTCTTCGCTCTTAACAATCTGTATATCGACAAGCTTTACGATTAAAGCAGCGAAAAACAGAAATATCGAAATTACAATCAGCAGTGCTCTAGAATTAATCATATTTTTGTTTTAATAAACGATTTACTTCTTCTAATTTTTCCTTTGAATATATTAATGTTAAAGCCGGTTCTGTCCTTCTGATCATACCAAGCTCATTTGTAGCTATCCAGACAATTCGTTCTTCTGAGGAATAAGTTTGATAATCGGCAGTAAAATTAATTTCTTTTCCTTGTTCAGTTTTTAATTTATTTTCAGTTTCAAATTTTACTTTTGAAAGTTCTTCTGTTTTTAATTTAAATCCCACGTTAAGCAGCACAAACACAGTTGATATCATAATCATTATCAACAGATAAACGATAATAGGTTTGCTTCCTTTTTTCATATTCTTTCGGCTGCTCTTAGTTTTGCGCTTCTTGAACGATAATTATTTTTAATTTCTTCTGATGTCGGCAGAACAGGTTTCTTCGTAAGTATTTTCAACTTTGGTTCTTTCTTCACTATGCCGACCGGATCAAGTTTAGGACTTAAATATTCAACTGTTTGTTCTTTAAAAAATTCTTTTACAATTCTGTCCTCAAGTGAATGATAAGATATTATCACAATCCTGCTTCCCTTTTTCATTACACTAAGTGAATAGTTCAGAAACGATCTAAGATTTTCCAGTTCATCATTAACATAAATTCTCAATGCCTGAAATACTCTTGATAAAGTTTTTACCCTGTAGTTTGGTGGAACAAGTTCTGATATAATCTCACTGAGTTCACCTGTTGTGTTGATCTTCTTTACAATTCTCTTTTCGACAATTCGTCTGGCAATCTTTCTTGAATTTCTCTCTTCACCAAAAGAATAAATAATATTTGCTATATCTTCTTCAGAATATGTATTAACAATATCGGCAGCAGTGATTGATTTGCTCTTATCCATTCTGAGATCAAGTTTTGTATCCGATCTGTATGAGAATCCCGATTCAGCATTATCAAGCTGATATGAGGATACGCCAAGATCGGCTAAAATTCCGTCAAAGAACTCTATAGATTCAATCTTCGCAATAACATCAATGAGCGAAAAATTAAAGTTGTAGAGATTTGCGCGCTTATCGTTTTCAAATCTCTTCTCAGAAAATTTAAAAGCATCCGAATCGAAATCTGTTGCGATAAGTCTGCTTTTGTCGTTCAGTCTGTTTAAGATCCCCTGAGAGTGTCCGCCGAATCCAAGTGTGCCGTCAAAGTAAACACCGGATGCATCAGTAATTAAAAAGTTTAAACATTCATCAAATAAAACAGGTGTATGATGAATGTTCATTTCAATTCATAACCTTAGCTGCTATTTGTTCAAATGTTTCGGGCGACTGACTCAGGTAGTCTTCATAAATTTTGGGATTCCATACTTCGATCTTTTTTAACACACCAAGAATCAGAACTTCCTTTTCGATCTTAGCATACTCAATAAGGTTTTGTGGTACTAAAATTCTGGACTGAGAATCCATAGTATCTTCAACTGCATACTGCGTAATCATTCTGATGAAGCGAACGTCATCGGGCTGGAATTGATTGAGCTTTAAAAGTTTTTCTTCAATCTGCATCCACTCGTTAAGCGGATAAATATCAATGCACGTCAGTACACCACGTGTCATAACGAATGAATCATTTGCATCGGGCGATATCTGTTTTCGGAGTTTAGCAGGTATGCTAATCCTTCCCTTTGCATCAATAGAATATGTAAATTGACCTCTAAACATGATAATATCTCAATCTAATTTGGAGTTTCTCACCACTTTTCCCCACTACTCCCCAAAATAATGGATAATTTTAACGAAAGTCAAGAAAAATCTTACGTAAACCCCACATTTTTTTCTGGGGTAGGAATTGAGATTTTGGGTTGAAAGACACTGCTTTGGGAGAAAAGATTAGTTATGGATGCTGATTTAGAGGAAAATTATTTGCTGACGTTACCCATACAGATAATTAATTGATTTATCAAACAATGAATATCGTCAATATGAAAAGATGATTTAAGAAGTTTCGCCTGCGTAATTCAATATCCGATGCACATTGTTTAAAATTAAATTTAGATTTTTATGGAATTGATTTCGCTTGATGATTGACTATTGCATTCTGGTGAATAAAAAAAAGAGGCTGTCTTAAAAGTAAGGTTTACCTGTTTGTCATTCCCACGAAAGTGGGAATCTATTTTATTTATAGATTTTAGATTCCCGCCTGTCTGCCGATAATGCAGGCCCGCGCGGGAATGACAGGAAAATTGGAACTTCTGAAACAACCTCTTAGAAAAAGTTGAATAAAAATTATTACTCAGTTGGACGACCAACATTTAATTTTTTACTTCTTTCAATTGACTGAAGTGCAAGATATCCGTCACCAAATTTTTTAAGATTATCAAGCTCCGTATCATAATGATCGAAGTGACGTTCTTCATCTGCAACTAAACCTTCAAATATTTGTTTTGATATTGAGTCAGCGTTTGCAGAACATTCATTAGCCCAGATATTATAATCACGAGCGCTATCGTGTTCCATGTTTGCAGCTTGCTCAAGCATCTTAGCAACATCTTTAATCTTTTGTACTTCACTGCCGACTTTCATTTCAACTTCACCTTTAAGGAATAAAATTCTTTCAGCAAGAGTTTCAACGTGTAACATTTCATCAATTGCAGTTTTCTTAAAGAGACCGGCTAACAGATCATATCCCTGGTCATCGCATAAAAAATGGAAATACATATACTGATGAACTGCGTATAATTCATCAGCAATTGCTTTATTTAATAATTCTATACTTTTCTTGTGCATATTTAATTCTCCTTTAAATTTAAATGACTAAGTTTTACTGTGTAAATATAATTAAAAGTGTAGTTTCAAATTGTAATCTTAAAGACAAAAAGAGAAATATAAACAGCATGAGAAAAATATTCTTGTGAAAAGCACCATCTGCCGGAGCCTTCCAAGTGGTGTTTATTTCTACAGATTACTAGCAAGTTCATTTGTTGAAACTAAAAAAATGTTGTATTTTTGATAGCAGCAGCTTATATATAATAACAAACCAAGGAGAAAAAGTTATGCCTAAGCAAGTTTCGCCGTATTACTCCAAAACAGGAGAAGTATATCATATATATGGAATCTGTTCTTCGGGTATCGCTATTAAAAAAGGCAGGAAAGTGAAAGGAAAGGGCAATAAAAAACTTTGTAAAGCGTGCATAGATATAAGAGCTGGTAAAAGACCACATTAAGACTCGTCTTAATAAGACAAATTCATTTTCAATTCAACGACCCCCACTTAATAAAATAGGTGGGGGTTTTTTAATCCAGCTTATCCACAGCCTTCCTCAATCATCACTTTTAAGATGTGCAAATATCTAGATTGTTTTAATATATGCGAGTCAAAGTAGTTTTCTAAATTTATAAATTGAAACTCCTTTGGGGAAAAGCCAGGATATAATTGATGCAATTTCAAAATGGTCAAGACCCCGCTGTGAAAATGGCGGGGTTTTTATTTATAGCTTGATAATATTTTATAAAAAAAATTTTGCGAACTCGTTTTGCTATTGGAAATCGAAAATCCTTTTGGAAGGTTTAACTTTGCCTGGTCGATCTGGTTTTTGATCGGGGGCTATGTGACCCCACCACCCTATTGGGATGACGAGGCATTAATTTTCTTTAAAGAAGTTTTATGTAAAGCGATAGATTACGAAAACAGTATCTGCCTGATGGACTGATCAGGCATCTTTTTTTATAGCGGTCGTTTAGAACTCTGTTGTAATGATGGGAAATCACATAAATGTGATGACAAAGTCGGGTCTTTAAACAACACAAATTCATCAATCCCTAATTCGTTCCAGAGAGTAATTCTCTCTGAACCCCAATATTTAGGATAGAAGCCCATTTGTTTTTTTTCATGTTCCTGAATGCGAGCTTTAAATAATTAAAAAACATTTTAACTCCATTTAAATAACTTTAATTTGTATTAT
>CAWDOP010000006.1:0-15490 GCA_963804005.1 uncultured Ignavibacteriaceae bacterium | reverse complement strand
TAATGATAGATGGCTTGTAGTGAAAGTCTAAATCCAAAATTGAAAAAAGAGGTTATTTTAAGTCATGAGTTTTTTCATCATACTTACCTTTGAGCTCATCAACTTTGGTTTTATCCCAAAGCGGAACTTTATCAAAGTAAGCTGCTCTTCCGATTACGTGTGCAGCAACTGGAGCCGTTAAAAAAAGAAATGTGATGATTATAATTGCCCGGGCTGAAATTCCTATATCCTGCCAGAACAAAGCGGTTCCGAGAAGAGCAAGTCCAACACCTAATGTGGATGCTTTTGTTGTAGCTGACATTCTGGTAAAAAGATCGGGCATTCGGATTATTCCAATTGCAGAAATTAAAATGAAAAACGAACCGATAAGAATTACTATTCCGCTGATAATTTCTATCACTTCCTTGTTCTCCTTTCCAGATAATACGCGAAAGCGACTGTTCCCAGAAATGCCAGCAAAGCCACAATTATTCCCACGTCAAGAAAAGTTGTAGTCTTATTTTGAATTGCGTAAACAGCAACAAAGCCGATGGCGTTTGCCGCAAGCAGATCAAGCGCAACAATTCGATCTTCAATAGATGGACCAATTGCAAGTCTGATGAAAATGAGTATCAGCGATATACCAATCATTATAATTGAAATGTTTGTAGCAATCCCAAGAAAACTCATCTTAACACCTCGAGCAATCTTCTTTCAATACCATTCTTAATTTCTTGTTTGAACTTATACACATCATCTATATAAAGTGCGTGTATGTATAAAACTTTTTTATCTTTTGAAATATCCAGACTAAGTGAACCAGGAGTTAGTGTAATCAAATTAGCAAGCAGAGTAATTTCCATATCAGTTTCAGCATCTAGCGGCACGGCAACAATTCCGGGTTGCATATAATCTTTTGGAGTTATGATATCGAATGCAACTTTAAGATTGGCAAGGATAAGTTCCTTCACAAAATAGAAAAAGAAGCTAATGGCTTTTGGAATTTTCCTAAAGTACTTTGTTCCGCCTAAAGCAGATTTTGAAATCCAGAGAATTAAATAACCGATTATCAGACCTTCGATGAAGTTTTCAGCAGTAACTTCTCCACTTAATAAAATCCATGCAATTGCTAAAAGAATATTTAATAAAAACTGGTTCTTCATCATAACCCCAATACCTTTGAAATATATTCGTTTGGATTCAGCAATTGTAAAGCGGCATTATTTGCAATATTAAGGAATGGCTCAGCATTAAATCCTATCACAATTGTAATCAAAGCTAAAACTATAATCGGGCTAAACATCAATACTTTCTTTGAAATTGAAACCGATGAAAAAGAATCATCAAGGATGTTTTCATCGCCACGGGGATCATCTTTCCAGAAAGCTTCATTCCAGATTTTTGTCATTGAAAAGAGAGTGAGTAATCCAACAAACAAGGCAACAACTACAATAAAAGTTTGATTTATTTCCAAACCCGCTTTTATCACAACAAACTTTGCCCAGAAACCAGAAAGGGGTGGAATACCAGCGAGTGAAAGTGCTGGAATCAAAAATAATAAACCTAGCAAAGGATAATATTTGTAAAGTCCGCCGATCTTTTTCAGTTCAAAGCTTCCTTTCATTTTATCCACAACACCGCTAACAAGGAATAAATTTGTTTTAACGATTATGTGGTGAATGATATAGAAAATAGCTCCAGCAATTGCGAGCGGGGAAAACAAAGCAAGTCCCATAATCATATAACCAATCTGACTGATGATATGAAATGAAAGAATTTTCCTCATATCATTTTGAGAAGCTGCACCTAGCACTCCTGTAAGCATTGTGAATCCTGCAATAACTAAAAGCACAGTATGAGTAAAGTGTGTATCCTGCGTAAATATTAATGTGAAAACTCTTATCAAGGCATAGACCCCGACTTTAGTAAGCAAGCCTGCAAAGATAGCAGATACAGCAATCGGTGGGGTGTGATAAGAAGCCGGAAGCCAGAAGAATAGAGGGAAGACTGCAGCTTTAATTCCAAAAGCGACCATAAATAAAAATGATACAACTGTTACTAATTCTTTCTGTTCAACTAAAGGAATTTTTCTTGCGAGATCTGCCATATTGAGAGTGCCGACAATACCGTAAAGGATTCCAACTGCGGCAAGAAATATTGCTGATGAGAGAAGATTCAAAGTAACATACTTGATTGCTCCTTCAAGCTGTTCACGTTTTCCTCCTAAGGCTAACAGTACGAAAGATGAAATCAGCATTACTTCAAACCAAACGTAAAGATTGAAAATATCTCCTGTTAAAAAAGCACCATTAATGCCCATCAAAAGAAACTGAAGCAATGGATAATAAAAAAACTTTTCCCGCTGCTCATCCATTGAACCAAGTGAATAAACAGAAGCTGCTAATCCTATAACTGCAGTAATCAAAACCATAATTGATGCAAGAAGATCAGCGACAAGCGAGATACCAAACGGTGCCAGCCAGCTTCCAATCTGCAGAGATAAAATCCCTGAACTGTTTACGTCCGAAAGAAGTAAACCTGCAACAACCAGAGAGAATATTGAAGCAATAACATTCAAAATTTTATGAACTCTTACATTCTTCCAAAAGAACAGCATACTTACGGCAAAAAAAAGAGGAATAATTATCGGTAATACAATAATCAGATTCATTGCTTATCCTCTTTCAGTTCATCAGTTGATTTCATTTCGTCAAGATCATCTGTTCCAACTGTCTGATAAGCTCGTTTAAATAAAACAATTGCAAAAGCCTGAACACCAAATCCGATAACAATTGCAGTTAAGATTAATGCTTGCGGCAAAGGATCAGCAAAAGGTTCAGCTAAGCTTGTTCCATCTGCAGGAACGAAAGCAGGAATTCCTTTTGTAACTCTACCGATAGTAAAGATCATTAGATTCGCTGCGTAACCTAAAAAGATCAGTCCAATAATTACTTTAACAAGACTTCTGCGCAGGATCATATAAATTCCTGCTGAGTAAAGAACACCAACGAGTATTGCAAGAAGGAATGTCATTTATCCTCCTCTGCAAGTGAGAAAATAATTTTAGTAACTATACCCAGTACAAGAAAATAAACTCCAAGATCAAATAAGAGTGGTGTGCCGACCTTCCCGATAACAGGAAATTCATTTTTAGCCCACACAGCCGTCATAAAATCCTGCCCGGTAAATAAAGAAATGAAGGCACTGATAACCGCAAGAAGCAATCCCAAAGCCATAAGTTTTATCGGCTCAGCTTTTAATAATTTTTTTGCTTCATCAACACCATTTGCAATTAAGTAAAGTGCATAGGCTGCTGCAGCAACAAGTCCTCCAACAAAACCTCCGCCCGGTTCATTATGTCCGCGTAGTAAAAGGAAAAATGAAAATATCAACATCAATGGAAGCAGATATCTTGACGCGGTTGAAAGAATAATTGAAAACATTATTTATCACCCTCCTTCAGTCTTAACTTAAGCAGAGCATATACACCTATAGCTGCAACGGCAAGTACAGTAATTTCTCCAAGTGTATCGATTGCACGGAAGTCAACAAGAATAACGTTAACAATATTTCGTCCTTTACCTTCAGGAAGACTTGTTTCAGCAAAATATTTTTTTAATTCTGATTGCATTTCACCGGCTGTGACCAGTAAAACAGTAAAGGTCATAAAAATTCCCACACTACCTGCAATAATTGCATCTCTTATTTTGCTTCCTGCTTTTGAGAATTTCAAATACTTCGGAAGTTTGTAAAGAACAAGAACAAAAAGAATAACAGTTAATGTCTCAATTGCAAAAGTTGTTAATGCAAGATCAGGTGCGCTGTAAAGAATAAAAATAATTCCCATACAGAAACCAATTACTCCAAGTGCAACAATAGCTTTTAATCTGGACTCTGAAGTGATTACAAGAAAGGTTGAAGCAATTATCATCAGTGCAATAATCAATTCATAAATCGTTAAGTCAAAATTAATGTCTAATGAATCAATTCCTGGATTCCGGAACAAAGTATATCCAGCTAAGCCCAATGTTGTGAGAATGATAAATATGATATAATATCTTAAATAACCATTTTGAAGTACTCTTGTTTGCAGCTTTGCAAATGACAGAGTTCCATTTAAGATTTTTTCATACCAGTATGAAGGTTTTATAAATTTCGTAAGAGATATTTTATCAAGCGCATGAATAATTTGTTTCCTGAAATAATAGATGCTTATTCCTGATATAAGAGTTACAAAGCTCAATAGCAGAACAAAATTGAATCCATGCCAAAGTTTAACTGTGATTCCCAACTCCTCAGCTAATATGCTGATGGTTGATTGGTCAAGTAATTTTTGAATGAAGAGATTAGGGAACAGTCCTGATAATAGTCCGAACACAGAGAGTACAAGAGGTCCGATAAGCATTTTTATTGGCGCTTCTTGTGGTGATTTAGGAGTTGAAAGCAGGTTTCCAAAGAATGGTTTTATTCCAACAAGAATTGTAACCATAACAACAAATGCATTTGAAATGACTGCAAGTGCAAGTAGGAAGAATCTGAAATTTTCAACTTCCAGTATCGAGGAGTAAACAGTTTCCTTACCAATAAATCCAACAAGTGGAATAATTCCCATCATAGAAAATGATGCAAGAAGTGCTGCAATCATTGTAACCGGGAGATATTTTTTTAATCCGCCAAGCATAGAAACATTTCGTGTTCCTGTTTCGTGATCGAGTGTTCCGGCAACAAGGAAGAGAGTCCCTTTATAGAGTGAATGTGCAACAAGGAAAATAAAGAATGCTTTTATCGCAAGGTTGGATCCTATTCCCAAAAGCATTGTCAAAGTGCCAAGCACACTTAGAGTTGAATATGCAAGTAATTTTTTCAGATCAGTTTGTTTGAATGCAAGCAATGCAGCGATAAACATTGTAATTGTTCCTACAACTAGAATTGTATCCTGCCATAAAACGGTTCCACCAATTGCGTGGTTGAGTCTTGCTATTAGATATATACCTGCTTTCACCATGGTAGCTGAGTGCAGATAAGCACTTACTGGAGTGGGAGCTTCCATTGCATTTGGTAACCAAAAGTGAAATGGAAACTGTGCAGATTTAGTGAATGCACCAAGCAAGACTAAAATTACAATTGCAGGATAAAGTGTTGAACCTACTATTTCATTGTGCAAATTGTATAACGAAGAAATCTCAAAACTTCCGGAAACTTGAGAGAGAATAATTAAGCCAGCCATTAAAGCAAGTCCGCCGCCGCCGGTTACCAGCAAAGCCTGTAATGCAGATTTTCTTGATGATTCTTTATGATGATTGAAGCCGATCAATAAATACGAGCTGATGCTTGTTAACTCCCAGAACACAAAAAGGGCAATCATATTATCTGAAAGCACAAGCCCGATCATCGATGTCATAAACACACCAATGTAAAGATAAAATCTTCCAGTGTGCTCGTAGTCTTTCATATAACTTCCGGCATAAAGGAAGACTGCTGTTCCAATTAAAGTGATGATGAGCACGAACGTCAGACTTAATCCATCAAGTAAAAAAGTTAAATTGATTCCAAGTGAAGGAATCCAGGTAGTTGCTTCTTTAATAACATTTCCTGATACAATTTCATTGTATTTCAGAAAGAAACTGATGAACATGTAAAGCGGAAAAGATGCAGCAATCCATCCGAAATAATTTCTTGTTCTTTTATAAATAAAAGGAGCAAGAGCCGAAGCGATAAATCCGATTATTAAAAGATTAAGCATCAAAATATTTTACTTTATAAAGTTTTGTTTGTGGTTCTGTATAAGAAAATATATAAAAATAAAACTAAAAGTATGGGTTCTTAGTTCCTAAATTAATAAAATACTTAGTAATTGTGAGATTCATCCTTATCTGCAATCAAAGTATTAAACTAAATCGTCTTCTGAAATTTTTAATTTTACACTCTTTATTTTGTCATCCATAGTTTGATCACGATCCGTTCTTGTTCCTAATCTTATTGTGGATGATATTCTAGGTGCACCCATTTCATGAATACGTTGATGGCATTTCTTAATTGCATTAAAAACATCATCCCACTCACCCTCAATGTTGGTTCCGTAAGCATGAAGCATTGTCTTAAGTCGGGCTTCTTTTAAAATATTTTCACATTCTGCAATGTACTTAGAAACCGAAACACCAACTCCAATTGGAACAACGCAAAGATCAACTATAACTTTCATAATAACTCCTTTTGAACAAAAAATATTTATTTGTCCGGAATTTTAGATTCGCAATGTAATTCTTGTGTTAAATCAATCCAAGACTCTTCAGCAGTAGTATACCAATGGCGATTGTAACTACAGAACCAAGAGTTGAAATTAGAACAATATTTCCTGCAAGTTTTGAGTTTGCACCCATTGCTTCTGCCATTATGAAACTAACTATTGCAGTGGGACAAGCAAACAGCACAAACATTATTCCCAAATCCTTTCCTCTGTATCCGAAAAAGTAAGCGCCAACAGTAAACACAAGCGGAACAACAACAAGCTTTATGAATGATGATGAGAATGCAAGGTTAGATGCTTTCTTTATGTTTTCAAGATTTAACGATCCGCCAATTCCAATTAGTGCAAGCGGAAGTGCAAGATCCGATAGAAATGTTCCTGTGAGTTCGGCTAGAGGCGGCAGTTTTAATTTGAAATATGAAAATGGCAGTGCAAAAATCACAGCGAGTATAAGTGGGTTGAATAGAATTTCAATCATAGTTGACTTAATATTCATTTTCTTTTCTTTACGCTGCGGAACGGTTAATGCAATTACAGCAAGCACATTATAAAGCGGTAAAAGGAAAGCAAGAATAATTGTAGCTTCTCCAAGCGCTTCTTTACCTAAAAGGTTAGATATGATCGCCAATCCGATTATTGCAAAATTTCCTCTGAATGCTCCCTGGATAAAAGAACTTTGGTCCTTACCATTTTTTATAAACGGAATTGAAATAATCCAGATAAGGATAAACGATAATATTGTTGCAGAGTATATGTAAATAATTTGGTCAATAGCCAGAGCTTTGGATAAATCCAGATTAATGATTTTTAAGAAGATGAATGCCGGAAGAGAAACGCTGAATACGAATTTTGATGTAACATCAACAAAGTTCTCGTTTATTATTTTTATTCGCTTTGATAGATAGCCGATTGCAACTATTATAAAAACCGGGGCAACAGTGTTCGCTGTGAAAATTATGTTGTCAATCAAGTTTAATTTCTCCTTTTATCATAGTCATTCGCGGTGAATAAGTCTGTGTCGAAATTATGTTTTCAGTTCTTCAATAAGTTTTTTAAATGCTTCGGGAACGGAAACAAGTTTACTATTCTTGTAATCAAAAAAAACAATTCCCGTTTTACCTCGTGCAATTTCTTTACCCGTAATTTTATTTGTTGCACGATAAATAAAATCACATCCGCTTCGCTGAATATCATCAACGTTAAGCTCAACGATTAATACATCGCCATAAAATCCTTGCGATTTATATTGAACTGCTGCATCAACCATAATTATGCTGCTGCCTTCAATACTTATTTCAGAATAACCGAATTGATTAAGAAATCTAATTCTTGCTTCCTGAAAAACTGAAAGTACGGCATCATTGCCGAGATGACCGCCGTAATTGATATCAGAAATCCTCAACTGAATTTCTGTTGAGAATATAAATTTAGGAGGCAATTCTATTTTTATTCGTGACATTTTTATCTTCTTTAAATTTGTTACAGTAAAATAACTAAATGCAAATTAATCTTATGTAAACTTTTTATAATAGATCAGGTAAGCTGATAAACTGCTATAGGGTTTGGAATGCCTTTTATTGTAACACTTTCTAAAAGATTGTTATCTACAAAGGAAACAATTGAGTTTATACTCTATTATCACTAAGTTTAAATTGAAACGTAAAAACACCTCGCAAATTTCCTTTTTAATACGGCGAGAAGATATTTGATAACAAGAAAGGATGTACACAATGGGAGACAAAGGCGGTAAGAAGGATAAGAACAAGGGGCAGAAACAGAAGAAAAGTAAAGAGGAACAAAAGGCAAAAAAGAAGTTAGAAAATCAACCCAAAAAAACTCCGTAACTGGAAGCAGGATTCAAATCCTTGCAATTTTATCGTTACTTCTGCAAGATTGCAGGAAATGTTATCAGGATCTGATGCTTGGCATATAGTTGTCAAAGTTTCTCAAATGGATTTTGTTGATGTTGAACATCCGAATGGAACTCTGCACACTGCAATGAGAAACGGTAACAGTGTAATGATGAGAATTCAGCAGTAAGAAAACAGAAATATTTTAAGAAGCCGCTCTTAGTAGCGGCTTTTTTTTGTTTTGAAGAAATTTAAGGTTTTGTTGTTTTCTTTGAAAACATTTCTAAAGTTTATTGTAGAAAATTTAATTATTTACACTGGTAATTATTCATTATAAAATTTCTAACTGCTTAAATGTATAAAGATCATCCAGCATTTGAGGATCCCAAGAATTCAGCATTAATGTTGTGGCGTTACATGGATTTGGCAAGATTTTTATCTCTTTTAGATAGTTCAAATTTATATTTTTCTCGTGCTTCTGAATTTCGAAAGAACGATCCATTCGAGGGTTCATTTCCGAAACTAGAATATGAATATTTGAAAAAAAATCAAGGAGAAACTGTAACAACGAATATCTATACTACATCTTCAAATATTATTTACGTAAACTGTTGGCACCTCAGTGAATACGAATCAATTGCTATGTGGAAGTTATATTCGGAGTCAAACAAAGGAATTGCAATAAAAACAAGTGTTTCAAATTTTAAAGAGTCATTCGAAAATTCTGAAGAGGACATTTTTGCAGGAATGGTCCAATATATAGATTTTGAAGAAGACACATATTATAGTCGAAGTGGTCATAAATATTATTCAGGAAATTTAATGACACCATATATACACAAAAGAAATATTTTTGAATATGAAAAGGAGTATCGTGCAATTTATAGTGCAAATAATCGACCAGAAGAAAAGGGTTTTAATATAAAAGTTGAACTGAATAAATTAATTGAGGAAGTCGTTTTAGCACCTTATTTCCCAGTGTGGTTATTTGATTTCATTAAAAAAATCACCAATAACTATTTGCCTGATATAAATATTAATAAATCGATCTTTGAATCTAAACCTTATATTTAAAAAGTTGGACTATAATACATTCAACATCGCAATTTAGCTAACTTCTAAAGCTCAAGCTTGAGCAGCTCTAACAATACAAATAATGACTAAATAACAAAGCTGTTAACTACTCCAACCTGCCCTTAAATCTTAAAGAGCTGAAGGCAAAAAATAGAATTTCCCTCAATAACAAAATCAACCATTAAACAGTCTTCTTGTAATTAAAAATTGCCAGTGTATTAAATCCAATTGCAAATAAAGATATTATTCCAAGATATCTTAAAATATCTGTAAATCCGCTTCCCTTTAAAACTATCATTCTCATCACTTCAATAAAATAGCTTACGGGATTCATGTAGGCAAGTATGCGTGCCCAGCCTGGCATATTCTCAATTGGTGCAAACAATCCGCCTAACAAAATAAAAACTGTCATAAAGAAATATGAAATAAACATTGCCTGCTGCTGTGTTTCCGCAAATGTTGAAACTAACAATCCAAATCCCAGCAGTGCTATTAAATACACTGCTGCGAATAAATAAATTAGAAGAGGATTGCCTGCTGGGAAAATTCCATATACAATGTAGCTGATACCAAATCCTATAGAAAGCACAATGTTCCCAATAATCCAAAAGGGAATTAGTTTGCCTAAAATAAACTGATACTTTTTAATGGGAGAAACATTTAATTGTTCAATTGTCCCGTCTTCTTTTTCTTTAACAATATTAATTGCTGTTAAAAGAAATCCGACTAATGTTACCAATAAAACCAGAACACCAGGAACCATAAAATATTTGTAGTTCATTTTAGGATTAAACCAGTTACTTGTGGTAATTTCAATTATAGGTTGTGGATTGACACTTGGAGGTTGTATCCACTCAGCTCTAACATCACTGTTAAAATCCTGTATGATTGAATTAGCATATGAAACTGAAAGTCCCGAGGCTTGCCCGTTTATTGCATTAGCAACAATCATTGTCTTTGATTTATTATCTCTTATCAAATCCCTTTCAAAACCTTGCGGAATTTCTACAATTAAATCTGCTTCGTCTTCTTCAACAACTACTAAAGCATCTTTGTATGTTTCGGAAACATTTGTGAGTTGAAAGTATCCCGACGCCGTAAATTTGTTAATCAGTTGTCTTGAATATTCGGAATGATCATGATCAACAATACTCATGTTTATATTTTTCATCTCATAATTAGCCGCATTTGGCAGAATAATTAATTGTACTACAGGTAACGCAAATATCATTCTAATCATAAGTTTATTACGTACTATCTGTAGAAATTCTTTTCTTAACAAGAAAAATAGAGTCCTCATTGTAACCTGACCTTAAATCGTTTTATACTGAGCACTAAAAAGAATGTTGTCATTCCAATAATTATTAATAACTCTTGCCAAATTTCAAAAAGACCGATTCCTTTTATCATTACATCTTTAACCATAATTATATACCATTTTGCAGGAATAAGATTAGAGAGGACCTGCAATATCAAAGGCATATTTGCAATGGGGAAAGCGTATCCGCTAAGCATAACAACAGGCAGCATCAAACCCATTAAAGAAATAATCATTGCAGCTTGCTGAGAACTTGTTACGGTGGATATTAAAATCCCTAATGCTAATGAACAAATGATGTATACAACTGTTATTAAACTTAAAAGAACAAAGCTACCCTGAATTGGTATTCCAAAAACAAAATTACTAATTAGTAAAATTGTGACTACATTAATTAGTGAAACTATAAAGTAAGGAATAACTTTACTTGCAATTACAATTGAAGGCTTCATCGGGGAGACGAGAAGAACTTCCATCGTTCCAATTTCTTTTTCTTTCACAATTGAAATAGATGTCATCATTGCAGAAATAAGTAGTAGAATCATTCCCATTACACCGGGCACAGAAGAATATTCACCTTTTAATTGAGGATTATAAAGCATTCTTATTTCCGTGTTGATTGTGTAAGGCAATTCTTTATTTTGATTTAATTCCTGTTGGTACTCCCTTACAATCGCAGTTACATAATTTGCTAAAGTTGTCGCTTGATTAGGATCAGAGGCATCCGTTATAATTTGAATTTGTGCTTTGTTTGTGTGCAAAAGATCGTTCTGGAAATTTGATTGAAAAACTATTGCTAATTTTATTCTCCCGGTCTTAAATGCATTTTCAATTTGAACGTTTGATGAAAGAGTTCTTTCAATATCAAAGTAAGTGCTACTTTCAATTCGAGTTATAATGTTTTGAGTTGCTTCATCTTTGGAGTTATCTAAAATTGCAATGTTGCAGTTTCGGGTTTCAGTAGTAATTGCAAACCCAAATATTAACAACTGCACAATAGGTAGACCTAAAAGTACGAGCATCGAACGCTTATCGCGTAGAATGTGATGAAATTCTTTTTTTACAAATGTTAAAAGCTGTTTCATAAAAGATCAATCTCCTCTTTTCGCACTGCGGGCAAGCTTCACAAAAACCTCATCCATAGATTTTGCACTAAATCGTTTTTTTAATTCTGCAGGTGAATCCAATGCTTTAATTACGCCATCAACCATAATTGAAACACGATCGCAGTACTCGGCTTCGTCCATATAGTGCGTAGTTACAAAAACTGTTATACCGCTATGTGCTGCTTCATAAATCATATCCCAGAACTGTCTTCTTGTAATTGGATCAACGCCGCCTGTTGGTTCATCAAGAAAAACAATTTTAGGCGTATGGAATATTGCCGTACTAAAAGCTAGCTTTTGTTTCCAGCCAAGTGGTAGAGAGCCGACTAATTTATTAGCATCGTTTTGTAAATTTAATTTCTCCAGCAGCTCATTGCATCTTGTTTCGATTTCACTATCACTAAGTCCATAAATCCCACCAAACAGAGTTATATTTTCCTTTACGGTTAGATCTTCATAAAGGGAAAATTTTTGACTCATATATCCGATACTTCTTTTAATGTTTTCTGTGCCTTTATAAACATCAAAACCGGCAATGTTTGCTTTTCCGGAACTTGGTTTAGAAATGCCGATAAGCATTTTCATCGCAGTGGTTTTACCTGCTCCATTAGCACCCAGAAAGCCAAATATCTCACCTTTGTAAACTTCAAAAGTTAGTTCATTAGCTGCGATAAAATCACCAAATTTTTTTGTGAGTTTATCTGTTTTAATTACGCTTTCGTTATTCATTTTGCCTTGCAATTACAAATTATCTTCAATCGTTTTATAAACCTGATTTATTTGTCATTCCCGTGAAAACGGGAATCTAAATTCATTAAATAAAATGGATTCCCACTCCTGCCTACCGCAGGCAGGTTCGTGGGAACGACTAACTCATATTTTCGATACTCGTGTTAGCATCAGGAGTGGCCTTCATTAACCTCATAAAGCAATCTTCTATTCCGGGTTCAATTTTTTTTATCTCAAGATTACTCTGATTTTGCAAATATGTCTTTAGCTCATTCAAATCAAAATTATTATCATTTAAAACAAGGTGATGTTTATCCCCGAAAGCAAAACACGATTTTGTTTTTGGAAAACTTCTTAAATCTGTTAGGAGCTTAAACATATTATCAGAGTGGACAGCATAAAGAGTGCTATCAAATCTATCCACGATATTTTGAGGTGTGTCTATTTCTAAAATTTTACCATCTTGGATAAGAGCGATTCTATCGCAAAGTTTTGCCTCATCCATATAGGGAGTAGAAACAAGAATACTTATTCCTTGCTCTTTTAATCTTCTCAGCATATCCCAAAATTCTTTTCTGGAAACAGGATCAACACCAGTTGTTGGTTCATCAAGAAATAGAACTTTTGGTTTGTGAATTAGTGCGCAGCAGAGAGCAAGTTTTTGTTTCATTCCACCGCTGAGTTTTCCAGCACGGCGCTTTTTGAAAGGTTCAAGTTGTATATAAATATCAGCTATTAAATTGTAGTTCGCCTCAATAGTGGTATTAAAAATTGTAGCAAAAAATTCTAAATTTTCTTCAACTGTTAGATCCTGGTAAAGTGAAAACCTGCCAGGCATATAACCAACAATTTTTCTGATTTCCTTATAATCATTTATAACATCAAGCCCCATAACAGAAGCACTTCCAGTATCAGCAAGAAGTAAGGTTGTTAGAATTCTGAAGATTGATGACTTGCCGGCACCATCCGGACCAATCAGACCAAATAACTCACCTTCTTTAACCGAAAATGAAACGTCATCAACTGCAGTAATTTTGTTTTTTTTAGTTGAATATGTCTTAACAATATCTTTTAATTCAATCGTATCCATATCAAAACTTTATTTCTCCGTACATTCCAATTTTTAAGTAACCGTCATTTTTAACTCTGACTTTGATTGCATAAACAAGATTTGCACGTTCATCTTTTGTTTGAATTGTTTTTGGCGTGAACTCAGCTTTTGAAGAGACCCAATAAATTTCGCCTTCCATCTCTTTCTGTTCGCCATCACCTTTATCTACAAAAACCTTCACCTTCTGATCAAGTTTTATTTGCCCAAGTTGATCACCATCAATGTATGCGCGTAAAGTCATTACAGAAAGATTGGCAATTTTATAAAGTGCTTTTCCGTTTGTTGTAATCTCATCTTGCTTTGCGTAGCGTGTTAAAACTGTTCCATCAACAGGATTTTTAATTATACTTTTATTTATCTGATCCTGAATCTGCTCAACTTGTGCAATTAATGGAAGCGTTTCATTTTGTATTCCTTGCTTAGTAATTGTTAAACTGGATTTTGTGGCATCGTATTGTTTACGCAAAACCTCAAGCTGAGAATTTACATCATCAAGTTGCTTTGTAGTCGCCGCATTGGATTTTACAAGGTTCTCAATTCTAATCTTTTCAGTTTCTGCAGTTTCAATTTGCTTTTGTAATGATGCAAGTTGTGTAGCAATATCCGGCTGCTTACTTAGCACAGCTTTGATTGTTGAGTGAAGTTGTTTTTTCTTTAGATGTAACTGAGTTGTATCCACCACACCGACAATCTGATTTTGTTTAAGAATCAATCCTTCATCAACTTGAAACAATACAAGCTTTCCCATTGCCTCAGAAGAAACAATAATTTCTTCAGATTCAAATGTTCCGGTCGCGTCAAAATCGCTATTGCCATTTGAGCAGGCAAATAAAAAAAATGTAACCAAAACAAAACCAATGTTTAATAATCTGTTTTTCATGTTCATCTCTATTATAAAATTAATTTCCTGTTGTGATTTTGTAATTATACTGTGCCAGTAATAACTGAATTTTGTGAATTGCCAAATTTTGTATTGCTGTATCTTCTGCATTTAACTCTCTAATAAAATCGTTGGAGGTGATTACACCATTTTCAAGTTGAGCTTTTGCAGACTCTTTCACAGAAGTTCTGATATCAATTATTTCTTCATCAACAACTATCAAAGCTTTTAACTTATCAATTTCTTGCAAATGCTGTTTTATCGAAATGTTTGTATTCAACAAGAATGTTTGTTTTTGTGCCTCAATATTATTTTTGTTGATCTGATTAATTTCTTTTTCATTTCCATAACTATAAAGATTTGACAACGACCAGGTTAATTTTGCTCCTGTTATATAAAACCAATCAAATTCATTCATCAGCATATTTAAGCTTGGTTTACCATAACCACCTTGAAAGAATAAACTTGCTTTGGGTAGAATCTTAGAGACCGTTAATTCATTTTGACTTTCTATCATATTTTGCTGTAAAGAAAACAGTTTTATTTCGGGACGATTGATTTCAACTTCAGATAAAATATTATCATTAACCGGCTGCACAAATTCTGTTGATTCATCCAACGGCTGATTTATCAACAAGCCCAGCATATCTATAAAAGCAATACGTGAAGAATTTAATTCAATTTCTTTTTGATTTGCTTTCAACAACTCAGCTTTCAAAATATCTACATCCGATTTCATTGCAGTGCCATTTTCTAAAGCTGCAGTAAGTTTAGATAAGCTGGTATTTAAATCACTTTTCACAAAATCAATTTGGGCAATCTGTGCATCGAGCAAAAGAATGCCAAAGTAAATCTGGTTAACCCTTTCTTTTACTTTAAGCAACTCTATTTCAAGTTTTTGATCGTCAACATCAGCCATTGAATTTTGTAAACCAGATTGTGAACTCATTATTCCGCCATCATAAATTACTTGCGAAACATCAGCTACAACTTTGTATTGATCCTTGGTCAGCTTATCAATAGTAATCCCTGGAAATGTAATAGGAAGTGATGTAACATCGGATTGATAAGTAGCCTGTCCGCTAATTGTTATTTGCGGAAAGTATCCGTTCCAGACATTACTTACATTATAATCTTTACTCTGAGCAATGTACTCCTTCTGTAAAATAAGCGGATAATTTTCGCGCGATTTATTG
>CAWDOP010000005.1:0-19464 GCA_963804005.1 uncultured Ignavibacteriaceae bacterium | reverse complement strand
TCTTGCAATCTTATAATTTTTGAAAGCAAAATAGATTTCTTTCATAAAAGTTTTTATAACAGAAACTGTAGGTACGACAAGAAGCATTCCGAAAAGACCGAACAACTGACCACCCGCGATAATAAGTAGTATAATGATTATTGGGTGGATATCGACACTTTTGGCAAAAACGTATGGTTGCACAAATCCATTGTCAAAAGTATACGTTAAAATAACAATCAAAAAAATTAACGGTACTTGAGAAAGATCGCCGAACTGAATAATTGAAATTACTATTGCAGGAATTCCTCCGAATATTGGACCAAGATATGGAATTAAATGACCGAGTCCGGCTATAACTCCAAGCGGTAAAGCATTGGGCAATCCAATTAAATAAAATCCGAATCCAATGCACACACCAACAAAAGTTGCATCAAAAATCCAGGCTCTTACAAATCTTCCAAGTTGAATAGAAATTCTTTTTAATATCCAATAGGACATTTCAAAATATTTGTTTGGAACTACCTGAATAACAGCTCTTTGAATCTTTGCACTATCTTTCAATAAAAAGAAAGTTATGAAAGGAACAATTACGAGTACGGCAGCAATTGTTACAACGCTTGTTACAAGTGTTGCAATGTTTTCGAATGAATTTACAATCTGAGATGAGATAAAGTGTTCAACTCTTTTTGATATTTCACCCGTTTCAAACAGAGGAACGTAATGATAAATCCAGGCTTCAAAAGATTTTAATTCTTGATTAAGTGAAAATCCTTCAAGAGATAGAATTAATTGATCCATTTGGAAAATAAGTTTCGGTATAACAAATGATAAGCCGAGATATACTAGAAATCCGAAAACAGTAAATACAATTAATGTAGATGATAAACGGTTAAATCCCCTTTGTTCTATTTGATGAAGGAAAGGAGCAAAAATGAATGCAAGAAGAAAGGCTACCGCTAGAATTAGGAAAAGATTTATTAATGTATAAAAAAAGTATGCAGCTATAATTATGACTGCCAGCCAGAAAAAAATTTTAAAAGAATTTTTTTGAATTAACTCGAGCATTATGATAATATATTATTGAACAGCTTCAATTCTTTTGACTCCGGGAACATCATTCATAATTGATCTTTCAATTCCTGCTCTAAGTGTTAAAATAGATAAGGGGCATAATTCACAAGCGCCTAAAAGTCTGACTTTAACAATTCCGTCATTAGAAACTTCTACTAATTCAACGTCTCCGTTATCTGCCTGCAGGAAAGGCCTGACCTTGTTTAAAGCTTTTTTAATTTCGTTTTCCATACATAAAATGAAGCCCGAGAAAATTCGGGCTTAATTGTTATTGGAAATATTGTTTTAAAAAATAATTAAAACAAGTTTTTTAATCATCTTCGCCCATAATTATTTCTATCTTATCAGATTTTTGTAAATTTCTTTTATTTACTTGCTCTGCAAGATTATGAGCTATATCCATCATAATATTTGCCTGATCGGACACAGAAATATCATAAACTATCGGAACACCTTTATCACCACCTTCTCTAACTTTTGAATCAATTGGAATTCCTCCAAGAAAGAAGGCATTGAATTGTTCTGCCATTTTTGATCCACCACCACTTCCGAATATATCATATTTTTTACCTGTATCCGGAGCTATAAAGTAACTCATATTTTCGACTACCCCTAAAACAGGTACGTTGACTCTTTCAAACATTCTAAAAGCTTTTCTTGCATCAATTAATGAAACTTCCTGTGGAGTTGTAACGACAACGGCTCCGGTTAAAGGAATAGTCTGAACCAAAGTTAATTGTATATCGCCTGTTCCTGGAGGAAGATCAAAAATAAGATAATCGAGTTCGCCCCAGTCAACATCCGTCATAAACTGTTTAACTGCACCACTTGCCATTGGTCCGCGCCATATTACAGGAGCATTGTCATCAACAAGTAATCCGATCGAGATTAGTTTTATTCCATATTTTTCCAAAGGAATTATTTTAACTGAATTTTCTGCCTGATAAACTTTTGGTTTATCAGTTATGCCCAGCATCATTGGAATACTTGGTCCGTAAACATCCGCATCAATCAGTCCGACTTTTGCACCATCTTTTGCTAATGCAACAGCCAAATTAACAGCAATAGTGCTTTTTCCAACTCCGCCTTTACCAGATGCAACGGCAATTGTATTCTTTACACCCGGCAAAATAGCATCTTTTTTCGGATCTTTATGAGTTGAAACTGTTTCTGAAGTTCTTGCTTGAAGATTAATATTTACATCCGTTAATTCCCTATAGTCTTTTTTGATAGCATCAATAAAAAGAGGAATTAGTTGTTTGCTGGCATCAGCTGTAACTGGAATTGATAATTCGATAATAAGCTTTCCATTTTCACTTTCTAATTTCTTAATAGAATTTAATGTTATATGATTAACATCGAATGAAGGATGATTTACTTTTTTAATTGAATTAATTATTCTGCTTTTTGTTATTTCATTCACTGTATTGTCCCATTTTTTTTTTGAATATATTTAATTTAATACTATAACCTTGATCTGATATATTAGTTCATCGAATCATATCAAATTTTTGTTTTGGAGTTTTTATTTTTTGTTTTACTAACGTGATTCATAAGCCATTCCTGGCTGTAAATTTTCTTTTCATCTTCTTTTTGTTTTAAAAGAGTGTAGGTCCCATCAGAGTTTAATTTTCTTGCCTTAACATTATCTTTTAATGAATACTTTATTACAGTTTTAATTAGTTCTTGTTTGAGTACAGGATCTTCAATCGGGAAAGTAACTTCAACTCTTCTATTTAAATTTCTTTGCATCATATCTGCACTTGAAAGATAAATTTCTTCATCGCCGTCATTATAGAAATAAAAAATTCTGCTGTGTTCAAGAAATCTGCCGACAATACTTCTTACTTCAATATTTTCGCTTAGATTTTCAACTCCCGGTACAAGACAACAGATGCCTCTGACAATAAGTTTAATTTCCACACCGTTATTGGAAGCTTCGTAAAGAGCACCGATAATAATTGGATCAACAAGAGAGTTAAGCTTCCAGATTATTTCCCCTTTTTTTCCTGCTCTTGTGTTTTCAATTTCTCTTTCAATAAGTGCAAGATATTTTTCCCGCATATTGATTGGTGACACAAATAATTTTCGGAATTCTTTTTGTTTTGAGTAACCTGTAAGATAGTTGAAGACATCATTAACATCGCTGCAGATATCTTCGTCACAGGTAAAGAATCCAAGATCAGTATAGAGCTTGGCAGTGGTTGCATTATAATTTCCGGTTGAAAGATGAACGTATCTTTTAACACCTTCAAATTCTTTACGAACCACAAGAGTCATTTTTGCGTGAGTCTTTAACCCAACTAGACCATAAACAACATGAACACCTACTTTTTCAAGTTCTCTTGCCCAGTAAATATTATTCTCTTCATCAAATCTCGCTTTTAATTCAACTAAAACTGCAACCTGCTTTCCTCGATCTGCTGCCTCTATAAGAGATTTTACAATTGGTGAATCGGCTCCTACTCTGTATAATGTTTGTTTTATTGCAAGAACATCAGGGTCGTCTGCAGCTTGTTTTATAAAATCAATAACAGGAGTAAATGAATCATAAGGATGATGAAGTATTATATCCTTTTGTTTAAATACAGAAAAAATATCTTCTTCATCTTCAAATACTTTTGGTAAAACGGAATAAAATGGTTTCTCTTTCAATTGATGTAAAGGAAGTCTATATAAACCCATTACATCACTCATTCCTAAAGGACCACCGAGCACGTGAACATCTTCTCTTTTTATTAGAAGGTTTTCCATTAAAGTATCGAGCATAAATTCGGGCATAACATTAGCAACTTCAAGTCTTACAACACTTCCGAATCTTCTTTGTCTTATATTTTCTTCAATCACACGCAAAAGGTCATCAGCTTCATCTTCCTGAAGTTCAATATCTGTATCGCGGGTAATTCTGAACCTGTGAGCTTCAACTACTTCCATACCTGGGAAAAGTAAATCGAGGTTTGCTTTAATTAAATCACCAAGCCAAATAAATCTTGCTTTGAATGACCCGTTTGTATTTTCCTGTTTGCTCGGGTTAATAATTTTTTCAATTTCAAGTAATCGAGATAAAATGCTTGGAACCTTAACTCTTGCAAAATGAGTTTCGCCATTCGGCTTTTTAACCATAACAGCAATACTAAGACTTAAGTTTGATATATATGGAAACGGTCTTCCGGGATCGAATGCAAGGGGAGTAAGCACAGGAAAAATTTCATGCTTAAAATAAGCTGTAAGTTTAGATTTTTCTTCATCAGTCAGTTCTTCGTAATTGCATAGATATATATCATTCTTTCTAAGCTCTGGAATAAATTCATTCGTCCATAAATCATAAAGTATCTTATTCAGAGGTTTTAACATCTTGTCAATTTTCTGGATTTGTTCAATCGGAGTTAGACCGTCAATAGCAGGCTCAAGAATATTGGCAGCAACTTGTTCCTTCAAACCGGAAACTCTAATCATATAAAATTCATCGAGGTTTGAGGAATAAATTGAAATGAATTTTATTTTATCTAACAAAGGGAGTTCAGGATCCAGAGCCTCTTCGAGAACTCTTCTGTTAAATTCAACCCAGCTAAGATCTCTGTTGAAGAAATTTTTAGGATCGTTGTATTTTTTTAATAATTCTTTACCGGTCATTTTAATGATTTTTTCTTATTGAGGCGCAAATATAATATAAATTGCATCTATTTGCTGTGGAGAAATGAAGGTGAATTGTAGGAATAAAGGTTTAAAAACTGCTTTTATAAATCATTTTTTCCAAAAGGAAGGAGAGAAAAGAATAAGCACAGTAAACAATTCAAGTCTTCCAACAAGCATAAATAAGCTTAAAATCCATTTACTAATATCAGGGAGATCGGCAAAATTTCCTAGAGGACCGACTACACCCATTCCCGGTCCAACATTTCCGATACAAGTTGCAACTGCACCGGCAGCTGTGAAAAAGTCTGAACCAAGCAATGAAAGTAAAACTGACCCGAAAACAAAAAGAAGTATATAAATAATAAAAAAAGCCTGAACATTTGAAATGATTTCCGGACTAACAGCTTTACCATTAAATCTTACAGGTATAACTGCCCGAGGATGAAGAAGACGCTTTAGTTCGAGCAAGCCGTTTCTCAACAGCAGATAATGACGTGCGAATTTAATTCCACCACCAGTTGAACCGGCACAACCGCCAATAAATAGAAGAGTAAAGAAAAACATCCTGGAAAACGGAGCCCAGTTTTCATAATCCGATGAAACATAACCGGTCGTAGTTACTAATGAAGTAACATGAAAGAGTGATTGTCGAAATGCCTCCTCTGTATTAAATGTATGATGTGGGCGATGAATAAACATAATTAATAAAGCTGCACCAATAATAAATAATACATAAAATTTAAACTCAGTATTACGTTTAAAAGAATCAAATTTTAAGTGAAGAGCAAAGTAGTGAAGTGTAAAATTCATTCCGGCAAAAAACATAAATAGGATAAAAACATATTGAACGAATACAGAATCGAAATGTGCTGTGCTGGCATTCTTTGTGGAGAATCCACCGGTTGCCATTGTTGTAAAGGAATGGGTTATTGCATCAAAAAGATTTAGTCCTCCCAAAAGCAATAATATTACTTCAGTTCCCGTTAGAATAACATAAATTCCCCAAAGCCTTTTTGCTGTTTCTTTAACACGCGGATGAAATTTATCTTTAGTAATCCCGGGAACTTCTGCAGAAAACAACTGCATCCCTCCAATTCCAAGCAAAGGAAGAATTGCAAGAGATAAAACTATAATTCCCATTCCACCCAGCCATTGAGTAAGACTTCGCCAGAAAAGCAACCCGGCAGGAAGAGATTCAATATCTTTAAGAATTGTTGCGCCTGTTGTTGTGAAGCCGGACATAGTTTCAAAAAATGCATCAGTATAGCTTGGTATCGAACCATGAATTATAAATGGTATTGTCCCAAAAGCAGCCATTGTAAGCCAGCCTAAAGAGACAATAATATAACCCTCACGTTTACCAAGCTGTTGTCTGTCAGCATCTTTTGACAAGAACCACAATGTAATTCCAGCTATAATTGTAATTACAGCAGAAATGATAATTGAGATAATATCATCATGGCCATAATAGATTGAGAATGGAATTCCGGACGTCATTAGTATTCCGGTTAGGATAAGCAGAAACCCAATAATATTAATTACTACTTTATAGTTCATACATCCGAAATTTAATGAGAAGATAAGCCGGAAGAAACATGTAATTTACTTTTTCCAGAATGAAGGTGAGAATAGAATAAGAATCGTAAATATTTCTAACCTGCCAAGGAGCATAACAAAACTTAAAACCCATTTACCTAATTCAGAGACAGAGCTGTAATTTGTTATTGGACCCGTGGCATCTAATCCGGGACCAATATTTGCCAGGCAAGCGGCAACTGCACCCATTGCGGAAGTTGAATTCAATCCTGTAATAGCTAGAATTACTGAACCTATTCCAAAAATAAACAAGTAGAGCAGAACAAATGCACCAACCTTAGCAATTATATCCGAGTGAACCGCTTTATTGTTTTGTCTGACTGGCATGACTGCCTGAGGATGAATTAGTCTTTTCAATTCTATCAGACTGTTTTTTAATAATAATTGATATCTGACCATCTTTACTCCTCCACTTGTTGAGCCGGCACACGCACCAAACAAAAGTAAGACAAGAAATATTTCTGTAAAGAAAGGTGCCCAGCTTTCATAATTTACTGTTGCAAATCCGGTTGAACTTAAAATAGAAATTATACTGAATAAAGTATCTCTGAAAGATGATTCAACAGATTGATTATTATGAATAATTAAATAAAGTGCAGAAGCAGTTACAACAAGAAAAATGAATAAAGTATAAAATCTGAATTCACTGTCTTTGAAGTAATTGAAAATTTTTCCTTTCAGTGCTAAGTAATGAAGTGAAAAATTAGTTCCGGCAATAAACATAAATACAATGATTACGTATTCGATGAATGGAGAGTTATAGTACGCCACACTCTGATTCTTTGTTGAGAATCCACCACTTGCTAATGTTCCGAACGAATGACAGAGTGAATCAAATAAATTCATTCCTCCGAATATAAGAAGGACGGTTTCTGATAAAGTAAACAGCACATAAATTGCCCATAATCTTTTGGCTGTTTCCTGAACCCGCGGATGAAGTTTATCTTTTTTGGGTCCGGCAACTTCTGCCTGATATAATTGCATTCCTCCAATTCCCAACAAAGGCAGAATAGCAATTGACAGAACAATAATTCCCATTCCACCAATCCAATGTGTCATACTTCGCCAAAAGAGTAAACCGTGTGGAAGTGCTTCAATGTTATTCAAAATGGAGGCACCGGTTGTTGTAAATCCGGATACAGTTTCGAAAAAAGCATCCGTAAAATTCGGGATTGATCCATGAAACACAAATGGTAAGCTTCCAAAGAAAGACATTATTAACCAGCCAAGAGTAACAATGAGATAACCTTCTCTTTTACCGATATCTTTTACAAGATTATCTCGTGTAAAAAACCATACAATAAATCCAAGTAAAGCAGTTCCCAAACCTGCAAACAATAGAACAGGAATATCATCATCTCGATAATAGATTGAGAAAGGGATACCTGAAAGCATTAACAACCCGGTTAGCAGAAGTAAAAATCCGAGAATGTTAATTATGAATTTAAAATTCATTATCTGAATAACTTTTCAACTTTTTTTAGTGCATCGGGCAGGCAAAATACAACAACACGATCATTTGGTTTTATTTGAATATTTCCTGTGGCAATAAAAGTATCCTCTCCTCTTACAATTCCTCCGATAATAGCGCCTTTAGGAAAACTGAGGTCTTTTATATAATCTTTTGTCACATCCGAACCTGATTGGGCAATAAATTCAATCACTTCGGCATCTATTCCTTCAAGAGAAGCATATGCAACTAATTCTCCTCTGCGGATAAATCTAGAAATGCTATTTGCAGCAATAAGTTTTTTATTGATCAGGGAATCGAGTCCTATCGTTTGAGTAAGAGGTATGTAATCAACTTTGTCAACGAGTGCAATTGCTTTTTTTACACCTAGATGTTTTGCCATTAAACATGAAATAAGATTAGTTTCAGCATCTTCAGTAAGAGCAACGAATGCATCTACATCAATAATTCCTTCCTGTGCAAGAAGGTCAATGTCTCGGCCGTCTCCCCGGATAATTAGTGTATTCGGTAATTTGTCGGCAAGCTCGAAAGTTTTTTCTTCATCAGATTCAATAATTTTCACTGTCATTTTCTCACTCAATACTGATGCAACTCTTCTGCTTATTTTACCGCCGCCAAGAATCATGATATTATCGAAGTTTATATTCTCTTTTCCTGCTAGTCTTAATATAACCTCAATTCCTTCAGGTTTTGTTGCAACAAACACCTGATCATTAGGAATGAATTTATCATTACCTGTTGGAATTATAGTTCTGAAATTTCTGTAAATAGCGACAATTCTATAATCCAAACTTGGATTTGCTTTTGCAACATCAATCAATTTTTGATGAATTATAGGAGCGTTTTTATCTAATCTTAATCCTATCACGGATAATTTTCCGTTTTCAAATTCAATAACGTCTGTAGCTGCAGTTCTGTTGATAAGACTAATAACTTCCCTGGCTGCAAGTTCTTCAGGATAAATCATAAAATCAATCCCTAAAGATTGAAAATTAACCACATTTTCCTGCTCAAGATATTCTGCATTACTAACGCGTGCAATAGTCTTTTTCGCACCGAGTCTTTTTCCAAGAATAGCTGTCGTTAAATTGACTTCCTCAGAAGAAGTAACAGCAACCACCAGATCGGCTTTATCTATTTTTGCTTCTTTAAGAATTTTAATAGAGGTCGAAGAACCGTTGATGATTAAAATATCGGTCATCGAATCTGTGTATGAAAGCCTTTGATGGTTTGTATCGATGGCAATGATATCATGTGCTTCACTTGATAACTGTTTAGCAAGATGGTATCCAACATCTCCCATTCCTGCAATAATTATTTTCATTTAATCTTTTTCCTTGTTAAAAATAAATACCACAGGAAAATTCAGTCTTTTAAATTGAAAAAACAATTTCTTTTTCCAAACTTTGATACAAATTGATTATTATCACTTTAAAAATATAAACGCCTCAATAAATGAGGCGTTATTGAAAAAGCTAATACTAACTAAACGGTTGCAGTTTCTTTATGAAACAATTTTTGGAACTCTTTATCTTTTCTTTGTTTCCAATCGCCCTTATGATAAGCATATCCAGCTACAAGCGGCATAGCAATTGTTGCTTCGCTGTAAACCATTTGTTCGTAAGTCGTTTCAACTTTTCCCCAGGAGCTTGCTTCTTTCAAAGTTGAACCTGAAAGTGCACCGTCTCTTTCATCGGCAACAGTAATCTGAACAGCATACTTATGCATTTCAGCATCTTCTTGCAGTATATCTGCAGCAACAACAATATCCTGTGTAAAGTTTTTAGGGACACCACCGCCAATCATAAATATTCCTGTAACTTTTGAGTTAAGTTTTATTTTTGTCAGCTCTAAAAAATCTTTTGCTGCATCAAGTGATACATGTTTTTCAGGATTATTTGTCTGGTGCACTACAAATCCAAATCCTGCTGAACAATCAGAAAAAGCTGGTACGAAGATCGGAACATTCTTTTTATAGCAAGCATATATTACGCTATCGTCAACCTTTGGCCCACCGTTATCTTCAAGATATTTTCCGAATTCCCAAAGTAATTCGCGTGACGAATATGGTCTCGGTTCTAAAGAGTCTAATATTGTTGCTGTTGTATCATCACAGATACGTAATTCTTCTTCATCAATAAATGTATCGTAAATTCTATCAATCATCAATTCGCGCATTTCATTATCATCAACAAATTTAGTCCCTTTGTAATGCTTAAAGCCAAGAGCTTCAAAGAAATCCTGATCAACAATTATTGCACCTGTAGAAACAATTGCATCAACCATGTTATTCATAACTAAATCATAAACCACTTTTTTTAAACCTGCACTAAATAAACTTCCAGCAAGAGTGAGAATTATTCCGCACTCTTTATCTTTTATCATCAGGTTATAAATTTGAGCGGCACGGTTTAAATCTCTTGCTGAGAAAGCCATATCTTTCATCGCATCAACAAGCGGAACAACGTTATGCTGTTTAATATCAATATGCTTAATAACATCTTTTAGATAATCTTTTTTAGTCGCCATTTTCAACTCCTTAATAATTTATCTCGTTTACTTTTTATAAAATATTATTAAAACCATTAATAGTCTATAAGCTAGAAAAAATATTTTGCTAATCTTAATATTCCTTGTTTCCATGGAACTCTATGTGAAACACCATCTTTATTTATAAATTCATTCCTGTGTTCAACATACCATTTGAAATTTCTGAGAAGAGCATCCTTGTTCGAAAACTTTGGTTTATATCCAAGAATTCTTTCAGCCTTTTCGATTGACACAAATGAATCTTTTGAAGCAGTTTCGTAGACCCATTTATAAAGCGGCGAAAGTTTAATTGCTTCTAGAACTCTTAATGTAAAAATAAGTGGTTTTTCAGGAAGTGATTTTATTTTTTTCCCGTGTCCGGCAAAGTCAAGAACTGCCTGATAGTCTTCTCTCATTGTTGTAAATTCTTTTGCACCGATATTAAAAGTATCATTAACAATTTTTTCATCATGAGTTGCACATAAATAAATTGCGTCACATAAGTCTTCTACATCGAGCAGCTGATATCTGTTTTTTCCGCTTCCAATCATCGGGAACCCGCGACCATCCGAAGCCCAATCATACAGCAGATCAAACACACCGAGCCTTTCCGGTCCGATAAAAGACTTCGGACGAAGAATAGGTACACACATTCCTTCTTTACGCATTTTCAGACATTCTTCTTCTGCAAGAATTTTTGCTTCACCGTAAGGACCGACACCATCAAGTTTATCATCTTCAAGTAAAGGATGATGATCAGGAATACCGTAAACAGCAGTAGATGATATATGAATGAATCTTTTTACACCCGCTCTTTTTCCTGCTTCAATCATATTTCTTGTACCGTCAATATCAGTTGAATAAATATCTTCGGGTTTATATAATGGAAGAGCTGCAGCAGTATGAACAATAATATCGCGTCCCTGAACTGCTTGTTCGACTATTTCTTTATTTCGTATATCTCCAGTTATAATTTCAATCTTATCGTTCATATCTTTATAATCAAAGGGAACGACGTCGAGTGAGGCAACTTTATAACCTCTGGAATCTAAATATCTTACTAAATTGATGCCTAAAAATCCGGCGCCGCCTGTTATCAGAAAATTCATAGACTTTCTTTTGTCTGTTAAAAATTAGAATTTAAAGTTAGTAATTTTGAAAAGGGCTTCAAAGTTTTAAGTTAGTACAAAGTTTTGCCCAAATAATGTGTTACAATTATGAACTCAATCGAAAATTCTAAAACAGATTTATTAAGATGGCTGAAGAATGCTTCTTCTTCAATAATAATTCATGTGATTGGATTTATTTTAATAACTGTTCTGGCAAAACTATCGCTCAATAGCTCCGTGATAAATCCAGTATTTTATATGGTGGAATTCAATGAAGTAATTAATTCTGAAAATATGGTTAAACAGAAAGATTTAATTGACAAAGAACCAGATGATTTTTCAAATCCGGAAGAAATTTCTTCAGCGCAACGATTTGTTTTTGCTGATATAAATGCCGATACCACAAATTTAGATCAGTTTTATCGGGAACACTCACTCAATGTCTCAATAAGGTTTCCCAAAGGTTGGACGTTTGTTGATCAAAATGTAAAGAACAAACTTGACGGAGTAACTTTTTGGGCATCAGATGGTCATTATAATCCTCCGCCATATATTCATCTTGAAGTAAAAGAAAAATATTATTTTAATGAGCAAAGGTATCAATACAAAATGGAGTTTGATAACTATACAGCTTATTATAATGATCCTGAAATTATTGAAAGTCATGTGGCGCAAACAGTTTATCTTCGAACAAAATCTGATGAGGATTTTAGTTTAAAGTTAATGATGGTTGGTGAAGAGGCATTCAAATCTTTTCAACCACGGTTTTTCGGAATGATCAAAACTTTTAATTTCGGTTCCTCATTTTTATAAAATAATAATTACTGCTGTAATTCTGAGAAGTACTCTTTAATATTTTCCTGATATAGACACAACAAGTTTAGCTTTTATCAAGAATTTTTTTGAAGTATTGAAGATTTATTCTCAAAAATTTGATAATTCGGGATTTTTTGTAGTCTTCGGGTCTCAGAAATTAAATTTCACTACTTTTAATCAGATTATTAAAACAGTTAAAAAGAGTTCTATTTTTAGAATTTGGAAGTCTTTTGTCTGGCTCAGCCATTAATCTTAATTATTTAAAAATCTTGACTTTTCAGCGGTATAAATATATCTTTCGCTTCTTTATTTGGAATGATTTCAGGTTTCGGAGGATAAATACGTGAAACAAGAAAAATTAACTAAATTCATACGCACTGAAGACGCAGATAGAAAGTGGTATCTCGTTGACGCTAAGGATCAGGTATTGGGTCGATTGGCTTCTAAGGTTGCTAGAATTATAAGAGGCAAAAATAAACCTATATTTACGCCTAACATGGATACCGGCGATTTTGTTGTTATAGTAAATGCTGATAAGGTAAAAGTAACTGGCAAAAGAGAAACACTTAAACAATATATCAGACATTCCGGTTATCCGGGTGGTCAGAAGATAACATCAATTCAGGATATGTTTGTTAAAAAACCTGAGTTTATTATTGAGAATGCTGTTAAAGGAATGCTGCCCAAAAATAGATTGGGAAAAAAATTAATTAAGAAATTAAAAGTTTATGCAGGTGAAAATCATCCTCACTCTGCACAGAAACCCGAACCAATTAGTTTAATGGAGAAGTAATTAATGGTTGATAAAATTTATGTTGGAAGAAGAAAAACTTCCGTTGCAAGAGTTATTTTAAGAAACGGTTCCGGTGTTATAACTGCAAATAATCAGGAATTTGAAAAGTTTTTCCCACAGTTATTAAGTCGTGAAGATATTTTATTGCCTTTTAAGGTAACTGAAACCGAAGGCAAGTATGATGTAAAAGTTAATGTTAAAGGTGGTGGAACAACCGGTCAGGCTCAGGCAGTAAGATTAGGTATTGCAAGAGCACTCATTGATCTTAATCCCGATTTCAGACCGGCGCTTAAAGCTCAGGGATTACTTACAAGAGATCCCAGAATGGTTGAACGAAAGAAATACGGTCAGCCAAAAGCAAGAAAAAGATTTCAGTTTTCTAAGAGATAATCTAAAGTTCAGATTCAAGTTCAAGATTGAATTTCTTGAACTTGTACTTGAAGATAAACATTTAACAATCATTCATACTTTCTGATTTACCACCTGTGCCCCGATGTATCGGGGTGGAAGGTAAAGATGATGGAAGTAGAAGCTAAACAGGAGATAATATGGAAAAAGTAGACATTACTGCGCTCATTGAAGCTGGTGCACATTTTGGTCACCTTACCCGCCGTTGGAATCCTAAAATGAAACCATACATTTTTATGGAAAAGAACGGTATTCACATCATTGATCTTAAAAAAACTCAGGTACTTCTAACCGAAGCAGCCGAAGAGCTTTCTAAACTCGTTGCTGACGGGAAAAAAGTTCTTTTTGTCGGCACAAAAAAACAAGCAAAAAATATAATTGAAACTGAAGCTAGAAGATGCAGTATGAATTGGGTAAGTGAAAGATGGCTCGGTGGAATGCTAACTAACTTTGCTACCATTCGTAAAAGTATTAAGAGATTAACTAATATAGAAAAGCAGGAAACAGACGGAACTTTTGATAAAATAACAAAGAAGGAAAGATTATTCCTCACACGGGAAAGGGATAAACTAAAAAAGGTTCTTGAAGGTGTTGAGACAATGAATAAAATACCGGGAGCAGTTTTTATTGTAGATATTAAGAAAGAAGATATAGCTGTTAAAGAAGCTCACAGATTAAAAATACCTGTGTTTGCAATTGTTGATACGAATTGTGATCCCGATGTAGCCGAATATATAATTCCTGCAAACGATGATGCTGTAAAAACTGTTGAGGTTATTACCAAATTTATGGCAGATGCTATTCTTGAAGGTGAAGCAAAGTTAAAAGAAGTTAAAGCTGAAGAAGCAGCAGAGAAAGAAAGATTAAAAAAAGAACGCGAAGCAGAAAAAGCAGAAGAAGCTGCAGCTAAAGAAAAACAAAGAAAAGAAATTGCTGAAAAGAAAGCTGAAGAAAAAAGAAAAGCCGAAGCTGCAAAAGAAAAGAAATCAGCGGAGATGAAAGATGAAAAGAAAGATTCAGCTGATAAACCAAAAAATGAAAACGAAGAGAAATCTTCTGAAAATTAATTTTTGAAAGGGATCTAAATTATGTCTATTACAGCCGCTCAAGTAAATGAGCTAAGACAAAAGACCGGTGCAGGAATGATGGACTGTAAAAAAGCGCTTACAGAAGCTAATGGCGATTTTGAAAAAGCTATTGATATTCTCAGAAAAAAAGGGGCTTCCGTTGCTGCTAAAAGAGCTGAAAAATCTGCTAACGAAGGTATGGTGGAAACAAAGGTTTCTGATGACGGTAAATTTGCTGCAATAGTTGAAGTAAATTGTGAAACAGATTTTGTTGCAAAAAGTACGGATTTTGTTGGACTTACTAACGCGGTTCTACAAACTGTATTCAGTAATAAAATTTCAAATGTAGATGATCTGTTAAACTCAAGTTCTGAAGTGAAATCCAAGCTCATTGAAGTTATGGGTAAAGTAGGAGAAAAAGTTGAGATATCAAGAGTAACTACTGAATCTGCTGATAATGGTTTGCTTGTTGATTATGTTCATATGGGTTCAAAGCTGGCAGTTCTGGTAAAGTTTGATAATGTGACTTCCGGATCTGAAGAACTATTAAAAATAGGTAAAGATATTGCAATGCAGGTTGCGGCAATGAGACCGTTGTGTGTTTACAGAGAAGAAGTTTCTGCAGATATTATTGAAAAAGAAATGGAAATCTATAAAGAGCTTGCACGCAAGGAAGGTAAACCGGAGCAAATTCTTGAGAAAATTGCAACCGGAAGGTTAAATAAATTCTATCAGGAAAATTGTTTAATTGAGCAGGCATTTATAAAAGATAACACAAAAACAGTTAGTAATCTGATTGATGAGTTTAATAAAAAGAACCAAACACAAACAAAGATTACCCTGTTTAAACGGTTTCATTTAGGTGACGAAAAGAAATAAATAAAATCTAATTTTTAAAAGGTCTTAAGTAAATTAAGACCTTTTTTTTATATTTAAACCTGAAACGAAAAATAATTCCGTTAATTTTATAATAATAATGTAAACCTGATGAATGAACTAAAATATAAAAGAGTTTTACTGAAACTTAGCGGCGAATCACTGATGGGTAAACAGGGATTTGGAATTTCTGCCGAAGTGCTTGATTTCTTTTCCGATGAAGTTAAAAAAGTTCATGATGTTGGGGTTCAACTTGGAATTGTTATTGGTGGTGGAAACATTTATCGCGGGCTTAGCGCATCCTCACAAGGAATACATCGTGCTACTGGTGATCAAATGGGAATGCTAGCAACTGTGATCAACTCACTTGCATTACAGAATGCAATTGAGAAAAAAGGAATTATTACCAGACTGATGAGTGCAATAGAGATGGAAGCAATAGCAGAACCTTACATCAGAAGAAGGGCAATCCGTCATCTTGAAAAAGGCAGAGTTGTTATTTTTGGAGGAGGGACAGGTCATCCATATTTCAGTACTGATACTGCGGCTTCATTAAGAGCAGTTGAAATTGGCGCCGATGTTATCGTTAAAGGAACAAGAGTTGATGGAGTTTATGATTCTGATCCTGAAAAAAATCCTGATGCTCTGAAATTTGAATCAATTTCATATATAGATATTCTTAAAAAGAACTTGCGCATAATGGATTTAACGGCTGTAAGTCTTTGTCAGGAAAACAAGCTGCCTATGATGGTCTTCAATATGGATGTCCCCGGTAATTTATTGAAATTAGTTAAAGGCGAACAAATAGGAACCTTTATTTCTTAGTATGATTTTTAATTCTAATAATTAAAGAGGGAAATATGAACCCCATAATTAAAGATGCAAAACATAGAATGGATAAATCTCTCGAAGCTCTCAGAAGTGAGTTAGCAAAAGTAAGAACCGGTAAAGCTACCACACAATTATTGGATGGAATAAGAGTAGATTATTATGGAACAGCTACTCCGATCAGTCAGGTTGGTAATCTATCTGTTCTTGATGCTCATACGCTTTCAATTACTCCCTGGGATAAATCAATGGTGCCAATAATTGAAAAAGCAATTTTGGAAGCAAACATAGGTTTTAATCCGGTAAGTGACGGAACAAATTTAAAGATACCTGTTCCACCATTAACTGAAGAAAGAAGAAAAGATTTTGTTAAGTTGATAAAGAAATTTGGTGAGGAAACAAAGATAGCAATTCGGAATGTTCGTCGTGATGCCAAGGATCACTTGAAGAAAGAAGAAAAAGACAAAAACATATCTGAAGATGAACTCAAAAATTTAGAAAACGAAGTTCAAAAATTAACAGACGAACATATCAAAATTATTGATGAGATATTAAAACATAAAGAAATAGAAATAATGGAAGTTTAATAGTTTCGAACTTTTTTATAACGGGCTGATTTAAAAGTCACAGTTTATTTTACTTTTACGTCAGCCCATTTTTATATCCATAAACAGATTTAAGCACAAAAATTGATTTCTTTTTTACGTAATTTTATAAGTATAAAAAAATAGCCCTGATGAATTCCGAGCAAAAAGAGAAAATAAAAAAAATAGCTGCCGCTTATTTAAACAAATCAGTAGCAAGGAACGTGATTTTTTCCATTAGCGGTATTTTATTATTTCTTGCAGGTACTGTTATTTATGGTATTATACTGAATTTAAGGGAAGTTCCTCTTTCCGAAGCGATACTTAAAAAAGGTTTTACAAGACTTGAAGATGTAAATATTGTTGTTGACAGAAAGAGTTATACTCTTAGTGTATATGAAGATACTGTTTTGATTAAATCTTATAGGGCAAGCTTTGGAAGAAACCTCAGAGATAAAAAGAAACTTGCTAATGACGGAGCTACTCCGGTTGGAACTTACAAGATTTGCAGCATAGACACTTCGAATGATCACTATAAATTTTTAAGACTGAATTATCCAAATCTTGAAGATGGCATTGATGCTCTGAGAAGAGGAAGTATTACCCAACGAGAATACAATGATATCAAATTTGATTTCTACTATAATGATTGTATTCAAACTGAAACTGCACTGGGAAATAATGTTGGAATTCATGGAATAGGAAGATTGAATTATATTTTTAAAAATCTTCCATTCGTTTATAATTGGACAGACGGATCAATTGCCATTAGTAACGAAAACATAGATGAGCTATTAACCATAGCTGGGAAGGGAACTCAGGTTGTTATCAAATAAAACACTGAAAATATTTTTCGTGATTAGTCTTTCTTTATTTGTTATTAGCTGCGGTGACAAGGACGAAGATGCATTACCTAAAATAGATTTTGAAAATAAAATTCAACTTATTGAACTAAGTAAAAAAGTTTTAGGTAATGAAGTTGTTTCTGCATTTGGCGGTTTCTTTGATGAATCAACTAGAAAAAAAATTGCAGTGATTGTGGAAACTGATGAACATGTGGACTGGGGAATAAAATTTGTTTTGCTTGAGGAAGTAGAAGGCGAGCTTGAAAAAAAATATGAATCCAGAATCTTAGCCGGTTCACACAAAGAAAGTTTTCTTGACAAAATAAAATTTCCATCGTTTGATTATGAATTGCTTTATTATAATTCACAAAACTATTTTATGGGAACAGGCGGTGGAGAAAGTTTTTCATATATAATCGACTTTGAAAAAAAAGAAGTTTACTATTCGCATCTTATTGCTGAACCAAGAAGAGCACCTTCATTATTTATCTCAAAGAATGTTGATAATAAGGAAATAAAAAACTTTTTTACCTTAATTTTTAAGAAAGATTATCCCTCGCTTAAAATAATTGATCAGGATATAACGCTTGAGTAAACTTTTCAGTTATACGCTTAAACACTAATTCGAAGTGATAACAGTACTGTGAAAATTTTTGTACAGAAAAAACATAAATCCTTAATAAACTTATTAACTAGAAAATTCATTCTCGTGATTCTTCTATTAATAATTTTTTCTGATTCAGGATTTGCACAGTCTTATCGTGATTTTGAATTAAAAAAGATACAATTTGAGGGAAACCAATCTTTCTCTGAAGGCGACCTCAAATTCATTCTGGCAAGCAAAGAAACACCCTGGTGGTTCTGGAAATTTCTTGATTCCTTTACCAGCTTCGGCAAAGAGCCTGAGTTTTATGATTCGTCTAATGTAAGAATTGATAAACTTGCTATTCAATCATTTTATAACGCAAATGGATTTTTTCTTACTGAAGTAACTCATCAAATAGAGATAGATTCTTCCTCGAGTACAATAAGTTTAACTTATTTTATAGATGAAGACAAAGTTGCTAAATACGGCAAGTTTGACCTTATTGGCTTTGATGAAATGCCGCGTTTTTTGTTCTTTGATATGAAATCCAAGATCATTACAATTGATTCCAGCAAGCAATATTCCCAAGATGAAGTTCAATCAAATATTGACGGGATTATTAAATATCTTGCAGACAACGGCTATTTGTTTGGCGACTATGATAGCACTATTATCATGATGGACACCTTAGTCAGCAGAACTAACATTTTCGCATACTTTACTTTGAATGACCGGTATTCAGTTGATGATATCCGAATTAATAAATCTGGAGTTGGAGCAGATGATGTTTCTTATGATATGATTAAAGAAATTTCCAGCTTAAAAATCAATCAGATTTACAGTCAGCAACAAATTGATAGAAGTCAGTTTAGATTATTTAGAACCGGACTTTTCACATCTTTGGAAATTGATCCGATAATTTCTGAAGCGGCAAAGTATAAAGTACCGATTTTAATAAATGCTAAAGTCGGTACAATGAATGAAATATCTCCCGAAATAAAAGCCGATAATCAGAATAATTCATTTAATACCGGTCTTGGAATTGATTTCATAAGGAAGAATTTCTTAGGTGACGCAAGAAGACTAACAGTTTCTCTTTCCACAAGAATAATTGATCTTCCAAATTTTAATTTCAGTAACATTTTCAAGTCCGAAGAAGAAAGAGATGAAAGTTATCAGGGCGATATTGAGTTATCAGTCAAACTTGAACAGCCGTTTCTTTTTGGAAGACCAATATTAACAACTTCGGAAGGTTACTACAGAGGGC
>CAWDOP010000004.1:0-41568 GCA_963804005.1 uncultured Ignavibacteriaceae bacterium | reverse complement strand
TATTTGTCCCATAACCAAATTCTCTAACCTAAACTCAAGACTACAACACCATATCAATCGGCGAAACAAAGATTGGTGGAGACATCGGGATTGCTGGCAGATATTTCACAACTCTTGATTCTGATTCTGCGGGATTTTTGGATTTTTACTGCTAACAAAATCAAATACTTACCATAAAGATTTATAAATTTGCATCAGTCTAATTCCTATTCAATAATTATTTGCTAAAAGGTATGAGCGCAAAAACCGGAGTTTTATAATTAACCTCGGCACACCAGACAGTCCATCTGTTAAAGATGTTAAGAAGATATTTGTTTGAATTTCTTAACGATCCTCGTGTTATTGATATTAATGCAACGAAAGATTTTTTCTTGTTAATTTTATCATTATTCCGTTCCGTGCACCAAAATCTGCCAAGGTTTATAAGAGTTGTCGGCGGGGAAAGCCTGCCTGCCGGTAGGCAGGGATCTCCAATTATTATTTATGGCGAATCCGTAAAGAGAAAAACTTCAGAAAGAATTGGGAGAGGAATTTGAAGTTGAACTTGCTATGAGATACCGAAATCCCTCGCTTGATGACGTTCTTACAAGAATGAAAAAGAAAAATTATCAAAGGATTATCATATTCCCCTTGTTTCCTCAATATGCTTCTGCAAGCACCGGGCTCAGCAATTGATAAGGTGATGAAAATAATAAGCAAGTGGTGGGTTATTCCCGAGTTAAAGAATTATCAGCCAGTTTTATGATGATGAGGGTTATATTAATTCGATTGTTGAACGCGGAAAGAAATATAACATTAACGAATACGACCATATTCTTTTTAGCTATCATGGTTTGCCTGTGAGACAGGTTAATAAAGTTTATGAAGACGGAAAATCCTGTAATGATCACAACTGTGAAAATGAAATTAACGAAGACAACAAATACTGTTACAAAGCGGCTTGTTATGCAACAACTAGATTGATAGCCGAAAAGCTAAATATCCCTAAAGAGAAATATACGGTTTGCTTTCAATCGAGGCTGGATAAAGAATTGGCTGAAGCCATTTTCAGATAAAGTTGTAATTGAAAAAGCAAAAAGTGGAGCAAAAAAGCTTTTGGTCTTCAGTCCAGCTTTTGTTGCAGACTGTCTTGAAACAACAATTGAAATCGGAAAAGAATATCAGGATTTATTTGTAAAATACGGCGGTGAGAAAGTTCAGCTGGTTGAAAGCCTGAACGATAATCCAATATGGATTAAGGCATTAAAAAATATGATATTAAAAGAGGTTTAATATGATTAAACAAGGAAAGCAATTAACAAGACAGGCAAAAAGACAAGTTGGAAAGATAAAACGAATAATAAAACCAAAGCCAAAGAAGATAGGCTGGCCCCGGACGCTAGTTTACACTGGCGAAAAACCTAGCTGCCAATTAAAATTTCGGTTATTGATTATAATGCTGAGAAAATTGAAGAATCGGAAATAAAAAATGTTGAAGATGTTTTTGCACTTAAAGAAACGAAAACTATTTCGTGGATTAATATTGATGGAATCCACAATGTTGAATTAATCGAAAAGATCGGCAAACATTTTGACGTCCATTCGCTTGCGCTTGAAGATATACTCCACACAACGCAGCGCCCTAAGCTTGAGGATTATGAAAAGCATCTTTTTATTGTATTACGAATGTTCTTCTATGATGAAGAATCCAGGCAAATAAAAAATGAGCAGGTAAGTTTTATTCTTGGTAAATATTATCTAATAACCTTTCAGGAAGGCATCGGCGATGTGTTCGATCCGGTTCGCGAACGGCTGAGGAAGGGTGGTCCCCGAATGCGTAATAGCGGCCCCGATTATCTTGCGTATGCTTTAATGGATGCAGTTGTTGACAGTTATTTTCATATACTCGAAAAAATAGGTGAAGATATTGAAGAGCTTGAAGATCGTTTGATTACAAATTCAGAAAAGGGCGATCTTCAGAGAGTGCATGATCTTCGAAGAGAAATGATTCTATTGCGTAAGTCTGTCTGGCCGCTGCGCGAGGTGTTGAGTTCACTGCAAAGAAATGAAACAGGAATTATTCAGAAATCCACCGAGGTTTTTATTCGTGATGTTTACGATCATACTATTCAGGTGATTGATACAATAGAATCTTACCGGGATATGGTGGTCGGCATGCTGGATGTCTATTTGTCGAGCGTAAGCAATAAGATGAACGAGGTGATGAAAGTTCTTACAATCATTGCTACAGTTTTTATTCCGCTGACTTTTCTTGCCGGAGTGTATGGAATGAACTTCAAACACTTTCCAGAACTTCAATATGAATGGATGTATCCCTGGGGCTTCTGGATTTTTACTGTATCAGCAATTGCTTTGATGATATGGTACTTTAAACGAAAAAAATGGCTCTAAGAAAGTAATGATTTTAACTTGAAAACATTTCTTCACATAACAGCGTTGATCCCCATTCCATTTTTTTCTTTGCCTGTTTGGTTCTTCACGTTAAACAAGAAACCAAAACTCGCTTTCATTTCGGCAAAAGTAATGAACTTTCAGCTTAGCCTGCTTGTCTATCTTTTTGCCGCGACATTACTTCTGCCGTTATTTATTGGGTTTGTGTTGATGGTATTCGTTATAATTTATTACATTGTTTTCATCTTAAAAAATATAGCGAAGGCAAGCGGTGGAAATCTTGTCTATCCATATAGTATTAGTTTCTTTCGAAACGTTTAATTAAATACAAATCTGTTTTTCACTTGTAGTTTTATTGATACTCATATTCGCATTCTCTCATTCAATAATAATTTCATCAACCATCAACCAAACGCGCCAACCTGCAGCGGGATGCCAGTCGGGAACAGTTAATGGATTTTTTGCAAATATTTTTACATAACGAGCAGAAACATTATCAACGCCCAGAGAAAAATCTTTTTTTATCCAGGATGGATCTTTCAATGAAAAATCTTTACTAATCTTGCCAAGCGATCTATAATTTTCTTTATCATCAGAAGTAAAGAATTCAACATATTCAGGAAATACTACAAGAGACGATGAAGCAGTGAAAAATCCGATGATTATTTTATTTATGTTTGTTGCTTTTTCAAGATCAACAACGGCTTCAAAATCAGTTTGATCGAATCCCTGCCACAAACCATCGCGGTAACTGATTGTTCCCCTAACTCCATCTGTTAAAGCAATATCTCCGCCGCCAGTGAATCTCTCACTGTAGGGATAAGTTAACTCAATAGTTTTGTTTTGCGATTTGCTTATTGTATAATCTCTTTCGATTGTGTAACCGACTTTCTTATCTCCGCGGTATAAAACCATTTTTAAAGTTGCAGATTTATTTACTTTGATTGGTTCAGAATATTTAGTTGAATTTATACTTGGCTCAGCTCCATCAATAGTATAATATAAATCAAAATTTGGCTGCTGATTTTCTATTGTGATGACAAATTCTCTATTCTCTTTATTGAAAACAGGAATTACTTTCAACGGACTAACTTCAAAAGCATAATTTACATCAAGTTCATCGAGTTTATTATAATGATTTTGCAAGCGGTGATTAAAGTCATCGTAGTTCTTCTGTTTCATATCAGTCCACGCCACTTCTGATAACGCAACAATTCTCGGAAACAATCTGTGATCGATTACAATTTGCGGAGCGTATTCTGTCCACATATTTCCTTCAGTTCCAAGAACGTGCTTAATTTCCTCAGCATTAAGTTCCTGTGGGACAGGATCGAACGAATAAACTTTAGGAACATCTGTTGTTTCAATTGGATAATCATAATAACAATGACTGGTCGGAGATACAATTACATCGTGACCCATTTTAGCGGCATCAATTGCTCCTTTTGTTCCTCGCCACGATTGAACTGTTGCTTCAGGTGCCAAACCGCCTTCGAGAATCTCATCCCAACCGATAATTCTTTTTCCTTTTGAGTTAACAAATCTTTCTATCCGTTTTACAAAATAACTCTGAAGTTCGTGTTCATCGGCAAGACCTTCGTCTTTAATTCGCTGTTGACATTTGGGACATACTTTCCATCGATCCTTGGGTGCTTCATCACCGCCTATGTGAATATATGGACCGGGAAATAAATCAATTACTTCTGATAGAACATCTTCGAGAAACTTGAAGGTATCATTATTTCCAGCACAGTAAATGTCTTTATAAACTCCCCATAAAGTTCCGACATTAAATGGTCCGCCTGTGCAGGAATATTGTGGATAAGTTGCAATTGCCGCGGTGGAATGTCCCGGTAATTCTATTTCGGGAATAACAGTTATAAATCTGCTTGCTGCATATTCTACAACTTCTTTTATATCTTCTTGAGTATAAAATCCACCGTACTCTGTTCCGTCATCATATTTTCTGAATGCTCCAATTCGTGTAAGCTCAGGATATTTTTTAATTTCAATTCTCCAGCCCTGGTCTTCTGTTAAATGCCAGTGGAGAACATTCATTTTGTGATATGCTAAAAGATCAATATGTTTTTTAACAAAATCTTTTTCCATAAAATGGCGGCAGCAATCCAGATTTAATCCCCGATGAACGAATCGTGGATAGTCTTTAATATCAACTGCAGGAATCAGTAATTCGTTTTTACTTTTAAGACTTTTTTTAACAGGAAGTAATTGTCTTAAAGATTGAATACCATAAAATATTCCGTTTGGTTCGTTTGCCGTTATTATGATCTTTTCTTTAGTAATGTTAAGATGATATGCTTCTTTACTGTCACTGTGGTCAAGTTTTGTAAGTCGAAGATCAATTACATTTATTTCTGCATTATCTGACGAAGTTTTCCTGATATTTAGTTTTATTCCAAATAAAGATTCTACTTCATTAGAAAAATATTCAGCAATCATTTTGGTGTCTTCATCACACAAAAATTTAATTGATGAATTGATTGTGAAATATCCATCAAGAATCTTTATTCCCTGTGGTCTGGGAATGATATTGATGTTATTCGTTTGTGCGGAAAGGTTTATAATAGTAGAAATGATAGTTAAGATTGTAAAGGAGATTTTCATTGTAATTACATCCAGATTGTGTAGAAAAATAAACAGCCAAAGTTAGTAATTCAAGATAAGAGAAAGAAGATCGTCAGAGCATTTCCATGGAATAGCATCGTTCACAATCTATTAGAAGTTTTTCCCTGCTCAAAACATTGCTTATTTTTCACATCAACATTTACAAAATTATTGGTTACTCACATATGCACGATTTCATCTTCAAGCCCTTCGAAGAAATGACCGAAGAAGATTATAAAACTGTCGGATTCAAATCAGGAATAGAAATTCATCAACAGCTTTACACAGAGAAAAAACTTTTCTGCCGTTGTCCCGCAGGAAAATACAGCAAGGAATACGATGCGGAAATACTCCGGCATATGCGTCCCACACTTTCAGAAATGGGAGTGTATGATGGCACAGCTTTAATGGAATTCAAAACAAAGAAAAATATTATTTATCACATCAAACGCGAAACTGTTTGCACATACGAAATGGATGACACACCACCATTTTTAATAAACGAGGATGCGCTTGATATTGCAATCGGGATAGGAATGTTATATAACTGTAACATAGTTGATGAACTTCATATTGCAAGAAAACAATATTTGGATGGAAGCATTCCAACCGGATTCCAGCGGACAGCAATTTATGCTCTTGATGGATGGATTCCGTATAAAGACAGAAAAGTAAAAATTGTTCAGATGTCAATTGAAGAAGATTCCTGCAGAGAAGTTTCCGACATTGGGCATGAGAGAGTTTATTTAACGGACAGACTTGGAATGCCGCTAATGGAAACCGTAACAGAACCTGCTATGAAAACTCCGCAAGAAGTTGCAGAAGTTGCCTGGTTGTGCAGTAAGCTTGTAAGAAGCACACACAAAGTCAGGCGGGGAATGGGTGCTGCCCGTGAAGATGTTAATGTAAGCGTTGAAGGCGGAACTCGTGTTGAAATAAAAGGCGTTCCCCAAATTACCTTGATTCCGCTCCTCACATATAATGAAGCAATGAGACAATGGAATCTTTTAAGATTGCGTGAAGAACTGAAAAGTAGAAATATTACTCCGGAAACTTTTAAAGCGGAACAATTTGAGATTACAAATCTTTTAAAGAAAGTTCTCTATGCCCCGCTTAAAAATGCTGCTGATTCTGGAATGAAACTTCGGGCAGTTGTGCTTAAAGGTTATAAAGACCTACTTCACTGGCAGACACAAACCGATACTTACTTCGCTAAAGAAATCTCTGATCGCATCAGAGTAATTGCTTGCTTAACAAGTATTCCAAATCTTATTCATTCAGACAGCAAGAGCGATACAATTTCTTCTGCTGATTGGCTAAAGATTAAGAAGTTTACCAATGCCTCTGATAATGATACAATGGTAATTGTTTTGGGAAGTGCGGATGATGCACAAACTGCAGTAAATGAAATTATTATCCGAGCAAAAGAAGCAACGGTTGGAATTCCATCTGAAACAAGACAAGCAATGAGTGATGGAACGAACGGATTTGAGAGAATTTTACCCGGTGCTGATAGAATGTATCCTGATACTGACCTTCCACCCAAAATTATTACTAAGCAAAGAGTTGATAATATAAAATTGTGGCTTCCGGAACAGTTTTGGAAAAGAATTGAATGGTATAACAAACTTGGAATTCCTAAAGACACAATTGAAGAACTTTCCATTTCTAAATATGCAGAACTTTTTAAGAAAGCGGTAAATGATTGGAAGATTAATCCAACAACTGCCGCAGTGTTATTAATTCAGTATCCAAAGCGGTTGAAGAAGTATGGTTGCATGAAAGAATGGTTGCATGAAAATATGTTTGAAGGCATATTGAAATCATATGCAGAAGGCAAAATTCCCAAAGATGCTTTACTATCAACATTAAGAACTGTGGCAGAACTTGGTGCTTTTACTGAAGAAGTAATTCAAAACCCTGCAACAGAAAAAGAAGTTGCTGAAAATACTAAAATCTCATTATCCGAATATGATAAGATGAAAATTATTAATCCTGAAAAGAAAAATGATTTGTTAATGGGGATGATAATGAAAAAACTTCATGGAAAAATTTCTGCAAAGATTATGGCAGATAAAATTGGTTTTGTGAAAGGAAATAAATAATGACGTCAACTAATAACGAGGATTATAAAGGCTATCGCGGGGCGGCATTAAATACTCTTCAAAAGTTTAAAACACCAATCTGGAGTGATGTAGAAATTATTACAGATGAAGGAAGTTTTAAAGGATTGATTTTACCACGTTCAGAAACAGCAGATGAATTTCATATTGTATTGAAACTTCCAATCGGTTACAACATTGGAATTGCTGCGGAGAAAATAAAAGATGTAAAATTATTCGGAAGACGTGAAGCAAAATATAAAATACCCGAAAAGGACTTTCCATACGATCCTAAAAAACCGCGCGTAAAACTTTTAGGAACAGGTGGAACAATTGCATCCCGTTTAGATTATAGAACCGGCGCTGTTATTCCAGCATTTTCTCCTGGCGAACTTTACGGCTCTGTTCCGGAGCTTGCAGATTATTGCAATCTTGAAACGGAAAAACTATATGGTGAATTCAGTGAGAACATCGGACCAAAACACTGGATGGGTATTGCAGAAGCCATCGGTAAAGAAATCAAAAAAGGTGTGCAGGGAATTGTAGTTGGACATGGTACCGATATAATGCATCACACTGCTGCAGCATTATCATTTATGGTTCAGAATTCTCCGGTGCCGATTGTAATGGTTGGCTCTCAGCGTTCAAGTGATCGTCCTTCATCAGATGCTGCTTCAAACCTTATTCATGCAGTTAAAACAGCTTCCGAAAGTGATATTGCCGAAGTTATGGTTTGTATGTTCGGACCAACTTCCGATATGTACGGATTACTTCATAGAGGAACACGTGTAAGAAAAATGCACTCAAGCTATCGTTCAACGTTCAGAACCATTGGGGATATTCCTATCGCAATGGTTAGCCATGAAAAAATTACTCCACTCCGTGAAGATTACAAAAGAAGAAGAGATGATAATGATGTAATTATCAATCCGGTATTTGAGGAAAAGGTTTCCATTGTTTATTACTATCCCAATATGCAGCCCGATATAATTGATTCGTTGATTGACAATGGTTATAAAGGAATTGTAATTGCAGGAACCGGACTCGGACACGTAAATAAACCTATGTATCCTGCTCTAAAACGCGCAAGGGAAAATAATGTTGCAGTTTATATGACAGTACAGACTCTTTGGGGATATGTACAGATGTATGTTTACGATACAGGAAGAGATATGATGGAACTTGGTGTTATTCCGGCCGCTAATATGCTACCTGAAGTTGCTTATGTAAAACTCGGTTGGGCGCTTGGACAAACAAAGGATTTAAAAAAAGTTAAAGAAATTATGCTAACCCCAATTAACGGTGAAATAACTGAGCGCGAACCAAGCAATGGTTACTTAATTTATCAAGGCGGCTTGCCTGAAGTAGAAGAGTTTATAAGTAAGTATAGAAAGTAGGAGAAAACCTCGAAGGTCGCATTTAAAGACCTTCGAGGTTGCTCCGATTGAAAGCGACTGGGAAAGCATTTTCTGTTGTCAACTTTATTTTTTATTAATTAAGCATAAATAAGAAAATCAAAGCTGCCTTTTTAAAAAAATCACTCTCCTTTATACTTACTTAATCCACCCTCATATGTAGAAATCCATTTATTTCCTGCTAGGTCAATTGCAATTGATGTGATTCTGTCGCTTGGAATTTTACTGTTTAATGTGGTGAAATGACTCCAAGAGATATCATCAAATTTGGACATACCTGATTCTGCATTTGAGAACCACTTGTTATTATCATCGTCAACAACCACTCCTCTCACATCAAAACTAGGTGTTCCAGTGAAAATAGTCCAAAAATAATGGTCATTAGAATATGCCGAACCACCAGGAATCATACTTTTTAAAACTGAAGTAAACCAAACAACACTGTTTTTATCTATCGCAATACTGGAAACGTTATTTGGAAAATCAAATCTGACGCTATTATATATAGTCCAAAACGATCCGTCAAATTTAGCTAGACCTTGATCTGAAATTCCTATCCACTTGTTTCCATCATTGTCTATAGTGATAGACTCAATAAAATTAGATTCTAATGGAGAGTTTTCTTGATTATACACCGTCCATTCATTTCCATCAAATTTTACAACTCCCTCTGTAGTTCCTATCCATTTATCTCCATTTTTATCAAATGCTATACAACTTATCCAGTCCACAGGCAGACCGGAATTTTGGATGTCGTAATGAACCCAGTTAAAATCATCAAACATTACAAGACCAACTTGAGTACAAATCCATTTTTTGTTTTCTAAATCAATTCCAATAAATCTAATATTATCAGTTGGAAGAAGTGAATTGCTCGAGTTATAGATTGTCCATGTTCTATCGTCGAAGCGTACCAATCCATTTGATAATGTTCCGATCCATTTAATATTGTCGTTATCAATAGCTGTATGATTAATAAAAAAATCGGGTAAACCCGAGTTGGAGGGATTAAAATTTGCCCATACTAAGCTGTCGGTCATAGCGATATATGGATAAATTGATTTCCCGCTTTCGATTTCTACTTCCCGAACGGCATCCCAAAAACCTTCAAACCGCAACCGAATTAAATATTTGCCCGGGAATAAAGAGAAAGTACTAGGAGTTATTTTACCAGTCGATGAATCATTTATAAATATCTGTGCTCCCCTTGGGCTGGAATCAATACCAAGATTACCTAAAACACCCGGATAATTTCTATAATCAATAAATATGTCTGACAGACTATCTTCGCTTATAACAACATTTGTGGTTATATCTTTAAAATATTTCTTTCTAAGAGTAAGGCTATATGTTCCGCTCTCTAAGTAAAAAATTGTATCAGGCGTAAGATTTCCTGTGAACTTATTGTTAAGAAAAATTAAGGCCTGCTCTGGGAATGATGAAACAAATATTTTGCCGGTTGGCAATGGTGGATCTGGCGGGCTAACAGAGACATCTTTATCGCAAGCGACAAGCAGAGTAACAAGTAAAAATTCAATTATTATAATTATTTTTTTCATTGTTAAATGATGGATTAATTTAAACCTGGAGTATAACCAAAGGATTTAATATACTCCTCTTCAAAAATTGCCCCAGTTCGTTGCTGTCTATACACTCCAAAAATTCCTAGGCCACCAACTATGTTAGTATAATCAACCTCATCTAAGATGAGAGTAAAATCATCTAAAAAACCATTCGTGGTCGAATAATAATTAGAAAGATTTTCATCAAAGACTAATAATGACAGAACGGCTCCATAAATTATATAACTGTATTTATTTAGGTCGTCCTTAGAGATTTCTAAAAAGGCAGAATCCAGCGCTGCCACAGTAAAATTTACAAAATTTGTATTTGTTATAGATGGATAAATCGGGGTCCAAATTTCATTTTTTAATTCATATGTAACTGGAATTTCCTTATTGTGAGTTATTCCATCTTTAGAATAATAAAATGTCAATTTGGGCAAATACCATCTGCTTGAGACGGGACCGTTCCAGAAAAAAGAAATTAAATCGCTTTCCTCTGGGGGCAATAACCTATCACTTGTTGTATCAAATTCTATCATCTCTGGCGCCTTTGCTGCTCCATATAATTTTTTCCCAGAGGGTAGATACGCGATAATTTCAATAGAATCATTACTCGAAGACGAAAAATTATCTAAGTAGTAAAAACTAATGGGAGAGAAATATCTGGAGACACCGTCAATTATTGCACTGGTATCCCTCATAAAGAAAACCTGATCGTCCTGTCTGATTCTAATATCAGCACCAGAAATAAATGAACTTTCGGTATTTGAATAAGGATCAAAACCGTCAACATCATAACTTTTTAATAATGCAGCAGTTTGCTTAGACGAATCAATGTTTATTATACAATATAAAACATATTTCTCTTTGTATTCAGCTTTGGGACTAAAGTTCTCCTCACAAGAGGTCACAAAGAAGAGAAAAAGCAAAATAATGTTAACGAATAATAAATTTTTCATATTTCAATTTTTAAAGTTGCAGTTGGAAGTATTGGCAGCATGTTGACTCTTTGTCCGGTTTTGCGATCAAAATAAAAAATATTCTTTCGATTATATAAATTTAAAATATTGAGGCTTAAGGTTATGTCCGCATAGGACAAACTAACTTTTTTAGATAGACTAATATCCAACCTATGATAAGTCGGTAATCGTCCAAGATTCTGGTCTCCGAGTAAAGTAAAAGGTGCATAGTTTCCGTACAAACTCCCAAGGTTAAAAAGGTTACCCAAATATAGTTTATCATAATAACCAGTAATCTGGGTGAATGGTAAACCCGAGTTGAAAAACCAACTAACGCTCGTTTGCCAATCATTTCCCAGATTATATGTCAAATTAAACGCAAGGCTGTGCCGGATATCATATTTGGGATAAGAGATCCACCCATCAATATTTTTATATGTCCAGCTTAATGAATAAGACCCCGTTACACGAACAGAGGAATTAAAATATCTTATTAAATATTCTGAGCCGTATGCCTCCCCGCTCCCCTGGATAAAATCGGGATCTACCGAATAAGTCTTTTGGTCGTTTTGTTCCGCAGTATTATGTAATATTTTATAATATGCTTCAATAGAAAACGAAAAATTTTCAAGGCCATCATATTCAATTCCACCGACGTATTGTATGGACTCAAGCGGCTTTAGATAATTGGGGGTAATTACCCAGGGTTCAAATAGCGATATTATTTCTTTTTCATTTGTTAGAGTTATGAGATCTTGAGTGTATAACCCCCAGGCCCCTTTTAATGCTAACCAAGGGAAAATTCGGTAGGTCATATTAACCCGAGGTTCCAAAATGGAGCCTCTTTGTGTACTTAACGTAATTACATTTATTCTTGATCCTATATCAATACCCAGATCATCCCACCTTAAAAATTTATACTTTCCATATAAAGCAATTTGTAAAGCCTTCTTACTAATGTTTGTTCCTGCACCCTTAAGATTCTCAAATTCTAGTTCAGTCTTCACCGATTTTAGACTATATCCAACCCGTATTTCATCTCTACTATTATTTATATATGTGATATCCGATTTTAAAGTAACATCGTTTACAGTATTTTTTCTTGGCTTAACAAGACTTTCATTGGGGAATACTTCTCCATAGAAACCACTATAGGAAAAGTTCGTTTCGGAATAAATTGGTACATATTCCCATTCTTGAAATAAATATGCTCCATATATATTATTTGTCCACTTGTATGATGCTTCGTTTGGTAATTCATTATTCAGGTTATCTAAACTATTGAAACCATGCACAGAGAGTTTTGTTAAACTTTTTTCTCCGGTTGATGCATAATTAAATTTGAAGGAAATATCGTGGAAATCAAATGGAGCATCCTTATAATTTAGAAACTTTTTAAGAGTCTGATTAAATGTGCTTTTTCTTCCAGAAATTATAAAAGAGCCAATGGGTAGTGGTCCTTCCAAAGTAGCTTTAACGGTCAGGAAACTTACAGTAGTATTAACAGAAAATTTGTTTTGATTACCATCTTTAGTAACCAGATTTAGAACTGAAGATATTCTTCCACCATATTCCGAAGTGAAACCACCCCGATAGAATTCAATTGCATTTATAGTTTCTGGATCAATAATACTAAATAAACCAAGTGCGTGAAAAGGATTATAAACAGACACACCATTAAAAAGTACCAGATTTTGATTACTGTTTCCTCCACGGACATAATATCTTGCAGATATATCTCCGGTTGATTTAACACCCGGTAAAAATTGAAGCGATCTAAATATATCAGTTTCAACTCCCTGAGGAAGGTGTTCTATTTCTCGAATACTAATTTGTTGAAGACCAAGATCTGTTTCATTTGGTTTATCGTATTTCTCACCGATTTTCTCAATCGCTTGAAACTTAATTATTTCAGGAGATAGTTCTACGCGCAATTGTGTTATTTGATCTTGGGCAATAAAGAGATTAGTTGTTTTAGTTTTATATCCTAAATAAGAAATTCTTACCTGATAATTTTTTCCCGATGGAATACCCGTGATAATAAAGTTTCCTCTCAGGTCAGTAGATGCCCCAAATAAAGTTTCTTCAATTAAAATGTTTGCAAATGGCAAGGCTTCTCCTGAAAGCGAATCGGTAAGGGTCCCTCTTAAAGTTCCAATATTTTGTCCCAGCATATTATTTGTAAAAAAAAGGGTGGTCAAAAAAAGAAAACGGAGAAGTGAGAAGTATTTTATTTGAAGCATTTTCCGCGTAATCATTCGAAATAAGAAAAACAGTTTGTTAAAGTAAGAGCCAGATTAATATTGATTTCAAATTTTAATAATGTATTTAATTAAAATTAATTTTTACATTGCTTTTAAACAAGCACTAAAAATATACCAAAAATAAAAGAGATTCCCCTATAAAGTTGATAGATAAATTTGATGTGGCCAAACATAACCCAAGGACAAACAAACGATCTTGAAAAGTAAAAGAGATAGTGTTAAAGCCAATTGCAGGAGAAATTACGGAACGTGAACCAAGCAACGGATATTTAATCTATCAAGGTGGATTACCGGAAACTGAAGAGGTATAAGTAAGTATAGAAAGTAGGAGAAACCTCGAAGGTTAATCTTTCCGTTTCATAATAATAAGTGAAATATCATCTGCTGCGATGTTATTTCCAATAAACTGTTCAAGCTGAGTAATGATAGATTTGCCTATCTGTCGCGGCTCATGATGTGAATGGTTTTTTATAAGCTGGTGAAATCTTTCCATTCCGAAAAACTCCCCATTATCATTTACGGCTTCAAACACACCATCTGAATAAGCGATGAACAATTCGTCTTTTCCAAGCTCAATTGTTTTATTAGTAAAACTTGTATCAGGTATCAGTCCAAGTGCGGCATCACCCTTTTCAAATTCAGTTATTTCTTTTTTATTTATAATAAGCGGTGGGAAATGACCAGCATTTATGTATTCAATTTTATTTGAATTTGCCTGAATTTGAACGTACAACATAGAAGCAAAAAGATTCGGAAGACTATCGCGATGAAATATCTTGTTTATTTTATAGCCAAGTTCTGAAAGAGTAATGTTGTCAGTTGAAAGTGCACGAACAGTTGCCTGCAGTTTTGATGTAAGAAGCGCTGCGTGAAGTCCCTTGCCCGCAATATCAGCCATTGTTAATCCGGCTTTTGTTTCATCAATTCTTAAGTAGTCAACAAGATCACCGCCAACCTCATTTGCAGGACGGGAAAACAACCATATTGACCAACCTGGGAAATCAGGATTCTGTTTTGGCATCAGCGCCTGCTGAACTTTTCTGCCGGCTTCAAGCTCGTGTTTTGCCATAAGTTTGTCTTTAAGTTCAAGAAAAAGAACGAAAAGAATAAGTACTCCGCCCAGCAAACTTTCGTTCATACTGATTGTAGTATGATCTATGGTTATACTATTTCTACCGATAAATAAAAAGAAAACGGCAACCAGAACCAGAACTCGACGGATTGGAGTTAAATGCAAAAACATACTCTTTAAAAGCCACCCAGCTTGATAGAGCCATCTCTTGAAGACCGGCAAAGACTCCAAACGTTTTCTTTTTTCGGAATCAAGATAAAATTCGCTTAAATCGCTATACTCACGATGAAGGTCTTTACGAAAATCAATTTTCCTGAAATCTTCCCGAATTGTATGACGTAATTTGGGATCCGGATTTTTAGTGTTATTTGTTGTATTCATTTAATTTGGTTAATAATCACTCAATAAAATTTAGATATTCCTTTTGGATTGAGCAATAAAGTTATGATGAGCGGTTGGGGAAGATTAATTAAAGGCTCATATTATAAAGACAAACATCCTGCTATTTTGATTTTTCGGTTTTCTTTGCTGAGGAATAATTAGCCAGGTCATAATTTATTATTCTATCCGGTATATCAAGTTTAACAATTTCAACCCCTGCTTTTGTGTAGAATTCTGTCGCAAGTGTATCATGAAAATCGGAAAAAACAACAACCCTATTTATCCCTGCAGCAATTAATGCCTTAGCGCAGGTTGTGCACGACATATTTGTAATATAAGCTGTTGATCCTTTAATATTAACTCCGTGTGTTGTTGCTTGAACGAGTGCATTTATTTCGGCGTGATTTGTTCGAACGCAATGATTATCAACTATTAAACAGCCAATATCCTCACAGTGCGGTTGTCCCGGTAGCGAGCCGTTATAACCTGTTGCCAAAACAAACCTATCTTTTACCAGAACGCAACCACAATGCAGACGCGGACAAGTTGCCCGCTCTGATGCGAGCATTGCCAGTTTAAGAAAATATTGATCCCACGAAGGTCTTTTGTTCTTTGCCATATTGCTTTCTGAAATGATATAAAGAATGTGGACAAATTTAAGGGTTTGAAAATAGAAATGCTTTGTATGACAGGAAGAATTTATATTAAAAATGAGATTGCTTGATTTGAGAACATGGATTAAAGATCAGCGATTATTTACTAAAACATTCAACATCGGCTTAAACTTACTGAATCAAAAATCTTTAATCCTTACTCTTAAATAAACTTTAAATTTACTGTTTTGTAACCAACACTGCCACAGGCAAATGATTTTGAAAAAGACTATAATTCTTAATGAACAAAACTATCGGAGTAAATCCTTTGTCTAAGGAATATTCTCAAAGCTTCTTCAGGCGAAGAGTTGAAAGTAATCAATACCTCTTTTCCCATTTTGCGAAGAAATTCTTTTTCCTCGGGCAGTAAAGTCCGCGAGATTACTGTATCGCAATCGCCGATATATCTCAGGTCAGTTGAGTGAGAATGGTCACATTTCCTGAATTCGCTTCCTACAACCCTTTCTCCCTCCAGTTCATAAACCAGATAACCGGAAAAGCAGGTTACAGAATCCGAGACTGTTTTTCCGTCCTTTGAACGGATTGCAACTTTCATAGCAAACCTCCTAAATGATTTAATATTGAACTAACAGTTTGGCTTTCTTTTGACGTTACCGCTGAGCTTAACGTTCTTTCGACGCTATTCTGTATATTTTTCTTTTCATTCATATAATCGACCAATCTGCCGCGGTTATAGATTACCGAATAAATATTGGATCCGATCATTTTGGCTTCTTCAATTCGTGTAGAAGATAGTATGAACTTGGAAAAATCACCGCAGAAGAAATCAAATCGGGCGGCACATTCACCAATAGCAAAAATATTTTTATCAGATGTTCTCTGATATTCATCAACTAGAATTCCTCTATCGTTGTCATAAACCAATCCAAACTTTTCAGCTAGATGTGTGTTCGGTTGTTCACCGCAGCAGATGATCAGAAAATCACAAATTAATTTTTCATCATTCCTAAGCCTGACTCCGGTTATTTTATCGGCACCAAGCACCTCTCTTATTTTTGATTTAAATATTATTCTTCCGCCCTGGTTCTCAATAATTTTTCTTGCCTCATTACTTACATCCAGATCAATCGAAGATGGAAGCAATCTGTTTGATCTTTGAATAACAGTTACATTTTTCCCGATACCGAGAAGCTCATCAGCAACGACCACACCAACATAATCCCCGCCAAACACAACAATATTCTTAGCGATCATGGCTTTTTTTCTTATAGAAAGAATATGATCCGGATCCTTGTCGATGAAATAAACACCCTCTTTCTCAACACCATCTATATGGGGTTTTATTGCTTCTGATCCGGTTGAAATTACAATCTTCTCAAAAGCAATTTTCTCACCGCTCATTAGCTCAATCATATTATCGGTTCTGGATATTACTTCGTCGGATATAACAGTGATGCCTCGATCACCATTACTAAAGGATCCGGATTTAAACAAATTATTAATAAACGCATTTCCAAGATTATTTATTATAAGGCCAACATCTTTATCGGGATATGTTTTTTTTGCTGATAGCGCACAAACAAGAGCAATCTCATTGCCGCCTATTATCAGAATGTTGAAGAAATTCATTTACTTCTCAATTCTTTTAAATTGCTGATTAAAATTATTTTTGGAAAAAGTTCAGACTGGATTTGAGCGCAGGAATTTAGGAAAACAGTATTTCGGCTTTTTTGCTGTTACCCTTCGAGCATTTGAAGGATATACTCAAAACCAATTAACGAAACTCTTTATTCAGTAAAAGTTGCTTCAAAACTATGAACCGTGATTATGAAAAAATTTTATAAATCAATTTGATTGTAATTTAACAATTTTTATGAGAATGTCAATCCATTTTGTGTAACGAAGGTGTAATAATATCAAAGGGACAAGTCCTTAAGACAATTGTCCCACAATAATTTCATTTTCTCAAGAAAAGATTTAGTTTTAATTAAACCTCTTAAGCAAATCTTTAAATACATCTTTGTGAACCATAAAATCCATTATTTTCAGCTTAACATAATCTTCATGATAAAAATAATAACCTATATCACCGGTATTTCTTGAGCTTGCTCCTGAGTCTTTTATTAAAAACCAGGTAATTCCATTTTTTTCTGTATATCCGACAAGATGGATCCCGTGATCATCAGTAGTAGTTTTATTAGAAAAACGCAACTGTCTGGCATCTTCATTTATATATTCTGATGGAATATCAAAGGTCGGAACAACAGCACACTTAGCCCAACTGTCATATCCGGCTTCGCTTACATCGCCGCCGATTGCCATCGTGTATCCGTTTTTAATTGCGGATTTAATAACATTCATAAAATCATCAAGCGGGATATTATAGTAATCCTCGCTGAACCACCAGTTATCAGGCACTTCGTAAACAACCTGTTTCCAGTATGGCTGCTGCTTGACAGATAATATATCGACATAATCATCAAGGTTTATTTTAAGATAAGCGAAATATTCCCTTGGTGAATATTTTTTCCCATCAACCAAAATCTCTGTCGGTGGAACTCCGAGATAGTGATTCATAATTGCCTTAACAGTTTTTACAGCTTCATCTTCATTCCATGAATTAGTGTTTTTTACATTTTTCAGATAATCATTCATTTCACTGAACATTATGCTGTGATCGTGATATTTTTGTTCCGGAAGCAGTCCAGTATAGGAATCAAACGGAACAATGCCGTATTCTTTCCATATTCTTGGAACTGCATTTGCCTCTGAACCTTCTCCAAACTCAGAGTTGCCTCTTTCACGAATAAATCTTTTAGTTTTTTCAACATATTCCCAGTAAGCAGTGTAAATAGGAGAAAGCCGAACTTGTTTTTTGTGAAAACGATAAATTTCCGATTCAAGAAAAGAAGTCGCTGAAAAAGACCAGCAAGTTCCTGTTTGTCCTTGTGAAATAGGCTCATTGTGCCACTGGAATGTAAATTCATTGATGGACTTAGGAATATCTATTCCGGTAAAATCCATTTTAAAGGATTTTCTTTCTTCCTTGGGTTTTTCCTTAAACTCTTTTATGCCCTTTAATACTTCATCATAAAAACCGGATTTGTGTTCAATAAAAACGCCTTTGTCCATATACTGTGCAGTAGTGAATGAGGCCGAGGAGATTAAAATTAAAATTGCTAAAAAGGAAATGATTGATTTCATATCTGTTCCTTAAGTGAGTTGTTATAAAAAGTATAATTTTTACTGCTCAAAATTAGGGATAAAATAAAAGATAGAGAAGTAATTCGTACCCGAATTGAAACGATATATTTATGATATAAAAAATCCCGGCTGTACTGAAGGAGGCAGGAAACAGTCTCAACCGGGATGAATAAAGCGACGCAGAACAGCAGGTATCAGTACGACATGTCGCTTATTTCTATAATCTCTGCTTTCTCATCATATTTTTTTAGAAACTGAACAAACTCTGTGTTCACAAACTTTTGGTGAGTCTTTTCATAAGCCTTAACATACCTTTCAACTAGTTTGTGAGTCAGCGAGCTTTTCATATAATTTTTCTTTTCATTGTCATCAAACATCATCCTGTAATAATAAAGCTTTGCAGCTTTAGGTTTTGCTTTTACTGCAGGAGTTTTTTTTGTTTTTTTAACCGGCATTTTTCTCTCCCAAACTTATTAATTTTTATTGAAGCTTTCCGCTTTTCTTAATTACTTCTCTGGCAATAATTCCTCTTTGAATTTCGTTTGTGCCTTCAAATATTCTGTTTATTCTTGAATCTCTGTAAAATCTTTCGATTGGAAGTTCCTGTGAGTACCCCATACCTCCGTGTATTTGTACTGCGGAGTCTACGATACTATCTATAGCTTCGGAACAGTATAATTTTACTATTGCTGATTGTCTTGAGATATTCTTTTTAAGATCATAATCAACGGCAGTGCGGTAAACAATAGATTCCATATTATAAATCAAAACAGCCATATCTGCAAGCATAAACTGAATTGCCTGGAAATTAGCAATAGGATTATCGAATTGGATTCTTTCTTTAGCATATTTTGTTGAAAGCTCGAGAAGTTCTTTTGCAGTACCGAGGCAGGCTGCCCCAAGCCCAAGTCTTCCCGCGTCAAGCGTTTTCATTGCCAGTAAAAACCCTCTGCCTTCTGTACCCAAAAGGTTTTCCTTTGGAATGCGTACATTTTCAAAGCTCAACGCATTTGTAACACTTCCCCGTATTCCCATTTTCTTTTCAGGAGGACCGGCTTTGAAACCAGGAGTATTTGTTTCAACAACAAATGCGCTTATACCTTTTTCTGTTCTTGCAAATAAAGAAATGATATCAGCAATTCCTCCGTTCGTTATCCAAAGTTTTTCACCATTGATAACCCATTCATCACCGTCAATGTCAGCTTTTGTTTTAAGATTGAAAGAATCGGAACCGGCTTGAGCTTCTGTTAAACCGAATGCGGCAATTTTTTCTCCCTGCGCAAGGGGCACAAGAAATTTTTTCTTTTGCTCTTCATTTCCGCCGAGGTAAATTGTGTTTGATCCGATTGATTGGTGAGCTCCGATGAAAGTTGCAGTTGACATACACCCACGCCCGATTTCTTCCTGCATAATGCAGTAGCCAACTTCACCAAATCCGCTTCCGCCGTATTCTTCGGGAAACGAAATTCCAAGTAAACCAATTTCTGCCATCTTCTTAATAAGATCATCGGGGATTTTTCCTTCAAGGTCAATTTTAGCAGCAATGGGTTTAATTTCATTGTTTGTAAAATCTCTAACCATATCGCGGAGCATATTTTGCTCTTCGGTGAATTTGAATTCGAACATAGGGATTTTTGCCTTTCCTTTTTTTGCTATATCATTTCAAATTATATTCCAAAAATATTAATAGCTAAAATACTCTTTAAACCTTTAAAAATAAGTTGTTATAATATTTTTCTTTTCAGTTTGAAGAAGAGATATGTTTTATAATTCTTATAAGTGAGAAGAGCAGTTAAATTAGTTGAGTCGGGGCAAATAAATATTACTCAATTCTTATTATCTTTTTCAAATGGCTTTAAGAATCAGGCCCTTTAAATAAAGTCCTTCCGGAAAATTTAATGCAACAGCATGATCTACCGATTGAGTCATCTGTTTAATAATTCTCACATCTCTTTTCGAATCAAGCGCTGCATCAGAAATAATTTTATGAAACAAATCTGTAGTTATATGACCGGAACAAGAAAAAGTAAATAATATTCCTCCGAGACTTAGTAATTTTATTGCGAGAAGATTAATATCTTTATAACCACGGCTGGCTTGCTGGATTTGACTGACAGACTCGGCAAATTTTGGCGGATCGAGAATAATTACATCAAACGATTTTCCTTCATCGCGGAACTTTCTTAACACTTTAAATACATCGTCATTTATGTTTTCGTTTCTTTTAATGTCAAGATTGTTTAACGCAACATTTTCACTCAGTAATTCTAAAGCTGCCGATGATGAATCAATGTTCACAACTTTTTCCGCATTGGATTGAAGTGCGTAAACTGAAAACCCACCGGTGTATGAAAAACAATTTAAAATGCTCTTATCCTTTACAAATGACGAAAGCAATAGCCGGTTATCTCTTTGGTCAAGATAGAATCCGGTTTTATGTCCGTTTTTTAGATCAACAAGAAACCTCAATTCATTTTCGATAATTTCAATTTGATCAGGAGGTTCTTCACCATAAAGCAACCCAGCTTTAGGAGTCAGACCTTCTTTTATTCTTACATCAGAATCAGATCTTTCATAAATAGAGCTTGGTTTTAGTAATATTATAAGATGATTAACAATTTCTTCTTTCCAGTATTCAGCACCGGCAGAAAGAAACTGACAAGATAAAAAATTATTATAAGAATCAACAATAACCCCGGGCAGTCCATCATTCTCTGCATTAATTACTCTGTATGCGGTTGTTTGATTATCAAAGAATTGTTTCCTTAATTCATAAGCTTCGGATATTTTTTTCTGAAAGAATGCTGAATTAATTTCTTCATTGGGATTAAAGGTCCACATTCGAACTCTGATTTGTGAAACTGGAGAGTAAGCGCCTTTCCCAATTTTTTGTCCCGATGATGAAATAACCTCAACCGTTTCGCCAGGACTAATATTTTCTTTAATATGATCAATTGCACCGGAGAAAACCCAAGGATGTTTTCTCTTTAAAGATTTGTCACGACCGGGTTTGAGATGAACAGACAGCATATATCTATGATTATATTATTTAAAATAAAAATGACTTTATCCTCAGCTAATTTACTGATAGATAAAGTCATTATTGAAATTTGCCAAATAGTTTTGTTTTTTTTATCTGGACTTTAGCATTACTGCTGCGGATTCCAGTAAAAATAGAATCTTACACCCAAATGAGCCGATAACAAATCAGTTTTAGATTTACTTATATCATAGAAAAGGTTGTTATCTACAATTTCTATGGAACCTGGCTTCAGGTATTCTGCCTCAGAACCGAACAAATACCTGACTTTGAAATCAATAAAGAATGCATCAATATTAATGTTGGGGTCACCAGAGACAAGATAAGTTAAGCCGCCGCCAACACCGTAGCTCCAGGCCCAATCATCAAAATTGACGTCTTCTGCGATAGCCTCGCCGTCATATCTGCTTTCAACAGATGATTTTGTATAAAAATATGATCCGCCAAACAATCCTTCGGCATATGGTCTAAAACGGCCGTACTCGGAAGCGAGTAGAAAAACAAGATGAAAGTTTGCTAGGTTGTTTGTTCTTTCAATATCAACACGAACATCTGGTATAGTCATACTCCAGGGTTCACTTCTTTTTTCCATTCCGTAAACATAATATCCTAAATTTAAACCCATTCCCACAGGCATATTTCGTTTTGGAGTCAGAAAGAAAAATTCACCGTTCAAACCAATCCCGGTTTGCATAACATTATCTTTGAATTCGCCCGTTGGGAAAGCAAGACTAAAATATAAGCCTCCGGATTGTGCAATAATATTTTTATTAAAAAAGATTGTTGATAATAAAACAATTACTGTTAATAGTGATGTCTTCTTCAAACCATTTCCTTCCATGATTTTGGTTGCTTAGTAATTATAAGCCTCTCTTGGTAAAGAATTGTATATTGAGCAATGAAAATATTAGAATAATAAATAACCGATTTATGGTCTTCATTTTATCCTTTGGATTACTTAAATGGCTTTTAGATATAAAGATCAAACAATAAAAAAGGGATCAATATCGATCCCTCTTAAAATAAAAATTAAATGAATTATAATTTGAAAATATTTGAAATATCTTTTTCTTCAGAAGCGGCAACCCGGTCGATGTTTGTTTTCAAATCGAGATCTTCATTTTTCCCCTTTGCAAGAGATTCTTCTATTTTCAATTTTTCTCGAATCTTTTGATATCTTTGAAGAATGCGTTGATTCTTTGCGATCTCTTCGTGAAGTTTTTTCTTCATCGAAGCAAGTTTCATTATTTGTCCTCGATGTTCTTCATGCTCTACCTTTATTGCGCAAATCGAACTCTGCAGTTCAACAAGCTCATTCATTGAATCAGCAATCTTCTGGTTTAGTCCGGTGAGTTTTTCCTCATGATCTTTAATATCTGTATCAAGCCTATGTCTTCTTTCACGAGTATCAGAATATTTGTTGTTCATAGTGCCGAGCATTTCTTCCAATCCCTGCTCAATCAAAACCTTTTTCCTCAATATAAGATCGGATTCGGCCTTAAGGTCATTGTTATAATTTTTACGTTCAATAGCCTGTGAGTCGAGCTTAAGTAAGTTGTGCTGAAGCTGGTCTTTCTTTTCCTCGATAACTCGCAGCAGATCTTCGAAGGAATCAACCTCAGCCTGACGCATACTCAGTATTCTTTCGCTTTCCTCTAATGCGGCAATTTTTTCGAACAGCAATTGGTCTTTTTCTTCAAGATCCTGATCTTTTTTCTTGATGATTTGCTCAAGCACAGCACGTTTCTTGTTTATCTCATTCATTTCAACATTGAACTTCCGGAACATTTTTGTAAATCTGTTTTCGAGTTCAAAGTTTGTGCGTTCAATTTCCTCTTTGCGTTTTTCTAACAGCGGCACAAGTTCCTTGACTTGCTGTGAATCCTTTTGAATTTTTTCAAAATTTTCCTGTGCAAGAATAATCTTTTTATGAAGCTCAATCTTTAGTTCTTCAAGAGGATTTATTTCTGCCAGAAGTGTTTGTTGTTTTTTCTCAAGCTCGGATACTTCTGCGGAAAGCTTCGATAATCTTTTTGATTTGATATTCAGATTTTCTTCTACGGCAACAAGTTCTTTTTGTTTAATCTCAATTTGTTCAAAAACTTTTTGATGACGAAGGTTTGCATCGTTGATTTCCTTAAGTTTAAGCCCGAGTTGGTTTTCCAGTTCGATACTTTCTTCTTCTCTTCTTTGGATATCTCGTTCTGTTTTGGTGAGTCTATCCATTTTTTCTTTTGCTTTGCTTGCAAGAGCATCTATTTTTTTACGAGTATTTTCTTCGGCTTCTCTAAGCTGGGTAAGATTGATTCGTAAAGACTCAGCGATTTTTTCGTTTTCTGAGATTTCAGATTTTAACTGTTCAATCTTCTCGTTTGACAAAAGCTCTTCTTCTTTAAGAGAATGTAATTTTTTGTTTAGCTGAGTCACTTCAAATTTAGCCTCTTCAAAATTATCAATTCTGTTGCGCAATCCATTTTCAATTTCGCGAAGCTCATCGACCGCAACCTTAATTGCCTCAGCCTCTCTTGTGCTTTTATCGATCTCTTGTTTAATTACTTCAAGGCTGTGTCTTTGAAGTTGCTCTTCAGAATTAAGATGGGACTTTACAGTGTTCAGTCTTTCCAACTCAGCATTAATGCTTTCAATTTCAGTAGATTTTGATTTGATGTTTTCTTCTTCATTTTTTAGTGCATCAAGTCTTTGAGTAACCTCAGCAACCTGGCAGGATTTGTTTTCCAATTCCCTTTCCAATTCCTGAATTTTAATGTTAAGCTCTGAAAATTCCTTCTTTTGTGCATAATGTTTTTTGATATCATGAATCAATTCATCTTCAACAATTCGGAGATTATCAATTCTCTTTTGAGTTTCTTCTTCTTCAAATCTTAAGAGCTCAAGATTTTTAATAATACTATCGGATTCAGATTTTCCCTGTGAAATATTCTCGCCCAAGTCCCCCATACTTTTTCTTAATGATTCTTCTTCTTTCTTTAATTCCTCATATCGTTTTACAGACTTTAACAATTTATTCTGTGTATTTTCAAGCTCCGCTATATTTTGCTTTGCCTCAATTTCTGCAGCATTTAGATCACCAACTATTTTCTGAAGCTCGTCTGCCTCAGATTTCTTTTGCTCAATTCCTAAATTAAGAGCAGTCAATTGATCGCGTAATTTTTGTTCTTCTTCTTTTAAATAAAAATGCTGTTTCGTCTGATCAGACAATTCTTCTTTAGATTTAAGAAGTTCCTCAATTTTGTTTTCAACATTTGTTTCGGCTTCGGTTAATTCCTCAATTTTTGTCTCCAAAATCAAAGTTTTATTTTTTTTGTCTGCAATTTCTTCCTGGAGCCAGTTTAATATTTTTCTTGATTTGTTCTCGTCGTCAGTAAGCTTAATAAACTTTTCATTAAGATAATCAATCTCTTTTTGTTTTATGTTTATTTTATCCACAAGAGATTTTTGTTCTGCAATAAGAATATCTGATTTTTCCTCTACACGCCTTAATTCATCTATTGCTTTAATCAGTCGAATATTTTCAATGTTATCGGCCTCTGCCTTTTTGTCATTAATTAATCTTTCAAGCTGCTCTTCATGACGGCTAAGCTCATCAACTTTTTCTTTTACTTCAGAATATTTATTGTTCAGATATTTGAGATTCTTTTCAAAATGTTCTATTTCTATAAGTAAATTATTTTTCTTTTCTAAATCGTCCGCCAAATCGTTTTCTGTTCGTTGGACAACAAGAGTAATTTCCTGCTCATCAATTAATTTCTTTTCACTAATTATTTTTTCTAAAGATTTGATCTGTTCGGAGTAATTAAGAAGATTATCCTGCTCACCGTGTTTTATTTCTCTAAGCTGAGATATCTCAGTGTTTAGATTATCCAGCAAACTCCTTTTTTTCTCGGATTCTTCTTTAAGAAAATTGATTTCTGAGGAAAGGGTAAGTTTTATTTCATTTAGTTCTGACACCTCCGATCTCATTTTGCGGAGTATATTGTTTAAATGGCTTAATGATTCTTCTCGCTCGGTAATAACGTGGATCTTATTACGAAGATCCTCGTTTTCCATTTCTAATTCACGTAAGCGCTTGGAACTTAAAATTCCCATTGCTTCCTCATTTTGAGTTTAATAAAAACATTTTTATGATCGGGTAATTCAAGATGCCCAACCAGAAATTGTTCAGAAACTGATAATTATAAATTCATATAAATATTGTTGAAAATTAAATATTAGAGAGATAATATTCAATTTGGAAATGAAGTTATTAACGCCATATTTACAATTTACCAATCATTTTTATAATTGCTCTGCAAAATTCAGGCAAGTCCTCCTGTTTTCTGCTTGATATCATATTGCGATCAACAACAACAGATTCGTCAATCCATTCAGCACCAGCATTTACAAGGTCATCTTTTATTCCCGGAGTTGATGTGCATTTAAACCCTTTCATTATGCCCGCTGAAATCGGAATCCATCCACCATGGCAGATATGCGCAACGGGTTTTCCGCTTTTGAAAATTTCTCGAGTAATTTGAAGAACTTTTTTATCGCGACGTAATTTATCGGGAGCAAATCCACCGGGAATAACCAGGGCATCAAAATCTTTTGCATCAATTTCATCAAACGACGCATCTGATTTACAAGGATATCCATGCTTGCCGGTATAAACTTTCATTTTATAAAAGCCTGCGACAACGACTTCAGCTCCTTCTTCTATTAAACGAATTTTAGGATAGCATAACTCAAGATCTTCATAGATATCATCAACAAACATTAAAACTTTTTTACCAGTAAGTTTTAGTTTCATAGCTTCCTCTCCCTGTCTTGTTGTCTGAATCTTATTTCTGAAGCGATTTTATCTTGTTGTTTTCTCCGATTATTGCTCAATCTCTTAATTTCAGATTCAATTTAATTCTTATCAACTTTAAAATCACATAAGAAGCATAAGTAAAAAACAAAGCCGCAAAAACATCAATTGTGTAATGAACATGCTGAAGGATTACACTTACTGCCACAGCTACGGTACAAAAAAGAAAAATGGATTTTAAAGATTTCTTTTCCGATACCAGATACAATATAAACAAAGTTGCAGTATGTCCCGAAAAGAAAAGATCTTTTGTCAATGTTTGCCCAGTTCCTAAAATTTCCACAAAAGGATCGTTCAATATTATCATAGTTGACGGCGGTTCTAGCGGAAGAAGATACATTGCTGCTATTCTTACAATTATCATCAACGTGTAAAGCTGAATTGTGAACAACAATCTGTTCGGGTTTTTAATGAGAGTTATAATTGCGGTAACCAGAGAAATATAAATCAGAGCGAATGTTAACCAGGTTAAATCAACCGGATTAAAAAGGTTTAAAATTGGATCAGATAGAACAACGCCGGTTCGGGCTTCAATAAAATTAAGAAAGTTTGTAAGCGAAATTAAAACCGCGACCATCAAAAAAAGAGTTGTTGCTAACTCAATTTTGTTTTGTTTTCCCTGAATAAATTCTTTCCAGAACATTTGTCCTCAAATAGATGCTTGTAAAATCACTCAAAAACCCCCGTATTATGTTTTAATAATTTTGAAATTCTTAGATTGAAACTAAAGATTTAAGGGAAAATTTGAAAATTATTTAAGTGGAGTCCTTATAAAAAGCAGACTCCACTCAAGAATTTATTTATAAAGCATTTTACTGAATAGATTATAAAACCAGGCGACTATTACACCGGCTATAAAACCAAATACGAAAGCCCATAAAAACCCTATTATTGCACCACCCCAGGAATATGAATAACCAATAAAAAATGACGACAATTTAGACATTACTGCCCCGGGTGATCCATATAATAACAGCCACCACGTTGCAAGCAGAATAGTCAAACCACAGGTGATTCCAATTGCCAACCCGAACGCTCTTTTTCGTAATACCATAGTATGCTCCTAACTTTAATAATTAAATAAATTGTTTAAATGAAAGGAACCCCTTGTTGGGATGCTAACAGGAAATCAACCATGAAGGGCTTATAATTTCGTAAGTAGAAGATGTGAATTCTATATTTAAAGCCATTCACCAGTTGAAGGAGAATAACTGATGAAAATATGTTTACAAATATCATTATAAACAAATAATATAAGAGTATTATTTCCTTTATTTAATTAAATTTTCATAAAGAATTACAGGTGGTTTGTTATGACCGAGAACAAAACATAAGAAACAAAAGTAAGTGTTGATAAATTTATACATAAAAGTTTAAGTGATATTGATTTAAAAATTCTGAAGAAGATGATTACAGAATCCGTTAAATATATGAGAAAATTATATCTTTAAACTTCCTTCAATATACTAAATGAAAAAAGTTGTTTTTCTCACAATGGATCGTCTTGCCGGATTTGAATGTTACGATGATTTGCTTATTGAACCCTTAAATGAACTCGGCTGGATAGTTGAAAAAATTTCGTGGCGAAAAGAAAATGTAGATTGGAATAATTATGATGCCGTAATTGTCCGATCAACGTGGGATTATCAATCCGACTCCCAAAAGTTTTTAGAAGTTCTCAAAACCATAAACAATTCTTCCGCTCATCTTGAAAACAGATTCTCTATTCTTCAGTGGAATATGAATAAAAGCTATCTTCACGATCTCGAACAAAAAGGTATTCTAATCCCCAATACGATCTGGGAAAAAAGTTTTTCCACGGAACGGGCAATCAAATATTTTGACTTATTGAATTCAGACGAAATAATTATTAAGCCAAACATTAGCGGCAACGCGGATAATACATTCAGGATAAAAAGAAAAGGTCTTAATTCTTGTCTTCCTATACTTCATTCAATATTTGAAAACAGAGATTATATGGTTCAGCCATTCATGAAGAATATTATAGATGAAGGTGAATATTCTCTTTTTTATTTTGGCGGGAAGTATAGTCATACTATTCTAAAAAAACCCAAAGAAAATGATTTTCGGGTTCAGGAAGAACACGGCGGAATTATAAAACTTGTTAAACCAATCACAGAACAACTTTTACATGCAGAAAATATTTTAAATAAAATTAATCCTCTTCCACTGTATGCAAGAATAGATTTTGTAAGAACACTGGATGATCAATTCGCTTTGATGGAACTTGAACTGATAGAACCATCTCTATACTTTAACATGGACATTGAATCACCAAAGCGATTTGCTGAAATATTCAACCAGTGGATGAAAGACCATTAATGGCTATTACAAACATTATCATCTTTTGTTTGCAACTCTCCTTTTGCGTACTTTAAAGCTGCTGCGTCAGCAATCGGTTCATCAGTTAGAATGGGGTTTATATTATTTGTTTTAAGGTCTTCAACCACTCTCCATCCACCGCTTTTGAATATTAAAGCCTCACAATCTGCAAGAGCAGTAATCAAATTTGAATGTCCGTGTCCGTGTGCATGACCTTCGTCTTGGTGATGTTCTTCGTGATGATTTTGGCGCTTGTGATTTGTAAAGGTATTTTCACGGACTTCTTTGTGTGAAATACTATTGTCTTCTATTGTATAAACAATAAAAGCATTGCATCTGCCGACATGACCGGTAACCATTACTTCATCGTCTGTCGCTACTGCAATTTTCATTTTAATAATCCTTTCTTTTAAGAGTATCTGCTATTCTGATGGCTTTACCGTTAAGAATTCCGTCTGCAATTTTCTTCCTGGCAGAATGAATTATCCTGCCGAATGTTGCGCGGGATATTTTCATTTTTGCCGCGGCATCTTCGTGAGATAAACTCTGATGATCAGCTAATCTTATAGCTTCAAGTTCATCATCTTCCAGCAATATTTCCTCAAGTTCAAACAGGGGTATTCCACGAGGCTTGAAAAAATATGCGGAAGGGTGGCAGTTAATTCTTCTTCTTTTTTTTGGTCTTGCCATTTTCCCTGTTTGTTTAATTATGGGCATATGCTCATAACAAAAATAAGGATTTGATTTATAAAATCAAACTTGCGTTTTTATACATGTAATTAAAATGGTTCAAAAAATGAATTGGAAGCAGCCTTTACCGATATGTTTGGTTGCAGCGGTTAGAAGTATTTTTATTCAGAATAAATTTATTTACTAAAACGAAAAAAAACATATAATTTAAGAAATCATAAATACTGCAACTTATAAAGCCTTGCTGTGTTATATGTTTGGCTCAAAGAATTATTACTTATAAATTTCAATATTAAATAATAAATTTTCAATATTTTGAGCGAAGCTTTAATGAAAACAAAATCCCGCTGTCCCTGGCCCTTAGAAGATAAGTTAATGATAAAATATCACGATAAAGAATGGGGAGTTCCACTGCATAATGACAGAAAATTATTTGAATTTTTAATACTTGAAGGGTTTCAAGCCGGATTAAGCTGGCGAACAGTTCTTCATAAAAGAGAAAACTTCCGCAAAGCATTTGATAACTTCGATTTCAATAAAGTTGCCAGATATGATAAGAGAAAAATTAGTTCGCTTCTGAAAAATGAAGGAATTATCCGCAACAAACTTAAAATCGAAGGTGCAGTAAAGAATGCCAAAACATTTTTACAGGTTCGAAAAGAGTTTGGAACTTTTGACAAATACATCTGGAATTTTGTAAATGGAAAACCGATTCAAAACAAATTTAAATCATTAAAAAACCTTCCCGCCAAAACTGAATTATCCGATCTTATCAGTAATGATATGAAAAAACGAGGGTTTACTTTTGTAGGTTCAACAATAGTTTATGCCCACATGCAGGCAACGGGAATGGTTAATGATCATTTGGTGAGCTGCTATCGATATAATGAAGTAAAACAATCCTTGATATATAAATAATTATCCATGTCTAATTTTATCTTTTATAGAATAATGCTATTACGACCAGATTCCAATTTTTACCTGTAAAAGATTCAAAGAGGACTCATTTTTCGAAATTAGAAGCTATTATGATATATAAATTGACAGTAATCCTTTGGCACAAATATGGACATTAGAATAGAGGATATAAACATCTACATAGCGCCCACCGCGTGTAGTATCCGATTTGAAAGCCCGGACGACACACCGGGTTTTCTTTTATATTTGCTGTTTTAATCACTTACAGTTAGTATCATTTGATACTATTTCAGAAGGAGCATTTTCTTCGTTTGAACAAAACCCCCGACTTGCAGTTTATAAAGGTAAACACCGCTCGGCAGATTGCTTCCGTTAAAGTTAACTTCGTAAACACCAGCAGCTTTTTCTTCATTTACCAAAGTTGTTATCTCTTGTCCCAGTTGATTGAAAACCATCAACTTAACAAACTCTGAATTTTGCAGAGCATAAGAGATGATTGTGGATGGATTAAATGGATTCGGATAATTTTGTAACAGTTGAAAATTATTTGCAAGAATTTTTTCTTCATCAGGCATTTCAACCGATACCACATTAGAACCCGATGGATAAAATGTATATGCAACTCCGCCCTTATCAAACCAGGAAACAGATAAAGAATATTTATCGAAGTAATATGAATACCCGTTTGATTTTGCCGGATCATGAACAATTGGTCTTCCATCAGATGTAAATCCAGCAAGCATCATCAAGTGACCGGTATATAAAGGTAGGCCAACAGACATAGCAATACGACCTCCATTTGCAAGCACTTCCCTCGCCTGACTCCAGGTTCGGTATCGTGTAACAGCACCATCCAATCCAAATTCAGATGCATTTTGAACCACCCTTGGCCAGATTCCAAACATCTTATAATAAGGATCATATGTATCCAGGGCAAACAGGTACGGATCAACACTGATATTATAACTTCTAAGAATCATGGAAGCAGAAGTGGGGGAACAAATACTGCCGCCAATTTCCGGATCGACAGCATACTGATAAATAAAAGTGGTTGGAATGAAGATTGAATCCGGATTGTCATTTAAAATTTCAGTATAGTTTATCGAAGTTGTTGTTCGTGAATCGCTTGTGAAAAAACTAAGCTTATGTAATGTCGGCGAAGGTATATCTGCTGAAGTTCGGGTCATTATAATCTTAAATTGCCAAGAACTTTTATATTTATTTAATATAACATAATCAATGTCAATTGTTCCATCAGGAAAACTTGTAAAACCATAACTTGACCCCCATATATTCGCTTTCCAATATCCGACGGTTAACCAGTTGGACCAACTTGTATTGTATGGGAAACGCATTTGAACTTTAAAGGAACTATTAGTATTAGGAGCTGTTCCATTCCACGAAGGCAACCCACGGTCAAACAGGTATTCTGAATTTTGAGGATTAAGTATGATATACCCATCCGTTACACCCTCCTGAAGCATAATACTTTTGCCGTCATCACTGAGTTTTAAGCCAACATTTGTCTCTATGTTTGCAAAAATCGAGTCTATCCTTTGAACATAGTGTTGATCAGGATAAATCTGTGCAATCGAAAAGTGATTAAGGAAAACAAAGCAGATAAAAAAATATCCGAGGATTTTATTTAGAGCCATATGAAATGTGAATTAATGATATTAATGTTTAATTAATTATAGCATAAATTATGGAATAATTTCTCTACTTAAAATAGTTAAAAGACTAATCAAAGAAATGGAGACAAGCGCAAAATCCAAACAAACATATACATTCGTGAGTAAATGTGTAATTAAGTAAAAACACAAACCCTCCAAGGAAATCATTCTAAAAGCAACATCTTTTTCGTTTCAATAAATCTCTGGCAATCAATTGATAGAGATAAACTCCCAATGCAAGATCATTTAAACCCGATTCAGGATTGAAGTCAACTTCATAAACCCGAATTGCAATCTCTATTATTTATGTGACAGAGAAATCGCCTCTATAAATATATTCAAACTTCAATAAAATTATTCAAATGCCACATATAAGTCCATCAAAATAGTCTTATTATTGCAACTTCAGTTTTTATTAAACAAAGAATTATTTTTTCTCCCTGTTTTGATTGAGTACAAAAACACTTAATTTTAATTAATACAAATTTTGCAGTTTTATTACATTGAATCTTCAAAAACAAATTGGAACAATTGCATTAATCTTTCTGATATCATCATTTTTCATCAATACATTTTCACAAGATCTTGATATAAGAAACAACTCTTTCTTTTATCCGCATAATCTCGGCACAAACAAATTTTTACATACCTTGGGAGTAAAATCCGCAAATCTGCCTGAAGATATGATTGAATCAGATGATGATTTCAGAGCACCACTAATATTTTATAAGGCTAAATACGGATTCATAGATTACTTCTTACTTGAAGCAAGTGTTGAAACTAATTTTATTACTGTTCAATTTGCATTAGGGCCAAAGTGGAGCCATGAGTTTGGCAAATTCAGTTTTTCTCTTGGAGGAGATGCCGCCTATTATTTAGGTGCATTAAATCAATTTGATTTTAGAACTGAAATAAATGGTTGGCTTGCATATCCTAATTTAACTATCGGTTATGCTTTCCCGAGATTTAGTGTTTCATTAAAATCAGAATTAATTTTAGCAATTGATCAAACAGTAAAAACAGGCGAGATAGAAGTTACAAGCAGCTTCCGTACATTCTCAGGTTATTCTATCGCCGCCTACTTAGAACAGCCGTTATGGAAAGATAATTTTTTTGTGCTGGGTGTGAAAGCAAACTTCACAAAATTCTATTATCCGATATGGGCTACTTTTTCCACATTTGACAGATTATTTTTTATTCCAGAAGCAATTATTAGTTTTAATTTATGAAAAGACTAGTTGGAACTTTTGTGCTCATATTTATTTTAACTGCCTGTGATCAGTCTGTTGATATTGAATATCCGGTTGTTGATCCGGACGGTTTTCTGAATCAAACTACTCCCCTAACAGATACTTCCAAAATTGTTATGGAAGGTGTTTACGAAGTTTTAAAGGGAAATGAATATTTTGGTAACAGTGTGGTGTTAAAGTGGAGCGGAGATATATTGTCTGTTTTTACTTATACGAATGTAGGCTATATGATAATGGGTGGCGGAAGTCTGGATTCGGTAATTTTCTTTAGAGGTTACTGGCGCTATGGAACAAGTTTAGAAACCGGCCTGGTAAATTTTAAAATTTCTTCTTTTGAAGGTGGCAGTAAAATTATTGCTGGGGATACCACTGATCTTCAAGTTACAGCAAAGGGTGCTTTTGGTAACGGTAGTAATTATCCTGATAAAGAATTTGTTATAAAATATTTGCGTCCTTTCAGCGAAAAGGTAAAGCAGAATGATTTTTATGTCCTTGCTCATCGGGGTGGAGGAAGAAATTCGGATTATCTACAAGCATCTGAAAATTCTATTGAAATGATTGCTTTGGCAGAAAGGCTTGGTGCAAACGGAATTGAGATTGATGTCCGTTTAACAGCAGACGGAATTCCGATTCTATATCACGATCCCGATATTAATTTAAGATTAACTCAGAAAAGTGTAATCTGGGGAAACATCGAGGATTTTACTTTTGCTCAGATAAGTACCTTCATTCGATTAATTCATGGTGAGAAGGTTCCTTCACTTGAGGATGCATTAGAATATGTTCTTGAACACACAAAACTTCGTTTTGTGTGGCTGGACTTAAAGTCTGAGAAGAACGAAATTCCTGCTGTTGTGAAAATTCAGGAACAAATTTTAAGTAAAGTAAATCCCTTAAATAGAGATCTGCAAATTGTAATTGGCATTCCTTCTTCGGATAAAGCAAATAATCTACTAAGTTATCCTGGCTATGAAACCATTCCATCACTTTGTGAACTGACTACAGATTTTGTGGAACAATTAAATTCTTTGTACTGGGCACCAAGATGGACACAAGGGACTCAACTTGATTTGGTAAGAGCAATACACACGGAAGGAAAACAAGCTTTTGTCTGGACGCTGGATGAACCGGTTTTTGTTGAAAGTTTTATGCGCGAGGGTGAGTTTGATGGCTTTCTTACAAATCATCCGACATTAGTTGCATATTATCATTATATCAGATAACAAAATCTATGATATCAAAAATTATCGCTGTACTTATTTTTGTTTTTTCTGTTACATCGTTTTCACAAGAGCTTGATACGCTGTACCATTTTTCCGTGGATCTCGGCGGCAGTTATTCACAATATTTAACCACACTGGAGTTTGAAAAACTTAATAAAAATGGTTTCGGTGGTACAATAAGAGTTATGTGGCATCCGGAACATTTACTGAGCGTAGGATTGGAAAGCGGTTATCTTTATTTATACTGGATTCGATCAACTATTCAGTCTGATGAATTTGGCACTTCTTCACTTAAAGCATCTATGATTTCCATTCCGGTTTTATTTGTCACATCAATGGTTATTTTTCCAGAGACTCTTCCCAATCTGGAAGTAAACGGAGGTGGGGGAATGTATTTTATGTTTAATAATGTTCAATTATTCGGGAGCAAAATAAGCAGTTCGGTTTTTAGTTTAGGCTATCATGCCGGGGCATCATATCTTCAACCGTTTAGTGATGATATTTCAATCGGTGCAGAATTAAAATATTATTACATTTCAAAACTTCAGGATTCCGCTATCTCCATAAAGTTATTATTCTCATATAATTTTATTAGTTATTAAGGTTTAACTGAGGAGAGCTAAAAATATTCCGGCAGCAACTGCAGAACCGATAACGCCAGCAACGTTTGGACCCATAGCTGCCATAATGGGATTTACTTTTCCATTAGTGTTTTGCGATACAAAATCCTGAACTACTCTTGCTGCCATTGGAACTGCCGAGACTCCTGCAGCGCCAATGCAGGGATTGATTTTGTTCTTTTTGGAAAGAAATAGATTTAGAAATTTTGCAAAGGTAATTCCACCGGCAGTACTAAAGATGAAAGCAACAGCACCCAAACCAAAGATCATTAAAGTTTGAGGACTTAAAAATCTTGTGCCATCCATAGTTGCCCCAACAGCAAGTCCTAAAAAGATAGTTACTATGTCAATCAAAGCACCACCCGCTGTTTTTCTTAACCTGTCTGTTACTCCGCTTTCTCTTATAAGATTTCCGAACATCAACATTCCAACCAATGGTGCACTTGACGGCACTGCCAAAGAAGCAAACGCTCCAGTAAATATCGGGAAAAGTATAACTGCAGTTCTTGAGACAGGTCTTGCCTGCGGCATATCAATTGCTCTTTCTTTTTTGGTTGTGAGCAATTTTAAAACGGGAGGTTGAATTATAGGGACAAGCGCCATATAACTATATGCCGCTAATGCAACTGGTCCTAAAAGATGGGGTGCGAGTTTACTGGCCAGAAAGATTGATGTCGGTCCGTCTGCTCCGCCAATTATTCCAATGCTTGCAGCTTCTCTTGGAGTAAAACCAAATAGATATGCAGCACTTAAAGCCGCAATGAATATTCCCAACTGTGCGGCGGCACCAAGCAAAAATGTAATTGGTCTGCCAAGCAATGGTCTGAAATCAGTAAGAACCCCAACGCCTAAAAATATAATAGGAGGTAATAGCTCGGTCTTAATTCCGCCCGCATAAATTAGTCCGATAATTCCTTCACCATAAGAACCCATTTCTGCAAGAGGAAAATTTGCAAGAATAATTCCGAATCCTATCGGAATTAATAAAAGCGGTTCATATTGCTTTTTAATTGCCAGATATACTAATAATCCGGCTAAAGCAAACATTATCAAGTTACCAATAGTAAGATTGGCAAAACCGGAATCAAGTAGCAGCTTTGTAAAATTTTCCATTACTTAGAGAAATTAATCTATTATAAGAATAGGTGTAGATGAATCTATTTCATCACCGATCTTTACATTAACTTTAGCCACAGTTCCTTTCACATGAGATTTAATATGGTGCTTTGCTTTCATTGCCTCAACATAAGCAACCGTTTGTCCTTCCTGAACAGCATCTCCCTGCTTAACCAAAATATCAACAACTTGAACAGATCCTGCAAAAGGATGGAATAATGGTTCACCCTTAGCAGCATCCACAAGGTTTGTTGCCTGTGTTGTTGCTGATTGACTAATTGGTTCGGATGTTACAATAAATGTTCTGATCTTTCCATTTTCCTCAACTACGCATTTTGATTTAATTGGACCAGATATAAAAGGTTCTTTAGCAACTTCTTTTGGTTTTTCTTCTTTCTTTGGTTCATCTTTTTTCTTTAAAGGAATATCAATCTTTCCTTGTCCGGTAAGGAGGCGTATTCCTTCATTCAATTCCATCTTTTTGCCAGGAACCATTGAGGCAAGAACGATGAAAATATTTTCATCATTTACGAGAAGGTTTCTTTCCTCCAAAGCTTTTCTGGCCGGTTCAATATTTTTAGGTGCGGCTTCCAGGGGATCGCCGGTGAATACGGGCAGGTTCAACTGCTCCGATGCTTTTTTAATAACAGCCGGATCCGGCGGCAGAGGTGTTTTGCCAAAATATCCCAGCACTGCTTTACCGTAACCCTGATCAATCTTTTCCCATCTTCCATACATAACATTATTAAATGCCTGCAGCCAGTATTGCTGACTGCCAGGTGTTACACTTGTCCATGCTCCTCCGGCTTCTACTACAACCGGAAACTCTGCAAGAACTTCACCATACTTGTGAAAAATACCGGCTTTATCCATCATATGAACATTAGGACCAATTGCACCGCCGGGCATAGGAAATCCTAATACTCTTGCATCAGCAGTTGTGGTTGTCGGATTGAAGTCATAATCTTTTAATCCTTCATTCAGGAGATTTTCAATATCACCCATTTTAGAAGCATCAATATCAAGTGAATAGCCGGTTCCTTTTAAACCGTGTGCAAGTGAACGTACGTCAGGTTGAACAGTTCCGCTTGCCATTGGTCTAACTGAAAGATCGACTCCATCTACACCTGCGTCAATACCAGCCATGTAGCAACTGACTGCAGTACTCGCTGTATCGTGCGTATGCAGCCAAAGAGGCATTTCCGGCGGCATTATTTTTTTAAGGCCTTTTACTGTGTCATAAATTGTTTTAGGATCGGTAGTACCGCTTGCATCTTTTAGACATAAGCTGTCTATATGCATACCACTTTTAAGCAATCTTTTACCGATATCAATGTAAAAATCAGCAGTATGTACTTTGTCGGATTTAAATGGTAAACCCATTAAGGCAATGCAAACCTGGTGATGCATGCCGGCATCAACTATTGGCTTGGCTGTCTTAATCAGGTTTTCTACATCGTTCATATAATCAAAATTTCTATCCCAGGTTGTACCATGTTTTTTCATCAATTTTGCCTGAAGGTTTAACCCTTCAATTGATTGATTAGTTAGTGTAACTCCCGAGACGGATCTTGTGAGAATTTGCAAGTCAACATCGGGTCCCACGGCATCTCTAATAGCATGCATCGTGTCAAAAGGATGTTCACCAAGATAAAAAAGTGGTGCCTGAAAGCGAGCTCCTCCGCCAAATTCAAAATGTCTTATACCGGCTTCGACAGATGCTTTCATTGCCGGCAGGAAATCATTCAATCTTACTTTACCGCCAAAAGAGCTTTGTAATCCATCTCTAAATGGAGTAAACATTACTCTTATCGTTTTTGGTTTTTCAGTGAATATCATTTTTGCTCTTCCATCTTTGTTATTTGTGATTTGGGATATATTCTACTTAAGTGTGTTGTAATTGCAGCAAGAACTCCTGCATCATCATTAGAAGATTTTTCGGGAAAAATTGTGATTAGTAAACGAATAGAAAAGGAAAGTGCAGAAAGCACCAGAAAAACAATAGTGAAGGATATAATACAATTTAGTAAAAAATCTGAGTTTTCCACTACTTACAAATTTACTGTATAATAAATGAAGAATTTGATACTGTTAACTTAATTTATAAAAATCAAAAAAGAAAACTTTTAGTAATCTTCTCTTTTAAAATATTTAAAAATGCCTCTAACTTATATTTTAACTAAATATCAGAAAGACTAAATAAATAGGTCATATAGTAAGAACATTGTAAAAACCTTTTCAACCAACATTTTGAAATCGATTGAATTTTATTCAGAATAATTATAGGTTTTAATCAGGTTTGTAATTTACTTCCCTCACTTACTCTTTTTCTTGGCAGAGTGATTAATTCATGTGGTAAACGGCTGTTAATTATTTTTAGAGAAGTAATTAAGAGGTGAAATCATGAAAAGCGATAAGTATAAGCGATTAGTAAATCAGTTGCTTGATTTTGCAGGGATAAAGATTAATGGTAATAGTCCCTGGGACATCAGGATTCACGATGAAAGGTTTTATAAGCGAGCAATTACGGAAGTTGAACTGGGAATGGGTGAATCATATATGGACGGATGGTGGGATGCAAAAAAGCTTGATGAAACGATCTTTAAAATCATCCGTGCTGATTTATTAAATAAGGTAAAGCATAATTATAAAATTGCTCTGCAGTTAGCGGGATTTTATTTCATTAATATGCAGGCAAGAAGAAGAGCGTTTATAATTGGTGAGAGACATTATGATCTTGGAAACGATTTATTTCAATGTATGCTCGATAAAAGAATGAATTATAGCTGTGCATATTGGAAAGATGCAAAATCACTTGATGAAGCACAGGAAAATAAACTAGAACTCATTTGCAGAAAATTGCATTTGGAACCAGGAATGAAAATTCTTGATATCGGCTGCGGCTGGGGAGCCTTTGGAAAGTACGCTGCCGAAAAATATGATGTGGAAGTTGTTGGCATAACAGTTTCAAAGGAACAAGTTGCTTTAGGAAAAGAATTATGTAAAGGGCTTCCGGTTGAATTTAAATTGCAGGACTATCGGGAAGTCAACGAACAATTCGATCGAATTGTTTCTGTTGGAATGATTGAACACGTAGGGTATAAAAATTATCGTGATTTTTTTAAAATTGCTAAAAACAATTTATATGAAGATGGACTTTTTTTACTCCATACTGTTGGAGAAGTTCGTTCAACTAAAAGCACGGATGCATGGACTCACAAATATATTTTCCCGAACGGAATGCTGCCTTCAATAGCACAGCTTGGTAAAGCGATTGAGGGCTTGTTCGTTATGGAGGATTGGCACAATTTAGGTGCTGATTATGATAAAACGTTAATGTCCTGGTATCATAATTTTGAAAATAGTTGGGACCAAATAAAAAATAAATATGATGAGCGTTTTTACAGAATGTGGAAATACTTTTTACTCTCTAGTGCCGGAGCATTTCGTGCAAGAAATAAAAATCAACTATGGCAAATAGTTTTATCTAAAAATGGAGTTCTGGGAGGGTATAACTCAATAAGGTGGGAATATATTAATACTCGATCGTGAAGCGAAAATATTACAAAAAAACATTCACCTTTCCCCGAAAGGTTACATAAAACTAGAAATCAACTTTACAAATAATAGATGTAACGTCGTCTTCCTGAGTTCGGTTTTTTACAAAAGAACGAGTTGCCTTATAAATATGTTCGATAATCTGATTTGAAGTAGCTTCACGATAAGATTTAATGATGTCCAAAGTCCGATCAAATCCAAATTCGGTATCATCATGCAGCCTTGCCTCAACAACCCCATCAGTTATGAGAGCCAAAATGTTCCCCGGCGCAAGCTTGATAGGTTTACTTGTATTATAGGTATAGTCTTTTACCACGCCCAAAGGTATTCCGGTACTCTCCAGTATTTCATCGTTCTCACCTGAATTTTTCAGCAAGTAGGCCGGCAGATGACCGGCACTAACATATTCTAATAAATTCTGTTTAGGATCGAGCCTTGCTAATATTAACGTTACGTAATGTGTGTCGTCAAGGTTGTCTGCAAGCGCTTGATTAAGATGAGTAAGGATTACTCCGGGATCGGTTTCAAATTTTGCAAGTGCTCGTAAAGATGCCAGCGTCTGAACCATAATCATTGCAGCGCCAATACCATGACCACAAACATCACCAATAACTATCCCGATAGAACCATCCTTCATTTGGACAAAATCAAAATAATCACCGCATGTCTCAACCGCGGAATAAGTTTTCCCGGCAATATCAAAACCGGGTACTGAAATTTTTGATTTATATAATCTTTGCTGCAATTCACAAGCAATTTTTAACCTAAACTCTTGTTCTTGCCTCTCCTTTAATTCTGTTATGTCCTTGAGCACAGAAACAAAGTTGGTGATTTCCCCATTTTTATTTTTCATTGGTGTGATTGTCTGCTGGCTCCAGTATAGTTCGCCATTCTTCTTCTTGTTAATGATTGTTCCGCGATAGGTATTTCCACTAATAACCGTTTTCCATAATTTTTTGTAAAATGCTTTATCATGATCACCAGATTTAAGTAGTCGTGGAGTTTGGCCCAGGGCTTCCTCGCGGTTAAAACCTGTTGTTTCAACAAATGCAGGATTTACATATTCGATAACACCTCTTTTATTTGTGATAACAACACTATCAGCAGTTTGCTCCACAGCATTCGAAAGTTTTCTCAACTCAGCTTCGGCTATTTTATTATCGGTAATGTCTTCAGTGTGTACTAATATTAAATCAGGCGATACAAAAACATAACAAACTTTTAATTCCTTGATTTCATCTATACTTCTAAGTTGGTATGACATCTCCCGCAGGACAGTTGTTTTTTCGTTGACACATTTTAAAAAATCCGATTTAATATCATTTTGATAAGGTGATTTCTCATACATTTTGCTAAATCTTATACCGACTAATTTTTTTATTAAACCATTGGTTAAAACATCAGCAGCATCATTGTGATCAAGCAAAACAAAATCGTCTTCTATGCGCTGCCAAATGTACGAGGGAATTGGAAATCCCTTGAACACCGCCTTTAATCGCTCCTCACTTTTTTTATGTTCTAATTCTACCAGTTTGGATTCGGTGATGTCATGAAAGATAATTGTCCCTCCTTTGACCGAAGCTTCCGAATCTTTTAATGGACTTGCAGAAACATTAAAATATAAACCGTCTGGTTGTTCCGGATTCTTAACCAAGATTATTTCATTGGTTACTTCCTC
>CAWDOP010000003.1:0-186005 GCA_963804005.1 uncultured Ignavibacteriaceae bacterium | reverse complement strand
AACTCTCATTTGAGCCTTACTCCGATTTAACTGTGAGCAAAATTCTAAATAATTAATGAGAGTTGCAAGAAGGATAAGTATAAGAAATAGCAAATAATAAAATTAGAAATAAAGCTTATAAGGGGGTCTGATTCTTGTTCGGGGTGTGTTACAAAAACTAAAAAAAACCAAAATCAGGACTTTTTTGGTGGCTCCGCGAGTCCGTCAACTGACGGATTAGCTAACGGATCGAACCTGCAACCCTTTTCTCTTTATCAAGATTCCAAATAAATTCTCTGCCTTTTTGTGAATTAAATAGAATTAGTAACAGAATATAAAACATACATTGAAAAGGATTTGTCCTTAACCAAGCTCAGTTGGAGAGAAAATTTAATGTAAGTAGAGCCTGGATTATTTAAGTTATAAGGTCAGGGAAATTTGGTCATTAAACATTACTCAACGCTCATTAAAGTCAAGGGCTGCCTAATAAAAGTTGAATGTTCAAACTGAAGAATAATTTTGGTGAGTTTATGGATATTTTTGTTTAGAGTAATTTTGATTTATGATGTTAATATTCCCGGTCGGTGGAGGAGAATGGGAATTTTTTTATGTAAAAAATTGGAATGAAAAAAATTTGAAATCTATTTTAAGAAATAAAATTCAATATGCGGGTACATGACGGGTCCTACTTCTCTTCTCATACCGGTACTAGTTTATATATCGCTGGGCTGGTGGAAAAACCGAATAGATTATAAAAAATTCTCACTTGCAATTAACTCCCTTTTTGTGATATTTTTACAAGTAATAAAACAGAGTCTATCTTTTTAAGAAGGCTACTTTTTTCTATAATTAAAATATTGGACTTGATCCTTGAGACAGGTACCAGCAAAAAATAAGCAGTATTCATATCTTATTGTCGGCAACGGCAGACTCTCAAAACATTTTCAACATTATTTTTCTTTAAAGAATATTTCTTATAGAGTTTGGACCAGAAGTTCAGAGGATTCATTCCAGTCAATGGGACAATCAGCTAAAAGTATATTAGTTTTAATTAAAGATGATGAAATCCAAAACTTCCTTGAAAATAATTGCAATAAATTATCAGAGAGTAAAACCTGGATACACTGTTCAGGAATGCTTTCTACAAATCTTGCTGAAAGCGCTCATCCTTTAATGTCCTTTACCGAAGAACTTTATAGTCTTGAGAAATATGAAGCAATTACCTTTATCACTGAAAAAGGCAAAAAAAGTTTTAGTGAGCTATTCCCGCAACTAAATAATCCCAATTACCAAATCGAATCAAGCGAGAAAACTCTTTATCACGCTTTTTGTGTGCTTAGTGGAAGTTTTACAACGATAATTTGGCAATTCTTTTTTGATTATTTAAAATCGAAGAATATCCCTGAGTCAGCAGCATACTTATATTTAGAGACTATTACGGAAAATCTTAAAACTAATTCGGCACCGCTTACTGGGCCTATACAACGAAATGACAAAAGTACAATCCAAAAACATCTTGAAAGTTTAAATGATCACCCGGTTAAAAACATTTACATTGCATTTTTAGAAGCATACGATAAAATGAATAAGGAGAAGATAATTGAAAACAATAAATGATTTTAAGATTAGTAAAGAAAATAATAAACCAATTTCAGTTGTTACCTGTTATGATTATTGGTCTGCTTTAATAATAAACGATACGGATATAGATGCAGTATTGGTTGGCGATAGCGCTGCGATGGTTATGCATGGATTTGACACAACCGTTAATGCAGAAGTTGAGATGATGTCTTATCATCTTGCGGCAGTGAAAAGAGGCTTAACAGAAAAGTTATTAATTGCAGATATGCCTTTCCTTGCGCACAGAAAAGGTGATCAATACGCTATGGAAACCGTTGATAAATTTGTTAAGCTCGGTGCAAACGCTGTTAAAATTGAAGGTGCCGGTTCAAATGTTGCAACAATAAAACACATTGTAGATTCGGGAGTTCCTGTTATGGGGCATATTGGTCTTACACCTCAATCTGTAAACAGAATCGGCGGATATGTACTTCAGGGAAAAAATAATGGAACCGCTAACAAACTAATTGATGATGCAAAATCGTTAGAGGATGCAGGATGTTTTTCCATAGTGCTTGAACTGATCCCTGCACAGGTTGCAAAAAATATTACAGAATCTGTTCATATCCCCACAATAGGCATTGGAGCAGGTTCTTACACTTCAGGACAAGTACTTGTTTTACATGATTTGCTTGGATTAAATAAAGGATTTAATCCTAAGTTTTTAAGAAAATATCTAAACGGATTTGATCTGATTAAAGATGCACTTATCCGTTATGATCAGGAAGTTAAGTTAAAAACATTTCCAGGAGAAAAGGAAAGCTATTAATGACAAAGGTTATTAAAGAATTAAATAAGTGGAAAGCCACACGAAAAAGCGATGTCTTTCTTAATAAAACTGTAGGATTGGTTCCGACAATGGGTGCGTTGCATGATGCACACATTGCACTGATTAAAAAGTCTATCCAGCAGAATGATATAACTGTAGTGACAATTTTTGTAAATCCAACTCAGTTTAACAACCAGAATGATTATAAAAATTATCCCAATACATTTAACGAAGATTTGAGTAAGCTTAAAAAGTTAAAGGTCGATTACCTGCTTAATCCGTCGTACAAAGATATTTATCCAGACAATTATGAATATAAAGTCGTGGAGTCAAACTTTAGTAAAATACTTTGCGGTAAGTACCGTCCCGGGCATTTTGATGGTGTTTTAACTATCGTGCTTAAACTATTAAACCTAGTAAAACCTGACCGGGCGTATTTTGGTGAAAAGGATTATCAGCAATTGATGTTGATCGAAGGAATGGTTAAGGCATTCTTTGTCGATACAAAAATTGTATCGCTTCCAACAGTCCGCACTAAAGAAGGTATGGCACTTAGCTCGAGAAACCTTAAACTTTCAGAAGAGCAAAAAATTATGGCGATTGAATTTCCTAAAGCCCTTGCTTCCCCATCATCAAATGATAAGATAAAATCACTATTGAGGAAAAAAGGATTTAAAGTTGAATATATTGAACAAATTGATAACAGACGATTGGCGCTGTTTATCTCGGAAACGTGAGGTTGATTGATAATGTTAAAATCTAAAATACTATTCAAAATCACCGGATCAATTGCGGCTTATAAAAGCGCTTATCTTATTTCAAAGTTAGTGCAAAACGGATTTGAGGTACAGACTGTTGTAACAAGTTCTTCACTTCAGTTTATCGGTAAAGCTACTCTGGAAGGTTTAACAGGTAAACCTGTTTTAGTTGATCAATATGAGGATGGTAAAATGATGAGCCACATTAATCTTATGAAATGGGCTGATCTAATTATTCTTTGTCCGGCAAGTGCTAACACGATTAATAAAATGGCAAACGGAATTGCGGATAATCTCGTAACCTCTTTATTTCTTGCACACAGTTGGGATAAACCGTACCTTATTGCTCCCGCTATGAATACTGCAATGTACAAACATCCTGCGACACAAGAATCACTAAATAAATTAAACGGCTGGGGTGTTGATATACTGCCTACCGGTTCGGGTCACCTGGCTTGCGGTGATATTGGTGAAGGAAAACTTTTAGAACCTGATATTATTTACGATCACATTATTAATGCGCTTCACACTCATTATGAGAAATCAAATTCCAAAAAATCAGTTCTAATTACAGCTGGTGCAACCAGAGAATATATTGATAGTGTAAGATTCATTACCAATCTAAGCACCGGCAATACTGCAGCCACAATTGGGGATCATCTTTCATCCAGAGGATATAAAATAACTTATTTGCACGGGATAAATACTTTAATCCCAAATAACAAATCCAATAACATTCAGTATAGAGATTTTCAAAACTTCAAAGAAACTTTAAATGAGTTATTAGAAAGTAATTATTATGATGCTGTTATCCATCTTGCCGCAATAAGCGATTATACTGTGGATGAAATCAAATCTACAGGACTTGCTTTAGCCGGATCGAAAAAAGGTAAGTTGGATTCCGGGATTGACAGCTTAACCATCAACTTAAAACCTACATCAAAAATTGTTGATAAAATAAAATCAATATCAAAGAATAAAGAAGTTGTTTTATTTGCTTTCAAATTTTCAGGAAGTTCTGATTTAGAAGATTCAAAAAAAGAAGTAGATAATCTGTTTAAACATTCTAATGCAGATTTTGTTGTATTGAATCATTTGCAGGATAGGACTAAGAATGAGATTCAAACAAATTATTACATATTCAACAAATCGGCTTTGCTGAAGAATGTTGAAAACTCAACACAGCTTGCAAATGAAATTGAACAAATAATAAAAGTATAAAGAGGAGTAGTTATGTTACTTTGCCTTGATATAGGTAATACTCAAATATATGGCGGTGTCTTTAAAGAGGATAAAATAGTCTTGCAATTTCGTAAATCATCGAAGTTATCTTCATCATCGGATGAAACAGGAATATTTCTCAGAGGAGTTTTAAGAGAGAATAATTTAAATCCTAAAGATATTTCCGGTATTGCAATGTGTTCTGTAGTGCCGGATGTTGTTTATTCCATACGGAATGGATGTATTAAATATTTTGAGATTGATCCTTTTATTTTGCAGGCAGGAGTAAAAACAGGACTAAAAATAAAATATTTAAATCCGCAAGAAGTTGGCAGTGACAGAATTGCCAATGCAATTGCTGCAATTACTTTACATCCTAATAAAAATATTGTTGTAATAGACTTTGGTACCGCAACTACTTTTGATGTTATATCTAAACAGAAGGAATATTTAGGCGGTGCAATCGTTCCCGGAATTAGAATATCCATGGAAGCATTAGAGAGTAAAACGGCAAAACTTCCTGCTGTTGAAATAGCAGTGCCCGATAAAGTTATTGGACAAACCACTAAAGAGAGCATCCAGGCAGGGTTATTTTATGGTCATATCGGAACTACAAAGGAAATAATTTCTAGAATATCTCAAGAAGCATTCGGTGGTACTAAACCTTTCATAATAGGCACCGGCGGTTTTGCAAATATGTTTAACAATGCCGGATTATTCGATACAATCAATCCCGAACTTGTTCTAAGAGGACTTTACTATTCATCTAAAATGAATTCACAGAAAGAGAAATAATATGTTACTAAATGTTTTAAAATCTAAAATACACAGAGCTGTTGTAACCGGTGCTGATTTAAATTATGAAGGAAGTATTGCAATAGATAAGAAGTTAATTGAAGCTGCAAATTTAAATGTATTTGAAAAAGTAGAAATTTATAATATAAATAGCGGAGCGAGATTTTCTACTTACGTTATTCTTGGGAAAGATGGAGAAATTTCACTAAACGGCGCCGCAGCAAGATTAGTGCAAAAAAATGATTTGATTATCATTGCTTGCTATGCCCAGATTGATGAAAAAGAAATAAAATCCTTTAAACCTAAAATTGTTTTTGTGGATGAGAAAAATGCAATAAATAAAAGTTAGAAATAACTAAACTTTTTATCATAAATGGTTTTGCTAGAGTTATTGAGAAACAACTTTGCGTAAACGAGGTACTAAAATTATTTGGGCATACGATTGCCCACCAGGTTTCTCACATTCTGGTGATATTACTGACCGTGAACATATTCCCTGTGTAGCGTTTGAAGCTGCTCAATTAATAATTTTTCAATGTCATTCTCAGTTATCTTCATTTGTAAACTCAATTTAGAATATACTTTTGTGTTCCCTCGATATTCTCTTCATTAGTGAAATCATAAACTAAAGCAACACTATGTTTTGCTCTTGTTATCGCTACGTAGAACTTTTCTCTAACATCTTGGATTGTAATCTTTTTCCCCTTTGCAATCTTAGTGAAATCATAATTGTTATCTCTAATCCATTTTTTCATGCTTTCAGTTGGATAAATAATAACTCTATCATATGTTTTACCCTTAGATTTTCCAAAAGTAATTGCAGGGGAATTAGGATTTACTTTTACCGTTTTATCCCAAATTAATTGGATGGGTGATTTATACTTTTCAACATATACATCTAAGTCTTTGGCTCTTAATAAAAAGATTCCTTCATGACCAGTTATAATACTTCTGCACACGGGACATTCACAAGGTTCAGCATTTTCTAATTCAGGATAAAGTTTAGAGGAATAATCACAAATTGCTTTATTATTCCGATGAGATTTTTTTAATGTCGTTTCATCTATTGAATCTTCTGAAAGATAGTTTCCACATTTATCCAATAAAAATTCTTTTATTTTTCCATTTTTATATTTAGGATGCTTTCTAAAATGGTTCGTTAAATAAATAACCTGTCTTGGATCTCCCACAAGTACCATCTCAATATTAGATTCGAATAAAAGTCTTATTATTTCTAAATCATACCCAGCTAAATCTTGAACCTCATCTATATACATATGAGAATATATTCGTGATAGCCTTGATATTATTTCTCCATTTATCTTCTCATTGCAGTTAACAATGAATTTGGAGACCTTATCAGAATAAATCCTAAAATCTTTAGTAAAATAAAATTCCTTAAAGGATTCACTTTCCTTATAATATACTGGTTGATTAATTCGCTTGTTTATATATCGTAAACCTGAAAGCCCTTCGCTGAGCAACATACCTTTTATATCAGAATCAAATAAAATTTCATTCATCGCCCCTTGATAAGGTCTCACACCATGCTGTAACAAAAAAGTAAACCAACCTTGTATAGTTATATTAGAAGGAATTGATTTGCGATTTTCTAAGATTTTCTTTCTAATTTCTTCTTCATTTTCATTTGTATAAGTTGTGATTAAAATATGCTCTGACTTATCATACTCCAAAGCCTTCTTAACAAGGTAAGTAGTTTTACCTGAACCCGCTGCTGATATTAGTAACCTATTATTTTTCATCACACCATGTAATCACATTCTCGATATATTTAGGGTACTTGACCTTTTCTTCCGTTTCAAATACATTCAATGCCCAACGAGTTTTATTATTTGGGTTTATCATGTAGTTAACTAATTTTTCAACACTATTATAATCATCCTCCTTCACACCAATGGCTTTACATAAGGTTGGCAATTGTTCTTTGTTTGCATCAACAAATTGAGGTTCTAATGTCCTTAACTCCTCCCTTTCATCGGCAAATATTTCAATACAATCTACATTTTTATAATCTGCATATTTATTAGTTATTTTCTCTTCGAATTTTCCATCATTATCTGTAACAACCGCGGTTGGTTGGTTTAATTCCTTAGCTATTTGTAAAAACCTTTTGAAAGCTAAACTTCGAACTGATATAACATCAATTCCATTCTCTATCGGCAACTTTCCTTTATTAGCATCCATGTACGCTTTTTGTACCAACAATTCATCTGAATCACCTTCAACCAATATAGCTTTCTTACACAGAATCAATCTTAATGTATCATACCCAGATAGTTTTTTGAAATACTTTTGAGTTGTATCATCTAAATTCGTGAAATAGAACTTACTTCTTTCCCTTGTTTCGTTATTTACACTTAACAAAATTAAATTTTCCAATCCTAACTTATTGGCGACAAAACTACTATGTGTGGAAATAATAATCTGCTTCTTATCACAATGGCTAATAATGCTTTTTAGGAATTCATTTAGTTTTGAATGTGTTAGGTGATTTTCCGGTTCCTCAAACAAAATAAGATTCGCCTCATCACTTTTTTTATGAGATAATGAAAGATTAGTTTTAACAATACATTGTTCGCCTTTTCCTATATTGTGAAAGGGAACTTTATCTAGATATGTCATTAAAGTTGATTCCCAAGCATCCCTTGATGATAAATCGACTGAGATTTCAACCAGCTTACTACTCGATAGATCTGAATCGTTTTTTACTTGCTCATTTATAACTTTTATGGAATCATCTTCCATGAAAGTTTCTTTTAATTTTCTAAAAGCTTGAGATATATCAGCTCTCTGCTTATCATTTAAGTTGTTTTTAATAATTCTCGATATATATATATCAGAGCCATTATAATAGCGATGAGAAGAAGAATCAATTATGACAGATTTAAGGGGGATACTTTTAGCTGTTAATGTATCACGAGAAAAGTTTTTCCAGTTTATTTTATAAAACTCGATTGGAATTGTTTCGAACTCTGTTTTGATGAGTTCTTCATAAGCCGACTTGTATTCGTTGTCAAATTCAATCTTGAATGTAACACCAGCAGCCTTACTTCTTTCTGAATTTCCATCCCCTTCAAATTTTGGTGTGTCATTTCCACCAAAAAATACTTCTATTTTAATATACGGTAATTCTGGATTTTGACCAGATTTAACATTTGAAATATAATCGCTTATCACCACATTGTTAAATAAATATTGAGAAAGTTCATTACGTAGATAATGTCCATTTAACACTCCTGACAATGCTAAATGCATGGCTTCAAGAATTGTAGATTTACCGACTTCATTATTACCAACTAAAATATTTGCGCCTTCCGTAAATTCTATTGAAAACTTACCATTGAAGCATTTGAAATTCTCAATATAGACTTTTCGTATAAACATAACATTCCTCGTTGAATATTTTAGTTGTCATTTTTTAATTTGAATCTGTCTTCCCCATCTACTCAGCATTTTGATATGAATTTTTTCGAAGTGTTGTTATACGTGACTCTATTTTAAAATCAACCGCAGTCAAAAATAATCAATTGCTTTGATTAAGTCTAACATTTTTTAGTAAACAATTGTAAAGGTTTTAAGGAGTGGAATGAAATAAAAAATGCGAATATTTTTTTTATAGGTTCTTTATAGATTTTGTTTTGACGAGAAGAACAAATGTCGGATAATTTGCACCTAATTATATTTCTGCCAGATACCCTGTCACTAATTAAATCTTTATTCTCAAGTTCCTTTATCAAAATAATTATTAATATAAACTGCTCCCGCAGACCGAATTGTTAAAATTCTAGCACTTCCAGTCCCAAATACAGATTCAATTAATTTTATGTAATCCGAAACATGTTCAACTGGCAGAAAAACCTGAATGGTTCCTGCAAAGCCGCCTCCGTGTACACGGCAAGCACCCTCTAGTATACCATCAATGTATCTTTCGGTAATTGCCAGTGCTAGTGAGACTCCCTGCTCATAAACATTTTTTGGAGAATATATATTCTGTAACCACTTAAATGAAGAATCACCTGATTGATTGACTAATTTCAAATATTTATTAAAATCATTTTTTCTGAGTGCTTCAACCTGTTTAGTAACTTTCTCATTTTCCTCTAAATAATGCATCGCCCTGAGTATTGCCCTATCACCAACGACAGATCTTAATTCCTTAATCTTCAACAAAAGGTCATTCCATTTTAATATCCCGGCAAACTTCTTTACCAAAACTATTCGCAACGGACTTCATTTCTTTTGGAATGGAGGAATAATCATTTGTTAGGTCTTCGTGACTGCCGCCCGCATTAACAACTATTAGCTTGTAACCCGATGATTCAAAATTAAAATCAACTTTTTCAATTAAAGGTGATTGTGGGTTCTTAAAATCAATTGCAATAATACCACCTACAACGCAAGCCATCTGGTCCATCAGTCCGCAAGGTTTTCCGAAAAAATTATTTTCGGCATACTGCCCTGCTAGTGCAATCTGATCAGATGAAATTTCATTGCCGTTGTAAAGCGCACTAAAAACAGTTCCTATTAATACTTCTATGGATGCAGAAGAGCTTAATCCTGAGCCGATGAATACTTCACTTGTAATGAATGCATTAAAACCTCCTATTGAGAAACCGAGTTCTGCAAACCTGTATGCAATGCCACGGATTAAAGCATTAGTAGTCCCTTCCTCTTCTTTCTTTGATATTAAATCATTCAGTTTTACAATAAATGGTTTATCATGTCCTTCAGAAAATATAGTTACAACATTTTTGTCATTCCGGCTGCATACCGCAATAGAATCTATGTTTACACTTGCAGCAAGCACAAGCCCATGGTTATGATCAGTATGATTACCACCTAACTCTGTTCTGCCCGGTGCACTAAACAGGTGTAACTCCTCGTCTCCAAATCGTTCTTTGTGTTTGCTAACTAACAAATTATACCGCTCTGTTTGAGAATCTAATACAGCTTTTTCTTTACCGTACACGATTTGTAATGCATTCCGTAATTTATTCTCATCAAGGTTCATATACATTCCTCAAATTATTTAATATTAAGCCCATAGTTTGCTGTAAAGATTTTTCCCGGTTCCAATATCAGGAGCCCCTCTCCGTTGTTAAAGCTATTTATATTACTTGTCATAGGCTCAATCGAAATACTCTTCCTCTCAGGCGGAATATAAATTTGCAGATAATTATATTTTTGTTCACCTGCATCCTGCCATGTAACAAGTCTGATATCCTGCTGAGGATCATATAGCTCGATCCAATGTTTACCTTCTTTGGCTTTAAGATAAAAACAATTATCCAAACAAGTATTTCCAATAGGTGAAGAATTACCAAATTTGGAATATGGCTTCCTCTCACCCGTTGGTATTAGATTCTCATCTACTAATATTAATTCTGCTTCCGGTAATTTTAAATAGATTTCATCAATACTTTTGTTAAATGAAATAAGGGGATGCCAACCATCTCCGAATGGTAATGATTGCTCACCGTTGTTTATTATTTTCGTTTTGCAGCTAAATCCTTTTGATGCATCAAGTGTGTAACACAATTCCAATATAAATTTAAAGGGATAACCGGAAATGGTTCCATTATAGTGGTAATTAAAAATTGCACGAGCTAACGTTTTTTCAATGATTTTATCCGCAAGAGAGAATTGTTCCTTATAAACAAACCCATGAGCAGCATTTCCTTCTTCAGGATAGTTAATATCTAACTGATGGTTTACTCCATTAAAAGAATAACAGCCGCCTTTTATCCTGTTAGCAAATGGAAAAAGCTTTGCACCTTTAAATATATCCTTCCCTTTAAATGAATCCTTACTTCTATTTCCATCGAGAACAGATATTAATTTTTTCCCCTTCCTAAAAGTAATTTCGTTTACACCTGCTCCAAATTTCGGCACGATTGAGACATACTCATTGGTATTAATATTTTTAATGATAACACAATTTAATCCGTTTTTATTTTCTTCAACTATCTCAAACATAAACTATTTTGCCTTTGAATAATGTGTATCGGATAAATTTTTCAATTCTTCAGCTGCTTGTTCCGGGGTTATATCCCTTTGTACTTCTGCAAGCATCTCATACCCGACCATAAATTTTTTAATATCTGCCGAACGCAGAAGCGGAGGATAAAAATGGGCATGAAGCTGCCATGCTTTTTGATCTGTTCCATCATTTGGAGCACTGTGCCAGCCCATAGTATAGGGAAAAGACGTTTTAAAAAGATTATCGTATTTAACCAGATGAAACTTTAAGATTAACGCGAGACTTTCTTTTTCGTCTTTCTTCAAATCCTGTATCCGCGAAATTTGAAACTTCGGAAGCATTAAAGTTTCGAATGGCCATATTGCCCAGAATGGAACAAGAACAGCCCAGTGATTATTTTCTACTACAATTCTTTCTTTACTCTTAAGCTCTGCTTCCAGGTAATCGAGTAAAAGTGTTCTTTTATTTTTATTATAATATGTATCCTGATTAAGCATTTCTTTAAGTGGTTCATTTGGAATAGAGGAACTAGCCCAAATCTGACCGTGAGGATGAGGATTAGAACAACCCATAATTTCCCCCTTATTCTCGAACACCTGCACCCATAAATATTTATTCTCTAATTCTTTTGTCTGTTCAACCCAAAGTTCAATCACCTTGCGAATTTCCGAAATACTCATTTCGGGTAGAGTAATATTATGTTTGGGCGAAAAACAGATTACCCTGCATTCTCCGGTCACACCTTCAATTTTAAATAGATCTGAATTCTGCTGAGGAACTTTGTGAATATCCGGAAGAAGCGCACTGAAATCATTCTTAAATACAAACGTTGATTTATATTCAGAGTTTACTTCGCCGCTGGCACGTTTGTTACCAGGACATAAATAACACTTGGGGTCATATTCCTTTGGTTTCCCTGTTGATTTGCTTTCCTCCATACCCTGCCAGGGGCGTTTGTATCTATGAGGAGATACTAAAACCCATTCGCCGGTAAGCGGATTGAACCGGCGATGTGGATTCTTGTTATAAACTTTGTTCAACAATTTTTATCCTTTTCACAATTATAAAATGAACGAATGTTAACTTATTACCAGAACAAAGCATATAGAACCGCAAGAATAATAATGATAATATAGGCACTAATATTAAACACAGAATCTGTTTTAAATAACTTTGCAGTAAGTGATACTCCCTTAGGATCATCATCAACATCGGAAGTTGTCAAAGTTACTCCTACGATGATTACTATTGTGATAATTAAAGTGTAAAACATTTGATCCATCCACGGTAGATCTACCACTGTACTTTTTAGAATTAATGCTACAACAGTTGAAAGAATTATTCCAACAATTGCGGCTTTATTAGTAGTTTTCTTCCAGAAAAGTCCCATTAAGAATACACCTAATATTCCGGGGCTGACTAAACCGGTATATTCCTGGATGTACTGAAACATCTGGGGAATATTACCAAGCAAAGGTGCCATTAACACTGCAATAACCAACGCAGCAGCTGATGCAATTCTTCCAACTTTAACCAATCTTTTCTCATCAGAATTTTTGCCTAAATATGGTTTATAAATATCCATAGTAAAAATTGTTGAAGTGGAATTGAGCATAGAAGCAAGCGATGAAACAATAGCCGCCGTAAGCGCAGCAAGAACCAATCCCTTTAATCCTGTGGGAATAAAAGTACTGATAAGCCATGGATAAGCTTTATCGTAATTCATTCCACCATCGGAATTTAAGAATGCTTCTTTTACTCCAGGTATTATAGAGGTACCCTCGGGTTGAGTAAACAGTACATATGCTACTATTCCCGGTATAACAACTATTAAAGGAATTATCAATTTCAAGAAAGCTGCTAATGCAATTCCTCTCTGTGCCTCTTTTAATGATTTAGCCGCTAACGTACGTTGGATGATGTACTGGTTAAATCCCCAATAATATAAATTGGCTACCCACATTCCTCCTATTAAAACGGCAATACCGGGCAGATTGAAAAATTCAGGATTATCACGTGAAAGTATCATACTGAATTTTTCACCGGCTACATTATAAATGTGTGAAAGACCGCTAAAAATATTTCCTTCAGGAGTAACATATTGCAGGGCAATAATGGTTGTTATCAAGCCGCCAGCAATTAATAAAACTACCTGCACAACATCAGTCCAGGCTACGGCTGATAATCCGCCGTACAATGAATAAGCAGCAGCAATAAATGCAAGAACTAAAATTGCATACATAATAAGACTGCCGTCACCTGTCCCAACAATAGTATCAATTGCTTTGCCTCCAAGAAACAGCACCGACGTAAGGTTAACAAAAATGAACAGCGCTACCCAAAAAACAGCTAAAATTGTTTTAAGATTTGTACCGAATCTTTCTTCAACAAATTGTGGAATAGTGTATAACTGTTTCTTTATGAAGATAGGCAGAAAGAATTTTCCAACTATTATCAAAGTGAGTGCAGACATCCATTCGTATGAAGCAATGGCAAGTCCAATTGCGAATCCGGAACCGGACATACCGATAAATTGCTCTGCAGATATATTTGCCGCAATTAACGATGCACCTATTGCCCACCAGGGAAGTGACTTACCTGCAAGAAAATAATCTTTAGAATCTTTTTCATGTCCCTTCTTCTCGCGGGATACCCACAATCCAAGCCCGACAATAAATACTATATAAACAATAAATATTGCAAGGTCCGCTTCTGTAAACTGCATAAATGTTTTCCTTAAATAATTTTATTAAAATTTTAGTAATCTGATTATTTAGCAATACTAAACCAACATTACCGTATCATTATTCCGATATTAAATTTTCTTCAATCATTAAAAGTAATTTTGTTAAGTACTCATCAAAATACTCACCGCCATTTCTTCGTGACTGAGTTATGACTATTTCATTATCCATATCAACCATTAATACTGCAGATGTAGCTGATCCATGACCAATAATATTGTTACTTAGAATCATCTTGCTTTTACCATAGTTATTTTTAGAAGTCTCAGGTCGCTGGTATCTCATCCAGGTAATACCTATACCCTTTTCTTCATTACTCAAAGGATAATACTTATCCAAAGGTTCCGGAAGTAATTTCTCAAAAGTTTGGGGAGAAAAGAATTCAAGTTCTCCATAAGATCCTTTATTGAGAAGAAGCTGCCCGATTTTAGCCAAATCAAACGCTGTACTATGGCATCCGTATGCCAGATCTTCCTCTGAAATTGTGTTATTCATCTCAAGGGGATCGAAAAGGTTTTCCCTAATAAGCCTGAAGATACTTTTGCCGCTTACAATCTCCATCACCTTGCCTGACAAGATTATATCCATTTCCATTATAAAAATATACCTCTCCAACCGGTAGCGTCGGAAGCAAGTTTGCAACTATATTATCCAGCCAGGGATTGTGAATTCCATTCCAGGTTCCATGACCCTTCAGACCTGAAGTATGAGTAAATAAGATGACGCATCGTAAGTGCCTTACTTCCACTTAGAGGATAATCAGGAAGGAATTTTCCAACGGGATCGTCAATTGAAATTATTTTCTGGTCTACAAACCGGCCAAACATTAATCCTGTTAGCAATTTTGTTATAGATGCTATTTCTGTTGGTGTATCTGTAGTAAATTTTCCATAGGCGTTTTCACCAAAAGCATCATTAATAATTATAACACCGTTCTTTGCAATTAAAATATCGAATGGCTCACCACTTTTTGCAAACCATTCTTCACATAATTTCCTTATAGAATTACTTGTTCCTTCCCTAAATCCCGCTTCCAGATCAGTACCATTGGAGAGAACCTTTGACCGTTTGTCTGATCTTACACTTGGCAATTTTAGTATCGGCCATTTATCTTTCCAACCCAAGTACTTTTTGCTTTAATGCAGCATGGTAATCCTGATTTCTTATAATTGGTGTATTTGTTTTATCTTCGAATAATCCTACATCTTTTTGCTCATCTAAAAAAGAAATTAATATCGCGGCATCCCTTTGATTCAATTCTGATTGGTAAAACATTCTTCCAACAAAAGATGAGATAGCATCTTTACTGGATATCCAATCAGATTTATTGATACTACTAATAGGTATGTAATCCAGATATGATTGAAGCCTCTCACTCCAGCCTATCCAATCATCCGGAAAACAATATAATGTTGCGGCTCGTCTAATTTTAAATCCTTTTTCTGATTCTCCTTCTGCGTAATATGCATATCGTCCGGGTTTATCAGGATAGGATACTTCATTTAACTCTTTATCAAACCATTTAATATTAAGAGTGATATCGCCGGCAAATTTTTGAATCAGGTAAGGTTTATCCCATCTTAATTCAGGAAAACTACCTGGATAAAAATTAATTTGAGATTCAATACTTGGAACAACTTCCAGATTACAACCAAGGAATTCCAGGAACGCTGCCTGCTCCTTTTCTTCAATAAGTATCTCTGAATAAGCTGATGAATCATAAACTTCTACAATTAAAGCCCACTCTCTTATATAATCGGTTACTTTAACTAATACTGTATTCGTTCCTTTTTTGAGATGTGCACGAAATCTATCTTCTCTCGGAGTCAAGCCCCTTGCTGTAGCATTTGAGAATAAAAGTTCTCCGTTTATCCATACTTTTACTCCGTCATCAGAACCTAACAAGAAGTGAACATCCTGCTCTTTTTCTGAAATAATAATTGTGTACGCATAAACAACATTGTAATCAATATTTGAATAGTACTCTTCAAAATTTAGTATGCCATTACTATCGGTCTGAACTGTCATCACATCAACAATATTTTCAGTACCGTCACCAACAGAATAAGAAACTGACGTAATGTTATTCAGGTTTATATGTTCTTCACCACCGAGGGAATTTAAAAAATCGTATGAAAAACTGGACTCATAATCCTGGCCGGGTAAAGAAAAAGGTCCGATGATCTTCCAATTTTTAATGAATGTATTGATGCTTGTATCATGAGTAGATGTATCAATATCACTTGCAGTTATAGTATTAGTGGAACAAAGTATAAATAAATATAAAGCCAGACAAATGTTTCTAAATAACATGGTTTGCTCCATAGAAATACACCCAGAAGGAATATTGCTAATAAATTAAAAAGAAATAGCTATAAGTTCTAAAATTCTTTTTCAGAAATTACCTATGCGGAATTATCCGCATAGGTAAAATCTATAATCATTTATCTTAACAACACCATTTTTTGAGTATCTATAAAGCTACCCGCTTTTATCTGGTAGAAGTATATACCGCTTGCTAAATCCATTCCATTAAATTTAACATTGTAACTACCGGCTGTTTGCTGTTCATTAACCAAGTTGGCAACTTCTCGACCAAGCAAATCATAAATTTTTATAGAAACGTGACTGAATTCGGCAATCTGATAATTTATGTTAGTTGTTGGATTAAACGGGTTTGGATAATTATTGAACAGTTTATAAGAATACACTGTGCCATTTTTTCCATCCTCAACATCCGTTAAGTCCGGCATTCCTACCCAGGCAAATGTCCATACTTCGGGTCCCCATCCCCACGGGTCTAGTGTAGGATTATATCCAAACTGCAACCTTCCCTGTGCTCCTTGATTAGTAACATCGGCATCAGTCGCAAAAATTTCAAACGGAATAGTCATACCTTCAACCGGAGTAAATATAGCATCACCATCGATGTGTATCATGCTGAAAGGAATTTTTGCTTCCAGCACATAATCGGATTCTCCTAACGGTTCGAAATAGTAATTTTCTGTATTATCGTCTATTGTGCCATTCTCTAATAATTCAATTTCATAAGGTTTAAATACAACTCTATAATCAGGTTCCTCTCCACGCTCCCAGTATGTATGGTCAGGATTTAGTTCATATAAGCCAAAGAAAAACTCAATGGCTTCATCTTCCCACCAGTCTTTGGAATTGGTTTCTTTGTATGTGAACAAATCATCAATTACATCAAATGCTACATAAAGATTTTCATTATCCATTGCTACATAACAATATGCTGAGTAATCATATTCATCATCAATTTCGCCCCATACTCGACCAGGTTCAGGGTATACATAGAATGGTTTAATATTCTGCCATTCACTTAAATCTCCATCAGCAACAAAATTGGGTGCATTCAAGGATATGATTGCCCTTTCTTTAGCTATATTATTGAATGGTTGCGCTATTGTTGTAAATGTTAAAGATTCATTTCCAGCGGCATCAGTAGTATTAGCTGCATAATAATATGATAGCTCTCCATCTTGCAGAGGATAATAAATTCGATGAACAACTCCAACTGTTTGATCATCACCTTCAGGAACATCACGCCCAATAAAGAACACACTAGATGCATTAAGGTCTGTAATTGGTTTTAAGCTGGCATAAACATTATATGTTTCGTCAGTCTCAGAATCAATGTTATCCCAATAAATAAAATTAGTATACGGGAAAGAATTATCTTTTGTGATAATAAAGTTTTGAGGTGCAGGCGGGGGAGTAAAATCTATAAAAGGATTTCCAATCCAAATATCGTCAATCAATATTCTCTCGGGAATAGCGGCATCAGCCGGACCAATGCTAAAATAATAAATATCATTCAAATCCAGAGAGACATCCTTAGTAAAATCTGCCAACGCATATTTTAATATTTTCCATTCTCCATCCCAAACAACATCATCGATAATCTTAACGGCAACATTCAAGCTTTGATCCCATAAAACCAATGCAAGATTATTAATTCCTGCAGGTGCTTTTATTTTAATCTTAAAAGTATCTGCCGTAAATGCATATGTAAATTGCTGAGGATTAAAAGAAAAACCTATTCCGGCGTTATTATAATTAGAAGTTGTATTATTTTCCCAGACTATAGCATTTGTACCTTCAGCATATCCTTCACCTTCAGCAATAACAATGTTATTATTTTGAAAACCCCAAACTTCGGTCTCAATTTGAGGTACAACCGTCATTCCATTAAAAATAGTCATGGTTCCATGAATATCCGGATTTCCAATCCAAACATCATCAATGAACAATTCTTCAGATATTAAATTATCGTTGACTGCTTCAAAACTAACTGCTGCAATGTCTGTTTTGTCAATTGGACTTTGATTGACCAGAAATGAACTAAGAGGAACACTAAAATAATGCCACTCACCGTCATTTAAATCCTGGTAGTATTCTATTATATAATAAACGGCATGATCCCAATCGTTCCATCGGGGATCATAAAGCCAAACATACATAGTATCCGTTGGGCTTACACCATTTGGATGCCTTAATTTTAAAGTGAACTGAGGCAGTATTCCAAATAGCTGTCATATCAAACCCTGTATCAAATCCAAAGAATATTCCTTGGTAATCATAACTCTGATCTTCGGTTGCCCACCTATAAGCCGCAGTTCCGGGTGTATAGCCAGCATCATCAACCTGATACGGGTACTCTGCAAATCCCCATAGCCAAACCCACATTCCTTCAGGCGTTTCTCTTCCATTGTAAAACACCTGAGAAGTAGTTTGTGCGTAAGTGAAGAGCACTGTAATTGACCAGATAAAAACAATTATTAAAAGATTTTTCATGACTGCTCCTTTATTATTAATTAATAATAGTTATAAATTATTTTTATATGTTGAAACCAAATTATATCTGTTTTATAATCAATCAGCTAAAAAATTTATTAACCGGGAAAATCATTTTATATAAATCATTTTTATTGTATCGAAAAAATTTTCACTGTTTAATCGGGCAAAATATAATCCGCTGCTTAATTCTTTTGGATGAAATTTTATACTGTGATTACCTTCTGATTTAATATCACTAACAAGAGTTTTTATTTTTCTTCCCAGACTGTCAAAAACTTCTAAAGATATTTTCGATGTCTTTGGGAGATAATAGCTAATTAGCGTTTCAGGATTAAAAGGATTAGGATAATTAATGTACAGTTTAGGTGATATAGGATTTATCTCAGTTTGCCCTATGCTATTGATAATTCCCAGATTACCAACCAATGTTACAACTGATTTAGCAGGAATAGTAATTCCGTCATTTACACTAAATGTTATATCTTCTCTTAAATCATCACCTTCATTATCTGATGTTATAAATGATGTAAAAGAGAAACTACTATCAGCACCGCTAATCGAAAACAAGAAATCTTTGTCCTGGTCAGTAACGTTTATAATAACAACAATGAGCTTATCATTAATTTCGTCTTTATAAGCTGATGCCATTACACTATATTTATCAGCGGCGCCATCACATTTAATTCTTTTTGAACCGGGTCGGATAAATTTACTGTAATTACCCAGAGTCCAGAGAATTTTGGATTCAATAATTGATTGAAGTCCGTTCTTCAAATAGTCTGTATAAAGAAGTCCATCCTTATAATTTTCGGGTGACATAGCAGTCCACCATTGCCAGGCACTTGCATTTAGAATTGTTAAATCAAAATGAATTACACGAGCTACATTCAATGCCGTAGTCATTGTTAAGTCCCTTCCCCAGCCGCCTTCATTATAAGGACCCTCCATTTGGCAGTATTCCGTTTGCCAGTACTTCCATCCCTGGTTAAAATAATTAATAAGCCGTGCTTTAAATTCAATTCTGTCTTGAACTAATTCAGATACAATTAAATCTGACCAATAAGAGTGTCCGCTAAGCACTTTGCTGATTTTATTATTTATTGATGTGTCATTGCAAAAAGTATTAAGATAATTTCCATACTCCTCACCATATTCATTTGATATGCCATTTGCTCTGTTATACCAACTTGGAATATCCCCGCTTTCACCGATTGAAATTTCTGTATTGATATCATTTTCAACTAATTCGTCGTATAATGCAAGAACTATATTTTTAATATCTTCATTGCTTGCCCGGTTCCCTTCCTGATTACTTTGATTCCATTCCCACTGCGGTTCGTTCACAGGACTGATATGAGTAAATTCAATATTCTCATCATCTCGAAAATGTTTTAGAATATCAACAAGATAAGTTGCAAACTGCCCTTCGTAACCATCTTTTAAATTGGTTGAACCGAGACCGTCATCACAATTTGTATATCCGCTTCTGTTCATTCTTGCAGTAGGTGAGTTAATAAATGCAATAAACTGATCAACTCCTCTCTCTTTTGCTGCATGTAAGAACCATGTTTCTTCAGCCTGTCGAGTCCAATCGTAAACACCCTCTGCGATTTCAAAAGTTTCAACACTTCTCCAGGGATGAGTTATTCTATTATTTTCTTTACCTGCACCAATATTAAATCTCCAGGCTGAAAGACCGATTCCGCTTTCTGTTGAAAAAAGAAGATCAGCAATTTTTTCCTTATTGGGAGTATACCATCCGCCAACTATTTGAAATGACCAGCAATCCGATGCACCGAAGTTATCTATTGTTTGATATTCCTCATCAATATCTATGATAAGTTCTGTCGTTTGTGCAAAAGAAACAGATGATGTAAAAAGTAAATACGTCCAAAAAAAGTATCTTAAATATTTAAAGCAATTGCTCATCAAATTCTCCAATACACTTAATTAATTACCTCACCATAATCCAATTTGTTTATAGTAGTCAATTCCGGGAAAAGCGGTACAATAAACGGAAATGCCTGATCGGGCTGTAGTGTAATCATATCCAGACTTGTTAATTTTATTTTTTCAAATTCTTTAATATTTATCTTTATAGTATTTGAATATCTTTTCTGGAGTTCTCGTATATACGGATTCATAACTTTATCAATCACTTCCATTCTATTCAGTGAACTATCCTCCACAGATTCTAAGATTGTAAATTTTTGGAAAATCGCCAGAAGATTATCCTTCCACAATGAAACATTTCTAAGTACAAGTGGATGATCATCAAATCCGAATTTGTAGGCATCTTGAGTTATATATTTGTCTCTTATCAAATCGACAATTGCTAGTTTCATTTGTTCAGCAAAATTTTTCTTTATCAATTCCTTTTTGCGAAAGACCAACGGGTGTTTTTTTAATTCATCAATTAACTTTTCAACTGTCCAGATTTCACCATCGATCGTCAGAAGATTCCAATCTCTTAATATCATCTACATCATAAAGATTATCTATTATGACTTCACCTTCACTACTGGGCGTCCATAGACTATTATTTAATAATCCCTTTTTATTTGTGCTTGATTGTAAAAAATACGGGGCAGTAATTTCAACTAATTTCTTGAATGTGTCATAATTAAAGTTGACATTTTTACCTCGCATAATTTCAGAGATGTAGTTTTCGTATGAAGCAATTGCATTATCCTCGGTTAATTTATTATAAACACTTCTCCATCGATGATTTTTATCTTTCTCGCTTAAGGCTAACTCTATCTGTCCACCCATCAACCCGAATAAACAAATAAGAATCATCGGCATATACAGGTACAAGTATTTCACCTTTAATTAATTCATTTGAAAACAATGCCTCGTGAATAACAGGCAATTCTTGATTTAAATAAGAAATCTGTTTTGTAGGGATTGTATCAGCAGGTGATAATGCAAAAAATAAAGAATCAAAAGATATTTTGGAGTTGAGTAAGTCTTCGAAGACATGATGTGCCTGGCTCGAATCTTTTATCCTAAAGTAAGATATGTTGTAAGTTCTTCCTGCAATACTAAAAACTTTGGCAACATCGGCTGAATCCGGTTTGGAGTTTACAAAAGCTTTTTCATAATAATGGATTTGCCTCATGGCTTGTTCTTTTCTACCAGTTAAATATGCAGCATATTCCGGAGTGTTTGTGAGTTCGTTATTTTCACCGGCTTCAGCAGCCATTAACTTTTCAGCAATTAATGTGTTCAGCACAATTTTTTTGTGAACATAATTATCCAACCGACAATAGTCTGGTCTTGGTGTAAACTCAGCCCTGTTCATGAACTCCATTTTTGTAATTGTCTTATTCCCAATTTTTGCAATGATTACATCTGCATCTGTCTGGCTAAACAGATTTATGTTTGATGTAAAAAAAATCAGAATAATGAACAATGATTCTGATATTATATAATTTTTAATAGTGATTACCATTTTCTAAAAAGCAACTCCTACACCAAATGAATTTGCATAACCAAGAATTCCCAAATCCTGATATGCATAGTCAATAATTATTTTAATATTACCTTTAACTTCCATTGCCACACCTGCACCCAGAGATAATCCATACTGTGAGTCGTTCATAAATAATCCTTTATATCCCCCTCTTAAAAACATTTCACCAAAAGTTTCAACATCCCATAAATATTCAGCTCCTGCGTTTAAAGATTCACTGTTATTATTTGGATGTAGGGCATCTACGGCAAGAGTAAGCCTGGTATTATTTGTTACGATTGGAGTCACCGAAAAGCCAACACGGAATATCAACGGCAGTTCCCACTCCCTTAGTCTGAATTGTCCTTCCACGTTAGGATAATTACCTTGTTCATTAGGCAGAATATCAATAGGATTTAAAAGATTATTTCCATCATATTGCATTCTGGTTCCATAATTAGCTATACTCATTCCAATCTTTAAACCGTCAATTTTGTTTTCTGTTGGAGAAAAAAACTCGGTGTTAAAAGAAACACCCATGTCAAAAGCCAATGCACTTGCATTCATTTCCCATATATTTGAAGATATATATTTGACTGTTACACCAAAAGCAAACCATTCAACAAGGTTTCTGGCATACGAAAGCGATAAAGAAAAATCTAAGGCATTAAAAGTTTCTCCGGTACCTTCCTGCCTATCCATTGTAGTAACATCCATCTCACCGTAGTCTGCATACATTACTCCTACTCCGACGGTACCTAAATTTTCAAGACAAATCCCAACTGCAGCCATGCCTAAATTTATATCTACAAACCAGGGACGCATTTGAAACATCGCCTCTATGTTTTCGATATGAGCCAGTCCTGCTGGGTTCCAATAAATGGAAGAAATATCATCAATCGTACTTACGACCGCATCACCCATCGCAATTCCCCTGGAACCATATCCGATTTCCAAAAAATTTGCAGCTGTAGTCCCTACTCTGTAAGGTTGCTGACCGTAGGAGCTTGAACTGAACAATAGTAATACAAATGTAAGAAGCGATAAGCAAAAAACATTTCTAATACATGACTTCATTTTATAGTCCTTTTTATATTCATTCATAATTATTACCTATTTAATTAAGGCAAATTTACCTTTGTGTACTTCACCGGTTAAGTTAGATTTGACCAAGTATATATAGACACCGGCAGCTACTTCAAGACCCTCACGACTAAGCAAATCCCAATGAATAATACCATTTGAAGGTTCATTATCAACAATTATTTCGTCAACAAGAACTCCGCTGACAGTAAATATTTTGATGTTACATTCAGCCGGAATATGTGTAAACATGAGTCGCCTGCCCTGGTTAAGAAATCTATTTGATACAGCTTGCTCCATTGAATTTGTTGCTACGTATGGATTAGGAACTACTTTAATTTCATCCAAAGAATTTGACAGCAGTGCCTGGTTGACAGCTACTTCAGGTACAATTTTGAACAGAAGTGAATCCGTAGAATAGAATGGACGTTTAAATGTAACAAAAAACCGATCACCACTTTCTGGCAATGTGTTTGATTGAATTGCTTCAACAAAATCCAGAATGAATAACGTTCCCGCCCAGCTTCCGGTTGTTTTCAATGGACCTACGAATACCCGGTCCGTTTCAATATCAAACTGACCGTTCATATTAATATCTTGCGCAACAATGTCCAGCTTTTCAAAAGCACCTGTGCTATCAGTATAAAATCTATTTATAACCTTAAAGTTGAAGGTTACTCCGGTTAGCAAGTTAGTTAAACGACTTTTGTTGTCCTCATCTCGTATTGTGTAAGTGTAAGTAACCTTGCTGGTATAAGCGTTTTCCTCAAATATAATATCATAGTCCCAGGGAAAATATGCTGTCTCCTTAAGTGTTGGTGTAATGTTAATATCTCCATTTCCAACCATCCAGCCAGAATTTTCAAAATCTATCTCAGAAAATATAATTGGTTGATTCATACTTAGTTTAAGTCCGGCGAATACATCTGATTTGATTTCTTTGCGATTATTCAGGTAATGATATTGAAGCGTATCGTTATACTGTATGTTTTCATTTACATAGTATTCAGGTGTTTCACTATAAACGACTGAATCCTCATTAGTTACGTCATAAATAAAAAATCCGCTGGTTGTGTAAAGTAATCCATGATCATAATCTGAAACAGCAAAGACTGAATCTATATTGAACTTAATTTTGTAAGTATTATTCGGAGCTATTTGATCTCTGGATAATATTTCAGGTACTATATTTCCGCTACCAAGTATATCATTACCATCCAAGATTTCAATTTCGGGGGGCTCATAACCTGCTGCATTTTGACGAGGAACTACAATTTGTACATTCTGTCCATAGAATCTGATATTTTCTGCCTCATCTAAGTCCAGTATTATATTATTTTCGGAAGGAGAAATACCGAGAGTTTCATCACCATAATCATAAGCTACTAATGCATAATAATATGTTCTTCCATTTTGAACAGTATTATCAACAAAATGATGAACGACACCGGTTTCATTACCAAGATAATAAAGTGCACCATTTACAGAACCATATTCTGCAAATCCAAGTATATTATCTATTTTATCGCATTGGAAAATCGGTTTGAGTCCAGTTTTAGTACCGAAACCGTCTGTGATAATTTCCGGATCTGAAAATTTCTTATCTGTTGCTCTATATAATTTGTAACCTTCAAAGTCATTTATGTTACCCAAGAACGGGTCTCTTGTTTTTGTATCAGACCTGTTATCCCACGTTAATATAACTTCGCCATCACCTGCAGTTGCGGATAAAGTAGGCATCAAAGGAGGTTGTGCAAATCTATAATCTTTTTCATAAATCACTTGTACAATTCTTTTCTGTTCGAATAATGCAGGTGCATAATGCTCGGATGAATTTAATCCTGTTAAAGGATCATAAGAGTGAAGTTCCGACATTGAAATTCTTTCTTCTGTACCCCTCACTAATAAAAAGGGTCCCGAAGCAAAAGTTAAAATCAGATTATTCAAACTACCGGACCAAAAATCAACCGGAAGTGATTTTTCACCAATCAATTCCCACATCGATTTATCACCTTTGAACCATTGATAAGAAGAACTTTCATCCGGAATATTAAATAAACGGAAAGATGTTAACCCTATCATATCGGATTCTGAAACATCGGTTGCATTATAATTTGGTTCGCAGCCTACACCTTGCCTGTAGTCGGGCTTATGATTTGCTTCGCCTTCATCCGGTCCATAGTAGTTTAATTCTAATGGACCAACGCCGTCGAGGCCAACATCATCATTAATATTCTCTCCATCATCATATACGCCGTTTCCGTCCGTATCATCCCAATCCATCCAATCCTGATCTTCATCACCTTCATAATGATCTTTTAAATCTTCTTCTTTAAGTTTATAAAATGTTAAAAAATCATTCAGATTTGTAATACCATCATAAGGACCAATTAAGGCGCCGGCATCATTGTTACGCTTTTCATCTGTTAATCCGTCTTGATCATTATCTATAAAATCCTGAGGCACCCCAGGGCTTTCAAGATATGCAAATCCAAGTGTTCCGGTAGGTCTTCCGCCAAAACCAATACCGTCGGTATCCCAACAATATGCCATATCGGTAAAAGTATCAAAATAACCAACCTCGTCACTTGCACTTTCCCCGCCTATCCAGGTATCAACCCAGTAACCGAATGCAACTTCCGGCAAATTATAATCAGAAACATTAGCAATTGAATATTCCCAGAATATGGCATCCCTTGCCTGCGGATTATTCCACTGAAATCCTCTCTGTTCCACTCTCAAACCTAATCCTCCCCACGGTTTACCAAACTGGATTGTAACATTAGGATCTTTATATCCAATAAATTTTCCCGGACGAGGATAGTATTTTACAATATCTTCCGGACCTAAATATTCCTGATCGTGTGCATCATTAACAACAAAAAAAGTTTCGAGGTCTGCATATATTATTCCCCTGCCAAACCTGCCATTCCATTCACCAGGCCACTTTAACTCATCACCTGTTGATGGCCAGCCATCAATTGGCCAGGAAAAATCCCTGTTACTCATCGCAGGGTAATCACTGTTTCTATCAAAGTAACCGTGCACCGGGTAAAATCCCCATTCAATTGTTCCAGTTGGATCAGTATCCATTTGCTGCCGATAACTTGTTTGTAAATAAAATAAAGTATCGTATTCGACACCAGGCATTGGATTTTCAACAGGGATGGTATCATTTTGTAAATAGACCCTTGCACCAACGAGTAGACCAATGCCGTCCAGCATCCTGGTACCTTCATAATTGTTTGGCCATAAAGATGCATTCTCACGAGGCCAATCTGATAACTCTGTTGTGTTTTGGAAGTAAAGAAATATTCTATTACCGTCCATCCAGCCTTCCCTTTCGGCATCAATATCACCCGCAGGATCATCCGGACCCTCATAAATGTTTGACTGTGCGAAAACAAAATTTGATGCTGAAATTGTTAAGAAAGCAATTAGGATTATTCTTACATATATCATTTTATTGATTCCATTATTTATTTTCATTCTAAAAATGAGCCTCACTTAATAGTTAAACAGTAGTTTCAGTCCAAGTTTTATCTCCCTTGGAGCGGAGAACATTGTTGGATTCTGAATCCTGTCTTCATATGTGTTGAAATCACTATGGTGGCTTGTTATGTCACTTTCTCTTATAATGCCCGTATATGCTCTTCCTGTCTCACTGTTAACCCAGTTTTCATTTAAAGTATCAAACAGGTTATAGACATTTAGCGTAAGCTGGGCTTTTAATAAATCTAGTGAAAGGAAATTCCAATAAGCATACAAATCGACATTAAAACTTGATGGAATTACAGAATTGTTAGGATACAGATTTATATTCGCCAAAGGATTTTCCGTGGTGGGTGTCCACGTAAATGGAACTCCTGAGTTATAATAGCTTGTTGCTGTTACACCAAACGCACTTGAACTATAGCTAAGAGTAAAATTTAATGTATGTCTTTGATCCCAACTCATAGGTATCAGGGTAGGTATTGGATCCATACTGTCACCTGCTCTGGTAAATGTTTGTTCGGGATTATCTGCATTACCCTTTGTGAACTGGAGAGTATAGTTTAAATCGAAATAAAACTCACTGTATGCATAATCAAACTTTATTTCCAATCCCTTTACATTACCATAATCTTTGTTTGTGTATAAACCATACTCGGTCTGATTAAAAGTACTTATAATTTTTGTACTCAAAAGATTATAGATATCCCTATAATAAACCGAAACTTCCACACCCATATTTTTTACAACTTCCTGCCATAATCCTATTTCGTACTGTACAGATTTTTCAGCGTTCAATTGTGAATTGCCCATTAATGTTGCATAGTCAGAAGGGGCAACTCTGAAAGAAATGTTTTGGTAAAGCGCATACATAGGGGGCATCTGGAAGAAGTGACCATAGCTGAATCTGAGAATAGCAGCACTTCCCAGCTGGTAGGCCAAACCTAAACGCGGGCTATATTGAGTTTGTGATGCGGCATAAGGATAACTGGATACTTTTTCAGGATTATCAGGAAATAATAATTGGTTTGCTGGATTTCTCCGCTGAGAAGGAAATACAGCTCTTGGATTAAAATAGTCAAACCGTAATCCAGCATTTAAAACCAATTCATTAAATTCCATTTTATCCTGTATGTATGCAGAGAATTCATCAGGTTCGACATGATAAACATCAGCAAAAATTGTTGAGTCGGATAAAATATAAGGCTGATAATTTGGAAAAATTATTCTCCCGTCTTCTACACTATAATAAAATTCATTTTCATCTTCCGGAAGAGTCTCATATAAATTTTTTATCTGATGCCAACGGTTATCTAGTTGATGTTTCGTGATCAATCCACCAAATTTAATCAGGTGATTATTAGTTAGCTGAAATGAAAAATCAAGTTTACCGTTTATTTGTTTTTCTTTTTGGACAAGGTGATTTTTTTGCTGCCCGCCTGTATAGAATCCAGGTCCTGTGCTTCTTGAATATCCGTCATGAACATATCCCTGATCAAGCGGATCTTCGAAAACATAGTTACCATAGTAGTCATCCAGGTACGAAAGTTTTAGTTCATAAAAAAAGTTTTTGGAAATAATATGACTTAATTGAACAGAATAAAGATCAGCTGTTTTATAGTTCGTGGCCAGTCCGTAAGGATTATATTTATAACTATGATCATAGCCTTTCCAAGCAGCATCATTCCGGGTATACATGAGAGATAGTTTAATATCGGAAAATAATGGGGCGGTTAGCTTGCCAGATATAGATTCATCTTCAGACCAGTTCATAGGTACAAATGAACCATCTCCGGTATGTTCTGTATACCAGGTATCCGGATCGTCATAGCTGAAATCGCTGTAGTTATCAACATCAAATCTTGCTATGGCATAAAGATGATTTTTAAAATCTTGCTTTCTGTAATTAAATAAAAAGAAGAGCTTATCCTTAACAACCGGACCGCTCAAAAAAACCTTAAAGTCTAAATTTCTAGTTGTATCGCTTGCATCAGGTCCTTTAAATATATCACTATTACTTGTAATATAATTTGAGATATTAGCTGAGGCTGATACATTAAATGTATTATCTCCATCTTTTGTTACTACATTAACAATACCACTCATCGCCCTGCCATACTCAGCATTAAATGTACCTGTAATTACTTCAAGATCGGCGACAATTTCTTTTTCAACTTCAACTGTTTTGGAGTTGCTGAATGCATTGTTTACCTGCATACCGTCGACCATATATGAAACCTCTGCAAACCTGCCACCCCTGAAGTGCCCGTTAACAACACCAGCCTGTAAATTAACCACATCGCCTATATTTTCTACCGGCAGCAGTTCAATCTGATCGCTTGAAATATTTTTAATAGAACCAGTTTGATCTTTTTTTAACGAAATCTTATCAGCTGTTATTACAACTTCACCAATTTTAATAGATTCCGGACTTAGCTTTACATCAAGGCTCGTCGTCCTGTTTACGGACACCCTTAAATCAGTAATTGTATACGGGGCATAACCAATCATCTGAAACCTTAAGCTAAAATTACCCGGAGGAACGCCCAGTATAAAAAACTCACCGAGTACATCGGTGGCCGCACCCATAGTTGAACCTTCAATTAAAATATTTACGCCAATCAAAGGTTCATTTGTTTCTGAGTCTACTACTTTACCGGCAATTTTGCCCGTCGTTTGTGCCATAGCACTATTCAGTAGTAGTATTACAAATATTATACTTATTGGATAACGCTGCATTTTTATATTCATAAATAAACCAAATCTGTTGTTTGTTTAATAATTTGTTTCAATAAGATTATGAAATCTTAGTCTCCGCTTGAATTTTTTATAAAACAATAATTTCAAAAGAAACACTTCCAACACTACGTGATTCTTGATCTAACCCAATGAAGCATTCGAACTGCAGAGCGTTTGTTGGAATTTTATATATGATTTCGGCATTAGAGTGAGTTCCAAGTCCCTTTTCAAATTTTTGTCCTTGAATAGTTAGTGGGTTTCCACCAACACTTTTATCTTTACCCAATTCGCGCCATCCCTGTTTCCAACTTATAGGTTCTAAATCACTTAGATAAATGACTTCATTATTATTTGTAATAAATTTTGCATCTGCCCAATCAGCATGATCTTCCTTTGTACCATCATTTCCATCCTTTACAACTAGATACAACAAGCTGTAATTATCAACATTTATTTTAGTTTTCTGCGCTTCATCTTCAACACCAAATACTTTGCTTTCAAATAGCATTTTTCTTTTTTTAAAAATTGCAGACGATATTTCGCTACATTTAAATCCATCTTTTTTTGCGAATGCTTTAATAACAAAGCTGTGCATTATTTTGAAAGGTTTTTCATAAATGGATGATTGTGAATTTGGTTCACTTCCATCTAACGTATAGTATATGGTTGCGCCTTTTACCGGGCTTTTTATCTCTATTACAGCAGAGGTTTCAAATTGACTGTCGTCGGCGTGAATGCATGGAACTGGCAGTTTATCAGGAATTCTGTTTAATTCAAATATTGTTTCTTTAGAACTCTTTGGGACTAACACAAAAGAAAAATTATAGCTTTTAGGTTTAACCCAGTATTCTTCGTGAGTGCGAGGATTCCAACTATCATCACCACCTAGTCCCATTTGAAGTAGGTCGAGATTAAGCGTTAAGTAATCAGCTTTTATAAGTTCATTTGTATGTAATGCAGAAGTTAAATTTTCAAGAGAATATTCGTGCACACTAACTTCAATTGTCGGAAAGCCCTTCACAAAAAGTCCAAAATCATTTTTATTAGTAATGGCTGCCCACCGCACCTTAGTTAGATTCCCGGTTTCCTGTGGATAAATATATGGGACGAACAAATCCGATACTGTTACAGAATATTTTCCTTCCTTTGCGCCTTGATGTCTGTCTGAATAGGTTTCGTGAGGACCTTTGCCGTACCATTCTATATTATTCAAATTTTTGGGGATCCGTAGTTGAAGACCGATCTTTGGGAGAATTGGAATATGACCATACGGAGTGAATGTATTATCTAATAAAATTTTCCCGTTACCGAATATCGAATATACCGCGAACCATTCGTAACCACCTTTAGCGGCTTTCAAAGTTCCGTTTATTTTAACTTTAATAATATTATCTATGTGTTCTGCACTTATTTCTTTAAGTTCGAATACCGTTTTATCCAATCCTTCACGTCTCCATAAACTACCGAAACTTCCATTTCCTCCGCCATTATCGTTGTCTGTTGGTGCCCTCCAAACATTGGGCAGTGGTCCTTTTTCTATAAGATTTATATTCTGGAATACATAGGAACTTATGGTACCTGATTCCTTACTAAAAATTATTTCAAAATCAGGTCCGTTTATTGATAATGAATTATCATCTTCACGTAATGAGAGATTATTTTTTGTTGCCTCACTATCCACCAGTATTTGTAATGGTTCCTTTAACTTGAATTGCTCCCAAGCTAACTCAAAACCTTCGTCCGCCCATTTTGTTTTGTTCTTTAATTTGTAGCTAATGGTAATTATATATTCACTTGTAGAATTAAAGGAACGAATATCATATGGTATTTTAATAGTTTTGTTTTTATATGGAGGTATGTTAAAATTTTCTATTCTCCCTGAGCTTACTTCATCACCGTCTTTAATAATTGACCAATCTAAATAGAATAGTTCAAGGTTGAGGAATTCATACCTGTTAATGACTTCGAATACTCCGTTTTCAAGATCAACAGCACGCGTCTTAATAAATTGGTACACCTTTTTAACTTCAAATAATTCTGGCTGTGGTGTACGGTCAGCAAATATTAATCCGTTTGCACAAAAATTAGAGTCATGCCATTCCTCACCGAAATCTCCACCATACGCAAAATATTCAACACCATTTTCATCTTTTTTCAAAATGCCCTGATCAACCCAATCCCAGATGAATCCACCCTGAAGTCTCGGATATTGTTCAATGGCATCCCAGTAATCTGAAAGATTCCCGACACTATTGCCCATGGCATGAGCATATTCGCACAGAATTACCGGCCTTGTTGTATCCATATAACTAAGATTTATCATCAAATCCACAGTTGGATACATATTGGCAATAATATCAAAGTGACCGGGTTCAGGAATATAGCCTGGTTCCGTTCCCTCATAATGAATTGATCTGGTAGGATCTCGCTTACGGACCCAACTTCCCATGGCTTCGTGGTTTGGTCCATAACCAGATTCATTGCCGAGAGACCAGACAATTACTGAGGGATGATTCTTATCACGTTCGACCATTCTTTTTACTCTATCTACAAAAGCACCTTCCCAATCCGGATCCAATGTAAATTTACTCCAGAAAAAATGTGATTCGAGATTAGTTTCATCCCAAACATATAAACCATACTCATCACACAGTTCATACCATCGGGGAGTATTTGGATAGTGCGAAGTTCTGACAGCATTGATATTATTCTGCTTCATTAATACAATATCTTTTATCATCGTTTCTTCATCAACATATCTACCCGTTACAGGATGATGCTCATGTCTGTTAACACCTTTTATTAATAGCGCTCTTCCGTTTACGACAAGTTGTCCGTTTTTCAGTTCAATTTTCCTGAATCCAATTTTGTGAGTTACAACTTCTTCGATCTCTTCAGTATTTTTTAAAAGAATAACAAGAGTATAAAGGTGGGGGGTTTCGGCAGTCCATTTATCAACAGATTTTATTATTCCCTCAATTTTTACTGTCTGCTTGTCTCCAGATTTAATTTCCTTAACGCTTGTTTCAGCATTGAATATTAATTGCCTATTATCATCAAAAATCTGGACATTTATTATCTTAGCTACATTTTCATCACTGTAATTGTCTACTTCAACTTCTAGATCTAAAATTCCATCTTTGTACTCCGAATCCAATTCTGTTCTTGCAAAGAAATCACGAATATGAATTTTGGGAGTTGAGTACAAATAAACATCTCTGAATATTCCACTTAGCCTCCAGGCGTCCTGATCTTCGATATAACTAGCATCAGTCCATCTGTATACTTTGACCGAAACACTATTCTCTCCTTCTTTAATATATTTTGAAATGTTAAATTCTGCAGGTGTTTTGCTATCCTCACTATACCCTACAATTTCACCATTCACCCACAAATAAAATGCTGAACGAACACCATCAAAGTGAATAAATATTTCACGCTCTTTCCATTTGTTTGGAATTTCGAATGATCTTTTATACGATCCTACAGGATTATAATCCTTGGGTACGAAAGGTGGATTTACAGGTTGAAATGGATGCTTAACATTTGTATAGATAGGTTTATCGTATCCTTGAAGTTCCCAATTGCCGGGGACTATTATATCGTCCCAATTATTTGTATCGAACGAATGAGCATAAAATTCATCTGAAGCTTCATCAGGATTTAATGCTAATTTAAATTTCCATACTCCATTCAATGTTTGATAGAATTTTGATTCAGATTTTTTTTGATTTAAAGCATCCTCAACAGAATTGAAGGGCATTAATGTTGAATGACCATCTTCTTTATTGATTCCGAATACTTTAGGATTTTCCCAATCATTTGGTTGAGCTAATAATACAGAGGAGTTTATAATAATATGTATTAACAGTAAAAACAGTAATGCAGAAAAATTTTTCATTGTTCGCATAATTGTTTAATGATTACAGTAACTACATCTCTATAAATTAATTATAGAGCTATTATTTTTTAAGATGATTCCCGAACTATCAATTCAGCATCGAGCACTACCGTTGTAAAGTTGGTAACGGGTTTCTTGCTTTCAATTTGTTTAATAATTAATTCAGCTGCTCTTTTCCCCATCATAAATGCGTGTTGGTCAACAGTAGTAAGTTTTGGTTCTATTAGTTCCGTGATAGGGTTATTTGAGAAACCAACAATTGCAACATCTTTCGGAATAGAGTAACCACTTTCTTTTAATTTCTTAAAAGCGCCGAAAGCAACAGGGTCATTTACCGCAAATATTGCATCCGGCATATTATCATCATCAATCATCTTTTGTATTGAATTGTATCCATCCTTTTCGTGTAACCCACCATAGAAAATATTGTTTTCATTTAGCGGCAGATTATAATCTTTCAAAGCCTGTCGGTAACCATCTAACCTTAAACGACAAATATTCACTTCCTGATTACCTGCCAGATGAACAATTTTTTTATAACCTCTATCAATTAAATGAGTAACAGCCTTATATGCACTCATTTTATCATCAATAATCACTTTGAAAGTATTTAAATCCTCTATTACTCTATCGAATAACACGAGTGGAATATTTCTCTCCATCACTGCTTTTAAATGTTCACTTTTGGTAGTGGTCTGAGATATTGAAACAATCAATCCCGCGGCTCTGTTCGAAACCAATGCATTAGTATTTATTACCTCACGGTCATAACTTTCGTTACTGTTACAAACCACCGTAATATATCCTGATTGATAAGCGATCTCTTCTATACCTGATATTGCAGAGGCAAAAAAGCTATGCTCAATTTCGGGTACTATTACGCCTATCATTTTAGTACGATTGGATTTTAGACTTTGTGCAATAATGTTTGGATTATAATTTAGAGAATTGGCTTTTTGAATAATCTTCTCTTTGGTGGAATCGCTTATATCCGGATGATCTGATAATGCCCGCGAAACTGTTGAGGGAGAGATTTCTAATGCTTTTGCAATATCTTTGATCGTTACTTCATTCATAAAATTGTTTAATTTTTGATAAATTTCGCAAACGCTACCGCAAACGCTACCGCAATCGTTTGCAAGATAGTATTAATAATTTATTATGTCAAGGGGTTTTAAAAAATATTGATTTTAATTACTCCAAATAACTAAAATCGGAAAAATATTTAATGACTTACTCTTTTGGGAAATTATTTCATATTTCAATAAAAATGAAGAGGATGGAAAAATTGTGATAAAGATTAGGAGCGAAGAAAAATTGGAAAAAATCTGGAATAAAATCAAAAATGCGAACCAGTTAAGACCAGTTCGCACATCTGAGGGATTCGGCTCCGCGAGCAAGACTCGAACTTGCAACCCTCCGGTTAACAGCCGGATGCTCCACCATTGAGCTATCGCGGAATTTATTCTAAAAACGAGGTCAAAGATAACATTGACCTCATTGTTTGTCAAGGCTAGAAAAAGCAGATTTAGAGGCTAATTCCCATCTCTCTTAATAGAAAATCCGCTCCACCAATCTTTTGCGTTATCCAAAGTATGTACCTGATGTCAACTCCTATCGAGCGGCTGTAATCTTCGCTCCATGCAAAGTCATTTATAGTCGCTTCAAAAGCACGATCAAAGTTTACCCCGACTAATCTTCCGTAAGCATCCATAATCGGGCTACCCGAATTTCCTCCGCTTGTATCGGTATTGTAAAGTAATGCAACTGGCACATCATTCAATTTGCTATTTATAAAACGTCCAAAATCTTTTTGAGCGTATAACTCTTCTATCTTTGGCAGAAGTTTATAATCTCCCTCTTCTTTCCCTTTTTCAATTACGCCTTTAAGTGTTGTTATCGGGGAGTAATAAGTTGCATCTACGGGTGAATAACCCCGCACATAACCATAAGTTAATCTTAATGTGCTGTTTGCATCGGGAATAAAAGATTTCTGAAGCCAGATTTTTTTTGCTTCCATTAGTTTTGCTAAGAAAATATTTAACTGCCCGTTAATCTTATTTTTTTTAGCTGTTTCAGATTCGTTCAAATCGTAAAATTTTTGGGCAAGTGATATAAATGGATCATCTACTTCTTCTAATTTTATTTCCTCATCGTGCAGTTTTTTAAGATATGTTTCACTTTCTGCAATGAAAGATTCTGAATAAAGTTCATCAATATATTCTTCAAGGTTTTCTTTTTCTGAAAGATATTGGAATATCTCAATGTTTCTACATTCTTCAAACTTAAAGGCATCAGTCAGTATTTTATTAAAAAGTATTTGATCCAGTTCCGGTTTAAATTCATTGTACAGCTTATCAATAGAAGATAAAAATCGGGTTGTATTTTTTTCAGTGTACAAAGATTTTCTCTCATCGTCCGGTTTTAACATTTCATTTTTATACTCAACAAATATTTCCGCGAGTCTGTAATAATTCACAAATCTTGAAAGAGACGAAGTTACATACGGCAATCTTCCAGCTTCGAATATTTCCTGATAAACATTATCAATATCATTCAGCACTGAACCATATTTAATCTTTAGTTCGGGATCGGCATTAATAAATTCCTGAAGTTGTTTTTCTTCAGCCTGCTTTTTCTGAACTAACTTTAATCTTTTCAAACCTTGTAATTTGCCCCGGAAATTTTTTTCTGTATTTGCCAGACTTTTAATCGTGCTTGAAATTTCTAATGCAAATTCCGGATCATCAGCACCTTTATCTTCATAAAGGTCAATCATCCATCTGTAGAACTGTGAAATGTACGGAAGCAAATATTTTTCCTGGTGAATTATAAACTGAGAGGGCTGATGTTTGTATGTTCTTCCCGGATAACCTAAAAGAAAAACAAAATCATTTTCATCAACACCATTTGGATTTACCTGTAAATGCTTTCTTGGTTTGAAAGGAACGTTATCCTCCGAATATTTTGCGGGTGAACCATCGGGCGCAACGTAAGCACGGATGAATGAAAAATCACCTGTATGCCGTGGCCAAACCCAGTTATCCGATTCGCCTCCAAACTCACCAATGCTGCGCGGAGGAGCAAATACTATTCGCACATCATTTATTGTCTGGTATCTGAATAAAACATAGGATTCACCGACAAACATTTCCGAAACTTCAGCTTTTATTGTACTGTCTTTTTCTTCTTCACGTTTAATTATTTCTCTGATCTTTTTTCCTATTTCCTCTGTGCGTTTTGTAATATCTTCGGCTTCATCTGCTGCTTCCAGAATTTCATTGCTTACATCTTCATATGAAATTGTTATGCGGCAGGTTAATCCTTTTGCCGGGATTTCATCTTCTCTTGTGTTGGCAACAAATCCGTTTTCAAGGTAATTATTTTCAACTGAACTTGCTGCCTGCACTGCACCAAATACACAATGATGATTTGTCAATATCAATCCTTCTTCAGAAACAAATGAACCTGTGCAACCGCCGACTCTTACAAGTGCATCTACAAGACTGGCGCCGTTAGGATTATAAACTTCATCAATGCTTATTTTTAATCCCGCTTCATTAAGATTAAGATTTCTGATGTCGTTAAGCGGGAACATTCCCTCATCCGGTTTGGAAGGGATGAATGCTAATGAGAGTAAGATTATGGTTAAGAAAGAGAGTGAGAAAAATGATTTATTAAACTTATGCATTATTTTCTCCGTGTTTTGAATACGAGTTGACTAATTGATATGCAATATAGTTAGATGAGAAAAACTATTCTAATAAAAAAGCCCGGACAAGCCGGGCAAAATCTGCTATGTATTATCACCTAAACTAAAGATTCTTTTAATCGTCTTACGGCGGATACTAAAAAACCAAGAACCATTACAACTACACCTATCCATACAAGACTAATATAGGGTTTAATGCTGGCAGATACTGTGAGTAGTTCCTCATTTATCTTAGAGACGATTCTTTTAATCGTCTTGCTGCGGAAACAAAGAAACCAAGAACCATAACAACCACACCAATCCAAACTAAGCTAATATATGGTTTAATGCTTGCAGATACTGTGAGTACTTCTTCATTTATCTTAGAAGTTATATTATCATCAACAACTCCATTCAAATTAGTGAGCATCAGATCAACCTTGCCTGAAGCATCAAGATTATTAAGCTGAATTTTTAAGTTCATATCAGGAAGTTCTGTTGCTGTGAGAAGTTTTTCACCACCCTGACTTTGCATAGCAACCCTTGCCTGCTGAGTTTTTCCATCAGCTTCAACGGTGAGTTTTACACCAATTTCAAATGCAGCCCCGCTCATCATTGCATCTCTAACTTCTGCAGGAAAATCAAAATCGTTAAAAGTAATTTTAATATTTCCAAACTGTGTTGATGCACCGCGCTGCAAACTTACAACAGAGTTTTCCTGATTTTGTTTTCCTTCTTCATATCCCATAGGAGCAAAATAAAGGTCGCGAGCAAACGAACTAAGGATTGCCGGTTCTCTCACCAAGCTGTTGTTGAATTCAGCATATGTACATTATCGGGGCAATACTGTATGACTTTTCATCTTTTTTTAGTTCAATGTTAAATGCATACTTTGTATTATTTTCAATCGGTTGATAACCGGTAAAAGTCATATCATAACCAAACGCTTGTGCCGGTTTGTTTTTTATAAGATCAAGATCAACCTCTTCACTGTATGCCGCTGAGCCTATAACGCCCAATAAAAACACCGCTATTCCAATATGTGCAATATAAGCGCCGAGCATTTTCAAATTCTTCCTTACAATCTTTACAGCAATTTCGGCATTTACAATAAGAGCGAATACACTTGACAGTGTAAGTATAATCATCACTATATCAGTCATTCCACTGAAAATTACAATTACAATTGTTAGTATAATACTTGCTGAGGCTGAGAATATAGCACTCTTAATTAATTCCTGCGTAGAGGTTTTCTTCCATTTTAATTAAAAGACTTAATCCATTTAATAACCCGATAATAATTGCAATTGGCAAATGCATTTCGTTGTAAAAGAAGGTATCAACCGACTGTCCGAATAATGGAGCAGATGTTCCTGCTAACAATACGGCAGATGCACATATAATTACAGCGCAGTAAATAATGAGTATTCTCAGCTAGTAACCTAACTGTCTTCCTTTGTATAATTTATATCCTTAATTTTTTCAGATTTTAACAGAATGTATTTTTCGAGTGGTATACTTACATATAAAGCACAAAATAAATAGCTGCCAGAAGCCAACCATATTCAAATATGCTAACCAACAATTAGAGGATCTTCAAATTTTAAGAGAAATTACTAATTCAGATTCCATCGAAATAATCTTAAAGAACATAGTTGATTATGACAAGGATAGGTAAGTAGATAACTGTGTATATAAAAAGTTTTTTATTTTGCCGAACCTTGCAGTTAATGAACCGAACCCTAATAAAAGTTATCAGAAAATACCAGAAATAAATAAATTAACATTCCGGGATCAACGAATGAATGAACCGAAGAATCACCTAGAATTCCGCTTCTTGTTAGAAATGTACTGTAAAAACAAAAACATAAGTAAGAATGCTGAGAATAAGATTTGTCTTTGCATATCTTCCGACAGAATCACCATTCTGCTGACTCTTTCGCTGCACAAGTAAAGTGTGAATTGAGGCAACACCGACTAACCAGGGAATTAAGCTTGAATTTTCAACAGGATCCCATGCCCAGTAGCCACCCCAACCAAGCATTTCATAAGCCCAGTAGCCGCCCATCATTATTCCTAATCCCAAAATTCCGGCTCCTGCAAGCACCCATGGAAACGCCTGACGAATCCATTCCTTATATTCATTCTTCATCATTGCAGCCATAGCAAAAGCAAAAGGAACTGTTGCCATAGCAAATCCCATAAACAAAACAGGCGGGTGTATTTGCATCCACCAATTTAGAAGTTGCGGATTAAGTCCCCTTCCGTCAATAATAAAATTATTAACAGCTATACCGGAAGCACTAAGAGTAGCATAAAGATCTTTGCTCATCTGAACAAAACTTTGTCCTGCCTGCCCGTCAGTAAAAAGAAAATTTTGCAGGAAAGGCATATTGAGATATTGCGGATCGATATCTTTAATATTAATAAAAACGGGAATAGCCCAGATATATTCAAAAGGATTTTTGAGCCAAGGTGAAACCATAACAAGCAGGAAGGAAGTTGCAAGTGCAAATATTGTCATGACTCGAGGTTCAAGATCACCGCGTTTTGATGAATATGATTGAAGTATAATTCCGATTATTGCCGTGAGTAGCAGCCAGAGCAAAAAACTTCCTTCCTGTCCGCCCCAGAAAGATGAGAACAGCAGACCTGTACTCAATGAACCATTACTGTAATTGTAAACATAGCTATACTGGTATTGATGAGTTAAAAGTGCATGCCACAAAAGAACAGAACCGGCAATAACAAAAATTGCCATAGCATGATAAGACAATCTTGCATAACTAAGTGTGTTCTTATAGCCGCGGAAAGTTAAATAATACATAACCATTGCTATAATACTGAATACAAGAGCTGCAGTAAGAACGATACTTCCTATCATTTATTCCTCAAAATTCTTAAGATTTAACCGATTAACTGTTTTGTAACTCAAAGGCGTGACGATTGAACAGGCTGTTCTTCGTATTTGCTTGGACATTTAGTTAAAATATCTTTAGCGTGGAAATATCCGTTTTCAAAATTTCCTGTTACTACAACGCTAGTTGCGCTTTCGAAATTGTTAGGCATCATACCATTATAAATAACTTTCATTTCTTTACCTTTTTCATCTCTCATATAAAAGGAAAAAGTTTTTGTTTCCCTGTCAATAACATAATTTTTTTCTTTAACCCAGCTGCCTGTAGCTTTAACCGTTTTATCATTATTTATTATGTTACTAAAATCACTTTCATATTTAATATTACTTTGAGTAAACAAATAGCCCATCAATCCAAGAAATATTACAATTATAAATCCGCCGAATATATATTTATTCTTCATTTCTTTTCTCCGTTCATTTCTTTTTCTATCAGTTTAATTCTTTTATCCAAGCTAGACATATAAAGGAAAATACCCGCCCATACAATCAGCACAATAATAAGAACCACATAAATTGCATTTTGTGATAAGAACTCTTCCAACGTTAACCTCTGATTAATTGTTTATTAAGTTTGTCCCGATAAATTATTGATCTATATCCTACGTTCCACATCCAGAAAAACAGTATTGTAAACCCTATTAACGATAACAAGAAAATTATTAGCATACTTGAATTCATCTGAAAATTTATAACCGGACCCGCACCTGTATCATCTGCAGAACCGGGATGAAGTCCCTTCATTATTCTTGGCATAATGAATATAAAAAAAGGAACTGTTATAAAAGCAATCATTGAATAAACTGCGGAAAGTGTGGCGCGCTTATCTTCAGATTCGATTGATGATCTTAAAGCAAACCATGCACCATAAATAAGTAAGAGAGCAAAAATACTTGTTTGGCGCGGATCCCAACTCCAGAATGAACCCCAGGCAAATTTTGCCCAAACTGCACCGGTTATAGTCGCAAGTATACAGAAGATCATTCCAAGCTGATTTGCTGCATAGGATTTTGCATCGTCATCAAGATTTTTCTTTCTTAAATACTTGAAGCTGTAAATAGTTGACATAAAAAATGCAATTACAGTTAACCAGGCAGTAGGAACATGAAAGAAGAAAATTTTAGCATTTTCTCCTAGTCCTGGAATGAATGGAAATTCATACCACACACTTGGATTCTCAACTATGGGAAACGCTATTCCTGCTACTGAAACGATAGCTAATAATAAGAATAAAAATATTTTCCAGATCATAAGATAAAATTGATAAATTTTGATTGAATTCGCTATTCTTTCCAGATAAAATCAAATAACATATAAGAAGCGGTTAACATAATCACATCATAGCTCACAACAATTGCTAATTCAAAAATAGATTTTTCAAACCCTGTGCCATCGATTGAAAACAAAGTTAATTGCACGGAAGTTAATATCAAAGGCAACAAAATCGGGAAAGAGAGTACCGGATAAAGTGTGCCTTTTGCTCCTGCTTTTGAAATTATTGCGGCTATTATGGTTGATGAAATTGCCAATCCGATATTGCCGAGAATAAAGGTAAGTAAAAAGAGGTAAAAATTCTGTATTACAAAAGCTTCAAATAATGCAGCGTAAAGTATTGCTATAACAGAATTCATTGCAAAAGTAAGAATAACGTTAAATATCAGCTTTCCTGTAAAAACTGTGGTTGGTGAAGCAATAAGTTGAAGAGTTAATGTTGTTCCTCTTTCTTCTTCGGATACAAATGCTCGCGCAAGTCCGGACATTGCTGTGAAGAAAATAACAACCCAAAATAATCCTGCTGTAAGCTCCGGACTTATTCTTTCCTGTCCAATAGAAAAAAGAATTACGCTTATTGCAACGATAATAAACATGGCAAGTGCGTTTACAGCATAGCGTGTCCTTAATTCTGAACGAAGATCTTTTTTAAATAGTGCGTATGCTTTCATGCTTTAAAATTATTTAAATCGATAACTTCTGAACACAAGCTTAAATCCTGTTTCTCATTTGAAGCAACAACAACAATATTTTTCCTGCTAACTTCTTTTATAATTTCATAAACGGAGTTTTTGCCTTCTTCATCTAAATTGGAAGTCGGTTCATCCAAAATCAATAATTCAGGTGAGTGCATTAAAGAAAAAATAAATTTTAATCTTTGCTTCATCCCCGATGAATAGGTCTTCACCAAATCATCTTTTCTATTAAGAAGAAGAAATTTTTCCAATAAATATTTTACTCTTTGCTCATCAAGGTTTATGCCTCTTATCTTGGCAAACAGTTCAAGATTTTCCCAAGCGGAAAATTCTTCATAAAGAACTAAGTAAGGTGAAACGAATCCAATATGATTGTGAAGTTTTTCAGAAATGATATCTTTTTCATGAAGCTTATGAATTACTTTACCATCAGAGGCACCAATAATTCCTGCAATGATTTTAACCAAAGTAGATTTACCCGAGCCGTTAGGACCGGAAACACCATACACTCCGGATTTATCTATCTTGAAATTAAGGTTGTTGAAGATAAGTCTTCTGCCGAAGAATTTTTTAACTGAAGATAATTCTAAATTGTAATTAGTCATTGAAGATTACGAATTTACCAGTTTTGTAATCATTGCCATCCTTAATAACAATTATATATACACCGCTGCCTAAGTTTTCTCCATTCCTATCAACAGGTTTATCCCATACTATTTTAGAAATCTGTTTATTGACATTCATCCTAGTATCCTCCACAATACCTAATGTCGTTTCGAGAGTTGCGGAAAATACTAAATCCATTGAAACTGTATAAATATTTACATCAACCTGCATGCCCGATTCAATATCATCAACAGAAAACCAGATAGATTCATCTGAATAATCACTATATCTATAGGGAGATGGGAAGGCTGAAATCTTGGCAATCTTTGCTGGGACAGTTATAAAAGAATCTCCTGTATATATAATGTTATTAACGATCTCCGCAATTCCCCAAAAAGTATTTCCATTATTATCAAACGTAGCAGAATAATCTTCACCTATATTATAATCTCCCGAGGAACTATCAGAAAATAAAGTATAATAGGCTGTCAATATAGTATCCTTAAAAGCACTCTGAATATCTGTGTTTGCAAATATCGATACGATAGTATCGTTATTGGATGAATTCACCATCCTCATATAATAGTTTGAAACAGGAAATGATGAGATCTCATAATATCTTGATGGAGGTGAAAATACAGCGCTTACAGTTGGTATCAGCAAAGGATAATTTCTTGCTTCTTCAAAATATGCACCCGATATACTGCGATAATTTGTGAAATAATTCCAAGAGCCAAACCTTGCTAACTCAAACTTAAAAACAGAAGCATTCTCTTGAATACTATAGTTAATGGCATTCAAAGCGCGATTGGTTTTCATTAATTCCCATTGACGTTTTATAATGTCATATCCAAATATATCTCTTAAATATATATTCCAATGGGCAAGATTATAACCGTTATTGTTTGGAAATGCTCTTGATGGGTTTCTGAAATAATCAGATAAGTATGCCCAGTAATCGTTTATCGAGTCAAAGACAAACTCTTCCATTGCAGTTGAAGTAATTTCATAAAAAAATGTATCTTCAGGTAAACGCAAAATATAATTTCCACCCTGAATTGCATGATGAAATTCATGAGCTACGGTAACTCTGGCAGCATTAATTCCTGAAGTATAATATCCTATAAAATCATTATCAATAACCATATAAGAAGTATAACGATCAGAGCCAGGTTGAACTTCAATTTCAAACTCAGTCCAGCCATAAAAAGGGTACACGTCCATGATGTAAATATCATATTTATTATCTCCGCCATAATCTCCATTTGGATTATAAAGCGAATCACCGGGAGGAAAACCATAACCGAGAAATTCTACTTCAAACTTGTAAACTGAATCAAGTGCCTGGGCTAATAAATTCAAATCATAAGTGGGTGCATCAGTTCCGGTTTGGTAATAATGAATTTTGTATCTGCCACTTGGAGTTATCATACTATCGGTTGTCACCGGTCTTTGAAATAAAACTTTTAATAGTTCTTGCTGTTCCGGAGAAAATGAATCAATGTTAAAGCGAAGCGTGTTAACTAAATTTAATCCGCACTTAAGATTTTCCTCTATACCGGTTGGTAAATCGGGAGAAATTTTTGATCCTAAGCCTTTTACATTTAGGAATAAGTTATATAATGAATCCAGTTCCGCTTTGGTTTGTGAATTAGAATTTACAAAACCTATAAGCGTAACAAACAGTGTTATAATTGTTGAATATTTCTTCATTGTATGTGTCTTACTGAAATTGAACCGTTTTCTTTATTTAGATAGATAAGATGCAAATTGTTTAATTCGGGATTCACTATAATGAAATCCGTTGCTTCAATGTTATTAAATATTTCCAGGAATCCAGCCCTTTTATTATCGGGTGATAACTCAATTTTTCTTATTGATTTTTTATTTCCATCGTAGAAAAAAACTGAGTTGCGTCCGTCAAAAGATAAGTGATTTTTATTTTTTATCCTAAGACCGGATAGTTGCTTATCAGCGTTAATAAGATTCGCATTGTTTGCACTAACTATAGAGATAAAATCTCTTTCACCTGTTAGAATTATACTAACCTGTTTGTAACTATCTTTTTGTTTTGTGATATCTGAACTTGAAAATATTTCTGCTCTTTGAAGCGGGATGGTCTGCCGTTCCCTCCCACCGGGCTTATCAATGTTGAATAACAATTCAATTAAATTAAGCTGTCCCTTTTCTGTTTTCCAATATAAAAGAATTGGTTTATCTAACGGAATAATTTCCGCATCTACCCATTTTTCTGTGATTGAATAATATTCTGAAAAGGAATACCTGATGTTATGATATTTAACTTCACCAAAGTAAAATTTATTTTCTTTTCTATATGCGATGTAAATAGATGAATTATTTTTGTCAGTATAATAAATCTTTAAATCAAGCAAATTACCAGGAGAGTATAATTGTTCACGCTTGATATTATCATTTGGAAGATCGAATGTTATTATTTCGATCAATCTTGAATTATTAGAATAACAATAGAATTTTTTTTCATCGCTTTTGCTGTCATCAACTACTAAAAACTCAGGCTCTCCAAAAAGAGTAGCTGAATAGAACTTATTCGGGATCCCATCTTTATTTCTTAGCAGAAGATTTAGTGTGTTATTTGATTTATCAAAAAATGCGATATCTAAAATTTTATTTCTATCAATATCAAATGATGTGATTGCTACGGGCTCAACTGAGACTGCTAAATCAAAATCTTCTGTTACAGAAGAAAGTTTCGAAATTAATCCGACTTCGCCTTTTTCAGTAAGAAAAGCCACACCGTAAATAAATTTACTGATGTAAAGGACTACACTTTCAATTCTTTCTCTTTTAAGATGAACAAATTCCTTATAGAAATTGCCATCCGGTTTTCCGAAAACTGATGAAATAATTCCTGATTCTTTTGAGAGATAAACGATATCAAAATATCCATCTTGGTTAAGATCACCTATCACAAAATCATCAACAGGATAAAGAGTATTAATTGTTATCGCCGAATCATACGCAGAACGAAAATCACCAAAAAAGATTTTAATGGAATTAATTGAACTCAATATTAAATCGTTGTACGAATCATAATTAAAATCAAATGTTCTGAATTGAGTTGCCTGATCAAAGTAAGGAAGTGTTCTTACTTCAGTAAAAACTCCTTCCCCGTCATTAAAAAGAAAATGAATATTACTGTTAAAGAGATTATAAGCCGCAATATCTTTGAATCCGTCATTATTAAGATCGATAAAATGAGCAAAACTGAAACTCGTCTTTTCAATTAACTTTTCTTCAACAAACTTGTTTTCCTGAAGAGATAACAATGAAAGTCCATCGAATGTGCTTCCTGAAATGAGAAACTCATTCTGTTCATCTCCGTTTATATCCGCGATGCTTATTCTATCGGGATAAGAATTAAATTTATATTGTTTGGATATTGAAGGATGACCGAATTGTGAAAAAGAATAAATACCGAAAGTTCTTTCTGCACGTGATAAAAAAGCATAGCCTTCAATTTCATTTATTCTGTTAAAGATAGGTTCAATGTTAGATGTTGATAAAGGGAGTGTAATTTTTTTCTGGTCTTTAAATTCACCAATACCGAATCCTTCAAGGAGTGCTGATCGTTTATCAAAACTAGAAGATAAAATTATATCGGAGTAAGAATCCGTGTTAAAGTTTAATCTGAAAATAAAATTGTATCCTGAATCAACACTGAAAGTATTTAATTTGCAGAAACCGTTTATAGGAACCTGTGCGAAGGAAAGGTCGAATAAGAAGAATAAAAAAAATAAAAGACTAAGTAATCTTAGTTCTTGTCTTAAGTCTGTTTTCTCTGCGTGTAAGGGCTTCATCATAACGTCTTTTTTCATCAACGGTCTCAGGAATAGCTTCTTTGGCTTTAACCGTGTTTCCGTCATTATCGACTGACACAAAAGTAAGGTATGCTGTATTGCTGTGTATCTTTGTGTCTTCTCTGAAATTCTGAGCATAAACTTTTACACCAACTTCCATTGATGTATTAAAAACCCTGTTAATTGATGCGATGAGAGTAACAGCATCACCCAGTTTAATCGGATGATGAAAATCAATCCTGTCAACCGACGCAGTGACACAAACTCTGTTATTATGTTTTGCTGCACTTAGTGCAGCACAAATATCTATCCAGTGCATTAATTGTCCACCGAGCAGATTACCAAGCTGATTTGTATGATGAGGCAATACAAGCTCGGTCATCGTCATTACTGAATCACTGATCTTTTTAGATTTTTGACTCATTAATTAGCAGACAACTTTTTTTCTAAACTATTTTTAAATGACTGAATTTCTTTGAAATTAGGATGATCAGGATACTTATCTAAAAACCTGTTTGATTCTTCCAGAGCTTTATCAGTCATTTTTCTTTTATCAAGAATAAATATTTTATTGTACAAAGCCAGCGGGGCATATTCAGTATCATGATATATTTCCATTACGCTGTCATAATATTTCATTGCAGCATTTTGATACTGAAGCTTTTCGTAAATGCGGGCTGCATCGTACTCTTTTTTAGCCAGTTTATTATTCAGTTCTTTAATCTTTTGCTCGGCTTCAAAAACTTTTTCGTTCAAAGGGAAGAAATCAATGAATGCTTGATATTCTTCTATCGCCTTCTTAGAATAAGACTGATCAAGATTTACATTTGGAGAAAGCTCATAATAACATTCGGCAAGCATGAATTGTGCTTGTGGAACATATTCGCTGGCAGGCATATTTCTAATCAATTTGCTGAACTCAAATGCTCCAAGTATAAATTCCTCTCTTTTAAATCTTGACATTGCAAGATAGAATTGAGAATCATCATTAATTGTACTGCCCGGATACTGCAGTATCAATGCCTGAAATTCATTAACCGCATCTTCATAATCTTCTTGCTCATATAGCTTGATCGCATAGTTAAGCCTTTCTTCCGGTATCATGTTTGTCGTATCCAAAGAAGAAGAACAGCTCCAAACAAAGATTAAAACTGACGCTATTATTAATATTTTTTGCATGAAATTACGTTTTGATTTCTAAATTTTGATTACAATAATAAAGATTTTCATATCTGCTTCAAAGGTAATTTTTGCTACTTGCTTCGAATAGAAAAGAATAAAATAACTGCAATTGCAGCTGCGCCAACTGCTATTACAGGTTCCAATAAACTTGAAAAGAAAGGCTCAGATGGCAATTTGCCCGAAGTAAAAGGAAAAGATCGGTTTTCTATCTTATCTATATCTTCAACTTTAACTTTATCAGCAAATGAATAATTGAATTCTTTCAATTCAGTGGAGGATGGAACCTCAGATGAAGAAATTAAATAATTTCCTGAAAGTATTAATTCTCTTGATACATAAAAATCACCAAGAAATCCGTCCCTTTCTTGTTCACCATATTTTACTTCCGCACCTTGAATGACAAAATTAAGATTAGGAATTTTTGTTTCTGCATCTCTGCCCCTAAAAATTTTTAATCCGTTTGAACTGAGTCGTGAAATTATACGATTCTCAAAAATTGTATAGTATATGCCTAGCTCAAAAGTCACAGCAACTTCAGGTGAAATTGAAGAAGTATTTTTAGCGGCTTGTGTTGCGGCGGAATCAATCAGTAAGTAGAAGATGTCCAGGTTATTAATGGATTGAGCTTTCCCGATAGAAGTGAAAAATAAAAGAAAAATAAAAAACCGGAGAATTTTAAGTTTTTCTCCGGCTATATTAAAAAAAATTTTATTCATTACAGTCCGAATATCAGAAGAAATGCAATTTATATCAAGGCGCTTTAGTATAAAAAATTTTGATGTATAATAAACCACGTTTGCCTATTGCTTACTACCAACCACCATCGCACATCTGCCATCTTCCATCTTTCAACTACCTTCTACCCATTGCCATTTCTCTTAACCTTTTTATTCTTTCCTCGGTTGATGGATGAGTAGAAAATAATTTTCCAAATCCACCTTTTAATGGATTAATGATAAACATATGTGCAGAAGCCGCACTGCTATGGCTCACAGGCTTGATCTGATTTCCTCTGGAAATTTTCTCTAGCGCAGATGCTAAAGCCATCGGGTTTCCACTTATTTTTGCACCGCCAGAATCAGCCATGAATTCTCTTGACCTTGATATTGCCATTTGTAAAAGCATAGCAATAATTGGTGATAAAATAATTAGTATCAATCCACCTAAACCGCTGCCGCCTTCTCTGTCATTTCCTCTGCCAAAAATTGCAAGCCAGCCGGCCATTTGTGCAATGTATGTTATAGTTCCAACTAAGGTTGCAGCAATCGTACTGACAAGAATATCCCGATTCTTAACGTGGACAAGTTCGTGAGCCATTACTCCTGCCATCTCATCATTTGTAAGACTCTGAAGAATTCCGGTTGTTGCTGCCACTGCTGCATTCTTAGGATTTCTTCCTGTAGCAAAAGCATTTGGAGTAGGATCATTAATAAGATAAACTTTGGGCATTGGTAGATTTGCATTCTGTGCAAGTTGTTCAACCATATTATAAAATTTAGGTGCCTGTTCCCTGGTTACTTGCTGAGCACGATACATTTTTAGTACAATTTTATCAGAAAACCAATAAGAACCGAAATTCATTACTAAAGAAAATATAAAGGCAATGGTCATTCCGGAATTTCCACCAAGTGCGTATCCAACCAGCAGGAACAAAGCCATCATTGCTGTCATTAAGAATACTGTTTTTACACTGTTCATTTTTATCATTTTCCGTTTTTTAATGCGTTAATCTACTTTCGAAGCCTATATAAATCAAGGAAAAGAGATTTCAATAATTGTGTGTTTAGATGTTTTTTAAGAGTCTAAGTTTCATATTTATAATAATTAAGTTACGAATTAATGAAAAATGTAATCGGACAAGAAAAACAATAAAGTCTCAGATTTTTAATTAATAATTTTTAATTCCTAATTAATAATTGCCGCTCCCACTATATTTCCCCTTGCCTTTATTTTTGAATATGATTAAATAGGTGCAGTTTTTTAGGAGAATTAATGAAAAAGACGGTTTTTATAATAAGTTCAATTATATTTTTAACTTCAGTATCATTTGCTCAGAATACTTATGAGTTTTTACGACTCGACCCGAGTGCAAGGGCTGGAGCACTTGGCGGAAGTTTCGTTTCAAATAACGACGATGCTGATGTTATATTTTATAATCCTGCAGGATTAAGTCTTCTCAGCGAAAATCCAATTTCTTTTTCATTCTTTAAGCATTTAATGGATATAAATCTCGCCAGCCTTTCTTACTCAACAGAACTTAATGGTATCGGCCGGGTTGGTGCTGCGGTTAAATATATAAATTATGGCAGTTTTGATGAAGCTGATGCATCAGGAATCAGATCAGGAGAATTTAATGCAGGTGAGTTTGCTTTTATTTTAGGATACTCCAACTTACTCGATGAAAATTTTTATTACGGTGCTAATGCAAAATTTATATATTCTGGTATTGCTGACAGATCATCAACTGCACTAGGTGTTGATATTGGTTTGCATTATGTTTTGCCGGAACAAAATATCAATGTTGGTTTTTCTGTTCTTAACCTCGGATATCAGGTAACAAGTTACTACGATATAAAAGAAGACCTTCCTTTGGATATTGTAATTGGTGGTGCAGTCAAACTAAAAAACCTTCCTGCTCGTCTTTCACTTGATTTCCACAAACTAAATGAAGACCAGGATGATTTTATTCAGAGATTTAAAGCTTTTGCCATTGGTGTTGAGTTTACTTTAAGTCCTGTTTTCAAACTCAGATTCGGTTATAACAATGAGAGAAGAACAGAACTAAAGATTGGAACAACTTCTGGTATTGCGGGATTTAATGCAGGACTTGGAGCAAAAATTTCTGATTACCAATTCGATTATGGATATTCTTCATTAGGTCTTGTTGGCGGATGGCACAGGATTAGTGTTTCAACTAATCTTTAGTTTTAATTTGTGTTTTTCAATTTACTAATACTGGATTTGGCTATAGAATGGGAATTTCCATAATCTCTCATTCTTAAAACTTTTTCGTAAAGTTCAATCGCACTTTCTTTTCTTCCTTGCTGTTCTTCAATCTTAGCAAGATAAACAACAGAATTTACCTGAAATCCCGATTCCTCTTTTTTATCAATTTGTTTTGATAATTCATAACATTTTTCAAATAAGGTTTTTGCAGAATCTAATAGTCCATAATCCCTTGCATTGTATCCCACATAATAAGCTGCTTCCCGCATTGATGTTGGAAGATTGTATCCTACATAATTTTTTTTGGATTTGATTATTACATTCTTAAATAGAGAGTCGGCTAAAAACCAATCACCACGGCGAACAGCTATTCTTCCCCGCCATCTTTGGAAAACAGGATTATCGGGGAATTCATTCAGCAGCATTTCAGCAAATTCATCAGCAGCAAGCATATTATTTTCATAACGATAATATAAAGTCATTAAAAAATATTGTGCTTCATACTTTGCGTAGTTTCCGTTTAATGCAGTATTGCGAAGTTGTTCAATTCCCTTCTGTTTATCTCCGGAAGGAAAGAAAATCATTAAAGGTTTTATCAAAGGAAACTCTGATGGGATTACATCTGCGTAATAATTGTAAATACCAAAACCAAGCAGAACATCAAGATTATCAGGATCAAGATTGGCTGCGTGTTCAACTATAGGTAATGCTTCACGACCGTCATCAGCGGCTTTAAGCCAGCTTTCTCTCAGTGCTCTTAATCGCCCGCGGAAACCAATTGCTCCGCCTTTAAAAAATAGCGCATCAACATTACTTTTATCTTCATCTAATAACTCATCACATTGATAAATGACGTCTTCAAGCTTCTGGAAGAAAATGTCATCGTGTTCTTCATTATCTAAGTCAAGTAAAATTTTCCACCAATCTATCATTGCAAGAAAAAATCTTCCTGAAGGATGATCAGGATAATCAGCAATTAAATTTCTGAAAGTTTTTTCTGCATCATCAAATTTGATATTGTAGATTTGTTTAATGCCGGTATTAACACGGGAATCAAAATCACTATTTTGAGCGAAGCTTAAAAAACTAAATAGTATTAATAATAAGAATGTATTTTTCATAATAAATTTCTTAAACATTTTTAAATTAAACAAGATAAAAATAGAAAGGCGATTCTTTCAAATCGCCTCCATTGAAAATTAAGCATTGAACATTCAGCATTACAGCAAAAGTTTATCACTTAAATATCTTTTTAGCTGATCAATAGCAACTCTATCTTGCTGCATTGTATCTCTATCGCGCACAGTAACGGTTTTATCATCAAGAGTTTGAGTATCAACAGTTATACAAAATGGAGTTCCTGCTTCATCCTGCCTGCGGTATCTTCTGCCAACTGCACCTTTATCATCATAAAATACTTTGAAGTTCCTGCGCAAATCTTTTTCAATTTCTTTCGCAACTTCCGGCATGCCGTCTTTGTTAACCAATGGAAATATTGCTGCTTTTATTGGGGCAAGTCTGGGATGAAATCTTAACACCGATCTCATCTCACCGTTAACTTCTTCTTCATAGTAAGCATCAATTAAAAATGCCATGAACGATCTGCTTGCACCTGCAGAAGTTTCAATAATGAAAGGAATAAATTTTTCTTTGGATCCATCATCAAAATACTTTAATGATTTACCGGAGAATTTTTCATGCTGAGATAAATCAAAATCTGTTCTGTTGTGAATTCCTTCTATCTCACCCCATCCAAAAGGAAATTCATATTCGATATCGGTCGCTTCTTTTGCATAATGCGCCAGTTTATCCTCTGGATGATCGTGATAACGAAGTTTGGTTGGTGTCATTCCAAGTGATTTGAACCATTCTATTCTTTCCAACTTCCAATAGTCATACCATTGTTTATCATCTTTAGGCTTAACAAAGAACTGCATTTCCATCTGTTCAAATTCTCGTGTTCGGAATAAAAAGTTCTTTGTATTTATTTCATTACGAAAAGCCTTACCGAGCTGTGCAATTCCGAATGGAAGTTTTTGTCTTGAAGAACTCTGAACATTTAAAAAGTTAACAAATATTCCCTGGGCAGTTTCGGGCCGTAAATAAACAACAGAACCCGAATCTTCAACAGGACCGACAAATGTTTTAAACATTAGATTAAACTTACGCGCGTCTGTAAATGTGTTCGCATTACCGCATTGAGGACAGTTTAACTTGCCTAACAGTTTTTTCCCGAGTTCAGGATGTTCTAAAATTAAACTGAAGGAATCTTCACTACCTGGATTTGCATAAATTTTTTCAATCCAGTTTAAAAGATCAGGATTAACTTTCATTTCAGATTTAAGTTCATCAACAGCTTTTTGTTTTTTCTTTTCGTTGATTGAATCGCCAAAAACATCAAGACGGAATCTGGCTTTACATTGCTTGCAGTCAATCATCGGATCGGTGAAATTTTCAACGTGACCGGAAGCTTCCCAAACTTTAGGATGCATTAAAATTGCCGCATCAAGTCCTTCCACATCATCGCGGAAAGTCATCGATTTCCACCATTCTATTTTTATATTATTCAGAAGTTCAACGCCTAACGGACCGTAATCCCAGCATCCGTTAAGTCCGCCATAAATTTCACTGGACTGAAAAACAAATCCACGTCTTTTAGCTAATGATACAATATTTGCAACGGCGTCGGTTGCTTTATTCTTCTTTTCGATATTAAAATCCTCCTAGAAAATCAAATTTCGGGACATAATATAGCAAATACATTAAACATTTTTTTTAGAAATATTAGGCAGATTGCAATAACATTTTTAGTTTTGAGTAGTCGAAGACACACTTTTTTAATTTATCTCACCGAAATAAGTGGAGAATTATGTTTAATAAACTACTTCCAAAAGAAGAAAAATATTTTGAAGACTTCAAGCAAATGATCTCATATATTGTTGAGATGTCGCAACACACTGAGAAGCTGTTTAATGCCGATATTCCTGATAAAAACAACTTTCTTAAAATGAAGCCGCTTGAAGTAAGATGTGATGAAGTTCTGGCAAAAATCACGAAAAGATTGAATAAAACTTTTATTACTCCATTCGATCGCGAAGATATTTTTGCTTTAATTAAGAGGCTTGACGATATAAGCGATATGCTTCTTGGTGCAGCGGCAAGAGTTGATACTTTTAACCTCACAAAAAAAATTAATTATGCCGATCAGATGGCAGCTATTGTTCATCATCAGGTTGTTGAATTAGGTGCAGCCATACAGGATCTTAAGGTAAAAAGTATTAACGAATGTAAAGCCGTTATGGATCTTGAATCCCAGGCAGATAAAGTTTATCAGCAAGCAATGAAAGAACTTTTTGAGAATGAAAAAGATGCTATAGAACTTATCAAGCAAAAAGAAATTCTCGATTTACTTGAAAGAATTTCGGACAAATGTCAATCGACTGCAAACGTGATTCTCTCCATTTTCATTAAGAATGCATAACAAAGTATGGAATTTGTTATCCTGATTATTTTCCTTGCGCTGGTATTCGATTTCTATAACGGAATGAATGATGCCGCCAATTCTATTGCCACAATTGTTTCAACAAGAGTTCTTACTCCCTTTCAAGCAGTTGTCTGGGCTGCTTTTTTTAATTTTGCAGCAGCTTTCATTTTTGGTGTACATGTTGCGCAAACAATTGGCAAAGGCCTTGTTGACGTAAATATTGTTGATAACTTCGTAATTTTTTCAGGACTTTTAGGTGCCATAATTCTAACAGCAACGGCAACACACTTTGGATTGCCGATAAGTGTTTCTCATGCAATCATCGGTGGTTATGGCGGCGCCGGGTTTATGAAAGCAGGATTCGAAGCGTTAATCTTGTCCGGTTACAGCAAAATATTAATATTCATTGTTGTTGCTCCTGTTTTGGGTATGTTATTTGCATATATATTTTCTGTAATTACGCTTTGGATTGTAAAAGATCGTCCTCCTCGTAAAGTGGATAAATATTTCAGAAGGTTACAATTGCTTTCAGCAGCAGTTTATAGTTTAAGTCACGGTTCAAATGACGCACAAAAAACGATTGGAATTATTGCGGTAGTACTATTTACAAACGGCTTAATCGGATCGGAATTTATTGTTCCTTTTTGGGTAATATTAGTAAGCTATTCTGTTATTGCACTCGGGACATTATTAGGCGGCTGGAAAGTAATCCGCACACTCGGTATGCGTGTAACAAAGTTGACTCCATTCGGCGGATTCAGTGCGGAAACTTCTGCAGGTCTGACTATTATGGGAGCTACAATTTTAGGTATTCCCGTAAGCACAACACACACAATTACCGGATCTATAATTGGAGTTGGTGCAACAAAAAGTCTATCCGCAGTAAGATGGGGTGTGGCAAGAAATATTTTATGGGCCTGGATTTTAACTATACCTCTCTCGGCAGCATGTGCTATGGTAACTTATGAGTTATTGGTTTACGTTAGTACTTTTTTCTAAGTGACGAATTATTCCACGTTCCATTGTTTTTTAATTTTTATAAATTACAGCGGAAAGATATCCTACAACTTCACTCTTATCGCCTGTAACATCACCGGAATCGGTTCTCTTCAATACTTCAGAATTATTAATATTAAGTAATGAAGCTGCTTTCATCATTGCGACAATTGGTCCACCGCCGCAGGCTTCACAGCTATGATTATCCAAATCTTTCTGAAGACTATCATAATCGAAATCGTTTATTCTTTTTTCGACAATTGAATCAAGTCGGTTTGCAGTTTTAGTATCATGAAAATGAGAAAGATCAGAACTTGCAACAATTATAGTTTCATCATCGTATATTTTTGTTAATTGATTTGCTAATTCGTCAACGAACATTTTGCCCTGATCGCCGATGACAATCGGAACAATCTTAAAATCCTTCATTACACTTTGAAGAAAAGGTAATTGAACTTCCAGAGCATGTTCTCTTCCGTGTCCTTGTGTTCCTCTAAAAACAATTTTGCTTTCTGCGCAAAGCTTTACTGCTTTGTCTTTATCAACTTCAATCATTCCGAGTGGAGTTTCATATGCATCACCTTTATAAATGCAGACTCCCGGAAAATATTCAGAGTGACTTGGGGAAATTACAACAACTGTTTTGAAATTTTTATCTTTAAGCATATTGTACGCATAAGCAGCCGTTTTACCTGAATAGGCATATCCGGCGTGAGGTGCAACAATTCCAAAAATATTGTTGTAAATTTTTTGATGTTTTGAAGCATCAAGCATAAGTGAAATTTCTTTCTTAAGTTTTATTGGATCGGATGGATAAAAATATCCTGCAACCTGTGCATGCCTAACTTGATTCATCTTTTTTCCCTTTCACTTTTCAGAAAATATTTCCGCAGTGAAGACTTTAATATTTAATATTCTCTCTTTCCAGTATTCAGAATATAATCCTGCCTTGCGACAAACTGCACTTAAAAACTCTTCTCTGTTCATTTTGTGCTCAACAGCAACCTGAGGAAGCAATAAGCCTCTTCCGCCTTCTTCAAGTAATAATCCGTGTTTTCCAATTTCAATTTCATCATAGCTTTTAATGGGAGTAAAATCAGACAGAACAGAAATTTCAATTTGAATTGTATCAAGTTCTTTTTCTTTTAGAGAAGGAAAACGGGGATCAGCAAATGCGGCTTGTTTTGCTGCTTCACAAATAATTTCAAACAGCGATTGATGGGCAATAATATAACCGATACATCCTTTTAACTCTCCGTTAATAGTAAGAGTTACGAACGCACCTTTATGTTTTTTTAGTTCGGGAAATTTGTCAAAATCAGGTTGTGGAATCTCTGTCTCCCTGAACACTGAACGGATTGATTCTCTTGCTGCCTTAAGAAGAATCAATCTTACTTCATCCGAGATTTCCATTTTTCAACTCATCAGTTTGTTATTGAATAAACTCCAAACTTGGTTTTCTCAAATAATAAGAAAAGAAGATTATCTCTCACAAAAAAAGAATCCGGCATTAGTTTACTGATTTTTTTATTGAGAGTCTCCTTCATTAAAACTTTCCCTGTTTCAAGATTAACAGCCACAAAAATATTGTTAAAGAGATTCTCATTTGATATTTCATGATAATTGAAAAGAAGCAATTCATCAATATTTATATAGTTGATATTTTCTTTTATTACAAATTTTTGTGCATAGTTATGAAGATATTTTTCAGAGTCAGTTTCCGGCGTTAAGTCTCTTCTAAATTCAATCGGGAAAAGATATCCTTCAGCATAATAATCCTCAATTGAATTTTCCCGAAGCTCATTTACTTTTTCGTGATCATCACCAAGTTCGGCAATTACTTCTCCTGTTAGAGCATTTAACAGGAAGTAATCTCTGCTTTCGAATAACTGTTTGAAACAAATAACTTTACCATTATTATAGAACAAGTAGGTCAATTCATTATTCTGCCAGAGAACGGAGGCACTATTGATATCAAAGGTTATTATACTTTTATGATTCGGTATATCTGGTTTTAGATATTTATGGAAAAATATATAATCATCTTCGACCGCTTCAATTCCTACCCAGACCTTTTCATTAAGTTGAATATCAGAAAAAATTTCATCGCCGGAATTAATATCTATACAGCTGAAAAACACTTCTTTATTATCAGAAGATCTTTCTTCAATAATTACTCTGTTACCGGCAGGAATTATTCGCCAAATCTGGCGGTGATTATCATAGATATATTTTTTCTTGACGACCATAGCTAACTCAATGGTTTAAATTGTGCCGTAAAATGACGCAGCATTGGGGCTTCATAAGTTATTTCGTAACCTTTTAGTTTATTTCTATTGTTATAAACTTCTTCAATTATTTCTATCAGATAATCAACGTGACTTTGTGTATAAACTCTTCTCGGAATTGCAAGTCGCACAAGTTCCATCATAGCAGGAATAAGTTTTTTGTTTTTATCATATTTGCCAAACATAACACTTCCAATTTCAACTGCACGCACTCCTCCCTCGAGATAAAGTTCACAGACTATTGATTGCCCAGGATATTGATCAGCCGGAATTTTTGGTAAAAATCTTTTTGCATCTATATAAATGGCATGACCGCCGGGTGGCTCAATAATCGGGACACCAAGTGAAACAAGTTTTTCACCAAGATATTCAACGCTTCTGATTCGGTATTCAAGATAATGTTCATCAACAACTTCAAGTAGACCTTGTGCAACAGCTTCCAAATCGCGTCCGGCTAAACCTCCGTAAGTTGGAAAACCCTCGGTAACAATTAATAGATTACGGCATTTTGTTGCAAGTTCTTCATCATTCAATGCAAGGAATCCACCTATGTTAACGAGTGCATCTTTCTTTGCGCTCATTGTTGCCCCATCAGCGTAAGAAAACATTTCTTGTGCAATTTCTAAAGGAGTTTTATCTGCGTATCCTTTTTCACGCTTCTTTATAAAGTAAGCATTCTCAGCAAATCTGCAAGCATCAAGAAATAGAGGAATGTTATATTTCTTGCAAACTTCTTTTGTCTCCCTGATATTCTGCATAGAAACAGGCTGACCGCCGCCGGAGTTATTTGTAACAGTTATCATGCATAACGGAATATTCTCAGCACCCTTTTCTTTGATAAAATCTTCAAGCTTTTCGATATCCATATTCCCTTTGAAGTCAGCGCGAATTTCAGGATGCTTTCCAACTTCATTTAAAAGGTCAACTGCTTCTGCACCAGAAAATTCAATATTAGCTCTTGTAGTATCGAAGTGCGTATTGTTCGGGAAATACTTTCCTGGTCCGCCGACAATTGAAAACAATATTTTTTCTGCAGCTCTTCCCTGGTGCGTTGGGATTATGTATTCCATTTGAGTTATATTCTTAACAGCATCCTCAAACCTGAAAAAGCTTTTTGAGCCCGCATATGCTTCATCACCTTCCATAATCCCCGCCCACTGTTTTGCGCTCATAGCAGAAGTGCCGCTGTCCGTAAGCAAATCAATTAACACATCATCAGCGTGAATGAGAAACGGATTGTATCCGGCATCCTTTAGAATCATTTCTCTTTCTTCACGTGTAGTAAATCGTATTGGTTCAACAGATTTTATTTTAAACGGTTCTATAATGGTCTTTGGTTTCATTTTTTTCCTGTATAAAAGTGCTTATAACCGGAGATTTTTATATTACTAATTTAATAAAAGCTTTATCGGTTTGCTCAATTCCAGATAAATTATTTGTCAAACGTTTATCTACTTTTCGTCATAATTTTATTGCCTTTTAAGTATTTCATAAATAGTTTTCAATAGTGTCATTTCAAAAAATTTCAGGAGAACGTTATGGAGACTACTGATACAAACCAAATTGAGCAAACACCACAAACTGAAGAACTTTCACATTCCGATAAGATGATCGGTGTATTTGCTGAACCATCCAATATGTTCAAACTTACATCTTATTTTCCTCCGCGAACTAAAGATTGGATTATTCCTCTTTTAATAGTTTTTGTTTTGGTTGGTGTTATTAGAAGCATTTCTATGATGAATGAAGAAGTTTATTACGAAGCGAAACAGCAAGCTATAGACAGAGTTGAAAAAATGATTGAGGACGGAACTATTCCGCAAGATCAGGAAGATGCAATGATTGAAGGCGTTAATAATCAAATGGAAATGATGCGCGGTCCTGTAGGCTGGATTATTAATATTGTTTCAACTATAATTTTTGGTTCAATTTTCTTTTTCATAATAGCAGGAATTTATTTCCTTCTTGTAAAACTTGTCCTTAAAGGTGAAGGTGGCTATCAGCACGTTCTTATAGCAAACGGACTTACAGCATATATAACACTGATACAAGTAATACTAGCAGGGATTTTAACAATGATGCTTGGTAAGATTGTTCAGGACACAAGTCTTGCAGCTTTAATGGGAACAGATAGATCTACATTGGCAGGATTTTTCCTTGCTAAAATAGATCCGATTTCTATCTGGGCCTATGCAGTTTTAAGCATTGGACTTGCTAAACTCTTTAAATCTGATGATGTGAAAAAGTATTATTTAGTTGTATTCGGATTATGGATTATAGGAAGTTTATTGTTCTTCTATATTGCTAAAGCAGTTCCATTTTTGGCTGGATTTGGTGGCTGATATAATTTTATTCTTACTACAAATTAGCGGAACGGTCTGAGACCGTTCCCTACATTTAATATTATTTTGTTTCCCACTGCCAAGCTTTAGAGGACAATCCAAGCGGAGAAAAACCAATATTTTTTATTAATTCAAGTTGGCCATTTTATTTTTAAAGCAACCAAGTTGAGTTGTTAAATAAACTTCGTAAAATATCTTACTAACTCGAATATGATGAATTTTTTCTTTTTTTACCTTGTGAAAAAATTACCATAATATTTTATCTAATGTTTACGAACAAATATATATCTGGAAAAATGAGGCAATTCAGCTTTCTTAACGATTAACTCCTTGGCCTTCCATTTTATTTTGCATACTCCTTTAAGTATGTACTGGATGTCCCCATTATCTGATATATATACAAAATCAACTTTTGAATTTGAATCGAATCCTAATTTGGCCAAATTTATTCCTGAAAATGATAAGTCGAGTATTGCTGGTATATTAAATATCATTTCCGGAAAAAAAGAGATGGAACCAGTTTCAGGATCTGGTTTTACTGTGATTTCTTTAATTCCCTGGAATGAATTTGGTTTGAATGTTAATAAAATATGAGTCAATACTTTATTGCCTTCGTTATTAACAAAGGTTGATTCAAATAGAATTTCGCCTCCTAAAAGACCATCTATCTCCTTTGTCATTTGAAGGCTCGGTTCAGTATAATCAGTTGGTAAAGATTTACTAGAAAAATTCATCTCAGAATTTTCTGAAGGTTGGATTGAATTTTCTGTTATATCGCAGCTTTGGAAAATAACTGCAAAGATGAGTAGAAAAAGAGTAATAAAGAGTTTCATAATGTCACCTTCGCTTTGATTTTGTTAAACTTTTGTGAAATAGTTTAAGCTTATCACACCAACCAAAATGACAATCTCCCCAAGAAAGTTTTATTTATATTAGCACTAATTGTGCCAGTAAAGGATTAAACTTTTCTGAATAATTGATTAAAATTTGAATTAGATTAATACTAGAGAAAACCTAAAATGAAACTAAAAAAAAGATTGTATCAATAAGTAATAATTTGATTTTTAGCTCAAATTAGTACTACACATCTAAATTTTTGCGATTGCCTTTATGAATATTCAGTAAAATCTTAACAAAAATAAGACTTACTTAAACTTGGGAATATCAATTAAGAGTAAAAATGAGTTCTTCTCATTATTTCGTACGATTTGTAAAGCCCGAAATCGGAAACAATATCTTTGCTCAAATTAATTATTGCCGATTATTATTAATTGAATTGGGATCATTAGTTAGAAGTTATTTCCGAAGCAGTAAAAATTTCCAAAAACATATTTACATTAATAAAAAATATATTGGGATTTTCGACGTTACAAGCTTGAATAATATAGATACAGAGTTAAGTTAATTCAGGCTCAACTTTATTTTTTCACCAGCAAAATATAATAGCATACTCACTAACTAAAATATACTTTGAGGATCAACATCGTAAATTAAACGAACATCTCTGTAACGTGATTTACGATTGAACTCCACGAAAGAATCAAGTATAGATTTTCGTAAAACAGCACCACCTGGGTCGCTTCCTTTTATGCCTTTAATCAGTATCTGATATCTATAACTACCTTTCAATCTTGATATCATTGCCGAATGGGGATCGGATATTTTTAGCCACTTTTTGTATTTCAATAACTCTTTATAAAAATCTGTAATTGCACCTTTTGCTTTTTCATTGGATTGATCTTTTGTTTCAATCAATGCTAATCTGGTAAAAGGCGGATAACCCATTTTTTCTCTATCTGAAATTTCGCGTTGATAAAATCCCGCATAATCATTCATTAAAACTTTTTGTAATGCAAAATGTTTTTCGTTCATTGTTTGAATAATAACTTCACCTTCAACCTTGCTTCTGCCGGATCTACCTGATACTTGTGTGAGCAGTTGAAATGTTCTTTCATCAGCACGGAAATCAGGAAGCCATAAAGTTGTTTCAGCAGATATTACACCAACTAAAGTCACGCGTGAAAAATCCAATCCTTTTGAGACCATCTGAGTCCCGACAAGAATATCAATTTCACCTTTACTAAATTGAAGGAGTATTCTGCTCAACATTGATTTTCTGGAAATCGAATCGGAATCGATTCTGTTTATTACCGTGTTGGGAAAATAAAATTCTAATTCATCTTCAACTCTTTCCGTTCCGGTTCCGAAATATTTTATTGATACTGAGCCGCAGTTTGTACAGGCCCCGGGAACATCTTTGATTAATCCGCAATAATGACATTCAATTATATTTTTATTGATGTGATAGACCATAGGTACAGAGCAATTGTCACACATCTCAACTTCACCACAGTCTTCGCAATAAATCTGAGTTGAAAATCCTCTCCGGTTTTGAAGAATTATTATCCCTTCTTTCTTTCTCAAACGATCTTCAATTTTTTCAAGAAGAATTTTGGAAAAAACATTTTCCATTTTCTTCTTTTTTCTTTCAGCAGCGATATTGACAAGAATTATTTTGGGAAGTCTCGCATCATCAATTCTTTCAGGTAATTCAAGCAGCTTATACTTTCCTGTTTGTGCATTATACATACTTTCAACCGACGGAGTTGCAGAACCAAGGATTACCGGACATTTAAAAATACTTCCTATCACAACTGCGGCATCTCTGGCATTATATTTCGGGATCATATCACTTTGTTTATAACTTGCATCATGTTCTTCGTCCACAACAATAAGTCCGATGTTTCTAAGCGGAGCAAACAAAGCCGAACGCGCACCAATTACAACTTTAGATTTCCCTTTTTGAACTCGTCCCCACGAATCATATCTTTCACCGGCTGACATTCTGCTGTGAATAACTGTTACTGTATCTCCAAAGTTGTTAAACAAACGCGAAGTCATTTGCGGAGTGAGTGAAATTTCGGGGACAAGAATTAATGCGGTTTTATTTTGTGAAAGAACATCTTTAACAAGTTCTATATACACCTGAGTTTTACCGCTTCCTGTAACACCATGAAGAAGAAAAGTTTTAAACTCTTTCTTACCTATAAATTCATTTACTTCATTAACAACTTTCTGCTGGCGATCTGTTAAAACCAGTTCTAAATGTTCTTCGGTGTAATGTTCTGAATATCTCCGCTCAACTTCTTTTTCAAAAATCTCAACAAAATTTTTCTTTGCAAGAGAATCAATTGTTGATTTTGTTCCTTCAATTTTATGAAGAAGTTCTGCGATAGGAAGCGATTTCCCTTTTGCTGAAATTAGTTCCAATAAAACCTTAACCTGCTTCGGTGATCTGCGTTCCAGTTCCGGGAAGGCAGCATAAATCTGAGCAATATCCTTTGCCAACTTTACATACTTAACCTTCTTTGGCTTTACTTTTGGTTTTTCAACTTCATCAAGAATTGTAATTGCACCAAGCTTCTGTAAAGCAGTAAGGACTGAGTAAATATTTTTTTTCTTAATTAATTTTTGAAGAGTTGAAATACTTGTTTCATCTCTGTTTGAAAGTTCATTAAGAATTTTTGATTTGATTGTATTTTTATTTTTTTCTTTTGCGAAAAGCTCTGCAGCAAATTCTCTATCAATGTGAATTTTCTTTTTTGATTCAACTTCAGAACCGTGAGGAACAGCTAGTTTTAATGCTTCACCTAATGAACAAATGTAATACTCAGATATCCATTCATAAAATTTAAAGGTGTTCTTATCGAATATCGGCACATCATCTATAATGTCTTTGATAGGTTTTATTTCTTCCTTAACGGAAGTTTTAGAAGTGATGTTAAGAATGAAACCTGTAAGTGTTCTTTTTCCGAATGGAGCAACTGCTCTTACTCCCGCTTTCGCCTGATCTTTTAGGTCATCTGGTACGGAGTAAATAAAAGCTTTTCTGAATGGTAAGGGAAAAACAACTTCGGCAAACATTTTTTATTTCTCTTTATAAAATTCAGCCATTGATTTCAGGTTTTTTGCATCTGTATCGGCAACAAACATTTTAAACTTCAGAACTTTAATGGAATTGTCCCACACAATTCTTTTATAATCTTTCGACACCATCACTTGTCCGTTTGTGGAAAGTATGCTATCTGAAGGAGCAACCGTTAAAAAGTAATATGGCGATTCGTAAACAATTCCTTCAACATTTGTTATTTCATCAAATGAATATTCAATTTTCCCTTTCAACTTACCCTCTTCAACAAATAACTCACGTTTAGTGATAGATTTTCCTTCATCTTTCATTTGCTTAATGAAGTCATCGCTTTTAAGTAAAAATTCGAACAGATTTTTCTTGTCCTCATCCAGTTCTTTCTGATTGAAGGAATCGGAACGGATATCATTTATTAATACATAAACTTTTCCATCGCCATAAGGATCAAGCTGAACCTCATAAGAAATTGTGTTGAAGGTAAGACAACCTGAAATAGAAAATATAATTGAGAAGGCTATAATTATCTTAAAAAAAATATTCATCGGTCTCTCCCGAAATTTGATTGTGTTGAAAACAATAGCGTGCTTTTCATAGAAGTAAATTACTTAAATGTTTTATATTTTAATATATGAAATTTATTTCTTTAAGTAGTCAACCGGATACTGTCAAACATCTTATTACAGGATTTTTATTCCTTATTTTTACTATTATAGCAGGGATTATTGGATTTGAGCTAATCGAAGGTTGGGGTTTAGTTGATTCCCTTTATATGACTATAATTACAATAACCACAACAGGTTTTCAGGAAGTACACCCTCTTTCAAAAACCGGACAGATATTTACGGTTTTACTTATTATGGTAAGCTTCGGTACGATATTATACATCGGAGGAACCGGAGTTCAGTATGTAATTGAAAGTAAATTCATTAGGAGACGCCGAATGATTAAGCAAATGGATAATTTAAAAGATCATTACATTGTATGCGGATTTGGAAGAATGGGATCACATATATGCGAAAAGCTCTCAGAAGCTAAAGTTCCTTTCGTTGTTATTGAAAATAATCCAAACAGTTTTTCCAAACTTGATACTTTTGGTTACCTCTATGATAAAGGTGACGCTGCCAGCGATGATACTTTAGTTCGTGTTGGTGTTAATAAAGCAAAAGGTTTAGTTGCTGTCCTTTCAACTGATCCGGAAAATGTTTTTGCAACACTTTCTGCCCGTGTTCTTAATCCTTCCATTTTTATTGTTGCCAGAGCAATTGATGAAGACACTGAATCGAAATTGATAAAAGCAGGTGCCAATCGTGTTGTAAAACCATATGAGCTTGGAGGCAGCAGAATGGCTGAGATAGTTCTCAGACCCGGCGTGCTTGATTTTATTGATGTAGTCCATGGAAGTAAGCATGTAGATATTCACATAGAAGAAATTACGGTTAAAAAGGGTTCGAAGATGCACAAGAAAACTTTGGCTGAACTTCCATTACGAAGTGAGTTCAATACAATTATTGTTGCAATTCAGAATGAGGAAAAAGGAATTTTTATTTATAATCCCAAAGGTGATACAATTGTTGACGAGGGAAATAAGCTCATAGCAATTGGCGAAGAAGCCAACCTTGATAAACTAACAGATTATTAATTTTTTTATAGAACTGCCTTCTCTAATAAAGTTAGATTTTGATTATCTGCATCCAACTCAGCTAATATTCCAAATGGAATTGTAAACTTATCTTTTATATGTCCGAATGACATTCCGTAAACGACAGGAATTCTGAGATTGCCTAATCTGTCCTTTAGAACTTCCATCAATGAAAACGATTTTGAGAATGAAGGCTCTTTTTCTTTTGGTTCACATTTCCGGAAGATTCCCATAGCAATTCCGTTTGCATCATCAAATTTACCTGCTTGCAAAAGCTGTGTCAGGAACCTGTCAATGCGGTATGGTTCTTCGCCAATTTCTTCGAAGTAAATTATTGAATCTTCATAATCAATATCATATTCAGTTCCAATCAGCGAAATCGCTATTGATAAATTTCCACCGAAAAGTTTTCCTTGTTGCTTCCCTTTAACTAAAGACACAACTCCATAGGGATTTTCATCCTCACCGCTATTAGAATTTTCAAACACAATTTCATCACATGGATTCATCAATACATTTTTGAAATTATTAACAGAAAACTCATTAAAGGTTGAAATAGAAACCGGGCCGTGAAAGGTTATCAATCCTGTCTTTTTAAATATTCCGAAATGAAGTGCAGTAACATCACTGTAGCCAATAAGAACCTTAGGGTTATCTTTAATTACATCATAGTCGAGTAAAGGTAAAATTCGTGTGCAACCGTAACCGCCGCGCGCACATACAATTCCCTTCACATCATTTCGTTTGAACATATTCATAAGATCTTCAGCACGCTCTTCATCTGTTCCGGAAAAGTATCCATTTTGAAGGAGAATTTTTTCTGAGTAGACAATCTTAAAACCAAGTGTTTCAAGATTTACAATTGATTCTTTTAATTCCGATTCGCTTATATAACTTCCGGGGGTCACCAAGCCAATAGTATCGCCAGTTTTTAATCGCGGAGGTTTAATTACAACCGATTCATCTGGCAAAGTTGATTTTGAAAATGATAGCGGATTAAAAACCGTTGCCCCGATTGAAGCGACTGATAACGACTTTATAAATTTTTTTCGGTCCATATTTCAATTTAGGAATGATCTTAAGAAAATCTGATAGTAATTTTAAAATGTAGAGACGCATCGCGATGCGTCTCTACGAAAATAACCTAAGACTTAACTCTTACATCTACAGCAAAAATTTTGTTATCTGATGTTACCAGTAATGGATTCAAATCAACTTCCGTGATTTCCGAATAATCCAGCATCATTTGGGCTAAGGATTTTATTGATGACTTTATCTTATTCATATCAACAGAACTTTCTCCACGCACACCCTTGATTATTCTTCCGATTTTTGTTGAGTTAATCATCTCATCAATGTCACTATTGGAAAGATAACAAGAACGCATTACTGTATCACCAAGATATTCAACATACTTTCCGCCTGAGCCAAACATTATCATTGGTCCAAACGAATGATCACGAAAAGCACCGACAAGCAATTCAAACTTTGGTGTAACAAACGGCTGAATTAAGAATGAATCGATTTGAATATTTTTAGATTTAAAATTAGCAATCATTTCTTCAGCAGTTTTAATCAATTCATTTTTTGTTTTTATGTTAAGGATAACGCCCTTCAAATCCGATTTATGAATGATTTTTTCGCCAACCGCTTTTAATACAACAGGAAATTCAAATTCTGCTTTATTAATTTCATCATAATTTAAAATCAGATTTTTTATTATAGGAAGATTATATTGTGAACAAAGTTTATCAACTTCGTTTTGTGGAAGAAAATTGTCGGTATAAGAAGAAAAATCAATTCTATTTTTAGGTTTTTGAGGTTTTAATCTTTCTACTTTTTGATTTTTGTTCTTGTGCTTTATAAGATTTCCTATAACAACAGCGGGATCCTCGGGATTTCTGAACAATGATTTTCTTGTCTTTGATTCTTTTCTGTATTCCTCCCAGAATTCGGGGAGAGGCATCACAACCTGAAAAATCGGTTTATCGGTTTTAATATCGTTTATTCCTTCTATAACGGGAAGAGCTTTTACCATTATAGGTTCAACAAAAACAGAAATTACAGCATCAACATTTTCATCCCGAACCAGTATTTCATTCACAGTTTTGAATTGCTCTGCTGTTCCTCCCGGCAGAAGATCAACAGGATTATTAACACTTCCTTCCGGATGAACAATTGCCCTCAATATCGATTTTGTCCGGTCACTAAGTTCGGCAAGTGAAAGATTATTTTTCTCCAGCGTATCAACTGTTAAAATTGAAGGTCCTCCGGCGTTTGTTACAACGGCAACGCGATTTCCAATTGGTGTGGGAAATTCTTCAAATCCTTTTGCTGTATTGAACATATCGTTCAAATCATTAGCACGAATAATACCGAACTGATTTAGGATAGCATCCACAACTTTGTCGCTGCTTCCGAGTGCGCCTGTGTGAGATGATGCAGCTTTCATTCCGCTTGATGTTCTGCCGCCTTTAAGAACAATAACAGGTTTTGTGACCAGATCATCAACAAAATATCCAATGAATTTCTCTCCGTCAACAAAACTTTCAAGATAGTAAGTTATTACTCCTACGTCAGCACAGCTTTGCCAATACTCAAGCAAATCATTTTCATTTACATCGGCTTTGTTGCCAACGCTGATAAACTGTCCGAAACGAATATCTGTTTCGCGTAATGAATTCAATACAGCCGCACCAATTGCACCGCTTTGCGAACAGAAAGCCATTCGCCCTGCTCTAGGTTCTTCTGCAACAAATGTGGCATTTATCTTAACAGACTGAATTGTATTTATAACTCCCATACAATTAGGTCCAACCATTCTCGCATCGGAATTTTTTATCAGTTCAATAATCCTTTGTTCAGCCTTAGCACCTGTTTCACCTGTTTCTTTAAATCCAGCAGTAATTAAAATAATTGCTTTGACATTTCTTTTAATTAATTGCAAGATGGTATCTTCTGCAAATTGTTTTGGAACCATCACAATGGCTAATTCAATCTGAGAATCAACAGCTTCAATATTCGGATAACATTTATAACCAAGTATTTCATCTGCTTTTGGATTAACCAGAAGAAGTTTTCCCGTATAACCATATTGCTTTACGGATTTGGTAAGTTCATAACCAAGACTTTTAGGTTTTGATGAGGCCCCCACAATACAAATTGATTTCGGATAGAAAAAACTATTAAATACCGATTCCATTTTTTGTCCTGATTCTTTTTAAATATTTACTTCTGAAACTTAAGCTAATCTCAAGAAATTTACGCCTGAAATTGAAAAATTCCATTTTGATAATAGTGTACCTTGAGCAAAAGAGACTATTCAAACTAAAATTTAATCTTAATATATTAAGGAGGAAATTAAGGAACTCTAAAAATTTATTATTATAACTTGAAAATATTATGATAACAAAAAACAATATTGAAAAAATTCAGAAAGACTGGGGAAACGGATTGGTTAAAATCGGCTCATTAAAAAATGACAGAATTGCCTGCGAAGAAGAAACAGAAAAATTTCTTGATAATTTGTATGCCTATGACAAAGGTGTGGTTTTGTTTAAACCGACCTTAGCATCTGTAACTCAATTTAGATTCGATAAGATGGCTGCAAAATCATATTTTATTGATGGGAACCAAAAATTTCCTGAAGATAGTGGTTTTGCATTAAATCCCTGGATTGAAGTCCATTTTGAAAATGCCGGATTTATTTTTGAAGAGAGTAAAGCAATAGCAATGGGAAATTATTTTTTAACAGATCTAAAAGGAGAAAAAACTAAAGTCGAATATACAATGGGTTTCGTGAAGGATGCATCAGGTAAATTAAAAATCAACCTGCATCATTCATCGCTACCATATAAACCTTCAAAAAATTAATAATAAAAGGAACGAAATAAAATTTAAAGTGATTTTGATCCATGAAAATCAGTCCAATCTGTGTGATCCGTGTTCTATTGTGTTTTCTTATTTTGGTTTTATCATATTCTCCGGTTTTAACAATTCATCAAGCTCGGATTTAGATAATAATTTTTTCTCAAGCACCAATTCATAAACACCGCGGTTTGTTTCAAGCGCTTCCTTTGCAAGCCGGGTTGATGTTTCATATCCGAGTACAGGATTAAGTGCGGTTACTATTCCGATACTGCCCTCAACAAGTGATCTGCATCGTTCCTCGTTTGCTGTAATTCCGTCAATACATTTTTGCTTAAGCGTCATCATTCCGTTTTTTAACATTTCAATAGATTGAAAAAGACTTTCGACAATTACTGGTTCAAACACATTTAACTGAAGCTGACCACCTTCGGCAGCAAGTGTAACTGTAAGATCATTTCCTATGACTTTAAATGCAATCTGATTTACTACTTCAGGAATAACAGGATTAACTTTTCCCGGCATTATTGATGAACCTGGCTGCATTGGTGGAAGATTGATTTCGTTTATTCCTGTTCTCGGTCCTGATGAAAGCAGACGCAAATCATTACAAATTTTAGAGAGCTTGACAGCAAGTCTTTTTACTGCGGAAGAATACATTATAAAAGCACCAGTATCCTGTGTGGCTTCAACTAGATTTTCTGCAAGAACTACATCCATCTTAGTAATGTCTTTTAAATGAGCAACACATTTTTCACTGTATTGCGGATGAGAATTTATTCCCGTTCCTATTGCAGTTGCACCCATATTTACTTCGAGGAACAGTTTTGCGTTTTGCTCTAGCCGCTGAACTTCTTCACCTAACGTTACTGCATAAGCTTCAAACTCCTGTCCGAGTGTCATCGGAACAGCATCCTGCAATTGTGTTCTTCCCATCTTAATAACTTGAGAAAATTCTTTCCCTTTATTATGGAAAGATTGAATCAATTCCTTTAGTACTTCAATAAGTTTTTCATTAGCAAGAATCAACGCAATTTTGACAGAAGTCGGATATGCATCATTAGTTGATTGGGAAAGATTTACATGATTATTTGGATGACAATATTTGTATTCGCCTTTTTCATTACCGAGAATTTCAAGAGCTCGATTCGCAATTACTTCATTTGCATTCATATTGGTTGATGTCCCGGCTCCACCTTGAATCATATCTACAACAAAATGAGTATGTAGCTTTCCGTTTATTATTTCTGTGCATGCCTGAACAATTGCATCGGTGATTAGTTTTGATAAAAGTCCGAGTTCATTATTTGTTTTTGCTGCAGCCATTTTAACCATTGCTAAAGCTTGAATAATAACCGGATAAAAGTTTAATGTTACTCCGCTGATATTAAAATTTTCAATCGCCCGCAAAGTTTGAATTCCGTAATAAAACTCGTGGGGCACTTCCCTGTCGCCCAATAAATCATGCTCACTTCTGGTTCTTCCCGATTGATATTGTGCTGCTAAATTCACCACTCTTGTATTAGCGGAACTCATTCTCCTTGATATCACTCTGGATATTCTTGCAAGTATATCAAGAGCTATATCGCTGTGCTCTATCATAAGTTCTTTAAATTTATCTCTTGAAAGAGCGAATGTAGTTGTAGTAATTGTAGTTCTGGCAGAAGTTGAGTGCGGAGAATCATCCATTAAAGCACCTTCACCGAGGAAATCATATTTTGCAAAAATTGAAAGACGTTTCTCGCTTCCATAAGGTGTGCGTTTGAACAGTTCTACTTCACCATCGTAAATAATGTATAGATTTTGTCTGATGTTATTTTCGTTAAAAATCATTGTTCCGCTTTTATGATTTTCAACTTTTATTTTCTCTGTTATTGCATCAAGTTGGTTTTCTGCTAAACCTTTGAATAGCTCAATGCGTTTTAGAAATTCTTTTATAATATTTTTATCCATTATGTGACCTTGATATAACATTTATTAAAAATTCTTTTCAAATTTAGTTAATAGTTATATCATTTATTGTGATGAAATTATTATGAATCCTTCCTAAGACTTTGAGTTTGCTTTATTTACTATATATAAAAAGCAATTATTAAAATGAGATATTTATGCATTGAATTATTAACGAAAAGTAGGTTGAAGATTGCTAATTGAAAAAATTTACCGTTCCGATTATAAACTCGCCTGACAGTTAATAATTTCCCAATTTGAATTCCCTTTTCAAATAGCTAAATTTGTCTTCATTTTTCAACAAAAACTAATATTTATGCGTTATCCTCATTCTGAAGTAGAATCTAAATGGCAGAAATTCTGGGAAGAAAATCAAACTTATAAAACTGATCTCAACGATCTTGAAAAAAAACTTTATCATCTGAATATGTTCATTTACCCTTCAGGTGCAAAATTGCATACTGGTCATTGGTATCATTATGGTCCCTCAGATTCCTGGGCACGATTCAAAAGATTACGTGGTCACAATGTTTTTGAGCCGATGGGTTATGATGCCTTCGGATTACCTGCCGAAAATTATGCGATAAAAACCGGTGTCCATCCTTACGACAGTACGCTGAAAAACATTGAAGATATTCGTAAGCAGCTTAAGAAAATGGGCTGTATGTATGACTGGAATGCCGAACTTATGACTTGTGTTCCGGAATATTATAAATGGAATCAGTGGATTTTTCTTCAGCTGTACAAGCGCGGATTGGCTTACAGGAAAAATGCTCCCGTTAACTGGTGTCCGAACGATCAAACTGTTCTTGCAAATGAACAAGTGCTCAATGATGGAAATTGTGAAAGATGTGGAACACAGGTAATTCAGAAAAATCTATATCAATGGTTTTTTAAAATTACAGATTATGCTGAGGAACTATTACAAGGATTGGATAAGATAAACTGGCCCGAAAAAACAAAACTTATGCAACGTAACTGGATCGGTAAAAGCGAGGGTGCTGAGGTTATATTTAAAGTGGTTGGTAATGTTGATGAGATAAAAGTCTTCACAACTCGTCCAGATACCTTGTTCGGTGTTACCTACGTTGTTCTTGCACCAGAACATCCTTTAGTTAATAAAATCACAACGGATGAATTCAGAAGTGGTGTTGACACTTACCGTGAATCAGTAAAATCATTAACTGAAATTGAACGAACATCAACAGTAAAAGAAAAAACCGGAGTTCCGACAGGCGCATTTGCAATCAATCCAATGAATGGAGAGAAAGTTCCTGTTTGGATTGCTGATTATGCGCTGATAACTTATGGAACGGGCTGCGTTATGGCTGTACCGGGACATGATGAGCGTGATTTTGAATTTGCAAAGAAGTTCAACCTGGAAATAAGAAAAGTAATTCTTCAGGATGGAACAAGTGAAGCCGACGAGCTTAATGAGGCATTTCTTGATGTGGGGACGATGGTTAATTCAGATCAGTTTAATGGACTCAGATCCGATGCAGGAATAAAAAAAGTCACTGAATATCTTGAAAAAAATAATTTTGGTAAAGGAAAAATAAATTATCGTTTGCGCGATTGGCTGATTTCACGTCAGCGTTACTGGGGTACACCTATACCCATTATACACTGTGAAAAATGCGGTGAGGTTCCTGTTGAGGAAATTGATCTACCAGTCGTTCTTCCTTATGATGTTGATTTTAAACTTGGCGGCGAATCTCCTCTTGCAAGAAATAAAAAATACATTAATGTAAACTGCCCTAAGTGCGGAGCTAAAGCTAAGCGCGATCCTGATACTATGGATACTTTTGTTGATTCATCATGGTATTATTTAAGATTTCTTAATCCAAAAATTTCAAATGCAGCATTTGATGAAAATCTTGCAAAGAAATGGACACCGGTTGATATGTATGTCGGTGGTGCAGAACATGCAGTAATGCATCTTTTATATGCACGATTTTTTCACAAGTGCTTACGCGATATAGGAATGGTCAACAGCGATGAACCTTTCCAGACCCTTATTCATCAGGGAACAATTACAAATGCCGGAACAAAGATGTCGAAGTCAAAAGACAATGTTGTTAATCCTGATGAGTTTACTGACAAATATGGTTCCGATGTTTTCAGAATGTACCTGATGTTCATGGGTCCTTATGATCAGGGTGGCGACTGGAGTGATAAAGGTATTTCCGGAGTTGATCGATTTGTGCAGCGAAGTTATGATATTTTTAATCAGCATTTAAATGTTACGAAAGAAGTAACCGCTAAAGTGAAATATGATATTGAATCACTCTCCAATAATGAGAAAAAAGTTTACAGAAAAGTAAATCAAACTCTTCATAAATTGAATCAGGAAATTGAACATTTTAGATTTAATACAGCAATAGCAACTTTGATGGAATTGATAAATGAATTAAAACATCTTGATCAGTGCAGTAAAGAAATCCAGAGTTATGTTTTACAAAGATTTGCATCAATGATTTCTCCACTTGCACCACACCTCGGTGAAGAATGCTGGCAATTACTAGGAAATGAAAATTCATTATTCCAAAATCCTGTTTGGTTTGAAGTTGATAGAGATGCACTTGTTGAAGATAGCATTAATATCGCCGTTCAGGTAAATGGGAAACTTCGTTCAACCGTTTCTGCACCGATGAACAGTGAACAGGATGCTGTTAAACCAATTGTATTTACAGATGAAAAAGTAATTAAGTTTACTGAAGGTAAAACAATCATTAAAGAGATATTTGTAAAAAATAAAATTTATAACATAGTAGTAAAATAAAATACAATAGAACGCAGATAACGCAGATAACGCTGATTACGCAGAGAGTCGCAGATTTAATCAGTGTGAATCCGTTAAATCTTTGTCATCCGTGTTCTATTTCGTCAAGAGGAAAAAATGTTAGATATAAAACTTATTCGTGAAAATCCTGAAAAAGTAAGACAATCAATCATCAACAAAAACGAGAAGGACAGAATTGACGAAGTTCTGGAGCTTGATAGGCAAAGACGTGAACTTATCCTTAACGCCGATGAACTTAAAGCAAAACGAAATCAGGTTTCATCACAAATTCCGCAAATGAAAAAAGCGGGACAGGATACATCCGTTGTTCTTGCAGAAATGAAACAAGTTTCCGATCAGATAACCGAACTTGACGGAAAGCTTCGCCAAGCTGAAGACCAGTTAAATGATATCATGATGTACATACCAAATCTTCCCCACGAATCTGTTCCTGTTGGAAAATCTGCCGAAGAAAATGTTGAAGCAAGACAATGGTTACCGGATGGATTTACGTTCGAAAATGATTTTAAACCTATGGACCACGTTGAACTCGGTAAAAAATTAGACATACTCGATTTTGAACGCGGATCAAAAGTAAGCGGTTCAGGATTTCCTGTTTATAAAGGTAAAGGTGCAACTCTAGAACGGGCATTAATAAACTTTATGATAGATTATCATCTTCAGCATCACGGTTATACAGAAATTTTTCCGCCATTTCTTGTTAACAGAGAATCAATGAAAGGAACCGGACAGCTTCCTAAAATGGAAGAGGATATGTATAACATTACAGTTGACGGACTCTTTCCTATTCCAACTGCAGAAGTTCCGATTACTAATCTTCATCGTGATGAAATTCTGAACGAAAAAGATCTACCAATAAAATATGTAGGCTATTCAGCTTGTTTCAGACGTGAAGCCGGTTCTTACGGAAAAGAATCAAAAGGATTTCTGCGTGTTCATCAATTCAATAAAGTTGAAATGGTAAAATTTGTAAGGGCAGAAAATTCTTACAATGAATTAGAATTACTTGTAAAGGATGCAGAAGATATTCTTCATGCACTCAATATTCCTTATAGAATTTTATTGTTATGCAGTGGTGATTTAAGCTTTGCAGCAGCAAAGTGTTATGACATTGAAACCTGGTCCCCGGCAGAAGATCGATGGCTTGAGGCATCTTCTTGCAGCAACTATGAAGATTTCCAGGCACGTAGAGCAAACATCCGTTTCAGAAATGAACAAACAAAAAAACCAGAATTTGTTCACACACTTAACGGCAGCGGACTTGCAACTAGCAGGTTGATGGTTTCCCTGCTTGAAAATTATCAGACTCCTGAAGGAAAAGTTATTGTTCCTAAAGTACTTCAGAAGTACACCGGTTTTATTGTGATTGATTGAGCTAATATAGAATATTATGTTGTTTACTGAGTTGTAGATTAACTTACGATTTGTCATTTCAACAGATTGAAATGTATGACATAACAGCATACTCACATTTTTAATCTTACTCTTGTTTAATGCAAAACTTACTAACACTCAAAAAATATTTTGTTAAATATAAAAACAAGCTGTTCCTTGGCTTTGTTTTTATTCTTTTCTCAAATGCAGGAACGGTTTATGTCCCACTGCTACTGAAAGAAGCCATAAATGTCCTCGAGCAAAACGGTAACCAGGAGTTGCTCTTACAATATGCGTTACTGATAGTCGGAACTTCATTACTTGCAGGAGTTTTCAGATTTTTGATAAGACAAACAATAATTGTTGTATCAAGGGAAATTGAATATGATCTTCGCGGAGATTTCTGGGCTCACATTCAAAAACTTTCTTTGAGATATTTTCAGAATACTTCAACCGGCAACATAATGGCTCACGCAACAAATGATATAAATGCAGTGAGAATGTTTATTGGACCGTCTGTAATGTATTCAATCGATACAGGAATAAGATTAATAATAGTTGTTACCATCATGCTTTCGCTCGATACGTGGCTGACAATCTATGCCCTTCTTCCATTGCCGATTCTTTCATTGGTGGTTTACAGAATTGGCAGTCTGATTCATGATAAATATACACGTATTCAGGAAACCTTTTCAAGACTTACATCCCGAGCACAGGAAAATTATTCCGGTATTCGCGTAATAAAATCTTATGTGCGCGAAGCTAACGAGATAAAACAATGGAAGGAATTAAGTCAGGAATATCTTAAAAAGAATATGAATCTTGTCCGAACCCAAGCATTGATAATGCCTTTACTGCTTTTAATAACAGGATTATCAATCATTATTGTGATAATAGTTGGCGGAACGAAAATCATAAACGGAGAAATGAATCTTGGTGAGATGACTGCCTTTATAGTTTACCTTGGAATTTTAATCTGGCCAATGATTGCATTCGGCTGGGTTATAAACATAATTCAGCAAGCTGAAGCAAGTATGAAAAGATTGAACAAAATTTTTAATGAACCTTACGAAATTGATGATAATTCTCAAACGGATTTTTCAATCAAAGAATTGAAAGGTAAAATTGAATTCAAAAATGCTGCTTTCAGCTATGGAGAATATTTACCAGATGTCCTCTCAAACATTAAACTTACAGTTCAACAAGGTGAAACTGTTGCGATAATCGGGCATACAGGCTCTGGAAAAACTTCACTAATAAATCTACTCCCAAGGTTATATGATGTTACGGGAGGCGAAATTTTAATTGACGGTGTGAACTTAAAGAGTATTCCGCTTGATATTTTAAGAAGAAATATTTCAGTGGTTCAACAGGAGTCATTTTTATTTTCTGATAATGTTTACAACAACATTTCCTATGGATTAAGAGAAGTCAACAAGGAAAGAGTGAAAGAAGTTTCCCGTATTGCTCAATTCGATAAAGACGTCGATGATTTCCCAAACGGTTATGAAACAATGGTTGGTGAAAGAGGAATCACTTTTTCCGGTGGACAGAAGCAAAGAGCCTCATTAGCAAGGGCTTTGGCTGTCGATCCGAAGATTCTGATTCTTGATGATTCTTTTTCAGCAGTGGATACAAATACTGAAGAAGAAATTTTGAAAAATCTGAAAGAATTTATGAGCAATAGAACAAGTATAATTATCAGTCATAGAATTTCAACTGTAAAGGATTCTGATAAAATATTTGTTCTATCAAACGGAAGAATTGCTGAAGAAGGTAAACATGATGATCTCGTAGCTCTTGGCGGCATTTACGCTGATTTACATTTTAAACAGTTACTTGAGAAAGAATTAGAGGAACTTAATTAATAATCTCTAAGTCTCAGTGGTTAATTTTTTCTCTTACCACAGAGGCACAGAGTAAAGATCAAATATGAACGATTATAAACAAGACGAAGAAATACTAGGTAAAGCATACGATGCCAGACTGATGAAGAGGCTTCTGGGTTATGTAAAACCATACAAAAAGTATATTGTGTTTGCAATACTGCTGAACATTTTTGTAGCTGCCTTAGGACCCGTTCGTCCTTATTTAACCAAAGTGGCAATTGATGACTATATAGCTCATTCTGATTATAACGGTTTGATTTTAATTGCAGTTGTTCTATTCAGTTCGCTTATGTTACAAGCATTTATTCAGTATTTCCTGACTTACTATACTCAATACCTTGGTCAAAAAATTCTTTATGATCTCCGCACACAACTATTCGAACACGTTCAAAAACTTGCATTAAAGTTTTTTGACCGAACACCAATCGGCAGGATCGTTACGCGAACAACAAATGATGTTGAATCACTCGGTGAACTTTTCTCATCTGGAATAGTTATGGTATTCAGTGATATCTTCATTATTCTTTGGATACTCGGATTTATGTTCTTTATGGATATTCCGCTATCACTTGTTACGCTTTCTGTATTGCCTGTTCTTATTTATGGGACTTTTCTTTTCAGAAGAAAGGTAAGAGAAAACTACAGAGATGTCCGTCTTCACCTTGCAAGATTAAATTCCTATATGCAGGAGCACGTAACCGGCATGAGCGTTGTGCAGATATTCCGAAAAGAAAATGATGAGTTTAAAAAGTTTTCATCAATAAATGATGATCATCGTAAAGCAAATATAAAATCAATTTTTTATTATGCTATTTTTTTTCCGGGCGTTGAATTGCTAAGTTCAATCGCAATAGGATTAATAATCTGGTATGGCGGTGGTGAAGTAGTTCAGGGAGCATTAACAATAGGTGTTTTATTTGCATTCATTCAATTCACTGAAATGTTTTTCAGACCTATCCGTGATCTCTCTGAAAAGTATAACATTATGCAGACCGCAATGGCTTCTTCAGAGCGCATATTTAAGTTGCTGGATAGTAAAACATTCATAAAAAATCCTGATGAACCCATAGAATTAAAATCTGTTCAGGGAAAAATTGATTTCAAGAACGTATGGTTTGCCTATGAAGATGAAAATTATGTTTTGAAAGATGTTTCCTTAAGCATAAATCCAGGTGAATCAGTTGCAATTGTAGGTCATACAGGTGCGGGCAAATCAACTTTAATAAATATTCTTACACGGTTTTACGATATTCAAAAAGGTTCTATACTTTTGGATGGAATAGATATCAGAAAGCTTGATAAAAGTGATTTAAGACAATACATTTCAACTGTTCTTCAGGATGTTTATCTGTTTTCAGGTGATATCAAATCAAACATTAGTATGGATAATGAAAATATTTCTGAAGAAAAAGTGATCGAAGCTGCAAGAATTGTGGGTGCGTCAAAGTTTGTAGAGAATCTACCTAAAAAATATGATGAAGAAGTTAAGGAGAGAGGGGCAACATTAAGTGTCGGGCAAAAGCAGCTCATTTCTTTTGCGCGCGCTTTGGCTTTTGATCCGAAGATTTTAATTCTTGATGAAGCAACTTCGAGCATTGATACAGAAACAGAACAGCTTATCCAAAAAGCCATTCAAAAACTTTTAGTTGGAAGAACTGCAATTATAATTGCGCATAGATTATCAACTATTCAAAATGCTGATAAAATTATTGTTTTACACAAAGGTGAAATCAGAGAGACAGGAAATCATCAGCAACTGCTTGCAAAAAGAGGAATTTATTATAAATTGTACCAGTTGCAATATAAAGATCAGGAAATTGCAGCCTAAACTCATTATTCATCAATAAGGAGAGCCAAATGGAAAAAGCACAATTTATGACCCTTGCCCGTCATATTTACGAAGAAGAAAGAAAATATCCTGAAGCAACAGGTGAATTATCTGATCTTTTACATGATCTCTCACTGGCAGCGAAAGTAATTTCACTGGAAGTGAATAAAGCAGGGTTGGTAGATATTCTTGGATTCACCGGAGATCACAATGTTCATGGTGAAGAAGTTAAAAAACTTGATATTTTTGCTAATGAAATGATGATTAAAGCAATGGACCACGGCGGACATTTATGCGTCATGGCTTCAGAGGAAGATGAAGATATTATTCACATACCGCCAGCGTTCAATGTTGGTAAATATGTCCTGTTATTTGATCCTCTTGATGGATCATCGAATATTGATGCAAACGTAAGTATCGGAACTATCTTTTCAATTTACCGAAGAATATCTCCCGAAAATGGTCCGGGTACAATGGAAGATTGTTTGCAGCCAGGGATCAGTCAGATTGCTGCGGGATATATTATTTACGGCTCAAGCACAATTTTTGTTTATACTGTAGGCAATGGTGTTCACGGCTTCACACTCGATCCTTCCTTTGGCGAATTCATACTTTCTCACAATAATATTAAGATGCCAAAGAAAGGAAAAATATACAGCATAAACGAAGGTAATTATCTTTACTGGCATCCCGGATTAAAAAAATATATAAAGTGGCTGCAGGAAGAAGATATAGCTACGGAGAGACCTTACTCTTCTCGTTATATCGGTTCAATGGTTTCGGATATTCATCGTAATATGCTTTTTGGCGGAATATTTATGTATCCAGCTGATACAAGAAGTCCTAACGGTAAATTAAGATTAATGTATGAATGTAACCCTATGGCATTTATTATTGAACAAGCTGGTGGAAGAGCATCAGATGGTAAGACAAGAATGCTGGAAGTTAAACCGAAGAGTTTACACCAGAGAACACCCATTTTTATTGGCTGTGAAGAAGATGTGCTGATGGCGGAAAAGTTTTTACGTGAATATGATGTAGTAAAAGTAGAATAAAGTCTTTCCCTAAACCCCCTCTCCTTTTGAGAGGGGTTTCTAGATCTCTAAATTTTCTTTAACTCCTCATCAATTTTTTCTGCAAGGTCTTTTGTTGAAATTCCTTCAACGTTAATCTTTGCACTCTTCAACGCAACTTTTGGTTCATCGCCTTCGCCAATCATATATTTGAAAAGACAATATCCCAACCTGTTTCTGTCATTTGGAACAGGAATATATTGACTAAAAGTTTCAACAACCCCGTAAACTTTTTTTTCAAGTGAATCTGCGGGGAATTCTTTGACTCCCGGAGGTGGTAATGTAGCCATTTGTTTTCCTTTTTATTTTTCTTATTGAAAATTAGGTGTGAAGTGTTAAAAGTTCAAGGAGAATATGGAACAGATTCTAATAAATAGCTAAATTAAAGGTTAGAAAAAGGAAATTATCTTACTTGAAGAATATAGACTTAGAAAATATTGATTCTGTATTAATAATTCGCTTAAGCTCTCTTGGAGATATTCTTCTTTCTACTCCACTTATAAGAACCATTAAAAATAAATATCCTAAAATTTCAATCGATATGATGGTCAAGGAACAGTACATTGATGTAATTCTTCATAATCCTTATCTAAGAAATAAATTCTTATTCAATTCTGAAAAGAAAGAAGAGCTTATAAGAGAAATCCAATCAAAAGAATACAACCTAATAATTGATCTTCAGAACAATTTTTATTCAAAGAAAATATCATCCGGACTAAAAGGTATTCAGGTTAAGTTTGATAAAAAGTCTGTTAGAAAATTTCTCCTGGTTCAAACCAAAATAAATCTTCTTAAAAATGCTAAACAGCTCCCTGTTCGTTATGCACAAATATTAGAAAATTTTGATCTTGATGATAACGGCTTAGATCTTTTTACAACTTCAAATCATTCGAATCTATTAAACAAAGATGAAAAGTATATCGGTATTTGCCCGGGTGGAAGACACTTCACAAAAATGTGGCCGAAAGAATATTACATTAACCTTTGTAGAAAGTTAATTAAAGATTGCTGTCAGGTTGTATTGTTTGGCGGGAAAAGCGATAGAAAAATTTGTGCTGAAATTAAAAGCGAAGTACCTGAAGTTATTAACCTTCAGAATAATGATGATGTTTTGCAAACTGCTGCCGATATGAAGATGTGTAAAGCAATTTATTGTAATGATTCCGGTTTAATGCACGCTGCCTGTGCGGCTAATGTTCCTGTAATTGTTTTCTTCGGTTCCACCGTTGAAGAATTTGGTTTCACTCCTTACAAAAACAAAAATGTAATTTTAGAAAATACTTCTTTATTTTGCAGACCATGTTCGCACGTCGGACGGAAAAATTGTCCGAAGAAACACTTTAAATGTATGCTCGATGTAACTCCGCAAACAGCTTTTGATACTTTGGAAAAAATATTTAAAGTATGAAAACGCTATGGTACATATTTTATGATTTCGTAGTTATACCGTTTTTATATGTTGTTTTACATTTTGGCGGAATATTCAACAATAAAATAAAACGCGGCATAAAAGGAAGAAAAAGAGTTTATGAAGAAATCATTCTCACAGCTTCTTCTCTGAATAAAAGGAAGAAACTTATTTGGTTTCACTCCTCTTCCCTTGGTGAGTTTGAACAGGCGAAACCCATAATTGAAGAATTAAAAAAAAATCACGATGTAAACATACTCATCACATTCTTCTCTCCTTCCGGTTATGAGAATTCAAGAAAATATCCCCACGCTGATCTTATAGCATATATTCCTTTTGATACTATTTACAACGCAAGAAAATTTATAAAAATAGTTAAACCGGATATCTCCGTTTTAATGCGTTATGATATCTGGCCAAATATGATAAGAGTATTAAGTGAAAAAGACATTCCGATATTTCTTGTTGATGCAACAATGCGAAGTGATTCGCATAGGAAATTACCGTTTATTAAATCATTCCATAAAATACTTTTCAGTGCACTAACAAAGATTTTAACCGTTTCGGAAATTGATGCAAAGGAATTTGCTAAATTCGAAATTTCTTCTGATAAAATAATCGCTGTTGGTGATACACGATTTGACCGTGTTTATCAGCGTAGTCTTCTTGCAAAAGAAAAAAGATTAATCAATGTAGAAGTATTAAGAAATAAAAAGATATTTGTTTTCGGAAGCAGTTGGGAGCAAGATGAAGAAGTAATTTTCCCTGCATTTACAAAACTTGCTGAGAGGGATAAATCAGTTTTATTGATAGTCGCCCCGCACGAACCGACACTGCTTCATCTTGAAAAAATAGAACATGAATTTGAAGGAAAACTTAAAACAATAAGGTTTTCTTTTCTGAATAATTATTCTAATGAAAAAGTGATAATTATAGATTCAATAGGAATCTTATTAACGCTTTATACTTATGCCGATGCGGCATTTATTGGGGGCAGCTTTAAACAGAGCATACACAATGTTCTTGAAGCGGCTGTGTACGGGATTCCGGTTTTGTTTGGACCAAAGATTGATACTTCACAGGAAGCTCAAAAACTTCATCAGCTTGGTGGAGGAATTTTAGTAAGAAACAAAAAGGAAGCTTACCGAAGTATTCGTATGATTTTTTCGGATGAAGAACTCAGAAGATCTAAAGGACAAATATCATCTCAATATGTAAAAGAAAATCTTGGTGCTACTTCACGAATATTAAATCAAATTTATAAGTTTATTTAATAATTCTAAAAAATCTTTCAACTCACTTTATCTTAATCCTGAACTTGAATCCGTCCAGAAGATTCCTATGGAAAACTCGAAATCAAACTTGAACTTGAAGCTAAACTTTAGAGATATCTCTCCCGCAATATTTCAATATGATGCTTACTGTGACCTGCAATTATAAATAGCAAAGCATTAACAGTAACTTCATAACCGTTTGCAACTCCTCTTCGTTTTAACATTTCACCATCAAAACTTCTGAACATCAGAAGATTACTCTCACGTAAAAGACGAAATTCATAAACAATCTCAGATAATTGTCTTTTATTAAATTTTCCTTCACGTACATAGTCGTCCTGCTCAAATCCTAGTAAGTGCTGTTTTTCTCCTCTTGCAATTGAAAAAGCGCGAAAAGCAAAAACACGTTCCGTATCCATAATATGTCCAATTAATTCTTTTACTGTCCATTTGCCTTCCCCATATTTAAAATCACCTTTGTTTTGAGGAAATGAATTTAAAACATTCTGAATATTCCTATTCATTTCAGTAAGAATTTGAATGACATTATCACCTTTTACTTTAGAAATATAAGTTTCGTAGTAAGGTGCGTAATCATTTTTTGATGGTCGCATAATTGCCCTTTATTTCCATATATTTATTTGAAAAATGCCCTCTGAATTAGCTACACCTCGCATCATACTCACTGTGTTGAAAGGCATTTCATAATTTCCGTCTTTATCAATTGCAATAATACCACCGCTGCCGTCGGGTAAGGTTTTATAAATTATTTCATCACAGGCTTGCTTTAAAGTATAACCTTTGTATTCCATTAAAGCCGAAATATTAAACGCCACAGTATTACGAATAAAAAGCTCACCCCAACCCGTTGCCGAAACTCCGCAAGTTTTATTATTTGCATAAGTTCCTGCATTGATTAGCGGCGAATCGCCAACTCTTCCGGGCATTTTATTTTGTCTGCCGCCTGTTGAAGTTGCGGCGGAAATGTTGCCGTGAACATCTAATGCAACACAGCCAACTGTTTCGCCTTTAGTTTCTTTAAGATTTGATTTTAACCAATCGTTATATCTTTTTTCATCGCGGAAATATGAATTGTGAACGATATCAACTCCAAGTTTTATCCCAAGTTGATCAGCTCCGTTACCAGCAAGTAGAACATGATCTGTTTTTTCCATAACCAGTCGAGCTAATGAAATTGGATTCTTAATTATTGTAACTCCAGCAACAGCACCGGTTGAAAGGTCCTTCCCGTACATAATTGACGCATCAAGTTCGTGCTTCCCTTCTGATGTAAAGACAGCTCCTTTGCCGGAATTAAAAAGCGGATTATCTTCCATATAGTTCACAGTTTTTTCTACTGCATCTAGTGACGAGCCGCCTTCACTTAAAATCTTTTGTCCGATTTTAAGTGCTTCTGAAAGTGCATCAATGTAAACTTGCTTTACCGAATCAGGTGTCTCCCTGGCAAAGTATCCCGCACCGCCATGAATTACAATTACATATTTGTTATTATTGGATTGTGCATTTATTGATATTGTGAAGGTTAAAAACAATAAAATGTTTATTAAGATTTTCATAGTAATTCTCTATTTGAAAAGATAAAATTTTTCTTAGAAGAAAAATAAATATATAAAATGAAAACTTTTGTTATTTATCCGATTATATTTTTCTTTTTGCATACTTCACCTGCTCTTCAAATTCAAGATGAAACTACTATAGATGAATTACAATCAATCTATTTGATAAAAAATTACTGGCATACAGCTTTGGTTTTTACTTTAGATCAAATTGATACCTTAATAATTCCGGAATCAAAATATTTCAGAGATTATAATTTAATTGATTTCGGCTGGGGAGATGAAGAATTTTATCAGTATCCGGGATTTGATTCTGGACTTGCATTCGGTGCACTATTTTATGCCACACCAAGCACATTGAGAATTGAAGGAATTTCCACTTCAAAGGAAGTCTTATTTGATTATTCTGAAATAGTTATAAAACTAAAAGTAAATAAAGATCAATTAAAAAAACTGAATGAATATATTGGAAAATTTATCTACAGAGATGGGAATGGACATTCAATAATTTTAAGTGAACAAGCTGGAAGTAAAATAAAATTTTATCGTTCAAATGGATCATATCATTTATTCAACACTTGTAATACATGGGTTGCCGAAGCCTTGGTTTATGCCGGTTTTGATATGGAAAATAATATTCTTCTTGCTGAACAATTATTTGATGAAGCCGCAAAGATTGGTTACGTAGTTAAAGCACCCAAGAAATAATCACTAACAGAAAATAATTTTTATTAATATCCTGATGTGAACTGAACTTATGCACAAATTCTCAGCCTTTTCTTAGACTTACTATACAGGTTCAGTTGTAAATAATTTCAATCCAACTATTCCGACTATAATCAAAAAGATAAAAAATATTCTAATAAATTCTTTTGATTCATTAAATAAAACAATTCCTAAAATTGCGGTTCCGACAGCTCCAATGCCTGTCCATATTGCATAAGCTGACCCAACGGGTATATGTTTAATTACCCATGCAAGCAGTCCCATACTAATTATCATACTTGCCACGGTAAAAACAGAAGGCCACAGTTTAGAGAATCCATCTGAATATTTTAACCCAACGGCCCAGGCAATCTCAAATAGACCTGCAACAAATAAAATAAACCAATACATAAAATATTTTCCCTGAAAGATTCTAATACCGTTAATTAAGTTTTTATTTTCTTTTTCCGTTTACAATTTCATTACTTAGTGCTGTTGCTTTATACAAATTTTTAATTGCTTCAACCATGCCGACTGCACTTACGCTTACTGTTCTGTTTGCTTCAGTTGTATAGATGAAATTGCTTGGAAGACTTTCAATGTTTCCATCAAATGCTAAGCCGACTATTTCGCCATCTATATTCAAAACGGGACTTCCCGAATTTCCTCCGACAATATCGTTTGTACTTATGAAGTTCAGAGGTTTTGACAGATCAAACTCAGGCGGTAGATTTTCAAATCGGTCCGGTAAATTAAATGGGAATATTTTATCGAAAGAATAATATCTGTCCAAAGCTCCGTAGAAAGTTGTTTTGATTGGAGTACGAGTTCCGTTGTAGTCATATCCTTTTACGATTCCATCCGCAATACGCAATGTTCCGGTTGCATCAGGAGGAATTGCATCACCATAAACTTTGTAAAGCGCTTCGCCCAGCATTTGATTTAAGATTTCTTCTTTATCCAATCTTGTTTTATTTTCATCTTGCAATCGCTTTAATTCATCTTGAGTATTTAGTATATAATAAATGAATGGATCCTTAGAATTTAAAACAACTTCCGACCCACCACTTACTAGTTGCTGTAATTTTTCATTGGAGGTAAAATCAGATTTTAATAATAAATCCTTAGCCGCTTGCTCGGTCGTTTTGTCTCCCAATAATTCCTTAAAAATTTTATCATCTGCTTGTAGATTATTTTTTAGGACATTTAATTGTACTACTAATAATTGCTCTTGTAGCTCTTTATTATAATCACCTGGGAATAACTGAACAGTAAGTGAATCGTATTCTTCTCTTGTTATTTCATCATTCTTAAGCTGAGTTGCATAAGTAACAAGACTTTTAGCCATTGTCAGATATTGAGGCGAATAAAAACTAATTGTATAAGCATATATTTTATTGGCATTTTTTCTTGCCTGATTACTCGATTCCTCAAGTTCATTCCAGAGGCTGCCATATTTATCTTTTAATTCGGAATTATTGTTGACTGCTTCTCTAAAATTCTTTTCAAAATCTTTTTTACGCGCAATTAAAAATGGATCAAGCAAAGCTCTGTAAGTACCTTGATAAACTTTAAGAGCATTACCAAAAGAATAAAGTCGTGCTATTAGTTTAAAATCTTCTGCCTTTGTTTCAGCAACCATTTTTTCATAGATGCCATACATTTCTTTAAACATTCCAACAAGCATCGGATATCTTATATCTCTTGCATACTCAATTTGTGCCATTGTGTTTATTCTATTGGTTCTTCCCGGATTTCCCACAACAAACACAGGCTGATCTTCAACCACACCGTCCTTATTCCATTTGAAATAATAATCTGTTTTTATTGGATTATCATTTTCATAAGCACGCAGAAAAGCACAGTCTAAACCGTAACGTGGATAAGTAAAATTATCATAGTCACCGCCAAGCTTTGCTGTAAAAAGTTCAGGAACAAAAACTAAACGAATATCACTATAGACTTTATACCCATACAAAGAATACTTACCGCCGTTGTAAAGCGATATAACTTTAAATATAAGTTCGGGATGTGTTTGTGAATTTTCTTTCTTTATTTCTTCAATCTTTTGATCCCGGATATCAATTTTATTTGCATCACTTTTAACTTCATCCATTGCAGACTGAATTTCTCTAGTAACATCCTTAATAATAATTAACTGTTCAACCTTTAGATTTGGAACTGCACGTTCTTCGTCTGAAGATTTTGCAAAGAATCCATTCTTCAGAAGATTCTCATCATCTTTTTGAATGTTGGGCAATATTCCTCGAACACAGTGATGATTTGTCATTATCAAACCATCCTCAGAAATAAATGATCCTGAACAGCCGTTGCCAAATTTCAACGCACTTTTTTGAAATTTTTCTAATAATTCTTCCGATGGTCTGAATCCATATTCCTGCTCAATATAATCAAGTGGAAAATTTTCAAAAGTCCACATCTTGCCCATATCAAACTTTTGTGCTTTTACAGTATCAGGATTTATCCCGTAATAAGATTGAGCAGAAAGATTAATAAATAATAAGAATAACAAGATAATTGAGAGTTTGAAGATGTTTTTTAATGCTGGGCGGGATTTGTTTACAATAAACATTATTTAACCTGATAATTTTTTAAGAAATTTCTCAACAAATCTAATCAGATGAGATAAGTTATACAATTTTTATTATCTTTTATTAAAAGGTTAGAGTTTTTAAGATTTTATGAACGTACAGATTATCGGCACAAAAAAATGTAAAGACACTCAGAAAGCAGAAAGATTCTTTAAGGAAAGAAGAATTACATATTACTTCAGAGATTTGACTGAAAAAGGAATAGCAAAAGGCGAACTCGATAATATCAAATCAGTAATATCTCTTGAAGAATTAATCGACAGAAACGGAATTCAATTCAAAAAAAGAAATTTATCATTTATGGTTTTTAATATTGAAGAAGAACTTCTTAATGATTCACTTTTATTAAAAACCCCTGTTGTAAGAAACGGAAGATTAGTTACAATAGGTTTTCAGCCAGAAGTTTGGAAAGCGTGGTTTAAAGCTTAAATTTTAGTAAAAAAATCAAATGTTTATGGGACAAAAAACAATATCCTCAATAACAAGTATTGCTCTTGCAATTGTGCTGAGTATCTCACCGGTAATACTTGCACTGTTTCTGTATCCCGATTTTCTGGGAGATGATTCATACATACATATTGGTTTTATAATAGGATTGCTAAATGGTGATGGATTTGCATTTACAGGAAATGTTACTTACGGATCAACTTCACCGCTTTGGGTAATTCTTGGAGCATCGATTTCTATCCTTACTGATGATCCTGAATTTTCTATACGACTACTAAGCGGAGTTTTTACATTCATCAGTGTTTTTCTTTTCTTAAAACTTGCTGATGTTTTAAAACTTAAATCATCATTAAAGTTTATTGCCGCACTTTCGTTTTGTCTAAATCCTTTTTTTCTTCGCTGGGCAATAAGCGGAATGGAAGCTACAGCCGCCATTGCAATGCTTTTATTCCTTATTTATGCTTATTCCGATCGCTATCATGTAAGGCACCCTTATATTTATGGATTTTTACTTGGTATTGCAATCTTGCTGCGCCCCGAATTTATTGTACTATTCTTAATTTTAATTTTATACTTGCTTTTTATAAACGGTCATCACAGAAAGCAAACCGTAAAAACATTTTTGACAGGTTTGAGCGTTCTTTCTGCCTGGTTAGTATTTGCCTTCTTTCACTTTGGAACTATAATACCGAATACTTATAAAGCCAAAGCAGGGTCCGGATTTTTTCCGATGACTCTTGACGGAAGTATACGAAATATCAAATTATTACTCGGTGGAAATATTCCTGAGTTTATGGTTCTTGCCATCATCATTATTGTAATTTCATTTCTTGCAATGAAAAAAGATCAAAAATTCATTGAAGAGTTTGTAAGATTGTTGGAAAGATTCAGATTTAACGGAATGATGATAGCAATATTTTTCTTCATTTCGTTTTACGTTTATTATACATTAAAAGATGTGACAATAATCTCAAGATATTCGCTAATGTTTATTCCAATCATAATATTAACAATCGCGGCTCTTATTAATTTACTTACTGCTTATAAAAGTCAGTTTAATCTATCGTTGACAGCAGTTTATTCTGTTTTGATTTTACTAATACATATACACATTACATTCACCGTTGTAAAACCTGCAAGTGATTTGTTCGTAAAAGGATTTCAGAATTCATATAAAGAAATAGCCAACTTTATAAAAACAGATAAAAACGAAAACCTTAAAACTGTTGCTATTAATGATGTTGGAATAGTTGGAAGTTACTCCGGCGCTCGTGTTTATGACCTTGCAGGATTAGTCGATGCAGAAAGATTTAATTATAAATCCGTTTATGATTTTATATTATCGAAGAAACCAAAATATTTAGTTCTAAGGGAAGAAATTGAACTTAGTGAGGCTCTGCCGAAGAATTTAAGAACTGAAATTCTATATCAGAGAGAGATACCCGGTTTTGGAATTAACAGCATTGAAAATCGAACTGTTACACTTTACAAAATTAAGTGGGAATAATGTAATATTGTTCCATTTTGGTTAGTGATTCTTCAATATTCCATTCATCCATCATTCCAAGCATCAAAAAAGCGTATCCAATCCTATACGTCATAATATAGATTGAATTCATAGGGATGGGGCTGGAGTGCCATTGGTTTTATTTCTTTTTCTATTTTGTACTTTATCCATGTTTCTATCACATCTTCAGTAAATACATCGCCTTTTAATAAATACTCGTGATCGTCTGCCAGAGCCTTTAATGCTTCATTCAAACTGCCCGGAGTTGAAGGAACATTTTTCAATTCTTCGGGTTCCATATCGTAAATATCTTTATCAAGCGGCTCGCCGGGATCAATTCGATTAATAATTCCATCTAAGCCTGCCATCATAATTGCAGAAAATCCTAAATATGGATTTGCTGAAGGATCAGGGCATCTGAATTCAATTCTTTTTGATTTAGGATTTGATGAATACATAGGAATTCTTATTGCGGCACTCCTGTTCATTTGTGAGTAAGCAAGATTGACAGGAGCTTCAAAACCCGGCACTAATCTTTTGTAAGAATTTGTTGTTGGATTTGTAAATGCCAGCAAGCTCGGTGCATGTTTCAATATACCGCCAATGAAATATAAAGCCATTTCACTTAATCCAGCATAACCCGAACCAGCGAATAACGGTTTGCCTTTTTTCCATAAAGATGTATGAACATGCATTCCGCTTCCGTTATCACCAAAGATTGGCTTGGGCATATAGGTAACAGTTTTATTGCGCAACTTTGCAGTATTCTTCACAATATACTTGAAAAGTAAAAGTTGATCGGCAGCTTTTACAAGAGGAGTGAACTTCAGATCTATTTCGCACTGACCGCCGCTCGCAACTTCGTGATGCTGTGCTTCAACTTCAATTCCACAGTTTTCAAGATTTAAAACCATTTCATTTCTTAAATCCATTAATGAATCTGTTGGTGGAACAGGAAAATAACCTTCTTTGTATCTTGGCTTGTAACCAAGGTTTGGATTCTCTTCTCTTCCGCTGTTCCATCTACCTTCAATCGAATCAACAATATAAAACGATCCGTTAGGCTGGGAGTCGAATCTCACATCATCAAAAACAAAAAACTCAGCTTCCGGACCAAAGTAAACAGTATCCGCAATTCCAGTCGAATTAAGATGAGCAACTGCTTTTTGTGCAATGTTCCTTGGACAGCGGGAATATTTTTCTTTTGTTGCCGGCTCATATACATCGCAAATTAAACTTACAGTAGGTGCTTCGATAAATGGATCAACGAACATGGTTTTTGAATCAGGAATTATAAGCATATCACTTTCGTTAATTAATTTCCAGCCGCGGATTGATGAACCGTCAAATCCGAATCCGTATTCAAAAGAAGCAGCTTTGAACTGAGTAGCTGGAACAGTAAAGTGCTGCCACTGTCCGGGAAAGTCCATAAACTTTAAATCAACAAATTTTATTTTATTGTCCTTAATGAATTTAAGAACGCTTTCAACAGATGAGTTTTGTTTAGCCATTAAGTTATCCTATTAATTGTTTTGAATTTTTTAATCTAATAACCTTCGAGGTTACTTGTCGTTTACGAAATGTTAACCTCGAAGGTTTCAATTATATCCCAATCTCCGTAGTTTCTTTAATCGTTGATAATACAAAAGTTGTCTTAGTTGCCGTTACTCCTGACCACGATTGTATTTCACTTAAAAGTTTTTCCAATGCTTCCGTGTTTTTAACAGTTGCTTTAAGCATATGAGAGCCTTCGCCGAGAATGGAATGACATTCAACTATCTCAGGAATCTTTTCAACTTTGGAAATTAAATTGTTATAATGTTTTGAGGAATCCATTATCACGACAATGTATGCTATAATATCATACCCGAAAGCTTTTTTGTTAAGCTTAGTATAGTATCCGTCTATTATTCCTTTTTCTTCAAGTTTATTTAACCGCTCACTAACTGATGGAATAGAGAGTCCGACTTCCTCAGCGATTTTGTTACGCTTTGTTCTGCCAGCTTTTTGAAGAACATTCAAAATCTTAATATCTATGTCGTCAAGCATAATATACCTTAATAATTTAAGTTAATTTGAATTATTGGCGACAAATATAAGGTAAGAGTGGGATAAAAAGCAAATATTGTTGCTTCAGGTATCCGAGGAAGTTTCCTCATCAATCTTTTTACGAACTTTATCTTTTTCTTTTTTGCGCTGGTATGCTTTAGAATCCTCTTCAACTTTAGGGGGTTTCTGCGGAAGCGGAATACGTTTTTTCTTTTTTTTAATTGTTAGTTTTTCTTTTTTCATTTAATAAGCCTCACCCAAACCTTCTCCAAACCTACCTTGCCAGCAGGCAGGGGAGGTTTGGAGGAGCTTCTTAAAATATTGCATATATAAACGGAGATATTAAATCATCAATCTCAGCGAGTCAACGAATCTTACATCTTATTCTAACAATCCAACAGTACAGAATTTTTACAAGCTTCTTCAAACTTTAATAAAGTAAAAAAGGCGATCCGTAATGGATCGCCTTTAATCAAATCACTCCTCTACATTTTTCAGTGAGAAGATAAAGACTGAGCTTATTTAATAAGCATCATCTTCTTTGTTGTAACGAATTTACCTGAATTAATCCTATAGAAATAAACACCGCTTGCAAGCATAGAAGCATCAAAGCTTACTTCATAAACTCCTGATACCTGTTCTTGATTTACAAGCACTGCAACTTCCTCACCCAGAGAATTGTAAACTCTCAGATCAACAAATCCAGCTTCCGGTAAGTCGTATCTGATGGTTGTTGATGGGTTAAATGGATTCGGATAATTTTGGCTCAATGCAAATGTTGACGGCATTACTGTTTTATCTTCAGGCTCAACAGGAACAACCTGATCCCAACTTGTCTGAACTGCTATTCCATCAACAATCATAATTTGAGCAGAGTTATATTGACGTAGATTTATTGAACCTGCTTCAATATCTGCTGAGCCGGTATTTGGATTGGTAATTGGACCAAGTGTTGGAGTGCCTGGCTCAGTAGCAGATAATGGACTACTAGCATCGAAAATAAATAGTGAGACAACATCATTAACATCTCCTGGAACAGATTCATATTTTGATACGAGGAGAAGTGTATCACCAAGCGAATAGTCAAAATCTGTGAATATTGTATCAGCGCTCTGGAAGCTATAACCGATTGCCAATCCACCAGCTCCATCTGTTTTAACCCATACTCTACCCCTAAAGTCAAATGTATTGTGTGGATTCGGTGCATAGTGGAAAAAGTATCCTGTTGGAGCAGCATCTATTCTTACCATAAATGAAGTATATACAGAACCAGATGTTGTTGCAGGGAATAGTTTGTGCGTATCTTCACCTGTATTATCAAGCAATGCTGCTAAACCAATTCCTGATGCAGGATATCCAGGGAATTCTAGCCCAAATGAGTTTACAGTTATTGGGTTTGTTCCAGCTCCACTGTGGGCAATCCAACCATGATCAGTTAATAGATCATCAGCTGGATAATCGAAATCTTCTACCCAGAAATCCACTGGTTCTGTAAGTAATACTGTTCCTTCGTCAGCACCTATATATGGATATGTTGTGCCGCGAGTATCACCATCAATGTCTGTTGTAATACCTGCTATTGGTGTACCAGCAAGATCAAAATCTCCATCAGAAGAACCTGTCAAGTGCAAATCAGTATCAGATACAAAGAATACTTCTTTGGATATAGAGTTTGCATCCAAACTGGAGGCAGTCTGCCAATCAGATAATGTTAGTGTAGCCGCATCATTCCAGTATCCCACATTACCGTTTGTAACGTCAACAGGATAGAAATCGTTATAATCAGAAGTAACCGTTCCCGCAACTCCACTTCTGTAAATACAGTAAGATGGGAAATCAGGTTCTTCGGAAACAATGATATTGTTTACTACATCATTAATACCATCGGTTAAGAATAATCCTTGATAAGTTACAACACCCGTTCCGACGTCAGCCAGGTCATTCATTAGAATTGTGTTATATACGAAATTCACTGTAGCTGTTGCAGATGAATTCTTTAAAGCCCTTACAAAAGATGTTGGATTGGTCCCTGTCAAGGCAAAACCAGTAATTGTATTATTATAAATATTATATGTACCGGCTGTTTCTATGCTTATAGCTGTATTTCCAAAAGTAGCGGTAGTGTTAAGACCGGAAACTTTTGAAATAACATTGTTATATATATTGATTTCAGCGCCTGTTTCTACACTTACGCCATATATAGCTTCATTGCTGAAACCACCAGCAATATCCTGATTTAAGACTATTTCATTACCAAAAATGTTATGCCCTCCAGCGATGTAAAGAGAAATCGCTCTTCTTTTGCCTTCAATCAGATTATCCTTGAGAGTAATATTATATGGATAATATGAAATCGGATCACCAGATTGATATGTGCCATAACCTTGCGCATTTTGGGCAACACCAGGAAAATTAGCACTGATGTGATTGTTCTCAAATAGAATATCTTGAGGTATATAATCAACGGCTAAATTATTTCTGGATCTAACTTGTACAGCACTTACAAATAGGTTGCCTGAAGTGCTAATACCCTTTGCTTTGTAGTAGATATTAGTATTCTTAACAGTCAAATTTGAAACATCGCCAACTATCGCAAGCGGAAAAGCATTTCTGTTAGCTGATGTATCACATTCAATTGTAAGATCTCTTGTAGTACCGTCAACGGTATTTGATCCATCGATAACAATGTTTTTTGTTATACGCAAATCGTTCCAAGCAATATTATTATCCATAGGAATCCCTATAATAAGAGCACCGGAAGGACCGGAAGTTCCATCTATAGGATATGCTAATTTAACTACGGGTTGAACACCTGTGTAAGGTTTAAAAGTTACGGTGTAAGGTTCAGGATTTATTGCCAATCCCAATCCATATCCAACAACAGGAGTGAATGTTTCAAGAATATCGCTTGTAATATAGAAATTACAATCTCCTGTGAATGTTGCATTATTCAGTACCTCAAAAGCGTCTCTGAGAGTAGCAAATTCAGGATCGGTTGCACCTGGACCAGTACCTGCTGCACCAATGTAATAATCACCGGCTAATTGAGGTGTCATATCAACCTGGTAAGCTCCGAAACCATTATTTGTTGCAAGTACATAAACATTGTAAATATAATCACTAACTTTTTGAACTGATACATCTCCAAGACCACCTGCTGAAGTTAAACCCAGCATCGGAGTTGAGGCAAAAAGCGTTGCCGAAGCAGGTACACTGCCAGGCACCTTAATAATCTTCGCATTATTCGAAGTAGTAGTAAAGAGGTCATTAGCTACTACATATTCATCTCCCAAAAAAGTAAACAAATGCCTTAGGGCGCTTCCGCTTGTTGTGATAGCCGTGCTGGGGATTGTGCCAATTAAAGTTCCCGTGGAAGTAAATTTTTGAGGAGTCATTCCATGGGCATTAAAATAGAAATCGCCATTAGCTAAGGGTCCAACAGCAGCACTTGAAAAACTAACCAGTACCCCGATATTCACTATTTCAGGAGTGAATGTTGCTCCATTATCTGTTGTTGTGAATTTTACAACATCGCCGGTGGCATTTGCCGCAGCAGCCCAAATGGTCACTGTATTGTCTGCCGTTGACCCGGTTACAGTAATTTTATCCCCAAGTCTCATTGCTGAAGGGGATGTATAAGTAATTACTTCAATTGGGGCAGCAACTTCAGATGAATAAGCATATACTTTAAATGCAGTTGTGGTGGCATCTAATGTCATGTTTCCAACATATATTATACCATTTGAAGAAACCTCAACATCATTAACTGGATAGAAGCCGCCAGCCAAACCTGTTGTATCCAACGCGGTAACAGAATCACCGGTTGCAGCATTGAAAACAAAAATCTGTTTGCCGCCAAAATCAGCATGTCTATTAACTACATACAATCGGTGGTTACTGTTAACTAAACCATAGCTTAGTCCACGGGTTGTACTACCGGCTTCCCAATATGGTTTAGTGACTGCAGTTTCAGATTTTTCCCAGAGGGTTGTTACTTGCGAATATCCTATGCTCGCAGCAAATAATAAGAGAACAATTGTGTAAAGGAATTTTTTCATAGATACCTCATTTTAAATTGATGATTGTTAATTAAAGAAGTTATACTTCGAAATGATTTAAGACTCTTTTTAGTGCGGGTTTTCATAATGAATTCATCTCTGTTTAAGCACACTTAACTTACGTAATTCTGAGAAATAAGTCCATAGTTTTAATATAGAATTGACACAAAATTCTTAAAGAAAGATGCGTAGCAAAAACATTGGCATTTGGCAAGCAATATAAATTTGCACTTGTCTGTTGTTTTACTGTAACAACTATTTATTTCGTCAGTTATTTTGACAAAAAATCTAAAAAGAATTTATGGAAAAAAATCTTAGTTAATAAATGTTTTTAAATTTAACATAACCTTTTCTGAACGATCATCCTTGCGCCTAATTATATAAGTTAATGGTCAAGAAAACTTAAGAAATTAAGTTTCCAAATAAATTCATTGCTTGTAATAATCTTTTAGTAAAATTTTACCGGAATTTGATGCTAATTCAAGTTTTAAAATTCCATCTTCAGTGAGAATCATTTTTCTTTTATGAACTTCATCAATTGTTTTGTTTTCCATAACGCTTGTTTATGATGTGCAAGCAGTGGCAATCAGATAAGTTATAAATGTGACGAGAAGTACATTCATCAGTTTCATAATTAGAATAACTCTTATATTTTACAGAATAAATTAAATATTAAGTTTACATAAATAAAATTAAATCTTTTGTTGATCATCTTGGTTTTTTGTTTTGTTAATTCGTACGGAACAGATTATAAATCCTTAATAACAAAAGGTGATGAATACTATAAAAAGTTTGATTTGGCCAATGCGGTGTTGCTTTATGAAGAAGCATACAAACTTGCAAATGAAAATTATGAAGTTCTTACAAGGTTAGCCAGAACTTATAATGACCTCGGAGAAGATTATTACGAAATAAGAGATAGTGAAAATTCCGAGGCGGCAATAAATAAAGCTTTAAAATTTGGCGAACTGCTTTCATCTAAATATCCCGATAGTGCAATGACCTATGCTTTGCTGGCAATGTCCTACGGAAATTTGGCGATGTTCAAAGGCGGGAACGAAAAAATTAAACTTGCTCACAAGATAAAAGAGAACGCGGAAAAATCTATCAGAATGAATTCTGACAATTATTTACCTTATATAATCTTAAGTGTTTATCACCGGCAAATAGCAAGTTTAAGCTGGCTTGAAAAAATTATAGATGCGCCAATAATAGATTTCAGAGATACGTATGCAAAAAGAAAAGCGCGTAAGAGATTAAAAGAATTAAACGATTAAATATAAAGAAAGAGTGAAGAACCATTCACTCTTTCTTGTCAGTACTATTATACTCCATCATTCCAATTTTAAATTATCCTTTTTGCAGGATTTAGGATTAAACTTAATTTAATCCGCACATTCCTGAAGCACATCCGCCATAAGACGGAGTTGTTCCGCAGTTTCCTGTTGAGCAGCTATCGCCGCTGTAAGAAGATGCACCGCTAATGGAAGCACTAAAAGATGAAAATAATTTTTTACTATTGAGTGATTTACAATTGGGGCAATTAACTTCTTCCTGATTCACGGAAGATTTATGAAGGACCTCAAATTTTGAGTTACAGTCACTACATTTATATTCAAATACCGGCATTAGTTATTCCTTTAATTATTATTCTTCACAGTCATTTAAATCTAAAAAGGACATTAATTTGTTATGGGCACTTTCGGGAAGCTTAACTTCATATTTTTTATAATAATCAATAGTAAGCTCAACCGTTTTAAAATAATTCTTACAATTGGGGCAATCATCAAGATGTTGTTTAATTGCAACACAGCGTTCGGAATTAAGATCTTCGCCCAGACTTTCGCAAATATGCCGCATTACATCTTTACAATTTGACTTTTCATTTTTCATACGGCAAATGTCTCATTTAGTTCATTTCTTAAAAAAGCTCTTGCCCGGTGTAACCTCGATTTAACTGCCGGAACAGTAAGCTCTGTAATTTTTGCTGTTTCTTCTGTTGATAAACCTTCAACATCTCTTAATAAAAAAACAATCCTATAATCTGGCGAAAGCTTCCCAATTGCATCATCTAAAATCTGTTTCAATTCTTTATCTTCTGTAAATTTATCAGGTAATCTTGACCAATCGGCGGTGTATCTGTCTTCATACAAATCATCATCGTCATTTTCAAGTGAAACAAAATGATAATTTTTGGTTTTTCTTGCTGCCATCAAACAATGGTTTGCAACTATTCTGTAAAGCCATGTCGACAGTTTTGAATTACCATCAAACTGATTTAGAGATTTTACAAGGCTGTAAAAAGTTTCTTGCATTATATTTTCAGCTTTATCTCTATCTCTGCAAATCTTAAAAGAAAAATTATAAATCGTTTGCTCGTGCAATTTTACAAGTTCAGCTAAAGCTTTCCTGTTTCCCTGCTGAGCTTGTTCAATAAGAATTTTTTCGTCCATTGGTTTGATGCATCCTATCATTTAGAGATTCAATTAACATTGTAAAAATACGAAAAAATGTCTGTTAGCTTGTAATATATTATTTTCCTTAAAATTCACATTATCATAATTTGCCATTATATTTTGCAGGAATATTTTTATTTTATTAAAGATTCTGAATTTTACTTTATATAATGGCTTTAGAAAGAAATATAAACCAAATTTTCGACAATAAGCTCTTCGAAAACTGCCGTAACCTAATACCTCGGTTCGGTTTAAGCAACAAGAATTTTACCGAGTTTAAAGAAGGTGGGGTGATTTTTCAGATTGGAGATAGCAGTAACTTCGTTTATCTGGTGATCTCCGGTGATGTAAAAATTAAGTACAGAAATATCAATCGTGTTCTTATAAAATCAAACAATGATTTTTTTGGAAATCTGGAAATAACGGCCGGGACAAGTCGCTTTAGTGCTGCCGTAGCAATGAATGACTGCGTTCTTTACAGAATGGATAAAAATACATTTAAAAAATTATCTTCTTCCGTAGCACGGATAAGGGCTAATATTCATGAGGTTGAAAAAAATGACTTAAAAGAAGATGGCGAAAGTAGAGCCAAGCCTGATCTTCCTTCAATGCTTGATTTAAATCGTGCACCCATAAAGCTTAATATATTCAAAAGAAAAAAAGAAGAAGTCCTTGAAAATGAAGAAATAGAAACTTTACTCGAAGAAGAAGAAGCAAAAACTAAATCTAAAGAAAGTGAAGTTGAGCAGGAAATCCCAGATCTTGATGCGACTATCGAGGAAGCTAAATCGGAAAGACCGGAAGATGAATCACTTAAAAAAGAGTTGCTTGGTGATTCTGAAGATTCGATAAATTGGAACTTTCTGACAATTGAAGAGCCTGAACCAGAGAAGAAAGAAAAACCTGCTAAAGAGGAAAAATTTGAGGCAGCAAAGAAAACTGAAACAAAGGAAAAAGATACCGTACAGAATGAAAAAATCTTAGTATATAAATTATTAGAGAATCATCACCAGGAACTCAATGAACTTAGGGTATCGTTAACTCAAAAATATGATTCATATTTTCAGACTCTCACCAAAATTATTCCTGGCATAACAATTTTAGAGACTTGTGAAAAAATAACTTCGGTTTTTTTAAAATATTTTAACTCAAATTATGCTAACATTTTTTTAGTAAATGAAAAGACTTCTAATCTGGAATTATTTTACCCTCAATCGGCAAATATAATTTATGCAAAATTTGATGATGGATTAACCGGAAAAGCGGCAGCATCAAACAGAATTTCTATAATAGGAAATCCCGAAAAAGACCCCAGATATAATTCCACATTCGACAAACCAAAAGATTTTACAAAAGGCACTATTGCCTACATTCCTCTTAGTGATGCTGAAAACAAGTTGGTTGGAGTAATGCAGCTGGCAAAGAGCACGAAAGATTTTACAAAAGAGAATGAAGAAGCATTGAAAATATTTGCTAATCAGGCTGGGATTGCACTTCGATTTGCATTGATCAATGATGAATCCTATAAGCATCAGAAACTTACCGCGTTTGGTTCTACATCTAATTTTATAATGGAGGACATCAAATCTCCTATACGTACAATTAAACACTATACTAGTCTTATTGCAAAGCTTGATATACCCGAACAGATTAAGAAAGTACTTGTAATGCTTAGTATGCACGCTAATTCAGTTCTTGATATTATGCAGGCGACGTTTGATTTTTCTGAAAATCGTTCATCTATTAAGCTGGAAAAAGTTCAATTCGATGAGATTATTGAAAATATTCTTGAACTTCTTTCTGAATATACTGAATCTCAAAATGTTAAACTTTTTAAAAAAATTGGCAATAATGTAACCGTAAATATTGATCCCCGAAGACTGTATGTGGCTTGCTTCCAGATTATCAAGAATTCCTGTGAAGCAATGCCAAAAGGCGGAAAAATTTATGTTAATACTGAATTAGAAAATAAAAATTTAATATTAAAAATTAGAGATGAAGGCATTGGCATAAGTAAAGAAATCAAAAATGATGTGTTTAGAGCATTTTTCTCTTCAGGAAAAGAAAATAGGTCGGGGCTTGGTCTAGCAATTGCAAAATATATTATAGAGTTGATGAAAGGTTCAATAGGTCTTGAAAGTACAAAAAATAAAGGAACTACAATAACTATAACTCTTCCCATTGTGGAAGAATAAATGGCTTACAATCTTATCACAATCCTCGGATCTACTGCAACAGGTAAAACTAAATTAGCTGCTCAGCTCGCTCATCATTATAATGGAGAAATTATTTCTGCTGATTCCCGGCAGGTTTATAAAGGTATGGATATCGGAACCGGGAAAGATCTTTCAGACTATATCGTCAAAGGTAATTCAATAAAGTATTATATGATTGATATCCTTGATCCATCAGAGGAGTTCAATCTTTTTCAATTCAAAAAATGTTTTTCAAAATATTTTGAAGAAATAATTTCCAGATCAAAAATTCCTTTTCTTGTTGGCGGAACTGGAATGTACTTAAGTTCAATAATTCAGCGTTATTGTTTGAAAATTGCAGATCGTTCTGAAGAAAAAATAAAAAAACTAAATTCTCTATCCGATAAAGAGCTAATCGAACTGTTAAAATCAACAAAGGGAAAACTTCATAATGTAACTGATGTAAAAGACAGAGAAAGAGCAATCGAGGCTATATTAATTGAAAATTCTAAAGAACTTTTTAAAGATGATCCAATAATTAATTCTTTAAATATTGGCGTAAATTTTACCCGTAAAGAAATTAAAAAAAGAATTACTGAAAGACTAAAAAAAAGATTGGACGAAGGAATGATTAATGAAGTAAAAGTTTTATTGGAAAAAGGTGTTGGTTATGAAAAATTAAAATTCTTTGGACTTGAATATAAATACATCGCAATGCACTTAAATTCAGAAATTAGTTATAATGACATGTTTCAAAAATTAAACAGCGCAATTCATAATTTTTCAAAAAGACAAATGACATGGTTCAGAAAGATGGAAAGAGAAGGAGTAAATATTTTTTGGATTGAAGGAAATAACTTTGAGTCCGCTAAAAAAATAATTAATGATAATTACTTGCCACATTAGTTATGAATACGCTTCCAATAGAAGTACAAAAATATTTTAAAAAAAAGTTATCCGGTAAATGGAAAATTGAGATAACCACTCCGAAGAAATTTAGTAATATAATTGTCATTCCTGCGATAGCAGAACTTGATAATATTAAAATTCTGCTGAAATCACTTGCTATAAACGATAAAAAATATTTTAATACCACTCTAATTTTATTTGTAATTAACCATACATATTCAGCTTCTCTAGATATAAAAGACAATAATGAAAAAACAATAAGGTATCTGCGGAATATTGTTCAATCTAATTCTTTAGATGAAAATTTTTATACGGGTTTGAACATCGCTTTTATTGATGCCTGTAGTAGCGGTAATGAATTGGATAATAAAAATGGTGGGGTTGGTCTTGCTCGTAAAATCGGTATGGACCTTGCGTTAGAATATTTTGATTATAACTCATTAAGTAAGAATATTCTTATTTGCTTAGATGCCGATTGTGAAGTTGCTGAAAATTACATCACATCTGTTATAGAATATTTCATTACAAACAAAGTCGATGCTGCTGTAATTAATTACGAACACAACATAAGCGAATACAACGAAAACACAAAAGCTATAATCTGTTATGAGTTGTATCTTCGTTATTATTTATTGGGACTAACATTTGCTGAATCTCCTTATGCATTTCATACAATTGGTTCAACCATGGTATGCGATTATAAAAGTTATATTAAAGTTGGTGGAATGAATAAGCTAAAGGCTGCAGAAGATTTTTATTTTCTTGAAAAGCTTTCTAAAATTACAGATATAGGAACTATTAGAAGTACTTCTGTTTATCCATCTTCACGACCATCATTCCGGGTTCCATTTGGAACGGGACAGCGTGTTTACAGATTTTTATTATATACACAAAATGAATACTTACTTTATAGCCCGCAATCTTTTGTTGTTCTAAAACATTGGTTTGAACTTTATAACAAATTGAAAGATAGTGACATAAGCAAGATTATGAGTCAAGTTAAGATTATTAACCCGTATTCATTTGAATTTCTTCATCAACAAAAATTTGAAATTTTCTGGCAAAAAATAATTTCACAAAAATTAAATGAAGAACAAATAATAAAACAAAAAAAATACTGGTTCGATGCATTTAAAACCTTAAAGTTAATTCATTTCTTAAAAGATAAATCTTTTCCACAAATAAATATGTTTGATGCAATTGATTCTTTGCTTGCGTTGGCAGGAATAGAACATACAATAGAACGTAATAAAACAGTTTTACCGGATTTGGATGTACAAAAAGAATATTTATTATTGCTGCGTAGACTTCAGAATAAGTAAAACTTCTCTGATTCCGAAAAAATTCTCACCAGTAATTTTTTCATATTTAAAAAAGTAAATTTAAAACCTTATTGTATGGGAGATGAGTTCAGAAAGGTTTGTAATAAAAATTTTCACATAAATGTTTTTACGGCTGCATTATTTAATTTGTGTTTGTAAAGAGCAATCTCAATTGTTTTTATAAGATCACGAACATTAAATTCTTCATCCTTCATCCGCAGTTCAAGGTTTTGAGCGACAATCATCTCATCTTCAACCATCATCAGGTTATTAATATTATCTGCGGTTATGCTCCTTTGTATTCGACTGTAAATTCTGTCCCTTTATCAAAGTCATACGATACTTTACCTTTTATCTGCTTTGATAGAATATATACAAGCTGCAATCCGAGAGTGCTGGAATTTTCAGGGTTTAAATCATAAGGAAAACTTTTGCCGTTATCTTTAACCGTAATTTTATAACGACTATTTGGAAGCTCATTAAGAACCGACCTGGAATAGCTGATCTCTATTGTATTTGCATAAGATCTTTCACGAAACGCATACTTTAAAGAGTTTGTTACTAACTCGCATAATATAAGCGAAACTGGAATGGCTATTTCACTATCCAATGGAAATTTATCAATGAAGTAATCAATGTGAATATTTTTTTCGCTGCCTTTATAAACTTCAAACAAATAACCGACAATATTCCGAACAAATTTTTCCGTATCGATTGTATGCAGATCATCAGATTCGTATAATCGCTCATATATTAATGACATAACCTTGATGCGATTCTGGCTTTCAAGAAGTGTCTTTACGGCTTCTTTATCTTTTGTAGTACCGATCTGCAGATCTAAAAGGCTTGTGATCAGCTGCATATTGTTTTTAACACGATTATGAATTTCTCTTAATAATACCTCCTTTTCTTTTACAGTTTTTTGTAGCTGCTCTTCATAAATTTTTCGTTCAGTAATATCGTGTGTTACAAAAATTATTACGTCCTCATTTCTATAGCTCACAACGGATGCACTAAACTCGACATAAATAACTGTTCCATCTCTTTTCTTATGTTTTGATTCTCCGGATTTTATTCTGCCAGACATTATATCGTCAAGCTGCCTGTAATCATCAAAAACCTGAAGTGATATCTTTCCTAATGTTGAATTCATTAACTCCAGATATGTATAACCATAAAGCGAAAAAGCTTTTTTATTTGCATCAACAATTCTTCTGTCTCGTTTCTTTAGAACTAAAATTGCATCGTTTACATTATCGAATAAACTCTTATATGTTTCTTCAGATTGCTGTAAAACTTTTTGAAACTCATAATCTTTACTAATATCTCTGTACCAAAAGAAAAGGTTTGTCAATTTCTTTGCCGCATTGAAGATTGGTGAGATGGAAATACTTACAGGAACAGTTTTCCCGGAATTTAGTCTTACTTGTGTATTAAATCCTGAAATGCCCTCGCCTTTGTTAAAAATTTCCAAGTAATCAGAAAATCTTGTATTAAAAGTTTCATTGCCGGGGAATTCTTTACTTATAAGTTTAAAAAATTTATAGTCAAAAAATTTTTCTGCTGCTTCGTTGTAATCGACAATCTGATTTTTTGTATTAAAAATAATTATAGGATCAACACTTCCTTGAAATAATGCGTTTTGAATTTCTGTTTTTTCGAAAAGCTGAACTTTTGTTGCATCAACTTCTGATTTTAATTTTTTCGCAGATCTTTTTTCACTAAACAGATAGAAGACCATTATAGATATCAGAATTAATGCCAGTACAAGCGCACTGATAACCAATTCTTCTTCCATAAAAGTGAAATGCAGAATTGTTTGTAAAACATAAGCCATAGAGAAGATACTTGTTGTTATTAATGTAAAGAGAATATGCATTTAAAATCGTTTTTCTTTCATGATTGAGGATAATATTAAAAAATATAAGTCATAAATAAATTAAGTTAAGCAAAAGGCATTAGCAATTTTAAATTCGAATTCTTCTTAATTCTTTTCGCAATTCAATAAAATTAGAGATTATGTCTACAACCAGATTCCAGAATTTTTTTGAATGATTTAACTCAATAAGATGACAAAGTTCGTGAATAATAATGTAATCAATTAATTCTTTACGAAGCATCATCAACTTATAATTAATTGAAATAACTCCTGATTCAGAACAGCTTCCCCATCTTGTTTTTTGTCTTCGTATTGATATTCTTTTAGGATTAAACGAATAGGTATTAGCCAGTTCCATTGCTCTTGAGGGAATATATTCTACTGCTCTTTCGTACAACCAATTCTGATAAATCAGTTTTAAGCTCGGATTCTCATCTGAAGAAATGTTTATTGATAAAATATCATTTTTGAAATGATATTGTGTTTTTACTTCAAACAGATCATAGTTTGGTTTGATGATTATTTTATTGCCGAAGTATAGAAAATTTTTAGTTTGTTTATTCCTTAAATGTTTCAGAATCCAGTCTGTTTTTGAGCGGATGAAAGAATTGTGATCAATTTTTCTGTACCGGTATGGAAGGACTAATTGGAGTTCTCCTTCCTGATTTATCTGAAGCTGAATATTTTTTGCGCGTCTGCTTAAATGCAGTTTATAAGCAAATTGTTTTGAACCCCCCGAGAAAATATGTTCTGATACTGTTACGGGTTTTTTCAATTTTTTATTTTATTTTTTTATAAATGGTTCCTTCTTTAGAATCTTCCAGAACTATTCCCAACAATTTAAGTTCGTCTCTTACTTTATCGGCAAGTGTAAAGTTTTTCTCTTTTTTTGCATCAATTCTGATCTTAATAAAAAGCTCAATTAATTCTTTTTCTATGGATGAGGTGCTTTCTTTTTGACCAAAGTCAACTATGCCTAAAACATCTTCAGCAGTTGATTGCAGAAATTCTCTCACACCTTTGAAGAATGAGACATCGATATTCTTTGTTTCAGCAATAACACGATTAACATCCCTAACAAAATCAAATATAACTGCTACTGCCTGCGATGTATTAAGATCATCATCCATATCTACAGTAAACTTTTCTTTGTATAAATTAAAATTAAATTCGTGAGATGTCCCGCTTCTTGGATTTTCTAATTCTTTATTTATTCTGCTTACAAGGTTGTTGATTTTTTCCAATCCTTTCTGGGCTGAGGAAAGAAGTTCATCTGTAAAATCAATTGGACCACGATAATAAGCCTGAGCAAAAAACATTCTGATTGCTTCAGCAGAGTATCTTTTCAAGACATCTCTCGCAGTAAAAAAATTACCAAGCGATTTTGACATTTTCTCATCATTTATATTAAGAAATCCAAAATGCACCCAATATTTAACAAACGGTTTTTCATTTGCGCCTTCACTTTGTGCAATTTCATTTTCGTGATGTGGAAATATCAGATCATTTCCGCCAGCATGAATATCGAAAGATTCACCAAGATGTTTGCAGCTCATTGCAGAACATTCAATGTGCCAGCCGGGACGACCCTTCCCCCAAGGACTCTCCCAAAACGGCTCCCCTTCTTTTACTTTTTTCCACAGTGCAAAATCGAGCGGATTCTTTTTCTCTTCATTGATATCAACTCTTGCACCGGATTCAAGGTCTTCTAACTTTTTGCCGCTTAATTTACCGTATTGTTTAAACTTCTCTACATTATAAAAAACGTTTCCGTTTTTGTTATAAGCTAATCCTTTTTTTTCAAGGATTTTTATCAATTCAATAATTTCATATATATGTTCTGTCGCTCGTGGATATACATCAGCCGGTTTAATTTTAAGTCTGACAATATCTTCCAAAAAAGCATCAATATATTTTTGTGAAACCAAATTCGGTTCAATTTTTTCTTCATTTGATTTTTTAATAATCTTATCATCAACATCAGTTAGATTCATAACAAATTTAACTTTATAGCCTTTATAGATAAGATATCTTCTTAGAATATCAGCCATTATAAAAGATCTGGCATTACCAATATGGAAGTAATCATAAACAGTAGGACCGCACATGTATATTCTTACATTCGGCGGATTTAAAGGAATGAACTCTTCTTTTTTCTTTGTAAGCGTATTATAAATCGATAACATTTATTTCTCCAAAGATCAGGTAATGAATTGATGTGCAAATATAAAAAATTATCAGATGATTAAGCTGTGCGGAGTTTGCCAATAAGAGTTTTTATATCTTCGGGAAGTTCAGAATTAAATCTTACTAATTCCTTTGTATGAGGATGTATAAAACCGAGTGTCTTTGCGTGCAATGCCTGGCGCGGCATAATTCCAAGAAGATTTTGAATTCTGCTTTTCATTTTATGAAGATCATGTCCGTATAAAATTTTTGTTCCACCGTAAGTTGCATCACCAAAGATTGGTTTGTTCATACTTGCAAGATGAACTCTTATCTGGTGAGTTCTTCCAGTCTTAAGATTTAGTTTGATGAAGGACGCAAATTCAAACTCTTCGAGAACTTTGTAAATAGTTATCGCTTCTTTTCCCTCAGTACTACTGACGGTAAATTTTTTCCTGTCGGATTTGCTTCGTGTAATTTTCTTTTCAATTATTCCTTCTGACTTATCAAATTTGCCCCAGCAGACTGCTTGATACTCTCTTTCAACTGTATGTTTTGAAAATTGTTCGGCAAGTTTTGCATGAGTCCAATCATCTTTTGCAACAACAAGTAGTCCGCTTGTATTTTTATCAATACGATGAACAATTCCCGGTCGTCCGGGTTCATTCAAATCCGATAACTTTTTTGTATGATGAAGCAAAGCGTTCACAAGAGTTCCGGTATAATTTGCATAAGCAGGGTGTGCAACCATTCCCGCCGGTTTATTAACAACAATGAAATATTCGTCTTCAAAAACTATGTCGAGAGGAATTTCTTCGGGTTCAGTTTCCTCTGGTCTTGGTGCAATCGGATGAGAAGCTTCAATTACATCCAATGGTTTAACAAGATAATTAGATTTAACGGTTTTACCGTTAACAAAAACCATCTTTTCAATAATCAGTTTTTGGACTTTTGAGCGAGTAGCATTTTCAATGAAGTGAGTAAGGAAGGTATCTATTCTTTCTTTCTTTTTTCCTTCTGGAACTTCAATCCTGTATTTTTTCTCTTTTACCAGCTTCGCCATCGGCTATACCATCTGATTTAATTACTTTTTCTTCTTCCATCTCTAAATTCCCGAGATTTGAAGGAAGGTTTTCGCTCACCGGTATCATCTCTGAAGCATCAAGAATGTTTGTAATTTCTTTTTCTTCCTGCTGATGTTTACGATAGAATAGAATCAATACAAGGACTCCGATTGTAACTGCTGCATCGGCAACATTAAAGATGGGCCAGCGGTCATAACTCTTTCCAAACAGAGTAAAATTAAAGAAGTCTACGTCTACAAAATCAACTACTTTCCCATAAAACAAAGGAGCATAATCAAATATCACTCCGTAAAACATTCTATCAATAAGATTACCGACTGCACCTCCCAATATTAGAGCAATCGCTGCTCTAAGACTTAAACTTTTATTCCTGATAATATAGATATAAAATATAAGTCCGACGCTGGCTACAAGGGAGAATAAAGTAATCCAAAGTTTAAAGGCATTCCCGGGATCATATCCAAATGCCATTCCAGGGTTTTCTATGTATGTAAGTCTTACAAAGTCACCAATAATTGGAATAATTTGCCCATAATACATTCCGTCATAATTAAAATTCAGGAAAGGAATTGAAAATCCTTTTACTAGTAATTTTATAATCTGATCTGATGCTACTACAAAAAACGATAAATATAATACTTTCAAATTATTCTCTTAACTACTTTTTCTCTTGTTTCTGCTTCATCGGTAAGCAAGCCTGGCTATGCGGAACTGCTTCTAATCTTTCTTTAGAAATCAGAGGACAAGTATTACATAAATGCTGAGGCTCCTCAATACATTCTATACAAATACCGTAGGTACCGTTATCAATTCTTTTTAATGCATCTTCAAGATAACCAAGAAACTTGTTTTCTCTCTGAGCATAAAGAAAAGTTTTCTCCCTTTCCATTGCATCGGTTCCCTGTTCAGCCATATGAAGAGAGTATGGAGAATTTTCATTAATATATTCACCTGTAGTTGGATCGAGCATTTGCTCTCTTAAATTTTGAAGCTGTTCAATTATTTCATCGCGTTTTTCAAGAATAATTGCTCTGAAGTGTTCAAGATCTTTTTGGCAGTATCCCTTAATTTTCTTTAATGCTTCTGCCCTTGATTCCGCTGTACCATAATATTGATATTCTTCAACTTGTTTTTTTCTTCTAACAGTTTTACGGGGTTTTTCTTTAACAATCTTAACCTTCATCTCAGGTTTTCTAGCGACTAACTTTTTTGTCTTCTTTGCTTCTTTTTTCTTAACAACAGTTTTTTTTGCTGCTATTTTTTTTGCTGCAACTTTTTTAGAAGTATGTTTTTTAGGAGCTGTTTTTTTTACAACAGTTTTCTTGATAACTTTTTTCTTAACCACCTTTTTAGGAGTAGTCTTCTTAACTTTTGTTGCTTTCGGTTTTGAACTCTTTTTAACTGAAGATTTCTTAGTTACCGTTTTCTTTGTTACTTTCTTTGCCATTGCGGACTCCTTCTATTAGGAATTAACCTTTTCTATTTGAATTGAGCACTCGTAATCACCGATCTTCCAATCCTGCTTATAACCGCCGTTCATTTGGTCATCGATGCTTAATTTTTCTGCAAGTGTTTCGTTTGTTATATATTGATTAAAGTTGTTTATTGCGTTAACAAGATTATTATCCCCCTTAAGAGTAATTTTGATTTTGTCGGTTACTTCAAAGCCGGCATCTTTTCTCATGTTCTGAATTCTGTTTACAAATTCTCTTGCCAATCCTTCAGCTATCAAAGAATCATCAAGTTCTTTATCTATTGCAACTGTAACTCCGCCTTCAGATTCAACAACCCAACCGGTTATTTCAGAACTGATTATTTCAACATCTTCCCTGGAAATAAAAATTTCCTCCCCGTCTATGCTCAAATTAATCTGTTCGCCTGATTCAATCAACCTAATTCGATCTTTACCGAAATTCCTTATTGCTTCAGCAACAGCCTTAGCTTTTTTACCAAATTTTGGTCCGATTGACTTAAAGTTAGCTTTCGATGATTTATTAACAAATTCTGCGTCATCACTAAGAACCATCAGCTCTTTAATATTCAATTCATCGAGTACAACATCTTTCATTTTCAGAAGTGCTTCGTGTTTAGATTTATCAAGCACAACCATAATTTTTCTGAGAGGTTGACGAACTTTCAGATTATTTTTTGCTCGCATTGCGCGTGCTAAATAAACAACATTTTGAGCAACTTCCATTTTATCTTCTAGTTCTTGTTCGCGGAAACCTGCATCAGGAAATTCAGCAAGATGAACGGATTCATACTTTTCTGCCTGAGTTTCTTTATTCAGATTCTGATAAATCTCCTCAGCAACGAATGGCGCAAATGGTGAAGTTAACTTAGCTACTTTTATCAAACACTCGTAAAGAGTTTGATATGCAGAAAGTTTTTCTCTGTTCATTTCCGACTTCCAGAATCGTCTTCTACTTCTTCTAACATACCAATTAGAAAGGTGATCAATTGTAAAAGTTGAAACTGCTCTTGCCGCTTTTGTAACTTCGTATTCGTCCATTAGCTGTTCATATTCTGAAACAAGAGAATTAAGTCTTGAAATTATCCACCTATCAATTTCTGGTCTTTCTTTATAAGAAATAAGCTCTTCGCTGAATTTGAAATTATCTATGTTTGCATAAAGAGCAAAGAAAGAATAAGTATTAAAAAGAGTTCCGAAGAATTTTCTCTGAACTTCGAGTAATCCTTCTTCATCAAAAAGTGTTGGTTTCCATGGTGGACTGTTTGTAACTAAATACCATCTTGTTGTATCGGCGCCGTATTTATCAAACAATGCAAACGGATCAACAGTGTTACCGACTGATTTGGACATCTTTCGTCCGGATTTATCCAGGATCAATTCATTAACAATTACATTTTTGAATGCAATATTATCAAATAACATTGTTGCAATTGCATGAAGGGTATAAAACCAACCGCGTGTCTGATCAATTCCTTCGCAAATAAAATCTGATGGAAAGAATTTATTCTCGAACAATTCTTTATTCTCAAATGGATAATGAAACTGTGCGAAAGGCATTGAACCGGAATCAAACCAAGCATCAATAAGTTCTGGTGTTCTTTTAAATATCTTTCCTTTCTTCTCAAACAAAACTTTATCAACAAAAGGTTTGTGAAGATCAATGTCTTTTATTTCAGAAAGTGAAATTCTTTTTCCATTCTCTTCGATGAATCCTTGCTTAAGTTCTTCAATACTACCGACAGCGAACATATCACCATCATCATTAACCCAGATTGGAAGCGGAGTAGCCCAGAAACGGTCTCGTGATAAAGCCCAATCCTTATTTTCATCAAGCCAATTTCCGAATCTGCCTGTACCCATTTCCGGCGGCTGCCAGTTGATGGTTTTATTCAGCTCAACCATTCGTTTTGCTATTTGAGTTGTTCTTATGAACCAGGAATCGCGCGCATAATAAATTACAGGAACATCTGTATTGCGCCAGCTAAAAGGATAGGAGTGCGTAATAGTTTCCTTTTTAAAAAGTTTACCTTCCTGCTTCATTTTTCTTATAATGCCTTCATCAGCATCTTTAACAAATTGTCCGGCAAAATCTGTTACTTCTTCCGTAAAAATTCCACCGCGTGTTACCGGCTGAAGCATTGGGAGATTATACTTTTTGGAAATCTCATAGTCATCGGCACCAAAAGCAGGAGCGATATGAACTATTCCAGAACCATCTTCTGTGCTAACAAAATCACCTTCAATAACATAGAATGCTTTTTTATCAACTTCGCAATAATCAAAAAGTTGTTCATATTCTGTTCCGGCTAGTAAACTTCCCTTCATCTCTTCAAGGATTTCATAATCTTTATCAATTATGGAAAGACGATCTTTAGCAAGAATCATTTTTATGTCATCAACTTTTATCTTCACATAATCAATATCTGAACCAACAGCTAAAGCAACGTTTGAAATCAGTGTCCAGGGGGTTGTTGTCCAAACAAGTATATGAGTATCAGAATCAACAATTTTGAATAAAACATAAACGGATGGATCTTTTGTTTCCCTGTATCCGAGTGCAAGCTCGTGAGAAGATAAAACTGTTTCGGATTTGGGATCTTGAGGAACGATTTTATAATCTTTGTAAATAAGCCCTTTATCAAACAAAGTTTTAAGTGCCCACCAAACAGATTCGATATAGTTATTAGTAAGAGTTACATAAGCCGAATCGAGATTTATCCAGTAACCCATCCGGGTTGTCATTTTCTCCCAGAGATCAAGATAAGTAAAAACAGACTTGCGGCAAGCTTCATTATACTTTTCAATTCCGTAATCAATAACTTCACTTTTATGCTTGATACCAAGCGATTTTTCAACTTCAATTTCTACAGGAAGTCCGTGTGTATCCCAACCGGCTTTTCTTTCTACTCTGTAACCTTGCAATGTTTTGTAACGGCATACTAGATCTTTAAGTGTTCGAGCCATTACATGATGGATGCCGGGTTTTCCGTTTGCAGTCGGCGGGCCTTCATAAAAGGTAAAGGATTTACTCTCATCTCTTGACGAGATGCTTTTTTCAAAAACTTTATTCTCTTCCCAGAACTTTAGTATTTTTTCTTCTAATTTCGGGTAACCGATTTTTTCGGAATTCTGTTTGAACATTTAATTCTAACTAATCTTTAAATAATATTTTATAACTCTTCGTACTTTTTGATTAATTCTTTTTCTGCCCGAATAAATTCTTGCAGTTCTTTTTCAATTCTTTCTTTTTTCAATATCATATTTTTTGATTTAACTTCAGCTTCAAGCATTATTTCCTTTGCTTTCAGATGTGCTTCTTTCAATTCAAGTTCAGATTCTTTATTCCGATCATATCTTATTTCTTCAAGTATCTTAATTTTCTCACGAAGGAGAACAACTTCACGTTCTTCACCAAGTACTTGCTGAATTGCCATTCCGAAAAATCCCATTGCGCCAAGAGTAATATTTCTTAAACTGTAAAGAATAATATTTTCAAATACCAGCTCGCTCGAAGAAAAATACTCGCTGAAGAATGTTATCATAAAGACACCTAGAATGGTAACACCAATTGTTGTTGCAAAAACAACTTTACCGCCGTGCTGCCAGCCAAGAGTTCTGTTTATAAACCATCCGCAGGCAAAGCACATTATTGAAAGTACAAACCATACAGCAAAACTATTTTCACCGAAGACAAACAGATCAGTGCCTAAAAAATTGGATGCAAAAATAAGAACACCAAGTAGCAATACAGCACTGTAATTTGCTAATTTTTTATTAAGTGCCGGCATTATAACCTCTTTATTACTTCTTTCATTATTAAAGTCATTTTGGGCTCTGCTTTCATAGCAGCAGCAATAATTTCATTTACATCAACGGATTTAAGATTATCAGGGAAACATTCATCGGTAATTATACTTATTCCCAAAACTTTCATACCCATATGATTGGCAACGATGTTTTCAGGAATTGTTGACATACCTACGACATCAGCACCAATTTGACGCAGGAACCTATACTCTGCTTTTGTTTCCAGATTTGGTCCCGGCACGGCAACATAAACACCTTTGTGAACTTTAATTTGATTTTCCAATGCAACTTTTTCTGCAATATCAATTAGTTCAAGATTATAAGGTTCACTCATATCGGGAAATCTCGGACCAAGTTCATCTTCGTTTTTACCGATTAAGGGATTGTCGCCTATAAAATTTATATGATCAACCATCAGCATTAAATCGCCTTTGCGATAATGGGGATTCATTCCGCCACAAGCGTTGGAAACAAGCAAAGTTTTAACACCAAGAAATTTCATTACACGAACAGGATAAGTAATTAGCTGCATCGTATAACCTTCGTAGAAATGAAATCTTCCCTGCATTGCTACAACTTTTTTTCCGTTGATCTTTCCAAAAATCAATCTACCCTGATGAGACTCTACAGTTGATAATGGAAAGTGCGGTAGATCAGCATAATCAATTTCGTGCTCAATATTAATCTCCTTTACAAGTCCACCCAATCCTGTTCCAAGTATAATTCCAACAGGAAAATCATCTTCTGTCTTTTCATGAATAACGGATAATGTTTCTTTTATTTTTTCCAGAAGCGTACTCATGTTGTTTACAGTATTTTATCCACAATATCATCAAGATCAATATCAAGCTTCTGGGGAGCTGCCTGCTTCTTCGGAAAGACCTGTTCATCGCCTGCCTGCTCAACTTTAACTTCAAGAAGATGAGCTTGTGAATTAATAATTGCTTTGAGTTTTGAAACTATCAAATCTCTTTCTTCTCTTAAATTAATAACAGCACTGCGGATTTCATTTGCACTTTCCCTTGCTTTCTCAACAATTTGCGCCGCTTTAAGTTCTGCTTCTTTTATCATAAGATTTGATTGCTTTTTTGTTGATTCAATTGCTTTGGTAGATGACTCCTGGGCTTTTAGCAAAGTGTCCTGAAGATTTTTCTCAATTTTTTGAAACTCATTTAATTTTTCATTCAGAGTTTCAACAACCACATTAAGCTCTTCATTTTCATTAAGAAGTTCATCAATATCATCGGCAAGCTTTTCAAGGAATGCCTGGACTTCTTCAGGATCGTACCCGCGCATTTTTTTTGAAAATTCCTGACGCTTAATGCTGACAGGGGAAATTTTCATATCTCCCTCCAATCTTTTGAATAATTTCTTTCTCCAAAAATAGCCGAGCCAATTCTTAACATTGTTGCCCCTTCTTCAACAGCAATCTCGTAGTCGTTTGTCATTCCCATTGACAGCTCGGTTAAATTGAATCCGTTTTTATTTAATTTTTCTTTCATAACTCTTAATGACGAAAAACAATTTCGTATAGTTTTTTCATTCTCGGTAAAAGGAGCCATTGTCATTAAACCGATAAGATTTATATTTTCTTTTTTAAAACAATACTCGGTTAATTTTAAAACATCTTCTTCGGTTATTAAACCTGATTTACTTTCTTCCGAGGAAGTGTTCACTTCCAACAAAATCTTTTGAGCTTTATTAAGCTTTTCCGCTCTTGAATTTATTTCATCAGCAAGTTCAAAAGAATCGACAGAATGAATAAACTCAGCAGCTTTAACCGCATATTTAACTTTGTTCTTTTGCAAAGTTCCGATAAAATGCCAGGTAACTTTATTGCTAAGTTTTTCAAATTTAAGGTTCAATTCCTGGGCTTTGTTCTCACCAAAATCCTTTAGTCCTGCAGAAATGGCTTCTTCAATAGTATCAATTCCAAAATACTTAGTTACTGCAATTAGTCTTACTTCATCAGGACTTCTATCTGACTTACCACATCGAAGTGCAATATTATTTCGAATTCGGGTTAAATTTTCCGCAATCATAAAAAAAATTAAGGTTGTGAATTTATCCGATTTAGCTTAAAAAAACAACGAAACTTAAATGTTTTTATACTTATATGAAAGAAAAATCGAATTGTTAATATAAACCTTAATTAATTGAAGTGTTTGATAATTTTGATGGAATCATTTCGGAGGACATCCAGCCCAAAGTATCAGCATACATTAAATTTTATTGATGATTTTAATACTACTTTCAATTTTATCACGTAAATTGCTGTGTTAAATTTTCAAAATTACGGAGAAAATTATGGGACTCGAGTTCTTAACACGAATAAAATCAAAAGCAGCAAAGCTTAATAAAACAATTATCCTACCTGAATCTCACGATGAAAGAGTATTAAAAGCAGCAGAAATTCTTGCCAAAGAAAAAATTGTTTCGGTTGTTACTCTTGGGAATGAAGAAAAGATCAATGACGATGCGAAAAAACTTGGTGTGAATTTAAATGGTATTAAAATTATTGACCACTCAAAGCATCAAAAATTTGATGAGTTCTCAAACATCTATTACGAATTGAGAAAGAAAAAAGGAATGACGCCCGAACAGGCAAAGGAAACACTGAAACGTGATCTTTTCTTTGCAGCTATGATGGTAAGAGAAGGTTTGGTTGACGGCAGCGTTGCGGGTTCTTTTGCTTCAACTGCAGATGTTATGAAAGCTGGAATTCAAATTGTTGGAATGCCTGAAGGTATTTCGATTGTTTCAAGTTTCTTCCTGATGTTGTTTCCTGATAGAACTTACAACTTTGCCGATTGTGCAGTTGTTCCCAACCCCGATGCTGCACAGCTTGCTGATATAGCAATTTCAACAGCAGATAATCATGAAAAACTTACGGGTGAAGAACCGCTTATTGCAATGCTTTCATTCTCAACAAAAGGGAGCGCAACACACGAACTTGCAGATAAAGTAATAGAAGCAACCAACTTTGTAAAACAAAAACGTCCCGACTTAAAAGTTGATGGCGAACTACAATTTGATGCGGCAATAATAGAATCAATCGGTAAGAAGAAAGCACCCGGAAGCACTGTTGCCGGTAAAGCAAATGTACTAGTATTTCCCGATTTAAATGCGGGAAATATTGGTTATAAAATTGCTCAACGCCTCGGTGGGGCAGAAGCTGTTGGTCCAATGGTGCAGGGACTTAAGAAGCCATTCTTTGATCTAAGCCGCGGCTGCAGTGTTGATGATATTGTGAACACAGCATCTATTGCTGCGTTAATGAGCTAAAGAAAAGAAGCTCCCTAAGTTGGGGCTTTTGATTTTTTTTCAATTAAAAAACAATTTATACAATGAGCTTATTTTTCATAGCAATAATAGTTTTCATCTTTAATATTCCGTTTGGTTATTGGCGAGCAAATGTCAAACGGTTTTCATTCCAATGGTTTATGGCAATACATTTACCTGTACCATTTATAATTATGTTAAGGTTATCCTCTGGAATTGGATTTGAATTTATTACTTATGTTTTTCTTATTGCGGCTTTCTTCCTTGGACAGTTTATCGGAGATAGAGTCTTTATAAAGATGAAAACAAGCAGTCCGTTTCCTCTTACTTCCTGCCTATGTATGGATTATTTCCGATTAATAAATTCAGCCTGTTAAGTTAAAGCGGTTTTTACAATCCTTTTTCTTCTTTAACAATAAGCTTTGCCTCAATTATTTTTTTGTGGTCCAGGTTAAGCATTCCGCCTATTTTCTTCACAAGATGATCTTCATACATATTCAATTTCTCATCAATGTAAATGAGCTTCCAGAGATTCTTCATTAACTCAAATTTATCTTCTTTAGAAAAATTATCATTTATGGTTGAAGTGAATTCGTATATACTTATGCTTTCTTTTATTTTTTGTTCGGAAAGTTCTATCAAATCATTCACACATTCATTTTCAAGGTCAAATGTTTCTTTCATCACTTTTACGATTTTTTTCCTTTCACCTTCACTGAATTCACCATCGGTTTTTGCCATTTCTACAAATAAGGCACAGGTGGCAACTTCTAATTTTTTCGCTTCGCCTTTATTCGGTTTTGATTCTGGAGAAACAACGGATTCATTTACTTCAGGCAAAAGTATTTTTCTTAAATAATCAAACATATGCTTCCTATTATATACTATCTAGTTCTGATAAAAGATTAGGAACATCCAGAGATTTTGTAATCATTAACAGATTGCCATCTTCATCTTTCGGCCATTCTTCAACGGGACGATCGCAATAAAGTTCAACTCCGTTTCCATCAGGATCACGCAAATATATTGATTCCGAGACGCCATGATCTGATGCTCCTTCGATTGGAAAATTTCTTTCCCATATTCTTCTAAATATTTTTGCGAGTTCTTCTCTGTTAGGATAGACTATTGCAAAATGATAAAGTCCGGTATGTCCTTTGGGCGGTGGTATGGCATTTTCACCGTTCCATGTATTAAGAGCAATATGATGATGATAATCGCCCGAAGAGAGAAACACAGCATTTTTTCCAAATCTTGCAGTAACCTTGAATCCCAGCAAATCACGATAAAATGTTAAGGCATTATCCAAATTTGAAACTGTTAAATGTATATGACCAACTCTGGTTCTTGGATTTATTTCGTAGTCCATTTAATTCCTTAATTAATTTCTCTCAAGATATTTTTTGTTTATCTAAACGAAAATGATCAATCTAAATCATTTTTAATTTTAACCGGCTTAACTTTCCAAATCTTATTTGCATACTCTTTAACTGATCTATCGCTTGAAAACTTTCCAATTCGTGCAACATTAAGAATGGTTTTCTTAGTCCATTCTTCCTGGTTTTTATAAAGCTCACTAACTTTATCCTGCGCATCAATATAAGATTGGTAGTCTGCAAATAAGCAATAATAATCGACCGTCATCAAACCATGAATCATATCATCAAAAATACCTGGTTCATTTTTGCTAAAGTAATTTGATGAGATCATATCAATTACTCTTCTAAGGTTTTTATTTTTCTGATAATACTCTGCCGGATTAAAACCTTGCTCTTTCAATTTAACCACTTCATTGGCTAACAGACCAAATATAAAAATATTTTCTTTACCAACTTCTTCTCTTATTTCAATGTTTGCACCGTCCATTGTTCCGATTGTGATTGCACCATTGAGCGCAAATTTCATATTACCTGTACCTGAAGCTTCAAATCCTGCTGTTGATATTTGTTCAGAAAGATCAGATGCAGGAATAATACTTTCAGCAAGTGTAACGGAATAGTTCTTAAGGAAGACAACTTTAAGTTTATCACCAACATCGGGATCATTATTTACAACATCAGCCACATTATTGATAAGCTTTATAATAATTTTAGCCGCAAAGTAAGCAGGTGCCGCTTTACCGCCAAAGATCACTGTTCTGGGAACCATATCTATCTTTGGATTATCCTTTATTCGATTGAATAAAGTTATTACATGAAGAATATTTAATAATTGACGTTTGTATTCATGAAATCTTTTTATCTGAACGTCGAATATAGATTCAGGATTAATCTTAACATTATGTTCGGCTTCAATATATTGTATCAGCAATTTTTTATTCAGCCATTTTGCATTACGGAAGTTTTCGCGAAAACCTTTATCCTTGACAAATTTTTCTAATTTCTTCAGTTCATCAAGATTGCTGATCCAACCGTCACCAATTTTATCGGATATTATTTCCGATAAAAACGGATTTGCGGACTTAAGCCAACGGCGGGGAGTAATTCCATTCGTAACATTTATAAATTTTTCGGGAAAAAGTTTGTAGAAATGATTAAATATTCTTGACTTAAGAATTTCTGTGTGTAAAGCAGCAACACCATTAATTGCAATACTGCCAACAATAGCAAGGTTTGCCATTCTAACTCTTCTCTCTCCACTTTGATCAATTATGGAAAGTTTCTGAAGAATGTTTTTATCTTTTGTATAGTTACGTTTTACATCTTCAAGAAATCTTCTGTTTATTTCTTCAACTATCTGCATATGTCTCGGCAGTAAATTATTTAAGATAGGCACAGACCATTCTTCGAGTGCTTCTGGAACAACGGTATGATTTGTATATGCAAAAGTTTTTGAAGTTATAGCCCAGGATTCATCCCATGTGAGTTTTTCTATATCCATAAGGATGCGCATAAGCTCAGGAATAGCAATTACCGGATGAGTGTCATTTAACTGAATAACTGTTTTTTCAGCAAACTTATCAAAAGTAGAATGATTGATCTTATATTTTCTTATAATATCCTGAAGCGTTGCGGCAACGAAAAAGTATTGCTGTTTTAATCTTAAAAATTTTCCTTCAACATAAGTATCATTTGGATAAAGCACTTTAGAAATTGTTTCCGAATCATTTTTTTGTCCAACTGCTTCAACATAATTTCCTTTGTTAAAGTCTATGAAGCTGAAATCCATTGCAGCTTTTGCCTGCCAAAGTCTTAAGTTGTTCACGGTTTGATTTCTATATCCCGGAACCGGAACATCATAAGCAATAGCGAGAACATCTTCTGTATCTATCCAATCGAAGGAAAAAGTTCCGTCAGGATTAACTTTAGTATCAACTTTTCCATAAAAGTGTACTCTATACTGAAGTTTACGTCTCAAGATATCCCATGGATTACCACCACTTAGCCAGTTATCAGCTAACTCAACCTGGTAACCATTTTCAATTTCTTGTTTAAAAATTCCATATTCATATCTGATTCCATAACCGAATGCAGGAAGTTGCAGAGTTGCCATTGAATCAAGATAGCAAGATGCAAGACGACCAAGACCTCCATTCCCCAATCCCATATCATGTTCATATTCCATTATCTCTTCAAGATTGTAACCATCTCTCAATAAAATTTCCCTGCATTGCTCATAGTAATTCATATTGATCAAAGAATTTCCGAGAAGTCTGCCCATTAAGAATTCAAGAGATAAATAATAAACCCGTTTAGTATCTTTTTTGTTGTATTCGTACTGTGTGCGAAGCCATCTTCTGACAAGTCTGTCTCTTACAGCCATCGAAAGTGCATAGTAAGCATCATCCCCGGTAACTGTATTCCTGTCTTTAACAAGAAAAAACTCAAGGTGTTCCGCAAATTGATTGGAAAGTGAAAAGCTTGAAGGATCCTCTTTATCAGTAAAAAATATAGTTTCCCTTTTCTTAGGCATCGGCGAATAACTCCTTTATATAAAAGCTTTAAAATAAAATAACGTGCGAAATTTAAGTCCACAAGTTTTTAATACAAAATAAAAAATAAATACTATTCTTCATTGCAACTTCTCGGAATCGGGATGAATCAATCTTAGTATAAAATAGGATGACTAATATTTAATTGTTAACATAAGAATATTAATGAAATACTTTATTTTGCATCAGTAATTTTATTTGTTGATATATTTAGGAGCTTTTATGAAGAGGATAGTTTTTGCCTCTCTAAGTTTATTATTTCTTCAACTTTCAATTTTTTCACAAACAAAAACTGGTAATGTAATCTTCATTCATCCAGATGGAACCGGACTTGCCGATTGGAATGCTTTAAGAATGCTGACAGTCGGTCCGGATAGAAATATTAACTGGGATAAACTTTCAAACATAGGATTGTATCAGGGACACATAAGAAACAGAGCCACTGCTTCATCAAATGCTGGAGCAACTATTCATGCTTATGGCGTTAAAGCGGATGTGGATGCTTTCGGAATGATAGATAATGAAATGCCTGTTTCACGTTCCGGTAAACGAATGAGCATTATGCAGGAAGCGATGAAAAACGGAATTTTTACGGGAATAATTAATTCCGGAACCATTGTTGAACCGGGCAGTGCTGTTTTTGTTTCAAGTAATTTGAAACGAAGCAATTATGATCAAATCACTAAAGATGTTATTCAATCAGGTGCGGATTTAATTTTGTCCGGTGGTGAGGATTGGATGCTTCCGGAGGGTACTAAAGGGAGATTTATCGAAAGCGGAAAACGCAAAGATGGTTTAAATCTTATTGATTGGGCAAAGCAAAACGGTTACAAAGTCATCTATACAAGAGATGAAATGTTCAATATTTCTCATGGTGAAAATAAAATACTTGGTGTCTTTGCTGCCATTAATACTTTTAATGACAGAATAGAAGAAGATTTAAAGGCTGCAGGGCTTCCGAATTTTTCTCCAACTGCTCCTACAGTAGACGAAATGACAAAATTTGCATTGGAATTTCTTTCAAGCAAAGGTCAATTTTTTCTTGTCGTTGAAGAAGAAGGGACCGATAATTTTGGTAATAGAAATAACGCAAACGGTAAGCTTGAAGCATTATTGAATGCTGATAATGCTATTGGCGAAGTATTAGAGTTTATGAAAAACAACCCAAACACATTGCTTGTAACAGCCGCAGATAGTGAGGCAGGTGGCCTTGAAGTAAGTGGTTATGAGGTTGCAAAACTTGATCCAAATGATCCTCTTCCAGCAACAGATGCAAACGGTGCACCGATGGATGGAAGAGATGGAACAAACACTCTGCCCTTTATGACTGCACCGGATAAGAATGGGAAAAGTTTTCCATTTGGGATTGTCTGGTCTTGCTTCGGTGATGTAACGGGTTCAGTAGTTGCACGCGCTCACGGTTTAAACGCAGAACAAATGAAAGGAAAAATTGATAACACAGATATTTATCGTTATATGTATTTAACTTTATTTGGAGTTTGGCTGGAATAGTATTTAAAAGTAAGAGAGGGCTTTTTGCCCTCTCTGGTATAAGAATTAAATTATTTCAAATCTTTATACTTAAACCACCAATCAAATCCTTCTTCTTTTTTTCTTCCCTCAATTAATGCCATATCTTTTGGCGGAGGAATAATAACTTTAGAACCAATTAATTCATTATTTGGCCAGTTCTCAGGCATGGCAACATTATTAGCATCGGAAATTTGAAGGGCCTTCAGTGCGCGAAGCACTTCATCAATTTGTCTTCCGATTTCCTGAGGATAGTAAATCATCAATCTTACTTTCCCTTCAGTATCAATTATAAATACTGCACGAACTGTGTTTGTTGCTTTACCGGGATGAACCATACCAAACTGCATTGCAACAATTCCCATATCATCAGCAATAATCGGGAAAGGAATATCAACTTTTAGATTATCTTTTATCCATTCAACCCATTTGATGTGAGAAAACACCTGATCAATTGACAAACCGATTAGTTCAGCATTTAATTTTTTAAACTCGTCATTTCTCTTTGCAAATGCTACAAACTCGGTTGTACATACTGGTGTAAAGTCGGCGGGATGACTGAATAATACTATCCACTTACCTTTATAATCGCCTGGAATTTTTTTAACACCGTGTGTTGTTTGAACTTCAAGATTTGGCATCATTTCACCAAGAAGAGGAATGCCTTTCTTTTCTGTTGCTTCCATCATATTTACCTTTCAATTAATTTTATTTTTAATTTGTATGTGGTAAGATTCTAATAATGTAAAAACGATTCTTAAATCTTTTGTTTTTTATAATATATTTCTTTGAGGATGAAATATTAAAACATAATTTAAAAACTATTAATTTGTAAAAATTTTTAATAATAATTGAAATGGCAAAAAAATACTGGTTTATAAAATCAGAACCTTCAGTTTTTTCTTTTGACGATCTTAAAAAAAGCACAAACCAAACAACATTTTGGGATGGAGTTAGAAACTACCAGGCAAGAAATTTTCTACGTGATGAAATGAAAAAAGGTGATCTGGTTTTATTTTATCACAGCAACGCCAATCCACTTGCAGTAATGGGAATTTGTAAAGTTGTAAAAGAGGGATATCCCGATCATACACAATTTGATCCTGATAATGATCATTACGACTCAAAAGCTGATCCGAATAATCCAACTTGGATAATGATTGACGTAAAATTTGTTAAGGAATTCAAAACTCCTGTAACACTTGATTCAATAAAATCAAATCCAAAACTAAAAAATATGAAATTGATCGCTCGTGGAAACAGATTATCAGTTATGCCGGTTACAAAAGAAGAATTTGACGAAATAGAAAGAATGGGAGATAAAAAATAAATATTAGATTCGGGGCTGTAGCTCAGTTGGGAGAGCGGTTCGTTCGCAACGAACAGGTCGTCGGTTCGATCCCGATCAGCTCCACAAAATATTAAACTTATTTCTTTCCGGCTTAAGCTGACAAACAATCATTCATTATCCAATAAATTATTTTCATCATCTAAATTAGCTCGAGTTAATGCCGTCGGAGGAAGTGATTTACTTGTTTTCGCGCTTAACTGTTTTATTTTTTCAACACTTATAATCAAATTACCTCTGCCATCATGAATTTTGTTCAAAGCTGCTCCATAACTATCCTTAGCAGAATCAAGTTTTTTACCTACATCAAGTAGATCATTGTAAAAGGCCACAAATTTATCATAAAGCGCCCCGGCTTGACGTGCAATCTCAATCGCATTTTTATTTTGATTTTCTCTTTTCCAGATAAATTCAATTGTTCTTAAAATAGCTAGTAATGTAGTAGGACTAACAATAAAAATATTTTGTTCTTTTCCGCTATCAAAAAGTGATCTGTCTGATTGCATAGCTAAGGCAAAAGAAGCTTCAATAGGCATAAATAAAAGGACAAAATCTATACTGTTTAGTTGATATGTGTTTTGATAATTTTTTGAAGCTAGGTTCTTTACATGTGATCGAACTGAAATTAAATGATTTTTTAGAGATTCATCTTTTTCAATATCATTTTCGGCATTAATGTATCTTTCATAGGCAACAAGGGATACCTTAGAATCTATAATTACACTTTTATTATCTGGTAAATTTACAATAACATCAGGCTGTAGTCTTCTTCCATCCTCTGAAAGAACGCTTTCCTGAATACTAAATTCTCTATCCTTGACCAAACCAGATTTTTCCAATATACTCTCCAGTATAAACTCACCCCAATTACCTTGCGTTTTTGTATCGCCTTTAAGAGCTTTTGTAAGATTCTGAGCATCTTGGCTTATTCGTTGATTCATATCGCTTAGAGTAATAAGTTGTTGTCTAAGTGAAGCAAACCGGTCAATACTTTCTTTATTCGTATCCTCAACTTTAGTTTGGAACTCAAAAATCTTCTCCTTAAAGGGATTTAATATTTCTTGAAGATTACTTTTGCTTTGTTCAGAGAATTTTGATGTATTCTTATCAAAAATTCTGTTGGCAATATTTTCAAACTCTATAGTGAATTTTTCCTGCAACTTTTCTATTTCTGTCTGTTGTTCTGATAATTTTATCTGAAGATTTGCATAATCAGATTTAAGTGATGAGTTCTCTGCATTGAACTGTTCTGACTTTATTCTTTCACTTTTCAACTCAGATTGAAGTAAGATTTTATCATCTTCCAGAAGTTTTATTCGCTCGCTAAATTTACCTGCTTCAACTTTAAGAGAGTTGATCAGTTCGTTGAGCTTGTTTGCTTCATCAAGTGGAATTGTTTTTTTGCTTTTGAAAAACAAAAACGCAATTACAAATCCAACAACCAAACCGATGATGAGATATATTATTTCCATTTTAGACCCTAAAACATATTAAATACAATGGCACACAGATGACGCTGATTACAATGATTTTCGCGGATCAGATCAACGATAATCCACTTAATCCATGTAACCTGCCTGCCGACAAAGGCAGGTCCGCGTTCTATTCTTTACTTATTCTAAACTGCCAACAACTTTTTCAACTTCCTCAAGTATCTCACAAGATTTTACAAGTGCTTTCATTTTGTTATGATCTGTATAAAGAGGACGATCAATATCAAGAAAAACAACGTGCTTACGAATTACTTCTTTAGCCTTAGCAACTCCCTCGCCCGTTGTATGTTCGCGAAAATCCAGGGCTTGTGCTGCAGCCATAAATTCAATTCCCAAAATGCCGTAGGCATTATCCAAAATTTGTTGATTCTTAAGTGCTGTATTCATTCCCATTGAAACAAAATCTTCCTGATCTGCGGCAGCCGGAATTGATTGTATCGAAGCTGGAGTAGACAAAATTCTTTGTTCAACAATTAAAGTATCTGCAGTATATTGACTCAACATCAGACCGGAAAACATTCCTGCTCCCTTAGTTAAAAATGCCGGGAGTCCCACACTTAATGCTGGATTATTTAATCTGTTCATTCTTCTTTCTGAAAGCACACTAACCATTGTAACAGCCGCGCTAATCATATCCATCGGAAGCGAAACAGGAGTTCCCTGAAAGTTAGCACCTGTTAAAGTTATCTTATCTTCAGGAATAAAAATCGGATTATCACCAACACCGTTTAATTCAATTTCAATTTGTGATTTTGCATAAGCAACGGCATCGTGTGCGGCACCAATTACTTGCGGAGTTGAGCGCATTGAATATGCATCCTGTACTTTTTGTTTTATTTTTCCAGTGAGCAAATCACTTCCATCAACACATTTTTTTATTGATTGTGAGCTACGAACGGCACCGGAAAAACCACGCAATTGATGGAGGCGAACATCATATGGCTTCATATTTGCTTGTAATGCTTCGAGAGACATCGCTGCGGCAATTTCAGCTTGCTTTAACCAACGATTAATATCATACAATTGAAGTGCACTTATTGCAGTAATAAAATTTGATCCGTTGATTGTTGCTAGCCCGTCTCTGGCGTGAAGGCCGGGTACTTTTATTCCTGCTTTTTCAAATGCAACATTTCCAGGAAGTCTTTCTCCCTTAAAAAATGCCTCTCCTTCACCCATCAACAACAGAGCAATTTGCGACATTGGGGCTAAATCACCACAAGCACCAACTGAACCTTTTTCACACACAACAGGAATGCAATCATTATTTAACATCTCAATAAGTGTTAAAGTAATTTCAGGTCTGCAACCGGAGTTGCCGTGAGCATGAACATTGATTCGTCCCGCAATTGCGCCACGAACATGTTCAATCGGCATTGGGTCACCAATTCCTGCAGAGTGATTGTAGATTAGATATTTTTGAAAATCTTTTACTTGATCATCGTTCAAAACCACTTCTGAAAATTCCCCGATTCCTGTATTAACTCCATACATTATTTCTTTTGCTTTAATTTTTTCTTCAAGCATTGCACGGCAAATTTTGATGCGCTTAAGTGCCTCATTACTTAATTCTACTTTTTCTTTGTGGCGGGCAATTTTAACTATTTTTTCTACTGTAAGATTTGAACCATCTAGAATAATTGACATAATTTCTCCATTTAACAAAATATTTAATGACCAAATTTAGTTATAAGATTGGAAAAAGAAGAGTACAAGTATAAGTTCAAGTTCAAGGATAATTTAAGCTGCTAAGTTTTCATTCTTCTTCAACATGTTCAGGATTTAAGTGCAGTTCCCATTCATCAACGTGAGTAAGTGTAAAAACTCCATTTTTAATGAAAGGATCATCTTTAAATAAATTTCTGAGTGAACTTTCACTTTTTCCCAAAGCAACAACAAAGACTTTGGAAGCATCGGTTAGTGGTCCGCACATTGTTATTTTGCCTTGCAAAAAAAGTTTATCAGAAAATCTTGAGTGATTTTCCCAACTTGGCTGATCGTGAAAACTCTTATCAGGCTGATAGTTTGGACCATGTTCAAATGTTAATAAAAATGTTTTATTCATTTTTCCCTCCGATAAAACTTTATCAACCATAAATTATCTTCCTAATTTTATCTGAATTTTGTTTACTTGTTTTGTAATGAATTTTAATTCCATCTTCATCATATTCAATCTTTAACACTTCTGCCAGCGAATGTATCTGCGATACTTTTTTTGATTCAGTTAATTGTAAAGTTATTTTCCCTTCTACAAACTGATCTTCAATAATTTCATTGAGCATAGATTTTAGAGCAGAAATATTAATTCCGCGTTTGGCTGAAACCATTACGCTATCTTTATGTGTATTTCTAACAAAATCAATTTTCGCTTTAGCTTTTATAAGATCAACCTTGTTAAAAATCCTAACAACTATTTTATCGTTACTTCCAAATTCCTTCAGAGTGTCTTCAACAACTTTAAGATGATCTTCATAAAATGGATGCGATACATCAATCACGTGAAAGATTATATCAGCTTCCCGTACTTCACTTAACGTACTTTTGAAAGAAGCAACAAGCTGCGGCGGAAGCTTGCGGATGAATCCAACTGTATCGCTTATCAGTATTTTCTCAGTATCGTGAACATCAAGAGTTCGTGTTGTCGAATCCAATGTGGCAAATAATTTATCTTCCGCAAATACATCGGCACTGGTTAATAAATTAAACAGAGTAGATTTACCTGCGTTTGTGTATCCAGCTATTGCTATGCGTGTTGCATTTTTCCTTCCGGCACTTTGTGTTGTTCTATGAGATTCAATTTGTATAAGTTTTTCTTTTAAATGACTGATGCGAGTACGAATGACTCTTCTGTCAGTTTCAATTTGTGTTTCACCGGGACCTTTAGTTCCAATGCCGCCATACTGTTTTGATAAGTGCGTCCAAGCTCGAGTTAATCGCGGCAGCAAATATTGCAGTTGCGCAAGTTCAACCTGCGTTTTTGCTTCTTTGCTTTTTGCGCGTGATGCAAAAATATCAAGTATCAATCCACTTCGATCAATTATTTTTCTTTTAAATAGATCAGAAAGATTTCTTACTTGCACAGGTGTCAAATCATCATCAAATATAATTATGTTGATGTCATTCAATTCAACAAGCTGAGCAAGTTCTTCCGCTTTGCCTTTCCCAATGTAGTAAGCAGAATCCATTCTTGCTTTGCTTTGAATGATTTTGAACACTGTTTCAGCACCTGCTGTATTAGTGAGCTCCTCAAGTTCGGCAAGATGTTCTTCAACAACTTCTTTACTGAACTCTTTTGTATCAAGAGCAACAAGCATTGCCCGTTCTGTTATTTTTTTTGTTATTTCTATCATAAATGTTTTTCTAAGTGAGCCTTAGTGCTCTAAATGTCTTAGTGGTAAGATAATCCTTTCCACCACTGAGACACTAAGAACACGCAGAAACACTAAGTTATTAAACCTTCTAAGTCCTTCTTCGCATTTCTGGCAAGTGTCATTTCAACTAAGGCTAAAAATATTGCAATGAGCAAAAAATATCTCCACAATTCAGAACCGAACCTGCTTTGTAAAATTACATTTACGGGGTCATCATTTTTATTAATCATTAAGAATGTTCCATTAAAATTGATTTTTTCCATGTAAGATTTTATATCACTTTCAGAAAGATATTCTGTAACTGATTCAGCAGGATCATTATTAACGCAAATATCTTCAAGCATCTGGGCACCTGAAAATACTTCATAATTGCCTGTAAGCTTTGTATTATCATAAATTATAAAATCACTTCGCTCTTCACCAGTAAGATTTATAAAATCTTCTCTTCCATCCGGCTGAATAATTTTTAACTGCGGCAGTTTCGCATTTCTAATATTGATATTAACCGGATCTCCAGCGAAATATTCTCTACCATCCTGTTCTTTTGTGGCAAGATAAAGAACTGATTTATTCATCAATGCTGGAAATAATCCTTTTAATGGAAATGAATTCCAGGACAACACCGGCGATGAATTAAATAACAAAATTTTCCCTTTACCCAAACGATATTCACTTAAGAAAGCTGAACCATCGGGCAAAGAAATAATATTTTTCCCTAAAGCTTTGGGGAAAATTTTGTAGTAGGAGTAAATATCCGGAGATTCTATTTTTTTCTTTCCTTCAGTTTGAAAAACATTAAGGAATAATGGATGATTTAAATCTGTTTTTTCAAATAAGGTTGGATTATCGGTTTTACCCGGCTGACCAATTATGTTTTCTGATTGCGGTAATCCAATTTTAGTTATCAGATTATTAAACTTATCAACATTAACTTTTGAAGAAGGGAAAATAATTGAACCTCCGCCTTGTTCAACAAAGCTTTTAATTCTTTCAAAGCCCGAAGTAATTTCTTCTCCGACAATAAAGAGCACATCACAATCATCTAATCTTGTTGAGAGAAGTTGATTTGATAGTTTGAATTCCAATTTATAAATATCAGAAGTGTTTCCTGTTGATAAAGCGAGCCGAATAAAACTCATATCTTCTTGAGCGTCCGATAATAGAAGAACAGGAATTTTTACTGGAATGTAAATACTAATATATCTCTTGTTGTCATGCTCAATTTCATCATCTTCAAGTTCTGCAATCACATCGATGTATCCTGTTTTCTTAGCGACGGCATCTATCTCAATTTGTTTAGTTTCACCCGGATTCATAGAAACACTTTGCTGTGCGGCTCTTTCACCATTAAGATAAATTGATAACACTGTATTGTTAACCATCTGCTTTGAATGATTGGTAACTGAAACAGCAAAACTAAGAGGTTTTTCTTTTTCAAATATCGTTGTGTTGATATCAAACTTATCTAAAGAAAGATTGAAAACATCTTTCCCGGAATAATTTATTGCATATATTCTTGCGTTATTATCAACCAACTGATTTAAGTCTGAGATCAATTCGTCATCTGCTAATCTTCCTGTCTGGAAATCTGATAAAAGATAAATTTCCTTGTTAAAGTTTTTTGAATTGGAAATTATTTCGGCAACTTTAACAAATGAGTTATTTATCATTCCGCTTGCCGAAGAAATGTTTAAAGTTTCTACAAGTCTTTCAAACTCCGAGAAATTAGATGTGAGGTTTATCCTTTCAGTAGAATTATCGGACACCAAAAGTAATCCGGCTTCATCACCTTCCTGCAAATTTTTTAAAAGTTTTTTAATTGTCTGTTTTACCTGATTAAAATAAGAGCCGTTCTGATCTACAACAGACATACTGAAAGTATCATCGAGAATAAAAACTGCGGTTGTTTTAGCCGCAGACGTCGTTCCACCTATGGATACACCTTCAAGTGTTGGGCGGGCAAATGCAAACACAAGGAATAGAATTATCAGAACCCTCAAGACAAGCAAAAGCAATTGCTTTAATTTTACTTTTCTAATCTTATTCTTTTGCAGTTCTTTCAGAAAAGTTAGAGTACTGAACTCAATCTTTTTTAGTTTTCTGAGATTAAGAAGATGAATCAGAATTGGAATTGATGCTGCAAGAAGTCCAAACAAAACAGCAGGATTAAGAAAAACCATTTGAGCTTAAGTAAACCTTTCCAATCGTTAAATAAACACAAATGAAATATATGAATATCGCATTGAGAATTCTACATAGGTAATTATATTTATTACTCACTTTCCGCACAGTACGTTGCACGATTGCCCCGAAATTTATGTCGGGGACCATATTAAACCAAATACTTTGGCTTTAGCCCCATTTTAGTAAAATTTATAGCTAAAGCCTTTGGATTTTTGGATAATTATTCCACGACCTAAACCTGCCTGCGGTAGGCAGGGGTCGTGGCAATTCATTTTAATATTCTGCGTAAGGTAAGTTAATTAAATAATCTTTGTATGACATAGAAAGTAAATTTTCAGCTTTACTTGAATACTCATTTAATCTTCTTTAATTTTATGTTATAACACATTAAATAATTTTGAGATTGCCATGGGTGAAATACTAAAACAACGGCTTAAACAAAACAAATTTGAGAACTCAGAACAGGAAGCATTCCTTAACATTTTTGTTACCGCTAACTTCTTAAAAATGAAGAATGATGAAGTTTTAATTAAATATGGTCTTACAAGTCCTCAGTATAACGTACTAAGAATACTTAAAGGGAATCATCCTAATGGATACCCGCGCTTTGACATTATTACAAGAATGATGGATCAAGCGCCTGATGTAACAAGACTTATCGACAGGTTAATTAATCAAGGTTATGTTGAAAGATTTAGCAGTCCGGAAGACAGGAGATTATCTTTAGCAAAAATTACTGGAAAAGGATTGATGCTTCTAGAAAAAGTAAAACCGGAAATTGATCAGCTCCATTGTTTAGTTTCAGACAATTTGAATAAGGAGGAAAGGAAACAACTTTCCTTATTGCTGGAGAAAATTTACGGGGCTTATTTATAAAAAATGTTAGTTGTTATCTGTTTAATGTGTTAGTAAGAGCTCAGAAATAATTCTAAACTCGTACAATTATTATTTTACTTCTGTTTACTTGCAATCAAATTTAATGCGCTGCCGGCTTTAAACCATTCTATTTGTGCAGCGTTAAAAGTCTGATTCAACATTACTTCATCTTTGCTGCCGTCTCTGTGTTTTACAATCATCTTAACCTGTTTTTCCGGTGCGAGTGATGAAATCAATATATCAACCTTATCATCTTCTCTTATCTTATCATAATCTTTAGGATCAGCAAAAGTAAGCGGTAACATTCCCTGCTTCTTTAAGTTTGTTTCGTGGATGCGCGCAAAGCTTTTTACTATTATTGCCCTGCCGCCAAGAAATCTTGGTTCCATTGCAGCGTGTTCACGTGATGAACCTTCGCCGTAATTTTCATCACCAATAACAACCCAGTTTACACCTTTTGCTTTGTACTCACGTGCAACTTCAGGTGTGGATTTAGTTTCAGCTGTAAAAGTATTTTTAACTTTGCCGGGTTCTTTTGTGTATGCGTTAATTGCACCGATAAACATATTGTTAGAAATGTTATCAAGATGTCCTCGATACTTTAACCAGGGACCCGCCATTGAGATATGATCCGTTGTACATTTGCCAAATGCTTTTAACAAAACCGGAAGATCAACTAAGTCTTTTCCATCCCACTTAGTAAACGGAGTTAACAATTGTAGCCTGTCACTCTTGGGATCAACTTTAACTTCAACTTTATTTCCATCTTCTGCGGGTGCTACAAATCCACTGCTGCCTTCATCAAATCCACGTGGAGGAAGTTCTTCCCCGGTTGGTGGATCAAGTTTTACTTTTTCACCCTTTTCATTTATAAGTTCATCAGTGATAGGATTGAATGAGAGACTACCGGCAATTGCAAGTGCTGTAGTAATCTCCGGTGAAGCAACAAATGCAAGAGTTTCAGGATTTCCATCATTTCTCTTTGCAAAGTTTCTGTTAAATGATGTAATAATTGTATTTCTCTCACCCATTTTCTTATCCATTCTCTTCCACATTCCTATACAAGGACCGCAGGCATTAGCAAGAATAACTCCGCCAATATCAGTTAATGCTTTTAACTGTCCATCCCGTTCAATCGTTGCCCTTACTTGTTCGGAGCCAGGAGTAATAGTGTACTGCCCTTTTGCTTTTATACCTTTTGCAATAGCTTGTTTTGCAATGCTTGCAGAGCGATCAATATCTTCGTAACTGGAGTTTGTGCAGCTTCCGATCAATCCAACTGATACTTTATCCGGATAATTTTCACTCTTAACCGCTTCTTTCATTTTTGATATTGGCCAGGCTTTGTCAGGAGTAAATGGTCCGTTAAGATGAGGTTCCAGTTCACTTAAATTTATTTCAATAACCTGATCATAATATTTTTCAGGATTTTCGAACACTTCTTTATCCGCACAAAGTTCATCTGCTAATCCTTCTGCAAGAGCTGCAACATCAACACGTTTTGTAATTCTTAAGTAAGATGACATTCTTTCATCAAATGGAAATACAGAAGTTGTTGCGCCAATTTCTGCACCCATATTACAAATTGTTCCTTTACCTGTACAGGAAATTGAATTTGTTCCTTCGCCAAAATATTCTACAATTGCACCGGTACCGCCCTTTACAGTTAAAATACCTGCAAGCTTAAGAATAACATCTTTTGCAGAAGTCCAGCCGTTCAGTTTTCCTGTTAATTTAACTCCGATAAGCTTGGGCCATTTAAGTTCCCAGGGCATACCTGCCATAACATCAACAGCATCAGCACCGCCAACACCTATTGCAATCATTCCAAGTCCACCTGCATTAGGAGTGTGCGAATCAGTACCGATCATCATACCACCGGGAAAAGCATAATTTTCTAAAACAACCTGGTGAATAATCCCTGCGCCCGGTTTCCAGAATCCAACACCATGTTTTTGAGATATGCTTTCAAGAAAGTCATAAACCTCTTTGTTCTCCGTGTTTGCTCTATTAAGATCATCAACAGCACCAACCTGAGCTTGAATTAAGTGATCGCAATGAACAGTTGAAGGAACCGCAGTAGTTTTTCTTCCCGCAGACATAAACTGAAGCAGTGCCATCTGTGCCGTTGCATCCTGCATAGCAACTCGATCGGGGGCTAACTCAACATAATCTTTTCCACCAGAAAATTGTTTTGTTGTTTTATGGTAAAGATGTGTGTATAAAACTTTTTCAGCATACGTTAGCGGTCGTTTTATTACTTTTCTAATATTCTCTAATTTAGTCCTATAATTGTCATAAACGTGTTGGATCATATCAAAATTGGCAGTCATAAAAATTCCTCGTTGCTATATTTAGATAAAAATATATTTTTGACAAAAATAAGAAAAAGAGCGTAAAATTACTTGATATTGAAAAGGAAAGATTTTTAACTGCTAATACAAGCAACTTTTGTTTGAGGAACGTAAATTTTAACAAAGACGATTTAAATTTTTAACCTGGCTGACCCATAGTGGAAAATTTAATTAGAAAAATCTCTTTTTGAAGCATAAAAAATAAGATATAGTAGACCGTTTATTAAACAGTTGCTGAAATTTGTTTTGGCACAAGTATTGTTGTTTATTATTAATAAATTATCATCAACGGAAATATGAATTTAGGACAATCTTTATTAGCAATTGGTGCACTACTTATTTTATCGCTTAATGTCTTAAGAATGAACAATAGCATTCTTATAACAGATGAAGTAGTGCTTGACTCAAAAATCGGAGTTTTAGCAACATCAATAGGTACATCACTTATAGAGGAAGCCAGCAAACTCTCGTTTGATGAAAACACAAAGTCAGATCCAGTGCAGAGTTTATTCTCACTTACAAATAAAGGATCTTTTGGTCAGGAAGTAAGCGGAGTTTTTGATGACTTTGATGACTATCAAGGACATATTCAACAAGACACAATTTTTACTATCCCTTTTACTTCTGTATGTCAGGTAGACTATATCAACCCTAATAATCCAGACGGCTCTACTACAAGCAACACTTGGCATAAAAAATTAACCGTTAGAATCTACAGCGATTTTTCACGTGATACTTTAGAGCTTTCTACAATTTACAGCTATTGGTTTTTTAGATAGGAATAAATTATGGGATTTAGTACAATAATAGATATACTTGCATCAGTTATTATGGGTGGTCTGTTGCTCATTACTGTCTTAAGACTAAGCGATGCAGCAGCAGAAAAAACTTATAATTATGGTGGTGAACTTTCCCTCCAGCAGAATTTAGTTACAATAGCTCAAATTATGGAATATGATTTTAGAAAAATGGGATATTGTAAAGTATGGGAAAAATTTCCTGATCCAACCAAAGCTATTGCTTACGCGGATACTTCAAGCATTAAGTTTTATGCAGATATTGACAACGATGGAAATATTGATTCTGTAAGATATTATCTGGGACCGGTTTCAGAATTATCCGGGACTCCTAATCCAAGAGACAGGTTTTTATACAGAGTTATAAATACTGAAACACCTTCAGGAGTTAACCTTGGTGTTACACAGTTTTATTTAATTTATTTTGATGCTTTGGGCGATACTCTTAGTTTGCCTATAACACAACCATCATTAATCAGCTCATATGAAATTAATATCAGGGTTGAAAGTGTTTATGCTTATGATGAAAAATATTCATCAGCATTCTGGAGACAAATAAGATTAGTTGCAAGAAATTTAAGGAACAGATAGGAGATAAAAAATGAGCGGGAAAGCAATACTACTTGTTATAATGGGTTTCAGTATGCTGTTTTTGGTTATTGCAAATAACTTTAACAGTGTATCTGGCAACATGACAGATAACTATGTTGAGTATTTTAGCATGACCACTTCCCATAACATTGCTGTAAGCGGTGCAAATTTGGCAGCCAACGAAGTCTTTTTAGATCCAACTTGGACTTCAGGTTACAATAATTTAGATTATCAAGACGGTAAACTCTTTGTTACTGTAACTGTTCTTGATGCTTATAAAAACATAAGACAAATTACATCTAAGGGCATATTTAACAAAGACACTAGTTTAGTTCAAGTAACTTTATCTCCAAGTAAGTTTTCAAAGTTTGCTTATTATTCAGTAAGTGAAGGCGGTAATATCTGGTGGATCAATCAAGATACTGTTTGGGGCCCATTCCACACACAAGGCAATCTATTAGCCAGTCAAAGGCCTTCATTTTATGGAAAAGCTAGTTCAAAAGGGAAAATCCAATATTATAATGGTCAAAAAGTTGATGCTCCATACTTTCATGGAGGATATGAACAAGGCGTCGATCTGCCTATGCCCGCAGATGGAGTCACTGCATTAAAAGCTCCGGCAAAAAGCGGCGGGCTATATTTCGATGGAACGTTAAAGAACAAAGGCACAGTATATATGAACTTTCAGGGAAATAACCTTCTAATTAAATATAGCAGCTCTGGACCTTACACTGACACTCTCTATTTACCAACTGCAGCCCCCAATGGGCTTATTTTTGTAGATAACGGCAATATAAGAATGCAAGGGACTATTAAAGGGGCTTACACGGTTGGCGTCTCTGGATCCAAATCAACAACGGGTTTTGTTTATCTTGATGATGATATAGTTTATCAAAGTAACCCAAAAACTGACCTAACCTGTACTGATATGCTCGGAATAGTTGCACAAAATAATGTTCTTATCACAGATAATGCTGCTAATATTAGCAATATTACTATAAACGCCTCAATATATGTTCAGGATGGCGGATTTGGATCTGAGAATTATGCCACTAGACCAGTTAGCGGAAACATAAATCTTGTTGGTGGAATTATACAAAACACCCGTCAGGCCGTTGGTACTTTTAGTGGAGGTACTATTAAAAGTGGTTTTGCAAAACAATACAGATATGACGATAGATTTATGGTAGCATCTCCTCCTTTCTTCCCCGGAACCGGCGGATATGAAATTGTTTCCTGGTATGAATAAAATTTAAATAAATCTTCTTTGTTATTATACTGCGCTCTAAGAAGATCATCATTTGCATCAAACTGCGCCTGAATCAAATGATCACATTGATTGATTGTACTCCAACTGTTTTTCTTTCCACATACATAAACTTAAAGAAAGTCAGTAAGACTTTTGTAACTTGTATAGTAATGCTATCTGGAACTAGATTACACAGTCCTTTCCATTTTGAAAATATTAAATAGTTCTATTATCTTATAGCAAGAATAAAAAAATCTTAGTGAAATTAATTACTAAAGAGGGTTAATGTATTTTCCAAAAAAAATTACGTAAATTAACGTAAGTTTTTTATCTGTCTCATTTAGAAAAATCTTATTTTGAAAAGCCTCCTTTTGAGGCAGGATACATAAAATATTCTATTATTTTTAGAAAAATCAACATTATTTTATGGTATAAATCTTGTCGAATGATACATCAAATTAACAATTAAGTGAATTAAGTTTTATGGGCAGCATTCAATCATTATTGGCAATTGGGGCAGTAGTGCTATTTACCCTTGTTTCTATTAGATTTAACTCTTCAGTTCTTCAAAACCTTACTGTTGAAGTAGAAAATAAAGTTTACCTAACTGCATTTTCTCTCGCCGATGATCTTATCGAAGAAATTAAACAAAAAGCTTTTGATGAACAAACCGTTGAGTGGAGATCTATAACTACTGGTGAATTAACTACTATTTCTTTATTTGGAGCATCAAAAGATTTGGGTGAGACTACTGATCCAGTAACCTGGGATGACATTGATGATTACCACCTTTACTCGAAACCGGTTTCGCTGCCGCACGCAGAAGGTTATACTGTTTCCTGCACAGTATGATTATGCAGATGAAAATGTTCAGGACAATTCAAGCGGGGGTGTTCAGACTTTCTTTAAACGGGTTACAGTAACTGCAAGCAGTAAGTATTTAAGTCATCCTGTTAGCCTATCATTTATTTTTACTTTACATTCTAAGTGAGGCAATTATGAGCGTGATGTTAGATATTTTTGGATCTGTTTTTATTGCAGGAATGCTGTTATTACTAATCCTGAAGCTAAATTTATTTGCTTCAACTGCCAGCTATACATCCGATACAGAGCTCAAATTACAGCAGAATGCAAAAACTCTTGCTGAGATTATTGAATTATGATCTCAGAAAAATCGGATATAACGTCGATTCAGTTGCGATTACTTATGCTGATTCCAACAGAAATTAAATTTTGGGCTGATATGCAGCCTCCTGGAACCAGTACTAGGGACGATGGACATATTAGTTATAGACTGAAGTCAGGAATATTACTTCGATGAAGCTACAGATGTTGCTGGTACGACTAATCCAAATGACGGAGTATTAGTAAGAATTGTTAATGGCACAGAAAGAATTGATGGTCCTTCCTTAGGTTTAGTAAGATGTTAAGTTCACATATTTCGATGCAGACCGGTGTTGATGACTATACCTTATCTTGTACCTCGCAATATGAGAATATTAAATACATTAAAACAGAGCTCTGGGTTGAATCTACAGAAGAGCTGCATGATCTGATCACTGACGAATTACAATACCCGAGAACTTATTGGGAATTTACAATTTATCCGAGGAATATTTAAATGGGAAAAAGTTCATTAATCATAGTACTTGGTATGTCGGTTATTATCGCTTTCTTCATACTTAGGCTAAATGCTAATTCAACCGAGAGCGTAGCGGAAACCATGAATATGTTCGAAAAAACACATGCCCGTCTTATTGCTAACTCCGGTGTGGAAATTTATTTAGAGAAATTTCAACGGGACCGATCACTCATTGACGATTGTCCTATTAGTGGAAACAATCTCTTTAACGGCACATATGATATAAAAGCTGAATGGGATTCTGTTGCATATTCCGTATTACGAGTAACTTCAATATCCTCATTTATGAAAGTTCCGCATACCACCATTGTAGAAGCAAGAGCAAATCCACTTAAATCACCAGGTGCCCTGGTTTTATCTGCGGAAACTGTAGCAAAAGACTTTAATGGTAAACTACCTGCTGGAGAGAGAAATAGTGAGGTCACTAAGCTCAGGAATATTGGCGAAAATAATAATTGACGGGAGAGAACATGACCTTTACGGTAATCTTCTAGTGGATGAAGAAGGAAATCTAATTTGATGAAGTTTTGGGAATTGCGGTTAATGAAGATACTGTGGCGGCAGCTGTTGAGGCAACCATAAATATCTTTTCTGGAACTGCTGATGTTCTTGGATTAGATAATGAAGACCCAGATGTTATTGCAAGTGTTGGTGTAGTTTCTCCAGATAATACTATTGGTGACGATCCAAATGAGACCTGGACTTCACTTGCAGAAAAATTGATTCAGAATCCAGATATCACAATAACTCCTTCTAATATTAACAATACTGCCCCTTGGGGAACAATAGATAATCCTAAAGTTACTTTTATAAATGGAGAAGGAGAGCTTGTCAAAATCACTCAATTCGCTAGTAACGGAGGAGGTCCCGTATCCGGTTGTGGTATTTTAGTGATAAGTGGTGATGTTGAAATAACTGCAAATTTTTTATTTACAGGTTTAGTGATAGCATTTAAGCAAGCTGAGTTAACTCAAGAGAGAGACTCTACTCTTACATTTGGTTTAACTGGTACTGGAACAATTATCGGCAGCATGATTATTGCCTCAGAGTATATTTATCTTGAAACACTTAATGCAAACTTTAGCATATTATATAGTTCTGCAGCAATAAATTTGGTTAGTGGTTTACTTGGTAGCCAAAGATGGCAAATCCTCAGTTGGTGGGAATAAAAGTTTTATAAAAATTTCATTTTACAAAGCCCTCGTTTGAGGGCTTTGTAATTTTAAAGCAGAACATTTTATTCCTCTTTAAAATTGTTCTAGTAAGTCTTACTAACTCACCTTACGCAGTTGTCATGCTGTCCTTTAGCTATCGGATTTTAGCATCTAAAAATTTAATCTTAGCGATCTATTTTTCAACCAATTTTGAAAAGAAAAGACTCTTAAAATTTCCGTCATAATATCCCGCCAATTTGCTAGTTAGGGCATAGGAATTCATTGCGTGTAAAAATTACTTAATGCGGCCAATTATTTTTGATTTTAACAGTTACTCTTTTAAAAAACACTCTTTTTAAGCGTAATTCGCGAGATTTAAACTACAGAATTTCATTAGTCAGAAAACTTACCGTGGTATAGTAATTGGTTGCTTATGGCACACAATCACTATGAACAACGGGGGTGATAGATAGATTTAAGTTTTATTTAGTGAATTGAAGCTTCAGATGTAGTAAATAGTTGATTACTGATAGCTTGAGAAATTTATGAGTTTATTAAGAATTTAAAATTTATATAAGGAAATAAATTATGGGAAAGAGTTCATTACTAATGGTATTAGGTATGTCGATGATTGTTGCTTTCTGCATACTTAGGCTGAATGCTAATTCAACTGAAAATGTATCGACTACCTCAAATATGTTCCAACAGACAAAAGCCCGGCTAATCGCTAACTCCGCTGTTGAAATTTACCTGGAGAAATTAAAAGACGATCCTACAATGATGGAAAGTGTGTTCTTCCGGTAATAATCTTTTTGGCGGTACTTATGATATAGCTATTGAAGGACCTGAAGATTGTGTACAAGTTACAGCTTTAGCCTCATTTATGGGTACGACACATACCACAATTGTTGAAGCTTCTGTAGATAAACTTCCAGTTAATCATCCTCCCGGAGCGTTATACTTATCAACTGAAGTGGTTACACAACTGAAACTAATAAATCTACACTCAAAGAAATTTATATATCGACGGCAGAAACCACTCAATGATGGCAACTTATTCTGCCGTTGAAGAATTAATTCCTGGAATAGAGTTGACGGTGAGGATCAACTGCCGCAGTTCTGAGTTATACAACGATATGACAGGGCAGCAATCTTGGTTTAGAGGTGATCCAAGCATTGCAATGTTCCAAAGGTGTTGATTGTACTGACTATGCACAAATGATGGCTGATAATGCTGATATTAAATTGACTTCTGAAACTCTCAATGAAGTGGTCCTTGTACTGAGGCTGAACCTAAAGTAACTTTTTTACAGGAGATTATTTAAAAATAGACAAAAGTGTAAACACTGAGATACAGTACGCGGTTGCGGAGTTCTAATAGTAGATGAGATCTTCATATAAGTTCGATTATGAATTCAAAGATTAGTAATAGCATATAAAGATACTGAGATAAATTTAGATCTTTTTGCAAGAGGTAGAATCATTGAGCCCTGTTGTTAGTGGAGAATCTATTAATCTTAATGCTGGTACTGCAAACTTTGATATTCTTTACAGTTATGATGCTGTTGAAATCATTAAGCAATTACTCATACGAAAAGATTTGAAATCCTAAGTTGGTGGAATAATAAAATTTTATTTTTTTCTTACAAGCCCTCAAACGAGGCTTTTTATTTTAAAAAAAAACATTTTTATCCTCTTTAAAGTAAGTCTTACTTAATAATTTTTCTCTAAATCGATTATATCTGAATAAATTTGACTTAAATCTATTTTACATTCTTCAAAATAATAATCTATAAATTTCGTCATTCTTCTAATTTTGTTAGATCATTCGAAGTTCATTGCGGTATATATTACTTAATGCATCAATTATTTTGATTTTTACGTTTTTTTAATAACATATTTTTAATGTAATTCTGACTATTTGATTTATAACTTTTATTATAAAAATCTTATGGTATATAATTTGTACATATTTATTTCACTATAAACTTAAAGGCATTTATTTTTTAATATTTATTTTAATTTTTTTTTTTTTAATTTATTTTTTAATTTAATTAAATAATTTATTTATTTTTTTTTATATCTTTAAAAATTAACAAAAACTTTATACTTTTCTAATATTCTCTAATTTAGTCCTATAATTGTCATAAACGTGTTGGATCATATCAAAATTGGCAGTCATAAAAATTCCTCGTTGCTATATTTAGATAAAAATATATTTTTGACAAAAATAAGAAAAAGAGCGTAAAATTACTTGATATTGAAAAGGAAAGATTTTTAACTGCTAATACAAGCAACTTTTGTTTGAGGAACGTAAATTACAACAAAGACGATGTAAATTTTTATCCTGGCTGACCCATAGTGGAAAATTTTAATTAGAAAAATCTCTTTTTGAAGCATAAAAAATAAGATATAGTAGACCATTTATTAAACGATTGCCGAAATTTGTTTTGGCACAAGTATTGTCATTTATTATTAATAAATTATCATCAACGGAAATATGAATTTAGGACAATCTTTATTAGCAATTGGTGCACTACTTATTTTATCGCTTAATGTCTTAAGAATGAATAATAGCATTCTTATAACAGATGAAGTAGTGCTTGACTCAAAAGTCGGAGTTTTAGCAACATCAATAGGTACATCACTTATAGAGGAAGCCAGCAAACTCTCGTTTGATGAAAACACAAAGTCAGATCCAGTGCAGAGTTTATTCTCACTTACAAATAAAGGATCTTTTGGTCAGGAAGTAAGCGGAGTTTTTGATGACTTTGATGACTATCAAGGACATATTCAACAAGACACAATTTTTACTATCCCTTTTACTTCTGTATGTCAGGTAGACTATATCAACCCTAATAATCCAGACGGCTCTACTACAAGCAACACTTGGCATAAAAAATTAACCGTTAGAATCTACAGCGATTTTTCACGTGATACTTTAGAGCTTTCTACAATTTACAGCTATTGGTTTTTTAGATAGGAATAAATTATGGGATTTAGTACAATAATAGATATACTTGCATCAGTTATTATGGGTGGTCTGTTGCTCATTACTGTCTTAAGACTAAGCGATGCAGCAGCAGAAAAAACTTATAATTATGGTGGTGAACTTTCCCTCCAGCAGAATTTAGTTACAATAGCTCAAATTATGGAATATGATTTTAGAAAAATGGGATATTGTAAGGTATGGGAAAAATTTCCTGATCCAACCAAAGCTATTGCTTACGCGGATACTTCAAGCATTAAGTTTTATGCAGATATTGACAACGATGGAAATATTGATTCTGTAAGATATTATCTGGGACCGGTTTCAGAATTATCCGGGACTCCTAATCCAAGAGACAGGTTTTTATACAGAGTTATAAATACTGAAACACCTTCAGGAGTTAACCTTGGTGTTACACAGTTTTATTTAATTTATTTTGATGCTTTGGGCGATACTCTTAGTTTGCCTATAACACAACCATCATTAATCAGCTCATATGAAATTAATATCAGGGTTGAAAGTGTTTATGCTTATGATGAAAAATATTCATCAGCATTCTGGAGACAAATAAGATTAGTTGCAAGAAATTTAAGGAACAGATAGGAGATAAAAAATGAGCGGGAAAGCAATACTACTTGTTATAATGGGTTTCAGTATGCTGTTTTTGGTTATTGCAAATAACTTTAACAGTGTATCTGGCAACATGACAGATAACTATGTTGAGTATTTTAGCATGACCACTTCCCATAACATTGCTGTAAGCGGTGCAAATTTGGCAGCCAACGAAGTCTTTTTAGATCCAACTTGGACTTCAGGTTACAATAATTTAGATTATCAAGACGGTAAACTCTTTGTTACTGTAACTGTTCTTGATGCTTATAAAAACATAAGACAAATTACATCTAAGGGCATATTTAACAAAGACACTAGTTTAGTTCAAGTAACTTTATCTCCAAGTAAGTTTTCAAAGTTTGCTTATTATTCAGTAAGTGAAGGCGGTAATATCTGGTGGATCAATCAAGATACTGTTTGGGGCCCATTCCACACACAAGGCAATCTATTAGCCAGTCAAAGGCCTTCATTTTATGGAAAAGCTAGTTCAAAAGGGAAAATCCAATATTATAATGGTCAAAAAGTTGATGCTCCATACTTTCATGGAGGATATGAACAAGGCGTCGATCTGCCTATGCCCGCAGATGGAGTCACTGCATTAAAAGCTCCGGCAAAAAGCGGCGGGCTATATTTCGATGGAACGTTAAAGAACAAAGGCACAGTATATATGAACTTTCAGGGAAATAACCTTCTAATTAAATATAGCAGCTCTGGACCTTACACTGACACTCTCTATTTACCAACTGCAGCCCCCAATGGGCTTATTTTTGTAGATAACGGCAATATAAGAATGCAAGGGACTATTAAAGGGGCTTACACGGTTGGCGTCTCTGGATCCAAATCAACAACGGGTTTTGTTTATCTTGATGATGATATAGTTTATCAAAGTAACCCAAAGACTGACCTAACCTGTACTGATATGCTCGGAATAGTTGCACAAAATAATGTTCTTATCACAGATAATGCTGCTAATATTAGCAATATTACTATAAACGCCTCAATATATGTTCAGGATGGCGGATTTGGATCTGAGAATTATGCCACTAGACCAGTTAGCGGAAACATAAATCTTGTTGGTGGAATTATACAAAACACCCGTCAGGCCGTTGGTACTTTTAGTGGAGGTACTATTAAAAGTGGTTTTGCAAAACAATACAGATATGACGATAGATTTATGGTAGCATCTCCTCCTTTCTTCCCCGGAACCGGCGGATATGAAATTGTTTCCTGGTATGAATAAAATTTAAATAAATCTTCTTTGTTATTATACTGCGCTCTAAGAAGATCATCATTTGCATCAAACTGCGCCTGAATCAAATGATCACATTGATTGATTGTACTCCAACTGTTTTTCTTTCCACATACATAAACTTAAAGAAAGTCAGTAAGACTTTTGTAACTTGTATAGTAATGCTATCTGGAACTAGATTACACAGTCCTTTCCATTTTGAAAATATTAAATAGTTCTATTATCTTATAGCAAGAATAAAAAAATCTTAGTGAAATTAATTACTAAAGAGGGTTAATGTATTTTCCAAAAAAAATTACGTAAATTAACGTAAGTTTTTTATCTGTCTCATTTAGAAAAATCTTATTTTGAAAAGCCTCCTTTTGAGGCAGGATACATAAAATATTCTATTATTTTTAGAAAAATCAACATTATTTTATGGTATAAATCTTGTCGAATGATACATCAAATTAACAATTAAGTGAATTAAGTTTTATGGGCAGCATTCAATCATTATTGGCAATTGGGGCAGTAGTGCTATTTACCCTTGTTTCTATTAGATTTAACTCTTCAGTTCTTCAAAACCTTACTGTTGAAGTAGAAAATAAAGTTTACCTAACTGCATTTTCTCTCGCCGATGATCTTATCGAAGAAATTAAACAAAAAGCTTTTGATGAACAAACCGTTGAGTGGAGATCTATAACTACTGGTGAATTATCTACTATTTCTTTATTTGGAGCATCAAAAGATTTGGGTGAGACTACTGATCCAGCAACCTGGGATGACATTGATGATTACCACCTCTACTCGAAACCGGTTTCGCTGCCGCACGCAGAAGGTTATACTGTTTCCTGCACAGTAGATTATGCAGATGAAAATGTTCAGGACAATTCAAGCGGGGGTGTTCAGACTTTCTTTAAACGGGTTACAGTAACTGCAAGCAGTAAGTATTTAAGTCATCCTGTTAGCCTATCATTTATTTTTACTTTACATTCTAAGTGAGGCAATTATGAGCGTGATGTTAGATATTTTTGGATCTGTTTTTATTGCAGGAATGCTGTTATTACTAATCCTGAAGCTAAATTTATTTGCTTCAACTGCCAGCTATACATCCGATACAGAGCTCAAATTACAGCAGAATGCAAAAACTCTTGGTGAAATATTGAATTATGATCTCAGAAAAATTGGGTATAACATTGATGGGACAGCAATAACAATCGCTGAAGAAAAGAGAATTAAATTTTGGGCTGATATGCAGCCTCCAGAACCAATACTAAAGGAAGATGGATCTATATTAATAAATAATATTGGACATGGAACACCTGATCAGGTAGAGTATTATTTTGATGAAGCAACAGATGTTACGGGAACACAAAACCCAAATGACAGAGTATTAGTCAGAATAGTTAATGACACAGAAAGAATCGATGGCCCTACATTAGGTTTAGTTGATCTTAAATTTACCTATTACGATCATACAGGTGTTAATGAAACAGCTGTGCTTGATGATATTAAATACATCAAAACAGAACTTTGGGTTGAATCTACGGAAGAGCTCCATGATTTGATCACTGACGAATTACAATACCCGAAAACTTATTGGGAATTTACAATTTATCCGAGGAATATTTAAATGGGAAAGAGTTCATTAATCATAGTTCTTGGTATGTCTATTATTATCGCTTTCTTCATACTTAGGCTAAATGCTAATTCTACCGAGAGCGTAGCAGGAACAGTAAATATGTTTGAAAAAACACATGCTCGTCTTATTGCTAACTCCGGTGTGGAAGTTTATTTAGAAAAATTTTATAACAATCGTTCAATGATCGAAGACGCAGGAGAAATAACAAAAGAATTTCCTATCGAAAGTCTTTTTAATGGTACTTATAAAATTTACGCGTTTGGTTCAGAGGAAAAGTTGCAAGTTACATCAATCGCTAAATTTATGGGAGTCACGCATACTACCATTGCCGAAGCAAGATTCGATCCATTTAAAGCCTATTTATCACCGGGTGCATTAGTATTATCTGCGGAAACTGTAGAAAAAGATTTTAATGGTTCTATTCCTCTGGGAGAGAGAAATAGTCGTGTAGCCAGCTCAGGAATAGTGGCAAACATAGTAATTGACGGGAGAGAGCATGATCTTTACGGTAATCTTTTGGTGGATGAAGAAGGAAATATAATCGGTGATGCGGTTTTGGGAATTGCAGTTGATGAAGGTAATGTGGAAGATGCTGTTGAGCAGACTATAAATATTTTTTCGGTAGCTGAAGTTTTGGGAGAAATGGGTGAAGATGATGAGGATGGTACAAGTGTTGGCACAGTTGATCCAGATTTTAATATTGGTGACGATCCAAATGAGACTTGGTCTTCATATGCAGAACAATTGGCTCAGAATCCAGATATAATAATAACCCCTTCTAATATTAGAGGTACTGCCCCTTGGGGAACAAGAGATAACCCTAAAGTTACTTTTATAAATGGAGAAGGAGAGCTTGTAAAAATCACTCAAGAAGCTGTTTACGGAACAGGTCCCGTATCCGGTTGTGGTATTTTAGTGATAAATGGTGATGTTGAAATAACCACAAATTTTGAATTTGTAGGTTTAGTGATAGCATATAAGCAAGCTGAGTTGACTCAAAACCTTACATTAGATTTAGCTGGCACGGGAACAATTATCGGCAGCATGGTTATTGCTGCAGATTATATTTATCTTGAAACACTCAATGCAAACTTTAGCATATTATATAGCTCTCAAGCAATAAATTGGGTTAATAGTTTGCTTGCAAGCCAAAGATGGCAAATCCTAAGTTGGTGGGAATAAAAGTTTTATAAAAATTTCATTTTTCAACGCCCTCGTTTGAGGGCTTTGTAATTTTAAAGCAGAACATTTTATTCATCTTTAAAATTGTTATAGTAGGTCTTACTAACTCACCTTACGCAGTTGTCATGCTGTCCTTTAGCTATAGGGTTTTAGCATCTAAAAATTTAATCTTAGCGATCTATTTTTCAACCAATTTTGAAAAGAAAAGCCCCTTAAAATTTCCGTCATAATATCCTGCCAATTTGCTAGTTAGGGCATAGGAATTCATTGCGTGTAAAAATTACTTGAGGCGGTCAATTATTTTTAATTTTAACAGCTACTCTTTTAAAAAACACTCTTTTTAAGCGTAATTCGCGAGATTTAAACTAAAGAATTTCATTAGTCAGAAAACTTACCGTGGTATAGTAATTGGTTGCTTATGGCACACAATCACTATGAACAACGGGGGTGATAGAAGATTTAAGTTTTATTTAGTGAATTGAATCTTCAGATGTAGTAAATAGTTGATTACTGATAGCTTGAGAAATTTATGAGTTTATTAAGAATTTAAAATTTATATAAGGAAATAAATTATGGGAAAGAGTTCATTACTAATGGTATTAGGTATGTCGATGATTGTTGCTTTCTGCATACTTAGGCTGAATGCTAATTCAACTGAAAATGTATCGACTACCTCAAATATGTTCCAACAGACAAAAGCCCGGCTAATCGCTAACTCCGCTGTTGAAATTTATCTGGAGAAATTAAAAGACGATCCTACAATGATGGAAAGTGTGTTTACCGGTAATAATCTTTTTGGCGGTACTTATGATATAGTTATTGAAGGACCTGAAGATTGTGTACAAGTTACAGCTTTAGCCTCATTTATGGGTACGACACATACCACAATTGTTGAAGCTTCTGTAGATAAACTTCCAGTTAATCATCCTCCCGGAGCGTTATACTTATCAAGTGAAGTGGTTACACAACTCGAAACAAATAAATCAACACTCAAAGGAAATTTATATATCGACGGCAGAAACCACTCAATGGATGGCGACTTGATTCTGCCAGTTGAAGAATCAATTCCTGGAATAGGGGTTGACGGTGAGGATCAACTGGCCGCAGTTCTGGAGTTATACAACGATATGACAGGGGCAACAATTCTTGGTTTAGGAGGTGATCCAAGCATTGCAATCGTACCAGAAGGTGTCGATTGGACTGACTATGCACAAATGATGGCTGATAATGCTGATATTAAATTGACTTCTGAAACTCTCAATGGAAGTGGTCCTTGGGGTACTGAGGCTGAACCTAAAGTAACTTTTTTACAGGGAGATGATTTAAAAATAGACAAAAGTGTAAACACTGGAGATACAGTACGCGGTTGCGGAGTTCTAATAGTAGATGGAGATCTTCATATAAGTTCGATTATGGAATTCAAAGGATTAGTAATAGCTTATAAAGATACTGAGATAAATTTAGATCTTTTTGCAAGAGGTAGAATCATTGGAGCCCTAGTTGTTAGTGGAGAATCTATTAATCTTAATGCTGGTACTGCAAACTTTGATATTCTTTACAGTTATGATGCTGTTGAACTCATTAAGCAATTACTCGATACGAAAAGATTTGAAATCCTAAGTTGGTGGGAATAATAAAATTTCATTCTTTTTTTTGACAGAGCCCTCAAACGAGGGCTTTATTATTTTAAAACAAAACATTTTGTTCCTCTTTAAAGTAAGTCTTACTAAAAAAACTCGTACTCTAAATAGATTATATCAGAATAAAATTTAGTCTTAGCAATCTATTTTCCAACCAATTCTGAAAAGAAAAGACTCCTAAAATTTCCGTCATAATATCCCGCAATTTGCTAGTTAGAGCATAGGAAGTCATTGCGTGTACAAATTACTTAATGCAGACAATTATTTTTGATTTCAACGGTTACTCTTTATAAAAACATCCTTTTTAATCGTAATTCGTGGGATTTGACCTATCAACTTTTATTAGTCAGAAATCTTACCATGGTATAGTAATTGAGTAAATATATTAGTTTCAAAAACTTAAAGAGCATTTATTTATGGGCGGCATACAATCATTTTTAGCAATAGGTGCAATCGTCTTATTCTCATTGTCTTCAATGAGATTTAATTCATCTGTTTTAGATAATATGACGGTTGAAATTGAAAACAAAGTTTATCTAACAGCATTTTCTTTAGCGGATAATCTTATTGAAGAGATTAAGCAAAAAGCGTTTGATGAAAATACACTTGAATTTCAGGCTATTCCACTAAATAATTTGACTGCTCCAGGTTCTTTGATGACCGAAGGCGAGGTTCATCCTTACTTTGATGACATTGATGATTACAATACTTATCAAGATAGTGTGAATTTACCGCATGCCGAAGGATATAAAGTAACTTGCAGTGTTACTTATAGCACCGCAGATGGTCAGACCATTTACACTCAAAGTTTTTACAAAAAGGTCGTTGTTACTGTGGATAGTAAATATTTAAGAAGTCCACTCTATATGTCATTTATTTTTTCATTACACGCAAAGAATTAAAATATGAACGTAATGTTAGATATTTTCGGTGCCTCATTTATAGCAGGAATGCTTCTGCTTCTAATGCTGAAGTTAAATCTTTTTACTTCGCAAGCTAGCTTTTCTTCCGACAATGAATTAAGAATGCAGCAGAATGCTAAAACTCTTGCTGAAATTATGAATTACGATTTTAGAAAAATTGGTTATAATTTTGACGGAACGGCAATTTTAAGCGCCGAAGAGAAAAGAATTAAATTTGTTGCTGATTTAGAAGCACCTGATTCAACCGGGTTTGGGATTATTGATACAGTTGAATATTTTATTGCTGATCCAGTGGGAACTTCAAATACAGATGAAATAGTTTTAATACGTGTACTGAATAATAAAGATTCAATAACCGGTCCTTCACTCGGACTAGTTAAATTACAATTTTCTTATGAAGATAGTGTTGGCACTCTCACAACTGATTTAGAAAAAATTAAGTACATTCAAACTGAACTTTGGGTTGAACCTGTTAATCAGGCAAATAATTTTATAACAGGTAACAAGGATTCTGTTTTTACTTATTGGGAATTTAAAATTTATCCGAGGAATATATAATGGGAAAGATGGCTTTAATAATAACAATGGGCATGTCAGTCATTATTGGATTTGTTCTTTTAAAACTAAATGCCAACTCTACAGAGGGAGTCTCTACTACTGTAAATATGTTTGAGCAAACTCAAGCTCGGCTGATCGCCAACACAGGGGTAGAAATATATTTGGAAAAACTCTATGCTGATGAATCTTTAATTAACACTACCTCTGCTACACAAAACCTATTTAATGGAGAGTATGTTGTAAAATTAACAGGCACTATGCCTAATGTTAGAGTTACTTCTACTGCAACATTTCAAGGAGTTAAACACGTTTCAGTTGCTGATGCTATTTTAGAGCCTGTTGTGCTCCCTGTTATGCCCGGGGGAATGTACATTTCAACCGCGGCTCTAACTAGTACAGGTTTTTTAGGTTCTATGACACTTAATGGTAATAATCATGATGCGAATGGTGTTATTAAAAATGATGGCACTGGCGTAAGGGGACTTTCGGTTGATACTGAAGCACAAAAAATATTAGTCGATGAATATCTTAAAACACCTTCAGCAAAACCCAACCAATTAATTGGAAAGCTCCCAGATGGTACATTTGGTTCTCCCAGTTATGGTTTGAGTACTCCGGATATGCAAAAAGATTGGGGCGATATTTATCAGTGGATGGCAAATGCCGCCGATGTGACCTATTATGATAAAGATGTTAATGATGAACAGGAGTTGGGAACTTTATCAAATCCCAAAATAACTCTTGTTATCAACTCTGATCCTGATCCCACACATTTTGTAACAATTAACGCTGGTACTGTTGGAGCTGGAATTTTGGTTATTCATGGCAATGTTAAATTCGCGGGCAAACTTGATTATAAAGGAATTGTACTTGCTTATAAGACAACGAATATTGATCTTGATCCACTTGACGTTACGTCTGCTGGAACTAACACGGTTATTGGTGGAATGATACTGGCGGGTCAATCGGTCAATTATTTTGGCAGTGGAAATATGAATATCAAGTATAGTTCGGATGTACTAAACTTAATACAAGCTAATTATAAGAAAAACGGATTTACAATTCTCAGATGGTATGAATAAATTTTGATTTTAGATAATTGAGCAAGCCCTCTTAACCGGGGGCTTTGTAGTTTTAAATAATCCACTGATTTTTTTAATACGAAAGTTGGATTTCCCTTGATTTACTTTTCTCTATAAAATCGATTCAACTGCTCTTCATTAAATCAAATCCTGTTCTTCAAACTAATGACCCAATATATTGGTGATAATCTATTAAAATATTCGAGAGATGTATTTCGAAGTTATTGCGGGTATAATTTACTTAACAGTATCAACTATTTAAAATTGTTAGTCTTTCCGAATAGCAAATTTTGAGGAATAACGACTATTTGATCAATAGCTTAAAAAACTCTTAATGGTACAAAATTTGTCCCTATTTAATAAACTATAAAAGGAAACGGTATTTATTTATGGGCGGCATACAATCATTTTTAGCAATAGGTGCAATCGTCTTATTCTCATTGTCTTCAATGAGATTTAATTCATCTGTTTTAGATAATATGACGGTTGAAATTGAAAACAAAGTTTATCTAACAGCATTTTCTTTAGCGGATAATCTTATTGAAGAGATTAAGCAAAAAGCGTTTGATGAAAATACACTTGAATTTCAGGCTATTCCACTAAATAATTTGACTGCTCCAGGTTCTTTGATGACCGAAGGCGAGGTTCATCCTTACTTTGATGACATTGATGATTACAATACTTATCAAGATAGTGTGAATTTACCGCACGCCGAAGGATATAAAGTAACTTGCAGTGTTACTTATAGCACCGCAGATGGTCAGACCATTTACACTCAAAGTTTTTACAAAAAGGTCGTTGTTACTGTGGATAGTAAATATTTAAGAAGTCCACTCTATATGTCATTTATTTTTTCATTACACGCAAAGAATTAAAATATGAACGTAATGTTAGATATTTTCGGTGCCTCATTTATAGCAGGAATGCTTCTGCTTCTAATGCTGAAGTTAAATCTTTTTACTTCGCAAGCTAGCTTTTCTTCCGACAATGAATTAAGAATGCAGCAGAATGCTAAAACTCTTGCTGAAATTATGAATTACGATTTTAGAAAAATTGGTTATAATTTTGACGGAACGGCAATTTTAAGCGCCGAAGAGAAAAGAATTAAATTTGTTGCTGATTTAGAAGCACCTGATTCAACCGGGTTTGGGATTATCGATACAGTTGAATATTTTATTGCTGATCCAGTGGGAACTTCAAATACAGATGAAATAGTTTTAATACGTGTACTGAATAATAAAGATTCAATAACCGGTCCTTCACTCGGACTAGTTAAATTACAATTTTCTTATGAAGATAGTGTTGGCACTCTCACAACTGATTTAGAAAAAATTAAGTACATTCAAACTGAACTTTGGGTTGAACCTGTTAATCAGGCAAATAATTTTATAACAGGTAACAAGGATTCTGTTTTTACTTATTGGGAATTTAAAATTTATCCGAGGAATATATAATGGGAAAGATGGCTTTAATAATAACAATGGGCATGTCAGTCATTATTGGATTTATTCTTTTAAAACTAAATGCCAACTCTACAGAGGGAGTCTCTACTACTGTAAATATGTTTGAGCAAACTCAAGCTCGGCTGATCGCCAACACAGGGGTAGAAATATATTTGGAAAAACTCTATGCTGATGAATCTTTAATTAACACTACCTCTGCTACACAAAACCTATTTAATGGAGAGTATGTTGTAAAATTAACAGGCACTATGCCTAATGTTAGAGTTACTTCTACTGCAACATTTCAAGGAGTTAAACACGTTTCAGTTGCTGATGCTATTTTAGAGCCTGTTGTGCTCCCTGTTCTGCCCGGGGGAATGTACATTTCAACCGCGGCTCTAACTGGTACAGCTTTTTTAGGTTCTATGACACTTAATGGTAATAATCATGATGCGAATGGTGTTATTAAAAATGATGGCACTGGCGTAAAGGGACTTTCGGTTGATACTGAAGCACAAAAAATATTAGTCGATAACTATCTTTTAAAACCACAAGCAAAACCCGACCAATTAATTGGAAAGCTCCCAGATGGTACATTTGGTTCTCCCAGTTATGGTTTGAGTGATCCGGATATGCAAAAAGATTGGAACGATATTTATCAGTGGCTGGCAAATGCCGCCGATGTGACATATTATGATAAAGATGTTAATAAAGAACATGTGTTGGGAACTTTATCAAATCCCCAAATAACTCTTGTTATCAACACTGATCCTGATCCCACACATTTTGTAACAATTAACGCTGGTACTGTTGGAGCTGGAATTTTGGTTATTCATGGCAATGTTAAATTCGCGGGCAAACTTGAATATAAAGGAATTGTAATGGCTTATAAGGAAACGAATATTGATCTTGACCCACTTGACGTTACGTCTGCTGGAACTAACAAGGTTATTGGTGGAATGATACTGGCGGGTCAATCGGTTAATTATTTTGGCAGTGGAAATATGGACGTAAAATATAGTAAGGATGTATTAGACTTAATACAAGCTAATTATAAGAAAAACGGATTTACAATTCTCAGATGGTATGAATAAATTTTATTTTAGATAATTGAGCAAGCCCTCTTAACCGAGGGCTTTTTTTATGCTGAAAAATCGTCGTTGCGTATTAAAAGAAGTATTGCAGAGTTTGGAACAATCAGAAATTTTTCCTTTTCAAATTCTATCTCGAAGGCTTCTTTTCTCAAAAAGATTGCCAAATCCCCTTCTTTTGCCTGAAGAGGAATATATTTAACCTGATCTTCCGATTGTTTCCACATTTCATCTTCATTAGCAGTAGCTGTGGCATAACCGGGACCAACTTTAATTACATATCCGCTTTGAATTTTCTCTTTTTCAGCAACTCCTGTAGGAAGATAAAGTCCGCTATTGGTTCTGCCCATTTCCTCCTGCGGTCTCACTAAAACTCTATCACCAACTACAATGAATTTATTTATGCTTTTAATGTTTATATCCATAGCTCAGAAAAATTATATTATTTATTTCAAATATAATAATTAGGAGAATCTGTTTGTTAATGTTGGATAGATTGAAACAAATAAATTGTTTCAATCTGCGTTTAATATTAACTAAATTTGAGCCGGAAAATCAACAAATTTAATCAAATGAATAAGTTTAACTATAATTTCTGGGATGAAAGATATTCAACAGACGACTTCATTTATGGTAAAGAACCAAATGAATTTTTTAGAGAAAACTTATTAAAGATTAGACCTGGGAAACTATTTTTACCCGGTGAAGGAGAAGGAAGAAATGCTGTATTTGCAGCTAAACAAGGGTGGTCTGTAGACGCAACGGATCAAAGTAAAGTTGGCAAATCAAAGGCACTTAAACTTGCTTCTGAATCGGGAGTAAAAATTAACTATTCGGTCCGCGATATTTCCGAATACAACTTCCCTGAAAATTATTACGATGCTGCAGCAATCATATTTATTCACCTTAATGCGAAGTTAAGAAAAAAAGTCCATAATAAAATTTTAAGATCATTAAAAATAAATGGTGTTCTTATCTTAGAATTATTTAATAAAGAACAGCTTGGCAAGGATTCGGGAGGTCCTCAGAATATAGATATGCTATATTCGCAAGAAGATATTGAAAGAAATTTTAAGTCATTAAGAACCATACTTCTCGAAAATAAAACTGTTCTGTTAAACGAAGGGAAAAAACATTCCGGTGAGTCAAGTGTAATCAGATTTGTAGGAATTAAACAGTAGTGAAGCAATTATTATTCATTACATACTTCTGGCCTCCTTCAGGAAAAGCAACTCTTCACTGGCCTTTGAAAATAATTAAGTATTTGCCGGTTAATAACTGGCAGCCAATTGTATTAACTGCAGATGAAGATACATTCACTCAAAAGGATTTTAGTCTGCTTGAGGATATAGATCCGAAGCTGAAGTTGTTCAAATCAAAAACATATGAGCCGTTTAATTTTTACAAAAAATTTATCGGCAAGAAACCGGAAGAAAAACTAATAGCTTCTGAAACCATCTCGCTTGAAAATAAAAGTTTAACTCACAGGATATCAATTTGGATCAGGATGAACCTGTTCGTTCCCGATTCGAGAATTGGCTGGTATTGGTCTGCATTAAAAACCGGGAGAAAAATTATTGGCAATAATAAAATTGATGCTATCGTTACAATTGGTCCACCACATTCAACGCACTTAATTGGAAAAAAGTTAAGCAAAAAATTTAACATCCCATTTATTCCGGTTTTTATTGATCCGTGGGTTGATATAATCTATTACAAGGGATTCAAACGCAGCAGATTTACATTAAAGATTGATAATAAACTTGAGAAATCAGTTCTAGAACAGTCTTCTCATACAGTATTTGTAACCGAATCAATGAGAAAAGACTATATCAATAAGCATCATTTCATCAAGGACAAATCATCGGTTTTATATTGGGGATTTAATGAGAACGATTTTGTTGATCTGAAATCCACACCAACTGATATGGGAGAAAAAGTTTTAGTTCACGCAGGAAATATTTTTGATTATCAGAATCCTGAAAATTTATGGAAAGCCATTCGCAGCAGGATTGACCGCGGTGAAAAATTCCGCATAAAATTTTTAGGAACTATCGCTCCTCTTATCCTTAAGTCAATTGAACAAAACGGACTTACAGATATAACTGAATACATTGGTTTTCTTCCTTATAAAGAAATGCTTCGGGAGTTGCTCAATGCCGATTATCTTTTAGTTTGTGCAACAGAAAAACGCCATGTTCCCGGAAAATTATTTGAATACTTGCGTGCCGGAAAACCAATTATTGCATTCGGACAGGATAACGAAGAAGTTGAAAATATTTTAAAAGAAGCTAACGCCGGAATGTTGTTTAAATATGATGAAGATGTAAATATGTTTTTTGAATCCGCTGATAAACTTAATTCTGATATCAACGGAATTAGAAAATTTAATAGGGAAATGATTACACAACAATTCAGTAATATTCTTAATCGGATATATAGTTAATGAAGGTGCTTTACGATCATCAGTGTTTTTCAATGCAGGAATACGGCGGTATATCACGCTATTTCCACCATCTGATAAAAGAGTTAAAGAAAGATGATGAAATGATCGTTGATCTATCTTTAAAATATTCAAACAATCATTACATCGACTCAGATGAATCAACAAGAGTAGAAAATTTTTTAGGTCTAAATAAATTTAAAGGGAAAAAAATTCTTCTCGAGCAAGTGAACAGACAAGAAAGTATTAAAACGATAAAAAGAAATGATTTTGATATATTTCATCCGACTTATTACAATTCATATTTTATAAAGCACCTTGGCAATAAACCATTCATCCTTACCGTATTTGATTTAACACATGAAATATTCCCACACATTGCTCATAGAATGGATAAAACAATAAAGTTTAAAAAATTATTAGCCAAGGATGCAAAAAAGATTATTGCGATATCTCAGAGCACGAAAAATGATCTTATTAATTTGCTTAAAGTTGATCCAGAAAAAATTGAGGTTATTCATCTTGCAGCTTCTATCAACAGAGAGATGGCAGTAAAAGCCGATGATTTAGAATTACCGGAAAGATATATTCTTTATGTTGGAAGCAGAAATTATTATAAAAACTTTAACAACGTCTTGATGGCATTTAAGGAATTAGTGAGGAATGATGATTCATTATTCTTAATTTGTGGAGGCGGCGGACAGTTTAATGAAGCAGAAATGGAATTATTTAAAGAAAATGATTTGTCAGACAAAATATTACATAGACATGCTGATGATGTTTCGCTTGCTACTTTATATTCTAATGCAATATTATTTGCATTTCCATCTCTTTATGAAGGATTTGGAATTCCGGTTCTTGAAGCAATGAACTGCAATTGCCCGATGGCATTAAGTAATTCCAGTTCATTGCCGGAGGTCGGTGGCGATGCAGCTATTTATTTTGATCCAAATGATTCAAAAGACATAAGCAATCAAATGTCAAAAATTATTTATGATAATGTTCTTAGAAAAAAAATAATCGAAAAAGGGAACACCCGGAGAGAAAATTTTTCATGGCAAAAAACTGCAATTGAAACTAAAAAACTATATGAGCAATCTTTATGAAAACTGCTATTATTACCGGAATAACCGGACAGGATGGAGCTTATTTAAGTAAACTTCTGCTTGAACAGAATTACAAAGTAATTGGAATAGCAAGAAATTTGCTTGCTGGTAATTTAAACGGTCTTAGTTTCTTAAATGTTGTTAACGATATAGAATTAGTGGAAGCAAACCTACTTGACTTGTCAAACATCATTCGTTTTTTTGAAAAATATAAACCAGATGAAATTTACAACCTTGCTGCTCAAAGCTCTGTTGGATTATCATTCGATCAACCAATCGGAACACTTGAGTTTAATATTATTTCCATTGCAAATATTCTTGAAGCCGTAAAAATGGTTAATAAAGACATTAAAGTATATCAATCCTCAAGCAGTGAGATGTACGGCAATGTGGACAAGAATAAATTACCAATTGATGAAAATTTTATTATTCATCCGGCAAGTCCTTATGGTATTTCGAAGGCTTCAGCACATTGGATTTCTGTTAATTACCGCGAAGCTTATAACTTGTTTATTGCATGCGGAATTTTGTTTAATCACGAATCAGTTTTAAGAAGACAAAATTTTGTTACTAAAAAAATCATTACATCTGCGTTTAGAATTAAAAATGGCGAGCAGAAGGAATTAAGGGTTGGGAATATTTCAATTCAAAGGGATTGGGGATATGTTCCTGAATATGTAAAAGTAATGTGGAAAATGTTAAACACTAACAAACCCGATGATTATGTGATCTGTTCGGGTGAGGCACATTCACTACAGGAATTCATTGAAAAAGTTTTTATTACTCTTAATCTTGATTCGAAAAAACTCGTCAGACCTGATAAATCTCTTTACCGCCCTGTTGAACTTGAAATAATTTACGGCAATCCAAATAAAGCTAAAAAAGAACTCAATTGGAATTACACAATGTCATTCGATGAGCTGATTTCTCAACTCATCGAAGATGAAATTAAATACTCGGAGTGGGCAAAGAGTAATCAAAAGAATTAAGCTTTGTTCTTTTTCCGGTTAATTACAATTCCGATAAAAAGACCTATAAAAGCTAATGAGCTTAATGTAAGCGAAATATATTTTGATATTACAAAAGAATCCGGCAGATAGGTAAACTCAATTGTATGTTCACCTTCCGGAACAACGATTCCTCTAAAGCCGTGATTAACTTTAAATATTTTTGTGTCACTACCATCAATTGTAGCTTTCCATCCTACAGGCACATAGTTATCACCAAGAAATAAAAAATTATTTCCACTCGCCTTTGCTTTGATAATAATTTTTTCATCCTCGTATTTAACGATATCAGCGAAAACAGTACTATCAGGCACATCAACTGAAATTACTTCATCTGTAAGAAATGCAATATCTAACGGATCAAACTGATTGTTTTTGACAGCATTAATTATTTCAAGAGCAGATTTTTTCTCAAGACGATTTACAAAATACACTCTGGGCAATGCTGATTTGTTTTCGTACAAAAAAGATTTCGTGCCGGAATATCGCAATTCAAGATCAGGCATATTTACTTCATTTTCAAGTATGATATATTTTGCGTTTAACATTCTCCAGAAAGTCGGATTTACCGGACTTCCTAATACATCCATATAATCCTGGTAAGCACGTGGTTTAATTCCCGAGTAACCATACAAATCTTGTTTCAGAAAATAAGCAAGAAAATTTGAATTCTGTTTTATAGAACCCGGCGAACCATCCTGCTTAAGATTAAGGACACGATAAACTGAGTTATTTTTAATACTTTCAATTGCAGAAATGTAATCAGGTTTTGCGAACATTTGATCAAGCTGAGATTTTTCAATGTATGTTTCGCCGCGATGATTAATTCTGAACAAGTCAATCATTGCAAAAATAATTATTGCAGTTACCAGGATGTCTTTACTTATAACTTTTTTTACAAATAAAAAGGCTGATCCAAAAACAGCAGCGGAAAGGAAAAATGCAAGTCTGAAGTCGGTTATAAACATATCTGCCATATAACCGTGTATCGGCTGCAGCTGCGTACCTCTTTGGCCAGATTCATTTACTCTCGCTATAAACCATTCTTTTAACGAACCTTCAATCAGAAAAGAAAGAATAAACAGAACACCAAACCCGATTGTTGAAAACTTAATTATCGATTCAACTATTTTATCCTGATTTTCTTTAAGTTGAATTATCCGGAGTACTCCAAATCCAGCTAAAACCGGAAAGCTTATCTGCACAAGGATCAAAATCATTGAAGGAATACGGAACTTATCGAAAAACGGAAAATAGTGGAACATCAAATCATATAGAAAAGGAAAAGTCCGCCCGAATGAAATGAATACCGCAACTACAGATAATATTGTTAAGAATTTAACAAGCGGATCTTTCCAGTTAACAAACATTGAGAATAAAGCCAGAAAGAAAATGATTACCCCCATATACATGGCAACATCAACAAATGGCATTTGACCAAAATAAGTATTCACTTCAACCGGTTGATTTTGCGAAAGAGGTCCCTGATAAACTGACTTACCAAATCCGTAATAAGAAGGAATTATAAATGTTAAAATTTCGCCCGGAGAGAATGACCAGTTAGTTGCATACTGATAAAAATCAGATTCGCTTTTTGCCGCCAGCTGTGTTCCTTCTTCAAGAATACTTTTTGTTCCCCGAGTTGATGCTGGGGTGTATTCATATACTTGAGTAAGATTATCAACCTGGATTGCTATAGCAAAGATCATTGCGAAAACAAAAACAACTGCAGACTTTAAAGTTTGATTTCTAAGCAGTACATCTTTTTTTGATAAAGAGTATAAGAAATAAAAAATAAAAAATATTCCAATTGCAAATAAAGTATAAAAGATTATCTGAACGTGCCATCCAAGAACAAAAAGATTTAACACAATTATCAAAAGGAAAAAATCCATTAGCCTGATCTTTTTTTGAAAATTATACAACAGCAAGAAGATAATCGGATAGAATGCGAGTGACGTTAATTTTGTAACGTGCCCGATGTAAAGAAAAACAACAAACCCGATACTTAAACCCGTTGCAAGTCCAACAAAAAGACTAATAAGCTTATCCTTCGTCCTGTTATAAAAGAAAAAGAACATTGTATATGCAATCGCAATTAAGTAGAACGACCATTTAATATAATCGTTTGAGAAAGGAATCATAAAAACTTGTTTGACTTTGTCTAAACCAACCCAAACTAAATTCCACCATTTATCGTCAGCAGTCCGAAGAGCATACGCAGGCATACCACAAAATACATAAGGATTCCAAAGTGTATATCCCTCCCTATCTTTTTCCAAGTATGTATTCATACTTTCGGTTGAAACAATGTCCCCTGAAAAAAATGTTTTCCCGCCAAAGTAAAGCGGATTCAGGAATATCATAAAAACAACTAGCAATAAAAGAAGTACAAATGGAAGCTGATACTTTTGTGGAATAATATCGTTTAATGAAAATTTTGAAAGCAAATTTTCTTTTGCTGTTTTGGAAGGAGTACCTTTTTTTGGTTTTGCCATTACTATACTGTTTAAATGTTATAGATTATAATTGTTCAAATTTAAGAAATAATTGTGTACTAAAATAACATCAATTGCAGTTCAGGTGTTACATATTTCATTTTGATTTATGCATCAATTAAAATAATTTTCGCACTAAATAAAGCAGTCACAAATGTTCAATATTCTAATTTTCATTAAATCGATCCTGATTAAGCTGTTCGGGAAAAGACAATACTTAAGAATTATCAGCCGAACTTATTTTCAACTTGATAAATTAGGTTTACTAAAATACTTCGGCCAGGAGCTTCACGATATATTTCATCTTAAAAATTTTATTAGAGAAGGTTCTGTTTGCATTGATATAGGAGCAAACCTGGGATACTATACCGTCCCTCTCTCAAAACTAAGCGGTCCATCCGGGAAGGTATATGCTGTTGAGCCTGTTCAAATTTTTGTTGAAATACTGAAATCAAATCTCTCTAAACTGAAGAATAATAATGTTACTATACTTAATTATGCTCTTGGTGAAAATGACGGACAACTGCTTACGATGGGAACGCCTATTGTTGATGGGATATTCAGGCATGGATACACGAAAGTAGTTGAGGATGATGGGTTCGAATATTCAGATAAATATACTGTGGAAGTTAAGAATCCCGGAAATATTTTCAGCAATCTTGACAAATTAAATTTTATCAAGTGCGATGTTGAAGGTTATGAAAATCATATTATTCCGCTTATGTACGAAATGATTCAAAAGCATAAACCTGTGATACTTATTGAATTCGGTTCGCCTGAGAACAAGAGGAACATTACAAAAAAGCTGATGGATTTTGGATATGAAGTTTACTCGGTTAGTAAATCAGAATTAAATAAAGTAGCTGATCCGGGAGAATCTGTCTCCGAGACTTTTAATTTCTTTTTTATACCAGATCAGAAAACTACCTCTGTGCAATAAATAAGACTCCCGTCCCCGTCTTGTTTTTCGATTTAAAATCACGCTTCATGAAAACGAATGCGAAGGGAAATGTAAACAAGTAATAAAAAGGCAAAAGGAATAGAGACAGTTTTGAATAATTTATCATTTGTAATGGAATTTTAATACCCCATCGCCACGATTTTTCTCCCCAATATCCATAAGTATAAAATGCACGAAATGTTGTAAAGCCTAATGGATGAAGTTTTTCTTCAAAGTCCTCAATTGAGTAACCATCGCGTGCATGTTCCCCTACAAAACTAAAATCGTCTTCATTGTAAACATCACTTCCACCATAAACTGATGGTGTATTAATAAGCAAATAACCTCCGGGTTTTAATGCACGGTAAAAATTATCAAAAACCTTAACATCATCTTCAATATGTTCCATTACATCAACAGTTAAAATCAAATCAAATTTTTCTTTATGATCAATTTTAGTAAGATCCTCAAACCCAAAGGAAATTTCATTTTTGCCGATCTTTCTGAAAAATACGATGCAGTCATTCATCCAATCTCTCTTAACATCTACTGCATGAATAGAACAAGGGTTTAGTTCGTTCGACATAAAATAAGCGTACTGACCATAACCTGTTCCGGCGTCATAAATATCAATTTTCTTCTTGCCAAGTAATGCTCTGATTCGTCTTAGTTCTCTTCTAACATACCACGAACGCAGGAACATAAGATCAAGAATTTTATAAAATAGAATTCTGAATAACGGATGCAATTTTATAATTCTTGCAAAGATATTTTTTACTGGATCGTAGTACATGTTATTGTTTTCAAGTCTAAGTTAAAACCCAAGTTAAAGTTTAAGAATTTATTAAATCAAAAATACCTTTTGTAAAATTTTCCCAGGAATATTTTTCCTTTAATAATTTCATATTTTTAGAAAATTCTTCTTCCCTGCTCTCTTCATAAAATCTTAGGATAGCATTTGCAAATGCTTCTGGATTTTCTTTTTCAACTACAAAACCCGCTTTGCCATTTTCAATTACTTCTCCTAGTCCACCTACATTTGTTGCAATGACCGGCTTCTCAAAATTCACGGCAACCTGAACAATTCCACTTTGTGTTGCGCTTTTGTAAGGAAGAACTACTGCATCTGCTGCAGAAAAATAATATTTAACATCCAAAGTTGGAATAAAATCCTTCTTTATAATTATAGAATTCTGCAGATTGAGCTTCTCGATTAATGAAAGATATTTCTGTTCAGCGGAATAAAACTCACCGGCAACAACCAGAGTTACATCTAATTTTTGCTTTACAATTGCTAATGCTTCTATCAAAGTGTCTAATCCCTTATAATCCCTTATAAAACCGAAGAATAAAATAATTTTAGCCTGATTAAGCTGCAATTTTTCCCGTGCTTCTTCTTTATTTACACTTTCACCGAAAATAGAAAAAATAGGAAGAGGAAGAACTTTGCTTTTTACATTTTTTATAATTGATTCCAAATCCTTTTTCACCTGTTCGGATAAAAGAACAAAGTAATCCATCTTCTTAAGAAAAAACCTTGAGAGGATAATGTCTCCGGGCCGTTTTTCATGTGGAATTATATTGTGACAAACTGCAAGAAGTTTTATTTTCTTTTTCTTCAACCTGCCAGCAATAACTCCATAACAAGGTGCAAAGAAAGGCATCCAATGTTTGAAGATAACAAGATCAGGATTCAAACTAACAATATGTTTCGCGACTTTTATCCAGTTAAATGGATTAATTGAGTTAATAAGAATTTCTGTGGGGATTTTGTTAGATGAATCTTCCTCTTCGGTTTGAGACTTTCCCGGAAAAAATATTTTGGGATATTGCCTTAAAAAAGTTATTACCTGAACATCATTATTTTTTTTTAATTCTTTGTATAACAACCCGGCAGAATGCGCTATGCCTCCACGCAATGGAAATGCTGCAGAAATAATTATAATCTTCATTCTAAAAAAACTTTCTGCATTGTAAGGAATATTGTATTAAAAGAGATTTGCAATTTGAAGAGATGGTAATCTTAAATCCTTCGAACAACGTTTCATCCTTTATCTTTAATTACGTATTCTTTTTCATCTCTGATTTTATGGACAAGTATTTCACCTAAAAATCCTACTGAAAAGAACTGAACACCAACAATAATTAAAAGCATACCAAGAAATAACATTGGTCTGTTACTAAGCGGAATTCCTGTAAACCATAAATAAGTCAGATAACCATTTACAATCAAACCGAATAAAAATGATATTGCACCTAATAATCCAAATAAATGCATTGGACGTTTAATGTAACGGGTAAGAAATACAACTGTAATTAAATCAATGAATCCTTTGAAGAAACGCGAGATACCAAACTTGGTTTGACCATACCTGCGTGGATGATGCTTAACCGGAATTTCTGTTATGGTAAAGCCCTGCCACTTTGCAAGAACAGGAATATACCTGTGAAGTTCACCATAAACTTTTAGATTTTCCACAACTTCTTTGCGATATGCTTTAAGTCCACAATTAAAATCGTGAATTTTTATACCGCTCATTACTTTAGTAACAAAATTAAAAAAACGGGACGAGTATTTTTTTATAAACGGATCATGCCGGACTTTTTTCCAGCCGGAACAAAGATCAAATCCTTCGGCAAGTTTTGCAATCAGATTAGGAATCTCATTAGGATCATCCTGAAGATCTGCATCCATTGTTATAACCACATCACCGGTAACATTCTGAAAACCTACTTGAAGTCCGGCAGACTTTCCATAATTTTTTCTGAAACTAATATATTTAAACCTTCTGTCCGTTCTGCATATTTCCTTAATTACTTCAAGTGATCTATCCGTACTTCCGTCATCGATAAAAATAACTTCATAAGCTGTATTAAGTGGTTTTATTGCTTTTCTTATTTCATTAGTAAGCGGATTGATTGAATCTTCTTCATTTAATAGTGGAATTACTAATGAGATTTTCTTGAATGGAACTCTGGGTTTCTGCGACTCAGGTCGTTTATTTTTGTTAAAATACTGTCTTCTTCTTTGATAAAAGTTTTTTTTCTTAGAAGATTTCTGTGCATCTCCTTCAGGTTTGCCGGAGTTTTGTGATTGCCCTGACTCGCTTTTTTCGGGCTGAATTGGCTTATTTTGTTCTGTGTCTGCCACAAGTACCTTTGATAAATTCGACTCAAAATTAACCCAATAATCGCTTAAAAACAATTAAGTCTAACTTAGCTTACGCAGTCTTTGAATAATTGCCACGTCCTTCAATGGCTGTATGAAAATAGATTATGTTTGATATAGCCGAAATCCGCCTGGACAGCGAACATAACCTATACCGTTTACTATTGATTTTAGTTCGGTTTGTTGTTCACCACTCAAACTCTGGCCGACCTCAGCAAAGTGAGTTGCATAATAGTATACAATTTCTCCATTTCAAAAAACCCTTTTTTACATTTAAGAATAATTGCCAGAATCTATATTCAATCAGATGTCGTTAAGATAAAAATCTTCTTATTTCTTAAAATATTATCAATTCTAGTCTCTAATTGAATGACGAAAGTTTGTCTACTGTGGCATATTTTATGACAATGTAGAAGTAAACAAAATATTTATAAAGATAAAATATGCACAAAATATTCTCTGCAACATTTATTGCCCCTAATATCAAACGTTTTACTATCGACGCACCAAAGATCGCTTTGAAACGAAAAGCCGGACAATTTGTAATCATCAGAATAAATGAAGTTGGTGAAAGAATTCCACTAACAATTGCTGACTCGGATGCTGAAAAGGGAACTATTGATATTATCGTTCAGGGTATAGGTAAAACGACAAAAGATTTGAATTCACTTAAGGCAGGTGATTTTATTGCCGATGTTGTTGGTCCCTTGGGTAAATCTTCACATATTGAAAACTTTGGAACTGCAGTTAGCATTGGTGGAGGAGTTGGAACTGCTATTGCCTATCCGACTGCCGTCGCACTTAAGCAAGCTGGAAATCATACAATCTCAATTATCGGGGGAAGAACAAAAGAGTTTGTAATACTCGAAGATGAAATGAAGAAAGTATGCGATGAAGTTTTCATAACAACTGATGATGGAAGTTATGGTAAACATGGTTTTGTAACAGATCAATTAAAAGAATTGATTCAAACACGAAAGATTGATTTCGTTCTGGCAATTGGACCAATCCCTATGATGAAAGCGGTCGCTGATGTTACAAGAGAAAAAGGAATCCAGACAGTTGTGAGTCTAAATCCGATCATGGTTGATGGAACAGGAATGTGCGGCGGATGCAGGGCAACTGTGGATAATAAAACCGTATTTGTTTGTGTGGATGGACCTGAGTTCGATGCACACAAAGTTGACTTTAAAACTTTGATGACAAGAAATCAATCCTACCTGATGGAGGAAAAAGTTTCGCTTGAAGATCACGATTGCAAATTAAATCAGCTTCATTCTAAAACAATTTTATCTAATTAATCCTCAGCGGAAAATTATGCCAGAAAAAATTACAAATAAAGAAAGAATGAAAATTCCCAGACAGATTATGCCCGAGCAAAATCCTTTGGAAAGAAGGAACAACTTTGGAGAAGTGAATCTTGGATTTACTGAGGAATTGGCAAAAATGGAGGCTCTTCGCTGCATTCAATGTCCAAAACCGACGTGTATAGAAGGTTGTCCGGTTGGAGTTAAAATCGGGGATTTTATTGCTCTTGTTGCAGAAGGTGATTTTTTAGGTGCTGCTGAAAAAATGAAAGAAGATAATTTGCTTCCTGCAATTTGTGGAAGAGTTTGTCCTCAGGAAGAGCAGTGCGAGATTAAATGTGTTGTGGGAAAAAAGAATGAGCCTGTTGCAATTGGAAGATTAGAAAGATTTGTGGCTGATTATGAAAGAGAAACAGTTGGAATACGTGTTCCTTCACTCAAACCAAAAACCGGAAAAAGAGTAGCGATCGTTGGAAGCGGTCCTGCCGGATTAAGTTGTGCCGGAGATTTAATTCAAATGGGACACGATGTAACCGTATTTGAAGCACTTCACGAACTTGGTGGAGTTTTGATCTATGGCATTCCAGAATTCCGTTTGCCAAAATCCATTGTCAAAGCAGAAATTGATTCCCTAAAAACACTCGGCGTCGAGTTTGTAACAAACGCAGTAATCGGACTAACAGATACTGTTGACGAACTAATGCAAAAAATGGCTTCGTCTTCTTCCGAAGGAATGGATTCCCAGACTTCGCCCTCTCAAGGTGGTTACGATGCGGTTTTTATTGCGGTCGGTGCAGGTCTTCCTTACTTCCTGAATATTCCAGGTGAAAATCTTAACGGTGTTTATTCTTCAAATGAATTTTTAACAAGAGTAAACCTGATGAAGGCTTATCGCTTTCCGGAATTCGATACTCCGGTTTTTAACTGTAAAGATAAAAACATTGCTGTGTTTGGTGGTGGAAATACTGCAATGGATACTGTGCGAATTTCCAAGCGACTTGGTGCAAGGAATGCTTACATTATTTATAGAAGATCCGATGTAGAAATGCCAGCTCGAGCAGAAGAAATTCATCACGCAAAAGAGGAAGGAATTGAATTCATTTTACTTTCTAATCCATTGGAATTTATTGGTGATGAAAAGGGTTGGTTAAAAAGTGTAAGGATTCAAAGAATGGAACTTGGTGAGCCTGATTCATCAGGAAGGAGAAGACCAATTCCAATTCCTGGTTCAGATTATATCCTGCCGATTGATATGGCAGTAATCTCAATTGGCAATGGTTCAAATCCAATCATACAAAAAACTACTCCTGATCTGCAGTACAACAAATGGGGAAATATTTTAGTTGATGAAAATACGATGAAGACATCAAAGAAAGGTGTCTTTGCAGGTGGAGATATTGTAACAGGTGGAGCAACAGTAATTCTTGCTATGGGTGCCGGAAGAAAAGCAGCTGCAGCTATAAATAAATTTTTGAATTTAGAAAGTTAACTAAAATAAAAAGGGCAGTCTTGTATACTGCCCAAAGTTACCTCATATACCAACTAAAAATTACTTATTATGTTTTTATAAGACCGTCTTAATGGCAGTTTTTTTTGCTAACCGTTAATTGAACATTATCATTAATTCAATTAGTTTAAAATTGTAATTATTGAGTAAAGTCGTTATTCATTCGGAGGAACTTAAATGTCAAAAGCAGTAAATATCGAAAAATGCTTTGAAAAGTTTAATGATACTTTTTCACCAAAAATAGTTGGCGAACTAAACGGACAGCACGTAAAAGTTGTTCGATTAGAAGGTGATAAAGTGCCATGGCATACTCATGAAAATGAAGATGAAATGTTCTTTGTTGTAGATGGAATACTCGACATTTATGAAAAGGATAAAAACATTACTTTACAAAGTGGAGAATTTTATATTGTTCAAAGAGGTGTTGAGCACCGTGTTATTCCCCGTGGTCAGGTTAAACTAATATTATTTGAACCTGCAGGTATTGCCCATACCGGGAAAGTGAAAGCGGAGATCACCAAAGAAAGTTTTGATAGGCTTGAATTATAATAGAAGGGTATAATATATTTTTATAAGACCGTCTTAATGGCGGTCTTTTTATTTCTAAAGGATGAAATTAGAAGCAACTCCGCAATCAAAGAAAGAGCAAAAATCAAAAGCAAAGAACTGGGCGAAGTAGTGAAACTATAATTTAACAAATGTTCAATTTTAAGTTCAGCGAAAGTTATTCAATCATCAATTTGGATAATGAGCAATTCTTTTAGATTAAATTTCTTGCATAAATTTTTTAAATTATAAGAAAATAATGAAAGACCATATTTACTTAAAGGTTGACCATCAAAAGAAAGAATATCTAAAATTATTAGATAATTGTAATATATAGCGAGTAGATTCGAAAAAATTAAAATTTTATAGTTTGGTAGTGCTTTTAGATTCGTGTTTATCAGAACATTAAAGCCATCGATCAATTTTTTTATTTCTAAATAATGATAAGTATAATTTCCATTTGGTGCAGAAACATCAGACAAATCAATTTCGGATAAATCAAGATCGTTTTGACTATCAATTCCGGAAATCCTCACAATTGCAAGGAAATTTTCTATCGCTTGCAATGTGGAAGGTTTTATTCTTTTTTGAAATTCTTCATCTCTTTTGTAATAATAGATTTTATAGTATTCCAATAACAATTGATTCAAAGTATATCCAGATGCTTCTGCTAGCTTTTGAAATAATTTGTTATCCTGAAAAAATTTAACAAACTCTTCGCGGTGTTTATAATAGTTGTTAAATCTGTTATTATCGATCATCTGATCAATTTGTTCTTTTGTCTGATTCATTCGATAAATGGTAAAGTAAATTGTGAGAGTTATCAACAACACAGCCCCTACTTGAATAGCAGAATTGAAATATATAATTAAATTCTTAAAGCCCTCATTATCCCATTGAATTTTGTGCTTTACTGCCTCCTCTATCCCAAAATAAAGTGTTAGTATAAAGATAATAATGATAGCTAAAATTATTCTGCTTACTATTTGTAGAAAAATGTTTATGCTTGACTTGTCTTTTAATTTAGTAAAAATACTCATTACTACTCTAAATCTATTTGTTTACTTTTCTTTCCTTAAATATAATTTTCGGACATATATAAAATTACAATCATCATCCTTATAACCAAACAAAATAAGTCCAATTATCCAAATAACTGAACGTATATATCTAGTTATACGACTCTCGAATTCCTGAATATCTATTTAATTCCGCATTGATATCTTACCTAAACAAATAAGTTAGTTCTTTATACCTTGTAGGTAATTAAATCTGTCCCGACTTTAGATCACCTCATCTATCAACAATTCATGGTACTAATTGAATTGATCCCTCCATCACATTGTTATAAAATCAATCTTGACTTATTAGTATAGATTGAATAACTTTGGACTGAAACTTAAAAACGACTTGTTTTAACGGAGAATGGATGAGCACAACTGAAAATGAGAAAATTGAAGAATTAGCCAATAAAGAGTACAAATTTGGATTTGTAACAGATATAGAAGCCGATACTCTTCCCGTTGGATTGAGTGAAGATATAATCCGCCAGCTTTCTGCCAAGAAGAATGAACCCGAATGGATGACCGAATGGAGATTGAAAGCTTACCGCCACTGGTTAACTATGGAAGAACCACATTGGCCAAATGTTAAATATCCGCCTGTGGATTATCAGAGCATATCTTACTACTCGGCTCCAAGATCAACACCAAAATATAAAAGCCTTGATGAAGTTGATCCTGAACTTCTCGATACATATAAAAAACTTGGAATCTCTCTGGATGAACAAAAACTTTTAGCCGGAGTTGCGGTGGATGCTGTATTTGATTCGGTTTCTGTTGCAACAACTTTTAAAGGCAAGCTAAATGAAATGGGAATTATTTTTTGTTCGTTCTCGGAAGCAATCCGTGAGCATCCCGATTTAGTAAAAAAATATTTAGGCAGTGTTGTTCCTTACACAGATAATTATTACGCAACATTAAACTCCGCAGTTTTCAGCGATGGTTCATTTGTTTACATTCCAAAAGGTGTTCGCTGCCCTATGGAGCTTTCCACTTATTTCAGAATTAACGCAGCTAACACAGGACAGTTTGAAAGAACTCTTATTGTTGCAGATGACAATGCCTATGTCAGTTATCTTGAAGGTTGTACTGCACCGATGCGCGATGAAAATCAACTCCACGCCGCTGTTGTTGAATTAGTTGCTCTGGAAAATTCGCAGATAAAATATTCTACTGTTCAGAATTGGTATCCCGGTGATAAAGACGGCAAAGGCGGAATTTATAACTTCGTTACAAAGCGTGGTGCCTGCCGTGGTGTAAATTCTAAAATCAGCTGGACGCAGGTTGAAACAGGTTCCGCAATAACCTGGAAATATCCAAGTTGTATTCTTCAGGGAGATAATTCTATTGGAGAATTTTACTCTGTTGCCGTAACAAACAATATGCAGCAGGCAGATACGGGAACAAAGATGATTCACATTGGAAAGAACACAAGAAGTACGATTATATCAAAAGGAATTTCTGCTGGAAAAAGTAACAACAGCTATCGCGGTTTGGTAAAGATTGGAAAAAAAGCTGAGGGCGCCCGTAACTTTTCACAATGCGATTCCCTTTTACTCGGAGATAAATGCGGTGCTCATACTTTTCCGTATTTAGAAATTAATAATCCATCCGCACAGGTTGAACACGAAGCAACTACATCTAAAATTGGTGAAGACCAGATATTCTATCTCAATCAAAGAGGAATTGCTACTGAAGATGCTGTCAGCTTAATTGTAAATGGATATTGTAAAGAAGTATTTAAAGAACTTCCAATGGAGTTTGCTGTAGAAGCTCAAAAATTATTAAGTATAAGTTTAGAAGGCAGCGTAGGATAACTATACTGATGTCATTCCCGCGAAGGCGGGAATCCAAAAGATTAGAATAGTAGATTCCTGCTTTCGCAGGAATGACGATGACAAGAAATTGAAAAGTAAAAAGGAAACAAAATGTTATTAGAGATTAAAAATGTTCACGCAAATGTTGAAGGAATTGAAATTCTTAAAGGAATAAATTTAAAAGTTAAAGCAGGCGAGGTACACGCAATTATGGGACCTAATGGCTCAGGTAAATCTACACTTGCATCCGTGCTTGCAGGAAGAGAAGAATACGAGGTTACTGCTGGCGAAGTTTTATACAACGGAAAAAATCTTTTAGAACTTTCTCCTGAAGATCGTGCACGCGAAGGAGTTTTTCTCGCGTTTCAATACCCTGTCGAAATTCCCGGTGTAAGTAATACCAATCTTTTAAAGACTGCTGTTAATGAAATCAGAAAATACAAAGGCGAGGAAGAACTCGATTCAATGGATTTTCTTTCCCTGTTAAAAGAAAAAAGCAAACTGGTAGAACTTGATAAGGCGTTTTTGAGCAGAAGTGTAAACGAAGGATTTTCGGGCGGAGAGAAAAAAAGAAATGAAATTTTTCAGATGGCAGTGTTAAATCCAAAGCTATCAATTCTTGATGAAACTGATTCGGGGCTTGATATAGATGCATTGCGCATTGTTGCAAATGGTGTGAATAAGTTGAAAGCAAAAGATAATGCCACAATTTTAGTTACGCATTATCAGAGGCTGCTGGATTATATAATCCCTGATTTTGTTCATGTTCTCTACAAAGGTAAAATTGTAAAATCAGGTGGGAAAGATCTTGCGCTTGAACTTGAAGAAAAAGGTTACGATTGGGTTAAAAGCGATACTGCAGAAGCTGTAGCATAAAACGTAATGTCATTCCCGCGAAGGCGGGAATCTAAAACCAATAAACAAAATGGATTCCCACTTTCGTGGGAATGACAAATAGTAAAAAGTTAGTTTATAAGAAATTAGAAATGGATAAAACAATAGATATTAAAGAATGGTACATCAGTAAGTTCAATGATTTTGAAAAAGCATTGAACGGAGAGAAATCTTCTGATTTTCATAAAGTAAGAAAAGATGCCATAAGTAAATTTGGGTCAATCAATGTTCCAACGCAAAAAGATGAAGAGTGGAAATACACTAACATTTCTCCTTTACTAAAACATAACTTCTCCCCTATTCCAGTTAAAGCAAATGTTTCGCCTGAACTTATAAGCAGGTTTCTTTTTGATAAGATGGAACATAGCCTTTTAGTTTTTGTGAACGGAATATTTTCACCTGAATTATCAAAACTGATTGACATTCCAAATGGTGTTGTGATTGGAAGCATTGCTGAAGCCATTAAGAATGATAATCCAATTGTTAAAAAGCATCTTGGCAAATATGCAGAGAATGAAAATTATTTCTTTACCACATTAAGCTCAGCTTATACAAAGGACGGCGCTTTTGTTTACGTGCCTGATGGAAAAATTGTTAAAGATCCGATTCACGTTATATTTTTAACAAAGCCAGGAAAAGAAAAAATTATAACCCAGCCAAGAAATCTTTTTATCGCAGGTAAAAATTCGCAGGTAACTATTATTGAGCACTTTATTTCTGATGAAGATTCTGTTTACTTCACAAATTCAGTTACAGAAATTATTGCTGATGAGAATTCTAATGTTGATCATATAAAATTGCAGGAAGAAAGTAAAAAAGCCTTTCACATAGCAAGAATGGAAGTTGACCAGGAACACAGCAGTAATTTTTCATCACATTTAATTTCACACGGGGCTGAAATTTCCCGAAATGATTTTAATGCAAGATTTAATGATGAAGGCAGCGAATGTATGCTTAACGGTTTGTTTATGATCGATGGCAATCAGCTTTTTGATGCACACACAATGATTGATCACGCTAAGCCGCATTGCAACAGCCACGAGCATTACAAAGGAATCTTACAGGATAAATCCAAAGGAGTGTTTAACGGAAAAGTAATGGTTAGACAGGATGCGCAAAAAACTAATGCTTTCCAGGAAAACAATACAATACTTCTTTCAGATGATGCAGTGATGAACACAAAACCCCAGCTTGAAATTTTTGCTGATGATGTAAAATGCTCGCACGGGGCAACAATCGGAAAACTCAATGATGAAGCAAAATTTTATTTAAAGTCCCGCGGAATAGGTGAAGAATCTGCAACAGCAATTTTGATTCACGCTTTTGCAAGTGATGTAATCACGTCAATAAAAATTCCTGTTTTAAGAGATTACCTTGAAGAAATTATCAGTAAGAGATTTAACGGATAGAAAGTTTTAAAATGCATACGAAAAATGTTGCAACCGTAGAAAGTTATTTAAAAGACTATAATGTTAATAAGATCAGAGAAGATTTTCCAATTTTAAAAATTATGGTTCACGGTAAACCGCTGGTTTATCTTGATAATGCTGCAACGACGCAAAAGCCGCAATATGTTATTGATAAAACCAACAGCTATTACGAAAAGTACAACGCAAACATCCATCGCGGCGTCCACGCTTTAAGTCAGGAAGCTACAGAAGCTTTTGAGAGTTCGCGAATTATTATCAAAAATTTTATTAATGCACTTGGCAAGAACGAAATAATATTTACACGCGGTACAACTGAATCAATAAATCTTGTTGCTTCAAGTTACGGGCGGACTAATGTAAAAGAAGGTGATGAAATAATCATCTCTACTATGGAACATCATTCCAACATTGTTCCATGGCAAATGCTTTGTGCAGAAAAAAATGCAAAGCTTCGTGTCATCCCGGTTAACGATGAAGGTGAACTCATCTTTGAAGAGCTTGAAGCGATGATAAATGAAAAGACAAAGTTTGTTTCGGTTGTGTATGCTTCAAACTCTCTTGGCACTGTTAATCCTGTAAAAAAGATTATTGACTTGGCACATAATTATAACATACCTGTATTGCTGGATGCTGCACAAGCTGTTAATCATTTGAAGATTGATGTTCAGGAACTTAATTGTGATTTTCTTGCATTTTCTGGACACAAACTTTACGGACCAACTGGAATCGGAGTTCTTTACGGAAAAGTTAATTATCTTGAAGATATGCCTCCCTATCAAGGCGGCGGAGATATGATTTCCAAAGTTACTTTTGAACATACAACTTACAATGAACTCCCGCATAAGTTTGAAGCCGGTACTCCTGATATTGCAGGGGCAATTGGGTTAGGTGCTGCTATAGAATACATTGAAAAAATCGGGCTTGAAAATATTTCACATCATGAAAGTGTTTTACTTGAATATGCAACAAAAGCAGTGCAGGAGTTATCTGGGCTAAGGATAATCGGAACTGCAAAAGAAAAAATTAGCGTTCTCTCATTTCATTTTAAAAATGTTCATCCTCACGATGTCGGAACTTTTTTGGATTTTGAAGGAGTTGCGATTCGTACAGGTCATCATTGCACGCAGCCATTGATGAACAGATTTGGTGTTCCTGCAACTTCAAGAGTATCATTCGGAATGTATAACACAATCGAAGAGGTTGATATTCTGGTTAATGGATTAAAGAAAATTCTAGAGGTATTTGGATAATGGATCAGGAATTAAGAGAGCTTTATCAACAGGTAATTTTAGATCATAATAAGTCACCAAGAAATTTCCGTTTGATTGAGCATCCGACAAATCACGCTGAAGGATATAATCCTCTTTGCGGTGATAATATTAATGTTTTTCTTTTATTAACTGATGAAGGAATAATTGAAGATATTTCATTTCAGGGTTCCGGCTGTGCAATATCAAAAGCATCTGCTTCGTTAATGACTTCGATGCTGAAAGGTAAAACCATTACTGAAGCTGAAAAGATTTTTAACAAGTTTCATGAGTTAGTGACCGACAAGCTTGGTGATAATCCTGACATTGATGATTTAGGCAAGCTTGCTGTGTTCGCAGGAGTAAGAGACTTTCCTGTGCGTGTAAAGTGTGCATCACTTGCATGGCACACTATGATGAATGCACTGCATAACAAGAAAGAAAAAGTGGTAACTGAGTAAATAGCCACGACCTTCAGGTCGTGGGTTAAATGTTTTTCTCGATAGTCGGACTTTAGTCCGAAATTAAATGTGGCTAAAGCCTTATTATTTCCCTTTTATCAGACCACGAGCTAAAGCTCGTGGCAATAGAAAATACATTATGGTGCAACTCAATAAACAGGAACTAGAAGAAAAAATAATTCAGGCACTAAAAACATGTTACGATCCGGAAATTCCGGTTGACATTTTTGAATTAGGTTTGATTTATGAGATTGCTATCGATGATGAGGCAAATGTTAAGATTAAAATGACATTAACATCACCAATGTGTCCTGTTGCTGGTTCGCTTCCACCTGAAGTTGAAGGAAAAGTTAAATCAGTTCCCGAAGTGAAAGATGCAAAGGTTGAATTGGTTTGGAGTCCACCATGGGATAAAGACATGATGTCTGAAATTGCAAAATTAGAATTAGGATTTTTATAAAACAGCAATTGTCATTCCGTGCAAGCGTAGCGCGACACGGAATCCACGTTACTGGAAATGGATTCTCGCTTTCGCGGGAATGACAAAATAAATTTGATATAATTAAAAAGGAGCACATATGTTTGAAATAAATTCCCATTCACCGATGTACGATCAAGATGCAGTTCAGCCAATGCGCGACGAATTACTCGCGGTTGGCTTTGAAGAATTATTAACTGCTGAAGAAGTCGATAATGCAATAAAAAACAATAATGGAAAAACCGTCTTTGTAATGATAAACTCTGTTTGCGGATGTGCATCAGGAAGTGCAAGGCCGGGAGTTTCACTTGCTTTACAAAATGATGTTATTCCTGATAAACTTTATACAGGATTTGCGGGTCAGGAAAGAGATGCTGTTGAACGATTAAGACAACACATAAAAGGCTTTCCACCTTCATCACCAAGTATCGCTTTATTTAAGAATGGCGAGTTGGTTCACTTTGTACCACGATTAAATATTGAAGGTTATTCTGCTGAACAAATAGCAGCAAATCTTAAAAATGTTTTTAATGAAAATTGTTCTACTAAGGGTCCCTCAATTACACCGGAACAGTTTTCACAAGTTATGTATGCAAAATCATGCGGATCAAAAATTCCGTTATTTAAAGAATAATAGTTCGTCATCCTGAACTTGTTTCGGGATCTATAATAAAAACTAAAGATGCTGAAATAAATTCAGCATGACAGTATTAAAAATGAAATTCAGCACACAAGAAGAATACGGATTAAGATTATTATTGAGAATCGGGAAAAGTAATTCTGCAAACGGACTTACAATTCCCGAACTTAGTGAGCAAGAAGGACTTTCCGAAGCGAATGTTGGAAAAATATTACGTATGCTGCGTCTTGCAGAATTTGTTGAAAGCTCTCGCGGACAAACCGGCGGATATAAGCTTGACCGTCCATCAAATGAAATTTTAGTTAGTGATGTTTTAACTTCCCTTGGTGGAAAACTCTATGAATCTTCATTTTGCGATTTGCATGCCGGAATAGAAAACATCTGCACGAATTCGATTGATTGCTCTATTCGCTCACTATGGAAAACTATTCAAACAATGCTTGATGGAGTATTAAGTAAAATTACTTTACAGGATTTACTTGGTAATGAACAGCAAGTAGAACTTTTTGTAACCAATCTTACGGATGACTTTGAAAATGGGAATTCTAAGAACTAATCCCATTCAGTCACGAAGTGGTTCGTAACTACTAAGAATATAATTTTTTCTTTACTGTAACTTTCTCCAGCATTTTCATATTTACTTCAACGCCAATTCCTGGTTTTGTTGGAACAACCATTGTCCCATCTTTATTAACAAGAAATTCCGGTTCAACAATGTCTTCTTTGTAATAACGTTTGCTTGCAGAAATATCTCCGGGCAAGGTAAAGTTTGGCAGTGATGCGAGCGCAACATTCCCTGCTCGTCCAATTCCTGATTCCAGCATTCCACCGCACCAAACAGGAATATTTTTAGAAGCACAGTAATCGTGAATAAGTTTTGATTCCGTAAATCCGCCAACACGACCGGGTTTAATGTTTATTACTCTGCAGCTATCCAATTCAATTGCAGCGCGTGTATCATCAAGCGAGTGAATGCTTTCATCAAGACAAATTGGAGTTTTTAGATCTTTCTGAAGTTTTGAGTGATCATAAATATCTTCATAACCAAGCGGCTGTTCAATCAACAACAAATTATAATCATCCATCTTTTTGAATAAGTCAATATGTTTTAATTCATATGCGGAGTTTGCATCAACCTGAAATAGTATCTGTGGAAATTCTTTTCTTACCGCTTTAACAAATTGAATATCATTTCCGGGGGCAATTTTAATCTTTATTCTTTTATAACCTTCAGTAAGATATCCTTCAATCTTCTTTATCAAATCCGGCACAGAGGATTGAATGCCAATGCTAACACCAACATCTATTTTATTTTTTGTTCCGCCAAACATCTTTGACAAAGACATATTTTTTGATTTAGCAAACAAGTCCCACAAAGCAGCTTCAAGACCAGCTTTTGCCATCATATGTCCGCGCACTTTTTCATAAGATGCTATTGCTTCATCAATACCTGAAATATCTTTACCAAGGATTGATGGAATTAAAAAATCCTGTAAAATGTGCCAGGCTGTAGTAACGGTTTCATAAGAGTAAAACGGAGTTCCTTCTGCAACACTTTCACCCCAGCCTGTTAAACCCTCACCATCAACACGAACAATAATATGCTCTTCATCGTATTCTGTCCCCATCGATGTTGTAAATGGAGAAACCAACTCCATTTTAATATGATGTAATTCAATTTTTTCAATTTTCATTTTAATTCTTTCTAAATTTTATAATTGCACTTTTACTTTAATAATTATAAATCTCCGATAACTCGAATTAATCTCCGCCAGAGTTCACTTCCATTTTCACCATTTGTCATTATTACAATTCCTGAACCTTCTTGAATATTAAACTGTGAGTAACATCTAAATCCTGTTTGGTTAGCTCCGCTGTGATATACAATATTACCAGTAATAGTTGAATCAATAGCCCAGCCCAATCCACGGAAAGCAAATAATCCTAGAGAGCGTCCGGGTCTGTCAATCACATCACGCACATCAACACGAAATCGATGAGCAAACATTTCTTTTGTCATTGAATCGGATAAAGAGAACTCATCTTTATTATTCGGTTTCATAACTTCGATGATAAATTTGGCGTACTCATCAGCAGTCGTGTAAAGTGTGTAAGCCGCATTGGAATGAATGTACTTGCTTCTTTTATTAACATTACCTGAAGTGTCATGCCCGGTTGCGATTTGCGGATTAAGATTTTCAATCCAAATAAAACTTGTAGATTCTAATCCGAGTTTATCAAACAGACTGTGTTTTGCATAAGTTTCAAGCGATTCTTGCGTAATATGTTCAACAACTCGTTGCAAATAATAAATTCCTTCGCCGGAATAATTAAACTTTGTCCCTGGTTTAAAATAAATTGGAAGTGGTGCATTTCTTTCTTCACCACTCTTTCGCCAATTTGGCATTCCGCTAGTGTGAGAGAGAATCATTCTCGCAGTAATTTGTTTTGAATAATTTTCATCATCACTGACAAATTCTTCCGGAAGATATTTATATAAAGGTTCATCTAATTCCAGCTTGCCTTCTTCGACTAACTCTAGTACCAGATATGCAAAAACCGGTTTGCTCATTGAGCAAGCTTCAAACATTGTTTGGCCAGTGATTGGATTTTTTAAATCTGTATCGGCTATTCCAAAACTTTTAGACCATGCAAGCTTATTGCTTTTTATAACACTGATTGATACTCCGGGAACATTTAACTCATTCATTAATTGCGGAGTGATATTCTCAATTTTGTCTAATACATCATAAAATTCAGGAACAATGTTGAGAGAATTTTTATCAATCTTGTTAAGAGATATGTATGCGGCCCAGCAAACATCAGAGTCTTCATCATAAAGAAGTTTTTGAAGTTCTGTTATTGATGATTCAGCATCTGACTTATATTTTCCGAGTGTAATTGCAGAACACCATCTTACATTTGGACTTTTATCTTTTAGCGCATGAGTTAAAAAAGGTATTGCTTGTTTTCCTGACGGAGAAATTTTTTCTAATGCAATTGCGGAACACAATCTTATATTTTCGTTTTCGTCTTGTAATGATTTAACTAAATACTCAACTGCCTGCTCCTTAATCTTTGCTAATTCATTTATCGCTTCTCCATTAATAAATGGATCTTCATCGCTAAATTTTTCTATTAAAGATTTGATTTTCTCTGCACTAGTTTGGGTTGTTTCCTGTGAAAACAAATTTGAAAATGTAATTATAAATACGGAAGAGGCTATTACGATTTGTTTGATCATTATATTCTAGAATTTAGGATATATTTTAGTACAATTTAATTTGTTTCCAAGTTCAGACTCAAAGGAAAAAATTATTGGCATTCCACCAGTATGAATGAAAATAACGGGAATATTTTTATCTATTTTACTTTTTCGCGTTAAGTCCATTAATCCAGCCATAACTTTTCCCGTATAAATCGGGTCAAGTAAAATTCCTTCGAGATTCGCGCAATCATAAATTGCTATCTCTCCTTCATCAGTAATCATACCGTATTCATTAAAGTAATCATCATAACACTCAATCGATAAATCATCAACATTTATTTTATACTCTATTAGCTTTGCACTTTCATATATTATTTCAGCAGTCCGCCTCTTAATATCCTTAACTTTTCTTGAAACACTTATTCCAATTACACGAGCCTTTGGTATAAATATTTTTGTACCAAGAATTGCTCCGGCAAAAGTTCCACATGATCCAACTCCCATAATTATTTGAACTTTATCTTTACCAAATTGTTCTGCTAATTCATTCATAGCTATAACATAGCCAAGAGCTCCTAAACCTGTGCTTCCTCCAATAGGAATAATAAAGGGCTTCTGTCCTCTACCAGAAAGTTCGTCGGCCCATTTTTCCATTTCTAATGTCAGATGGTCGTTTGCATCATCGTCAACAAGATATCTAACCTCTGCTCCGAACATCACATTAAGAAGTAAATTCCCTTTTGGAATTTCAAAATCTGGTCCACCAAGAACAAGTTTAACATCAACCCCAAGTTTCCGAGCTGCAGCTGCTGTCATCCTTGCATGATTAGATTGGATTCCACCGGCAGTGATTACAACATCATAACCACCATCAATAATTTCAGCAAAATCATACTCAAGTTTTCTGGCTTTGTTTCCGCCGCCTGCCAATCCGGTTAAATCATCTCGCTTAATAAATAATTTTGATAAATCGATTTTATCAGCCAATCGTGGTGCTTCTTCCAATGGAGTCGGAAGATTTGCCAATTTTATTGTTGGTATTTTATAAAGCGAGTGATTCAACGTAATTACTCCAGAGTTTCAATAACTTGATGAAAGATAACTCCTCTCTCCTTCAAACCATTTAAAACAAAATCGACACACTCAGATTTTTGCCCAATGTACTCAGGCGGGCAAATCCCTTTTCTATCAAACAAACCTTTCGATAATAATCTTAATACGGTTGTAGCAGTATACCCGGTGGTTCTTGCCATGGAATGAACTTTTGTTTTTGAGTCGTAATGGTCGAGCATACTATAAGTGTAACGCATTTTCTTATTACCCTTTTCACCCTCAATGATTATCTTAAGCACTGTAAAATCAGCATCTCCATCTTTCAATTCCCAAATAGGAAATAGAAGTTTGGAAGTGAAATCAACCGGTCTAATTTTCATTCCATTCACTTCAATTTTATCCTGGTTGAAAAATCCTGATTCACGAAGAACCCGCATTTTTTCAATATGACCCGGATAGCGAAGCGTTTTCTCTTTCATATTTGGTGCTTTTAATGTATCAGCAAGAGTTCTCAACCCATCACTATTGAATGCTTCCAGCGTACCAACTTCAGGAAAGTCCATATATTCCGGATCTGAGAGAGCGGAACGAATAACGATTTTTCCATTTTCAACATATCTTGCCGGACGAGTGTATTCTTCAATAACATCTATTGGTGAAAACCCGGCTTTGTATTCATAAGGCCAATCTCTGATTACAGGTAAACCTCCGACATAAATTAAAATGTTTTCTGTTTTATCAAGAATTTTATCGACATTACCAATTAAGATATTGCTCATCCCCGGTGCAACACCACAATCAACAACTGCAGTAACATTGTTTTTCTTAGCTAATTCATCAAGCTCAAATGGATTTTCTGGAAAGAAAGCTATGTCAACTACGTTTCTACCAGCTTTTATAATTTCTTTAAGAGTATTAAATCCCATAAAACCAGGGACGGCATTTAAAACAATATCGTAACCTTTAAGTAGATCGCTCAGCTCCTTAGAATTAGAAATGTTTATTTCAATTTTATGGATTGGAATTTCTGAGGGAAGTTTTTCAAGATTTTTGCTATTTAGATCAACAACAGTAACCTGAAAAAATTTATCTTTTGCTAAATCGATTGCCATTGGACGACCGACAAGACCCGCGCCGAGAACTAATACTTTCATAATTTCTCCAAATACTAAAATTTATTTACGCAACAATTTTGTGTGTTGCAGTTATATAGATAGATGAAGAAATCTTATAATCCGCTAAAACGATTTATAAAATGTACTGCTTGTCTAGAATTTAAAAATAAAAAGATGACATCTTTTCTAAAAATATTTCGGAAAAGGTCTTTTAGTGTTGCCATAGAAAACTATCCAAATTATAACAGTTAAAGATGTCATCTTTCAGAAATATCTACAACTCTAAGAATTGGAAATTTTTCATTCTTCTTAAGTAGATGCTCATAAATTTTGTATGTGACCAATCCAAGTTCAGATTTTGGCTCAAGTGCAATTACAATCATATTATTTCTTAATTGCTTTGTAGGAATAAATATGTAATCAAACTCGGAAAGATTATTGGGGATTTCTTTTACTTCAACAATCGGATTGACAATTATATCTCTTTCAAAATCCATCGAGTCAATTCTACTCACAAAATATTGTTCAATCTTATCATCATTAGATTTTATATAATCAAAATATTTAAGCGAATGCCTGTCTGCCCATTCAATAATCTCTTTAAGATTTTTTGGAATTAAATAGCCTTTGGGTCTTGTAACATCATACTTAGATTTTACAATTGGACGATAATCGTTTACTGTTATCACCGTATCTTTGTTTGAAGAATAAGAGAGCAGAGGAAGTTCTAACTTACTTCCATCAGCAAAATGATCTAACTGAATTGCAACTTTATTCGATACTTTACTGCTAACTAATTTTTCTCTTTCAGAAGCAACAAGAGTTTTTATTTCATCTTTATGATTATAAACAAATTCAAGTAAACCACACATTCCGATCATCTGCCCTTCAGCACGACGTTTAATATTATCAATAAATCCATCTAATCCGTTTAATCCTTCCTGTATAAATGAAAATGTATTTTGTATTCCGAAACTCTGCCTTCCATCGTTGATATCATAAGTGCTGTGCCTTATATAGTCGATTTCAGGAGGACCGCCAGGACAATATTCAAAGAAAGAGAAATTTCTATCATTTAAATATTTTTTTATAAATGGAAGATATGTGTTGTTCGATAACGTTCTAATGTTTTCGGAAACATTGATATTTGTTATTGTGCCAACTTCTTCATCATTGTTTGCTCTGAAGCCATAATTTTTCCACTTATCACCATAAGGCGAATATTCGTGAACATCCATTGTAACTTCAAAAAGATATTTGTTGAAAAGTTTATGAAGTCCGATTGTTTCTGGTTCAGTAAGGATCAAATGATTACGGTTAAGATCCATATCGTTTCCGTTACGTCTCTGATTTTTTTCTGAGCCATCGGGATTCATTTGAGGAACCAAAGCAAAATCAATTTTATCGAACAAGTATTGGTTCTCAGGTTTGAGTAGTTCATTTATTAAAAGAAGCGCTCCTTCTTTACCTGATTGTTCATTCCCATGCTGCTGTGCGAAGATCAGCACTTTTATTTTGGATTCATCCTTTCCAAATTCACCTTTCGAGAAGTAAACTGCATATAATTCCCTGCCTTCAATCGATTTGGCGATTACTTCGCTGGTTATCCGATCAGACTTTTCATCAACTTCTTTAATGAATTGAAAAAGCTCTGCGTGTGATGTGAGCTTTGTATAATTTGATTTTTGCAATGGAGTAAGAATGTTCTGAGATAAAAGATTTGCAGCGGCAAATAAAAAAAAGAAGGAAATATTTTTAATCATTTTAGTAATATCATTGATTTTGTTTCCGTATAATCTTGAGTTGATATGCGATAAAAATAAACTCCGCTTGAAAGATGGGTTGCATCGAACACAATCTCATAATTGCCCGGCTGCTTTAATTCATTCACAAGAATTGTAACTTCATTCCCAAGATTATCATAAACTATTAATTGTACTGAAGAGAGGTTTTGTATTGTAAAATTAATAAGTGTTTCCGGATTAAATGGATTAGGATAATTCTGATATAATTTATATCCTGTTTCATATAATGTTTCTGTCTCAATGTCAACAGTTATGCTGTCTAAATACTCTAGTGAAGCCTGATAAATTTTTTCTTCAATATCGTACCAACCGCTGTAATCACCGTTGCCCCATAAACCGCCATTAGTTATAAATACGATTCCATAATCTTTTATCTTAGAGAAGTAAAGATCGCTTATAAGTCCATAGGCTTCACCCGGATGCCCGTAAAGAGTTTCGGTTGGAAGAAGATCGGTTGTTCTGTGTGAACCGAATCCATAAGTATTAAATATCCCATAATAATTATCTCCGTTCGATCCATCGTAAATCCAGGTCGGTGTTAAAATTAATGCAACAGTTGTATCTTCTAATATTCTAGCAGCATTGTATTCTCCTTCGTTCATTATCATATTCATGAACTTCGACAGATCGTTAGCACTAGTTCTTAATCCACCCTGAGGTCCGAATATCACTCCATTAGTTCCAATAATATATGCCGATAAGTCTCTTGGTTCAGGCATTATACCGAGATAATTATCTGCCTGGGGAATCCAATTTTGTCCGGTCTTTCTATAAAGTACCGCGACATTGTTGATGTTTGGTAAGTCCTGAACATTGAAACTTGATGTCATACCAAGCGGTTCTAATATTTCTTGGCGACAAAAGATATCAAACCTTATGTTTGATAATCGTTCTACTAAAGTTCCAACAACACCAAAATTTATATTTGCATATGTAAAATAGTCTGATGAAGGCGATTCCTTTGAGCTAAACATATCCGAAGTGAAATACGTTCCGTCGGGAGTTAAAAGACTTTCCAAAATTGGCGGTGGGTCATTACTGTATGTTGCTGAAAGAAAAGCAGAATAACCGCTCCCGTCTCTTATACTTGCAGTATGTGAAAGCAACTTTCTAAAAGTTATTACTTCATCGGGATAAGAAGGATTTCGCAGAGTAAAGCCAAGATAATCACTAACATCATCATCAATTTTAAACAATCCCTGATCATACAATTTCATAAGAGCAGCAGTAGTAACAAATTTTGAAATTGATGCAATGCGGTAAAGAGTGCTATCATCGACTGAAAGGCTTCTGTCAATATCTCTCAAACCATAACCTTGTGAAAAAGATATTTCATCTCCTTTGATGATAGCAACTGACATTCCTACAACCTCGTGGTCAGTCTTGATTTCCTGAAATGCTGCATCAAGTTCTGATGATTGAGAATAAATCAATGAGTTTATCCCCAACAGAAATGATATAATACCTAAACGTATTGAAGACATATTATTTTTCCCTTAAATATTGTTGAATATTAATTATCAAAAAGATGGGAAATTTCCCAAATTAAGTTTTTATCTATCCAATTATAAAAATCTTTAGCTTCAGATTTACTCATTCCATTCATTCGCCAACTAAATAAAAAGTCTTTAGACCTAAGCATAATTTTTTCTTCAATTGGAATAAGTTTTTGACGAACACCTGTGTTTTCTTTGTTCATCAGGGCAGCAAGATTAAGGTAATTTTCCTTTGCATCATTTTGTGATGGAAAAATTTTACGCTTTAAGTTAAGGGCAAGATTGCAAAGCAGAGCATTTCCAGTTTCGTCTGCTTGAAGTATTGTAGGCATTGAACCATCATCCAGCAGCCAAATGGGAATAATAATAGAAGTAAGTGGGAAACCAAGTATTGTCCACATGGTTGTTAATGAAGGTGACTCATTTTCTTTGACGCCTTGAATTACAACAGCCGCAGCAGTTGAATAGCGAGGAATATAATCTCTGAAATAAACATAACTTGTATCATCAAGGTTTTTGGGAAGACTTGAAGTAAGATCAGTATTTGTAAATGAATGAATAAGACAGCGCGGTACATCATTTATTAAAAGTTCAAAAGAAATTTTTCCATCTTTTATCTGATTTTCAAAAAGTCCAGCAGCTGTTGCATATCTTATATAACCATAACCTTTATTTTCTTCGCCACTAAAAGAATAATTTGTCCTGATAAGATATCCGTTGGGGGCAACTTCAGGATCGTTAACATCATATTTTACGTAATTAAAATTATCTGTTTCAAAGTAAGCAGCTCCACCGTTTGCATCAATGACACCAAAGTTAGCTTCAACTCCAAGCGGTTTTGGAAATTCTTGTAATAATTTTTCAAAATCTTCTATGGTTGCACAGCGCTCCAGTGCAATTTTCATCAACTTACCTTCTTGATCGGCAAGTTTGGTTGTATCATTTATCTTAAGATTATAAGAAGCAGAGTTCATAATACCGAATCCTGCTTCATTAAATCCGCACCAGACTTCTTCATTATTCTTATCCGGTGAGTTTACAAGCCCTATAAACCTATACTTCCCATCAAAAAAGTAAACAAGTCTGTTTTGAAGTTCACCGGCATCGCGGTTTTTAAGTAGCAATGGTCGGCCATCAACCGTTGCTTTACCAGATACAACTGCAGTAGTACAAGGGAAAAGCATATATTGATTTATGCTCAATAACACGAGAAAGAAGAAACAATATGTTTTCATTCTTTATAAATTTAAAAACTTAATCTTAAAGCAATTCTATGAACATTTGGCAGAATATCAAAAACCGAGTATGCATAGTCGAAGTACACTGCATTGCCCGACCATAGAAGATTTACTCCTGCACCAAAAGCAAAAGTCTGATCATCATAATTTAATTTATATCCACCACGGAGATAAAGACGATCAAAGAATGAAAACTCAGTCCCAAAATGTGCGCGTTCTTTGTTATCATTCGGGTGAGTAACATCAACAGCGCCTTTCATCTTAACAAAATCAACTTCTAAAACATCAAACCCGATTCCAACCTGGAAGTTTAATGGTAAAGGATATTCTTCAGTAATGAGCCTACTTGGAGTTAACCTGCTTATAGGAAAATTTTCATCCTGCCTGTAAGTAAAATCAAGATCGGGTCCGTCAGATTTTAAATCACCACCGAAG
>CAWDOP010000002.1:0-665778 GCA_963804005.1 uncultured Ignavibacteriaceae bacterium | reverse complement strand
GGCGCACTGGCGCGTGGCTGCGCCCTCTTCTTGCCTGAAGGCCGTCTTCATCTGACGTCGCCCGCGGGCGAACCGGTTTGACCAGAGGCAGCGGATCATCATCGTTGACGTTGCCGTTCGCTCCTTGACCTCCAGCGATCGGGCGCCACAATTGGCGCACCGTTCCGTCTTGGCGCCGGATGGGAAGCCGGCCCTGGCGGCTCGCGCGTTCCCGAACGCCATCGTCACGCTCGCGAGGTGCGAGTGTCTGAGCTCATGGGCCAGCTGCGCGACGCACTGCGCTCGCGCCACTACAGCCGCCGCACCGAGCAGGCATACTGCCTTTGGGCGCGGCGCTTCATCCGCTTTCACGGCCTGCGGCATCCGGCCGAGATGGCGGAGCCCGAGATCAACGCCTTCCTCACGCACCTCGCCGTCGTCGAGAAGGTCAGCGCCTCCACCCAGACCCAGGCCCTTTCCGCGCTGCTCTTCCTCTATCGCCACGTGCTCGGCCGAGAGATCGGGACGCTCGGAGATCTCGTCCGTGCGCGCAAGGCGCGGCGTCTGCCCGTGGTTCTGACCAGGGATGAAGTCAGGGCCGTGCTCGGCCGTCTCGACGGCGACATGGCGCTCATGGCCTCGCTCATATACGGCGCCGGTCTGCGCCTGATGGAGTGCCTGCGCCTGCGTGTGCAGGACATCGACTTCTCCCGCGGTGAGATCACCGTCAGAGACGGAAAGGGCGGGAAGGACCGTGTGACGATGCTGCCGTCGTCGCTGCAGCCTGCCCTTGAACGTCGGCTTCAGAGGGCAAAGGCGACGCACGAGCATGACCTGGCCGAAGGGTGGGGGAGAGTACAGCTGCCATCGGCACTCGACCGCAAGTACCCTCACGCGGCGGCGGACCGGCGCTGGCAGTGGGTCTTCCCACAAGGGCGACGCTGGCGCAACGCACAGACGGGGGAACAAGGGCGCCATCATGTGCACGAGACGATCGTGCAGCGGGCGATGGCCGAGGCGGTCCGCGGCGCCGGCATCGCGAAGCACTCGACCTGCCATACGTTACGCCATTCGTTCGCGACCCACCTGCTGGAAGCCGGCTACGACATTCGCACGATCCAGGAACTCCTGGGGCACAAGGATGTGAGCACCACCATGATCTACACGCACGCTCTCAACAGAGGCGGGCACGGCGTTCAGAGCCCAATTGACGGACTGTGAGCCAGCCGGCATACACAGACTGCTCGACCGGGACGATGGCGTGGTCAGAATCGCTGCGATGAGCCCAAATGCAGGCAAATCTCCCGACCGTCCGGTCACGGTGATAGGGTGTTACACGGAAGGGCGAGGCAGTGCCGAACGTCTTACACGTACTGCAGAATACTTGTTAGCACCATCAGCCGGGATGTCTGCGGGGGTGTCGGATTGCAGCCTGCTCCAATCAAGCCAGTGATTCCGTTCGCGCAGCTCGACGCGCTCGATATCCGCGTCGGCACAATCGAGAGCGTTCACGACGTCCCAACTCAGACAAGCTGGCTCGCTTCGTTGTTGACTTCGGTGACCACAAGCGGACTGTCCTCGCCGGGATGAAACAGGAGCGCGCCGACCTGACCGAGATCGTCGGGCTCCAGGCGCTCTTCGTCGTGAACCTCGAGCCCCGCCCAATGGCGGGGCTGGTCTCAGAGGCGATGTTCTTCGACCTCGGCTATCCGGACGGCATCGCACCGGCCCTGGCCGTGCCGGACGCGCTGTTCCCAACGGCACACGCGCGGGGTAGCCGGGAGCGCCCGGCGGCGCTGAGGATGCTAACTAGCGCTTCAAGCCGACTGCGGCGCCGGTGAGGTACGCTCACACATATCGCGCAGACCGCGCCTTGCGGCTTAAGCGCAACACGTTGGGCAGACACGGGGGTCCATGGGCGTCTTCAACAGGCTATCCCGCAGCGACAGGCGTCCGGCCTCGGCCGCATGCTGTGCTGCACTGATGCGACGCGTAGTCATCAGCAACATAGGGGCCGGCTATAGCCTGCTGGTGGGCGGCTGGGAAACACGGCCAGCCACCGCCACTTCGCCGTGCATCTCAGTCTCGCCTTCGATGGGGGCCGGTCGCTTTCCGCGTCGAGGACGAGCACGTGGTCACAGCCGACCCCGTTGTCGTTGGCGAAAACGTCCGACACGAGATGCTCACTCCGGCGCCCCGCGAGGGTGTGGTACTGAGCGTTACCCCCATCACCAATCTCGGCATCTACCTGCGAGAGCAACTCGGGGGCCGGGACTTGGTCCACCCTTTCCGGCCAGCAAGTGGCCGAGATCCGACGACTTGGTCAGCGACCTGCTGGACGGGAGACTGTCAACGACGACGTTCACTCGGGAGTTCGATGTCGCGATCGGCCGGCTTGTCGGAGAACCGTACGCGCAACAGCTTTCCCGCTACGACCAGCGCATAGTGCAGGCGCTGTGGACGATTCTTCGAGCACCCCGACTCACTCGTCCCGGCAGACGAGCTGGCCGCATCGCTCGGGCATGTCCACCAGCCGCTTCTTGCATCTGTTTCGTTCGGAACTGGGCATCACCTACCGTCGGATGGAGGTCTGGATACGGCTCGCCAAGGCCGTCGCCGCCATCGAGCAGTTCGATTCGCTCACGGATCTTGCCCATGAGTTCGGATTCTCGGACAGTGCGCACTTCTCCAGGGCCTTCAAGGAGACCTTCGGCTACAGCCCATCGGCGTACTTCGCGCGTAGCCAGTTCGTTCAAGTCAGCCGGACGCGGGTGAGTAGACTTCCCTGAGAGCCGAACACCCGTGCTCCCGCCCGGACACCCGCGCCGGGCGACACCCATCGGTCTTTGGGAGACGGCATGACCACGCCGGAGACAGTCGGCATCGAGTTTCCTGTCGGCTACCACCGATTCCATCCGAAGCAGCTCTACAACTTCCAGCTGAACCGCTGGCACTCCCTCGGCTACCTGCCTTTCGAGGCGATGGTCAGCGCCGGTCGACACATCAGGGACTTCCCGTCGTGGAGAGCAGAGATGCTGGCCCTCGCGGATTCCGCACTTGAGGCGGACTCAACGCTGCAGGCTGCCTTCTACTCCCGCGCGGCCGAGTTCTACACGATGCGACCACGAGGAACGCCAAGCCCTGTCGGCGCGGTTCGCCGATCTGTTCTACCAGGCCCTCCCGGCCCAAGCGATTGAGACGCACGAGATACCGTTCGACGGTTCCGTGATGCACGCCGTCCGAGTCCCTTGCTGCCCGGGGTCGTCACCCAAGGGGACGATCGTGCTCCACGGCGGCTTCGACTCCTTCATCGAGGAGTTCTACTCGATGATGCGGTATCTGGCTGATGCCGGCTACGACGTGGTCGGCTTCGACGGACCCGGCCAAGGAACGACTCGGCGCAGGCACGGGCTGCTCTTTGACTATCGCTGGGAGACCCCGATGGGCGCGGTGCTGGACCACTTCTGCTTGGACGATGTCACTGCTCGTCGGCCTGTCGCTCGGTGGCTGGCTGGCCCTTCGGGCGGCCGCATTCGAGAAGCGGATATCCAGGGTGATCCCGAACGGTCACGCCTACGATCAGTACAAGATCCCATCGGTGCTGGCTCAAAACGCGATGACGTTCTTCAACACCAAGCTGAAGGACTCCTCGAACCGCATCGCGCTCAAGAACATGCAGAAGGACGGGATGGAGGGCTGGCAGATGAGCAATCTGGTCTATATCACGGGGATCGAGCCGCCGATGTCGGCGTTCGACTACGCGATGCAGATGAACGAGGAGCACCTCCACTGCGAGCTGGTCGACCAGGACGTGCTCCTGATGACAAGCAGGAACGACCACTTCATCCCGTACAAATTGCACGACCGTCAGGTGGATCTCCTCGCAGGTGCGCGCAGCCTGACTGATCGCGTGTTCGTGGAATCGGAGTCGGCTCAGAATCACTGCCAGATCGGCAATATCGGACTCGCACTTCGAACGATGGACCGCTGGATTCAAGAAGTCACTTGAGCGCATCGCTGAGACGCTGGCAGTCCTAGGTGAGTTGCTGCCCAACAAGCGCATCGAGCGGACGGCGCACGGTAGAGTCAACCCGCATGCGCTGGACCGCCGCTCATGCGCAACACGTTGGACGGAACCTTTCTAGCCGTGTGGAGTGCCGATTGAAGTATGGGAGCCTCTCAGATGCGCTTCTTCTTTCGCAAAACGTGGAGCCGGGCGACATCTGGCGTATGTGTCAGTGTAAGGACGCACCGATTCGCGATTGGGTCAAGCTCGCGGTGACCCGCGCGCGGAATTCGAATACACCGGCCGTCTTCTGGCTTGACCCATATCGCCCCCATGAGAACGAGCTCATCAAGAAGGTTGAGCTGTACCTGAAAGATCACGACACGACCGGCCTCGATATTCAACACATGTCGCAAGTGCGTGCGATGCGCTACACATTGGAGCGTGTCATTCGCGGTCTGGACACCATCTCGGTTACCGGAAACATCCTGCGTGACTACCTCACCGATTTGTTCCCAATCATGGAGCTGGGCACCAGCGCGAAAATGCTCTCCATCGTGCCGTTGATGGCCGGCGGCGGCATGTACGAAACCGGAGCCGGTGGCTCGGCACCCAAGCACGTTCAACAGCTCGTTGAAGAAAATCACCTGCGTTGGGATTCGCTCGGCGAATTCTTAGCGCTAGCGGTGAGTTTGGAAGATCTTGGCCTCAAAACTAACAACAGCGCCGCGAAAATTCTCGCGAAAACACTCGACACCGCCACCGGCAAACTGCTCGACAATAACAAAGGTCCATCGCCAAAGACCGGCCAGCTCGACAACCGCGGCAGCCAGTTCTACCTAGCGATGTATTGGGCGCAAGCGCTCGCTGCGCAAACGGAAGACGCAGCACTAGCGGCTAAGTTTGCAGGTTTGGCTAAAGCCCTCACCGATGGCGAGCAAGCGGTCGTTGCCGAACTCTCTGAGGTGCAGGGCAAGCCGGCGGACATCGGCGGCTACTACATGGCCGATCCTGACAAAGTGAAAGCAATCATGCGCCCCAGCAAAACGCTCAACGCCGCGCTTGCGTCGTTCGCGTAAATCAGCGAGCCGTTAAACGGCGCTGCGTGAAACAAAACGGCCACCTTAGGGTGGCCGTTTGCTTTGATGCGATCTGGCATTCAGCCTGGCGGCCGAATGCCGAAAAAACGTTGGTGGCAGCGCAGCCTCGTGATCTCGACAGCGCTCGGCTCACGCCATCACGGTCACCCGATTGCGGCCCTCAGCTTTGCTTCGGTACAGCGCGCGATCCGCGCGCGCGATGGCGGTGTTGAAGCTTTCGCTTGGCGCGAGCGTGGTGACGCCCAACGACAGTGAGCAGCTGGCGCAGCTGTTGCCGTGTACGACGGGAGTCGCGGCGACTTCAGAGCGCAAGCGCTCAGCAATGTCGTGCGCCGACGCCAAGACTGTCGCGGGCAACAAAATCAAAAATTCTTCTCCACCCCAACGTGCGACGACGTCTTGCTCGCGACAGAGCGACGCGAGGAGCTTGCCGGTGTGCGCGAGCACCTTGTCGCCGGCTTCGTGCCCACGGCCATCGTTGATCTTTTTGAAATGATCGATGTCGGCGATGATGAGCGCGATGTGCTGTCCGGAGCGGCGGGCGCGAGCGATCTCGTGCTCGGCGAGCGCAAGCATGTGCCCACGGTTGGAAAGACCGGTCAGCGAGTCTTTCGTGGCCAGTTCGACCAGCTTTCGCTCCGCGCTTCGAACCATGCCGTAGTAAAAGCGCGCCGTGTAGGCCGCCATCGCGAACACCACGGCGACGTTAAACGTCTGCACTATCCAAAGGCCCGTTTCAGACAGCGGCGCGCTAACGCCGTAGTGACGCGACGCGGCATACATGCCCAAATAAGTCACATACAAGACGACAAGCATCGGGATCGCCTCACGCCAGCGCGAGCTGACGACGATTGCCGGGATGAACATCAAGAGGTAGTAGTGAAAACCGCTGTTCCAGCCCACGAGTAGCGTGCCGATGGCCGCGTGACCAAGCACTTCAACCCATATCAAGGCGACGGCAGGCGCATTCAGTCGCCGCCCTAGGCACCAATACGCTGTCGCATACATCGCCATGCCAACTAGATTCATCCACGCCAGAATTGGCGAACCCAGCGCTAGGAAGAGCACCAGCATTGCCGCGTCTACGCAGGCCGCCACCAACGTGATCCGCCGCGCCATGACCCAAAACGCACCCTGCGCGACGGCGCTGCCGCTTCTCGCGTGGCTGCGCACGCACGCCGCGGTGCTCACCGAGGGCGAGGGCGCTGCTTTGGGAAGGAAGGCGCGAACAGATGACATGCCGGGGCGGGTAATTCGTGTCTACGAGAGACGCGACGAAGAGTTTGATAACCGTGCATTGCAAAAGCAGTGCCAGACAAATCTCATATGCGAGCGGCATGCAAAACCATAAAAAAAGGCCGCATATGCGGCCTTTTTCTTCCGGGCAGTGAGTTACTGCGGCGGGTTTTGAATGTTCGATGCCTGCTTGCCTTTTGGGCCCGGCACCACTTCAAACGCCACTTTCTGGCCTTCTTTCAGGGAACGGAAGCCGTCCATCTGAATCGCCGAGAAGTGTGCAAACACATCTTCAGTGCCGTCGTCTGGCTTGATAAAGCCAAAACCTTTGGCGTCGTTAAACCACTTTACTGTGCCTGTTGTCATATCGATACTCCCTGTACTACCTGATCATGCTTGTTTTTATGCGAGGCGTCGTGGCGCTATTCGCGTGCCGGAATGCGTGTTTTGCTGCCGGTCAGCAGCGCTGAAACGCTTTCCCTGCCGACGTTGTAGCGTTTGGCAACCCCAATCGTCAAGGGGTTAATGTTGTTTTGTGTCAATTAGACTGGGGATTGTGGCCCGATTGGTCTGTAGCACGGAAAAGCGCGGCCGCCGCCGGTTGCTTTCATGCCGTATGCTCTCCGGCACCTCTTGAAAATTCAGGTTTTCGACCGATATTGCTTGTTATCAACGGAAACGTAGTATGTCCACCGATCCCCGTCAGCCCCAGCCTCCCCAGTCACCCAACGACAGCTCGGTCCTCGAAGCCGAGCGCGTCAGCACCAAGCCGCCTCCGATGTACCGGGTGTTGCTGCTCAACGACGATTACACGCCGATGGATTTTGTCGTCGGTATCTTGCAAGGTGTGTTCGCGATGACCCGTGAACAAGCTACGCAAGTCATGCTGCAAGTGCATCGCTCCGGGCGCGGAACTTGCGGCGTGTTCACCAAGGAAGTGGCGGACACCAAAGTGGCGCAGGTGGCAGAGCTTGCCGAGGCGCATCAACATCCGCTTCAGTGTACGATGGAGCCTGATTAGATTGTTCGTGATCTAGGCAGGACGAGAGCCCACTAACGCTGCTATCGTGCAGCCGTGGCGGACGCAAGTAATAGTCGGATTCACGCCGACAGCAAGGCAGTAATAATGATCGCGCAAGAGTTGGAAGTTAGCCTTCACATGGCGTTTGTCGACGCACGACAAAAGCGTCATGAATTCATCACCGTTGAGCACCTGCTCTTGGCCATGCTCGATAACCCGAGCGCGGCGGAAGTGCTCCGAGCCTGCGCCGTCGATCTCGACGAATTGCGCACCGCGCTCGCCAACTTCATCAATGAACACACGCCCCGCTTGCCACAAAACAGCGAGAGCGACACCACGCCAACGCAAGGCTTTCAGCGCGTCATTCAACGCGCGATTTTGCATGTGCAGTCCTCGGGCAAAAAAGAAGTGACCGGTGCGAATGTGCTCGTCGCTATCTTCGGTGAAAAAGATTCACACGCTGTGTATTTCCTCAATCAGCGCGGTGTAACGCGTCTTGATGTGGTCAATTACATCAGCCACGGCATCAGCAAAGTGCCAAAAGACAAGAACGAAAAAGCCGAAGCCGGCAGCGGCGAACAGGAAAAAGAAGAGGCCCCACAAGGCGCACTCGAAAACTTCTGTGTGAACCTCAACGCGCAAGCCAAAGCGGGCAAGATCGATCCCATGATCGGCCGCGTGTCTGAGCTCGAGCGCTTGGTGCAAGTGCTCTGCCGTCGTCGCAAAAACAATCCGCTTTTGGTGGGCGAAGCAGGCGTTGGCAAAACCGCGATTGCCGAAGGTTTAGCGAAGCGCATTGTCGACGGCGAAGTGCCAGATGTCCTCGCGGATTGCGTTGTCTATTCGCTCGACATGGGCGCGCTTTTGGCAGGCACCAAATACGCGGCGATTTTGAAGCCCGGTTGAAATCCGTGCTCAAGCAGTTCGAGCGAAAAGGCCAACGGCATTTTGTTCATGAACGAAATCCACACCATCATCGGCGCGGGCGCTGCCAGCGGCGGCACGTTGGACGCATCCAATTTGCTCAAGCCCGCGCTCGCGAACGGCGGCTTGAAGTGCATCGGCGCGACGACGTATTCCGAGTTCCGCCAGGTCTTCGAGAAAGACAACGCGCTCGCTCGTCGCTTCCAAAAAATCGACGTCGTCGAGCCATCGATCAGCGAAACCGTTGAAATTTTGCGCGGCCTGAAACCGAAATACGAAGCGCATCACAACGTGAAATATTCGCCCGCGGCGATCACCGCTGCCGCCGAGCTTTCTGCGCGCCACATCAACGATCGTCATCTGCCCGACAAGGCGATCGACGTGATCGATGAGGCAGGTGCTGCGCAAAAAATTCTGCCGAAATCGAAGCAGAAGAAAACTATTGGCAAGACCGAGATCGAAGAGATCGTCGCCAAGTCGCGCGTATTCCCGCCAAGACCGTTAACAGCGATGATCGCAGCAGTCTCAAAACGCTTGATCGAGATTTGCGCAATGTCGTCTTCGGTCAAGACAAAGCGATCGACGCGCTCGCCTCCGCCATCGAGATGGCACGCAGCGGCCTAGGCAATCCACGCAAACCGATTGGTTCGTTCCTGTTCTCAGGCCCGACGGGCGTCGGCAAGACCGAAGTCGCGCGACAACTCGCGTTTAGCCTCGGCGTAGAACTTCTGCGCTTTGACATGAGCGAATACATGGAGCATCACGCGGTCAGCCGCTTGATTGGCGCGCCTCCGGGCTATGTGGGCTACGACCAAGGCGGTCAGCTCACCGAAGGCGTGACCAAGCATCCGTATTGCGTGTTGCTGCTCGACGAAATCGAGAAAGCGCATCCGGACATTTACAACGTGCTTCTGCAAGTGATGGATCACGGTACGCTCACCGACAACAACGGTCGCAAGGCGGACTTCCGCAACGTCATCATCGTGATGACCACGAACGCGGGCGCAGAAACGCTCACCAAAAACATCATCGGCTTCAACAACACCAAAGAAGTCGGCGATGAAATGGAAGCGATCAAGCGCATGTTCACGCCGGAATTCAGGAATCGCCTAGACGCCACGATCAGCTTCGCGCCGCTCACGCACGAAGTCATCCTCAAAGTCGTCGACAAATTCCTCTTGGAACTCGAAGGTCAACTGCACGAGAAAAAGGTCGATCCCGAGTTCTCGCCAGGCCTGCGCGACTACCTTGCCAAGCACGGCTTCGATCCGCTCATGGGCGCACGCCCAATGTCGCGTCTGATTCAAGACACGATTCGCCGCGCACTCGCCGACGAACTCTTATTCGGCAAATTGGTCGGCGGCGGCAAGGTCAAGATCGACATCGACACGGAAGGCAAAGTCAAACTCGGCTTCCCCGACAGCGATGCACCGACTGAAGCGGCGGAAGAGGCGACCGCTTAGCGCGTCGTCGCGTTCGCAGCAAAACGGCGGCTTTGGCTGCCGTTTTTGTTTTCTAGGCATGCGATACCTCTGGGCTCTAACCCGATTGCGGCCTCGTGGACGCGAACGCAACGTGTACCGGCGAATTGGTTATAGCTTTTGCCTGAGACGACGGCCAGGCGGCGCTTACAGCCCATTATTTGCGATAGTTGACTAACGAACAAAATGCGCTGCAACGGCCATGCTGCAGCGCATAGCGCCTAAAAGCTGATACTCATTTCGGCGCGACGCCAAGATCGTCCAATCGCATCAGAATCCGCGTTTTGTCTTCGCGCGCAACCGCGCGCCAATCGCGATTCTCGATAGCACCGATGAGTGCGTAGAGCAGGTTCAAGCTCGCGGACGGCTCGACAGCTTTTATGCGAACGTAGAGCGCGAACGGATCGCTCACGTGTAGCTCGGCTGCGCTGTCGACGCCAACGCGGGCGAGCATGTCGCGCGATTTTGGGCCGAGGCCGCGTAGCGTGTCCACGCTGGCTTTGCCCATTGTTGACGATAGCTGTTTTGCGCTTTTCACGGAAATCTCGAGCAAACGCTAAAAGTTACTTGTCGCAAGCCTTCTTTGACGGTGGCACGTATTCGATTTTGAAGTTGGCGGCGTAACTTTGGATTGTGCCCAAACCCACGGCGGCGCGCACCGCATTGATTTTGGATTCGTCCTCATCCTCAATAGGTTGCCATGCGTAACCGCCGCCCTTTACGAAACAGAGTTGGCTCGCATAACGTTGCGGCCGCTTGTTGCGCACGTTGATTCTGTCTTCCAGCATCGCGACTTGGCCTGGTTGCGCCTCTTTGGCCGCGGCTGCTTTTTGTAGTGTCGGCAGATAACTTTCTTGCACAGCAAGTTGCGCGTGTTGAACAATCAGGAATGCCGCGAGCGCAGCGCGTTCACCGACCGCGGCAATGCCCGGCCAGCCAAGTTTGCAGACTATCGAGTCAAGAAGTTTGAGATTCGCTATATCAATCTTCTGTTGGTCTAGCAGCAGCTGTTGACGCGCTTCTGGCGACGGCTGTTGCGCGGTGGCGGACGGGTTGCTGTTCTGCGTTTGCCTACGAAATTGCTGATCGCGCGCTAGTGCTGACTCCAGTTGCGCCTTCGCGTCCGCTATCGTACCGTCAAACTTCGCCACGCCAACGCAACGCTCGTCCAATGTCGTCGCTGACACGGTGAACGCCATGGCAGCGGCGGCTGAGGCGCACCCAACGTTGCGAAAGCAGTTCGTTATGAGCGCGCCAACGAGCAACAGTTACCCCAACCGCTTAATCAAACTAGAAGTATCTAACCGCCCACCGCCCATTTGCTGCACGTCGGCATAGAGCTGATCGACCAGCGCCGTGACGGGCAGCCGTGCGCCGTTGCGTTTGGCTTCATCTAGGCAAATGCCTAAGTCTTTGCGCATCCAATCGACGGCGAAGCCGAAGTCGAATTTGCCGTCGACCATTGTGTTGCCACGGTTTTCCATTTGCCAGCTTTGGGCTGCGCCTTTGCTGATCACTTCGAGCACGAGCTTGGCGTCGATGCCGCTTTTTGCGCGAAGGCGAGGCCTTCGGAGAGGGCTTGCACGAGGCCTGCGATGCAAATTTGGTTGACCATTTTGGTGAGCTGACCCGCGCCAGCGTCGCCGATGCGCACGAGCGCTTTGGCGTAGACGTTGAGCACGTCTTTCACGCTGTCAAAGGTTGCCTGATCGCCGCCGCACATGATGCCGAGCTTGCCGTTTTCGGCGCCGGCTTGACCGCCAGAAACCGGTGCGTCGATAAAGCCTTTGCCTTGTGCTTTCGCTGCGGCGTTAAGCTCGCGTGCCAGCTCCGCGGAGGCCGTGGTGTGGTCTACCAACACCGCACCCGCCTTCATTCCGGCGAGCGCGCCAGCGTCACCGTAAACGACCGAGCGCACGTCGTTGTCGTTGCCGACGCACATCAATACGATGTCCGCACCCGCAGCGGCTTCGTACGGCGTAGCGCCCGATGCGCCGCCGTACGTCGCAACCCACTTCGCGGATTTCTCAGCGTTGCGGTTGTAGACGGTGACGCTGTGGCCAGCCTTTTGCAGGTGGCCGGCCATTGGGAAGCCCATTACGCCGAGGCCAAGGAATGCTAGTTTCATCTTACGTCTCCAACAGGTTGCTTATCGAATCGAAGCTTCATCACGCAGATCGCGAGTGAGAGCAAAAAAGTAATGGCGTTGGCGGTGATGATCGATGGCGATCCCACGACGATGCCGTAAACGAGCCACAGAATGTACCTGCACAAAACACAGCGACCATACCCCACGACAGGTCGCGCGCCGAGCGTGTAGTCCAAATTTTCCAGACTTGCGGAACGAACGAAGCCGTCGTCAACGTGCCGGCCATCAGACCGAGAGTTTCGGCGTTCAAGCGATTAGCGCCGCAAGTCGTGTTTTCGCCAACGCAATCTCAGCGCGCACACGCTCCGGTGCGGTGCCGCCGATGTGTTTGCGTGCGGCGACCGAACCTTCGAGTGTGAGCGAGGCGAAGACGTCATCCGTAATCACCGACGAAAACGCCTGCAATTCCGCGAGCGACAAATCGGACAAATCAACGCCCTTGAGTTCAGCCGCTTTCACGGCACGCGCGACACATTCGTGCGAGTCGCGGAACGGCACGCCTTTGCGTACGAGGTAATCGGCCAAGTCGGTTGCGGTGGCGAATCCTTCGCTCGCGGCGGCGCGCATGTTCTCCGCTTTCACGCGGATGCCGCCCACCATGTCGGCGTAAATGATGAGCGTTTGTGTGATGGTGTCGACGGTGTCGAAGAGCGGCTCTTTGTCTTCTTGGTTGTCCTTGTTGTAGGTCAGCGGCTGGCCTTTCATTAAGGTCGTGAGCGCTACCAAGTGCCCCTGTACGCGCGCCATCTTGCCTCGCACGAGTTCGGCGACGTCCGGGTTTTTCTTCTGCGGCATGATCGACGAGCCGGTGCAAAAGCGATCCGCAATATCGATGAAGCCAAAGCGCGGGCTCATCCACAAAATCAGCTCTTCGCTCATGCGCGACAGATGCATCATCGTGATCGTGCAGGCGTTGATAAATTCAATCGCAAAATCACGATCGCTCACTGCGTCGAGCGAGTTGCGGCACACCGCTTCGAAGCCCAACGCCTTCGCGGTCATCTCGCGGTCAATCGGAAACGTCGTGCCCGCGAGCGCCGCGGCGCCGAGCGGCGAGCGGTTTACGCGCTTGCGGCAATCAATGATGCGCTCGTAGTCGCGTGCAAACATTTCCACGTACGCCATCAAGTGGTGGCCGAGGGTCACCGGCATCGCCACCTGCAAATGGGTGAAACCGGGGATGATAGTGTCGGTGTGCTGTTCGGCAAAAGCCACCAACGCTTGTTGCAGCTTCACCAGCAAGTGCGCGATCTGGTCGCAGGCGGCGCGGGTGTAAAGGCGCACGTCGGTGGCGACTTGATCGTTGCGCGAGCGGCCAGTGTGCAGGCGCTTACCGGCGTCGCCGACGAGCGTGGTTAGGCGCTTTTCGATATTGAAGTGCACGTCTTCAAGGTCAAGCAACCATTCAAACTTGCCTGCCGCGATTTCAGCTTTGATCTCGGCCATGCCGCGTTCGATGTCGGCCAGGTCTTGCGCCGTGATCACGTTGCATGCTGCGAGCATGCGCGCATGCGCGAGCGAACCGGCGATGTCGAACTCCGCGAGGCGGTAGTCAAACGAGATCGACGCCGTGTAGCGCTTGACGATTTCGGCGACCGGCTCGTCGAATCGGCCCGACCAACCGGCTGAAGGGTGGTTTACGGGTGATGGGTTTGCTTGCATGTTAGTGAGGGCTTGTTCACAATCGACGTACCCGTGGCCTGTTCGCCACCGATTGCTCGACAATACTGTGATGATTGATAACCGTGGGCAAAAAGCCACTAGCGAGGAGACGCAGCCAAAGGCAATGAAGCCGCGCACCGCATTTGCGTCTGCGCCAGCGCCCGCCCAGGCAGTGTCAGGGCAAATTTTAGCCCGCAAGGAGCGCGAGGCCCGTGAGGCCGTGTTTCCCGACCTGCGAAACTTCGGAATCGTCGCCCGCGCGCTGGTGCTCTGCCTCGCGATGGTGGCTGCCTATGCGCTCGCCACGGCCAATTCACCTACCGATGCGGTCATCAATTTAACCCTCGTGCTGGCCGATTCGCTGCCCGTGGCGGCGTGCGTCGGCATGGCGTGGGCATTAGGCAGCCCCTATCTGCGCCGACTCGCTTACTGGCAGGCGGCGACCGCGTTGCTGCTGTTCACTGCGCTGCTTGTGTGGGCCTGGGCGCATTGGCTGCGGGCACCCGTCTGGCGCGCCGTGCCGCTCTCGCTCATGGCGCTCGCGGCTGTGTTGGTCTACTTTCACACGCTGGGTCGTGCACTTTCACCGGCGGTCGTGACCGAAGCGCGCCTGCAAGCGCTGCAAGCGCGCATCCGGCCGCATTTTTTGTTCAACTCGATCAACGGCGTGTTGGGCGTCTTGCGCGCAGAGCCGAAGCGTACAGAGTAATCTTTTATATTAGACACCTTTTCTTTTTCTTACCAAAAACCTTTTTACTACATTTTTAATTTTTAATTAAATAAGCAATCCCAACCGTTATACCTGGTAAAATATCTTCATCTCCCTGATAGATATCCCAACCTATTATAGAAGATATATCAAGAGTTGCAATGAAGTAATCAGTTAATTGATAATTGTTCTGGATTCCAATATTTGCGCATAAGTTTGCTCTGCCGTACACATGATTATAAAAATAACCTGCTCCTGAGTGTATAAGCAAACTCCAATTTTTATTTATTCTATTGGGGTATATGGCATTATTCAAATTGAAAAGAGCTTCACCATAAAAATAATTATAATGATGCTTTACATCATCTTCAATATAATTAAAATAAAATCCTTTATAACCGATTTGAAGCGCTAAGAGAGGAGAGACCCATTTTCCAACAGTCACATTAAATAAAGGAGAATAATTTGAACTCACAAAATCTTCACTCTTGATGCCTGACATTTGAAACCCATAATTAATAGAAAGAAACCAATTAAGATTTACATCATCAAAGTTCAAAGGCTTCTGCCCCTGTGATTTAATTTCAATCACACTAGTAAAAATGAGACAAAGAAATAAATAATTTTTCACATGAATTATACTTGTTTTGAGAAATCTTTTTTAAGAGTCATATTTAATGACAAATTCATATGACGACTAATACAATTTTGGTATTTGATTGATTCTGCTAATTGTACTTTCAAAATCCAAGCCGATTATTTCCAGGTACCATTTTATACTTTCATAACGCGGTCTGTTTTCTTCATTTATCAATTCTAACGCCTTTTCTCTGTCCATCATTCCTTCTCTTATCTGATTGCTTCTGAATGTATCATATTCACTAAAGCCTGCTACTGTATAATAAATATAGTTATAAAATCCCGCTGTACCGTCACCGATCCGCCAGGTAGTTTTAGTATCTATAGCGGTTTCCCATTTATATTCATTTATTATTAAATCTTCTATTTCTTTTTCATCCCAACGGTAATAGTCGAACATATGGTAATAATCATTCTTAGGTACAACATACCTTGACGCAAAAGAACCGAGTGTATCAAAAATTGATCGGTTTATATAAGAAGGACTCTTTATTATATTTTTCCCAACATATCCGAATAATTTTAACTGATCTGCTACTCGATATCGAATAAATTCGTTTCTTGTTAAATCGTAAAGGCAGCCCGCAGAAGCCTACTTTAAAGTCAGTGTTTTCTAAAGGATTTATTCCCCAAATGTTAAGCTTAATATCATTTTGTTTTTTGACTTTGTCGGTGTAGTAAAAGAAAAACTTATCGCCTGCCATAAACAAAGGGATCATACCAAGTTCCGGATTTTTTAACCATGCAATGATATTCTTTCTGATGTTTTCACGTTTCAAACGGATATTTGCAGAAACAATAATATTTTCAACACCAAGTTTTCCGGACACCCGGGAAATATTTCTTCTTCCAAGATCCGTTACCATTCCCCAATCATAAGTAAATGCAATTGGATTAAGTTTCAAATATTTTTAACAATATGAAGAACGTAAGTACTATCTCTGCCGCCACTAAATGGTACTAGACAATCCGTCTGTCCGTCTCTCTTTCTATATGGCTCGACCAATTCTTTTAATTCATCAATACGTTTGGGTTTATTTTTGGATTATAATTATTACAAACATTGCAAACACCTTTTTCATCAAATTCAATAAAAGGAAACGTCTCAGGCAAGAGACATTTGGTACATCTTTTAAGGTTTGAAATCCTATCAATATTATATTCGAGAAATTCTCTTTCAGTTGAAGAATTAAAATTGAAACCGATGGTTTCGATATCGAGTACTACAGACCTTAGTACTTGATTATTCTCTATATTTATTTCGTCGATCTCATACTCAGTTGAATAGGTTTGTGTAGATGTACTGACATTATTATTAGCAATTATATCGAAATGCGTAATTTCAAATGTTTCTGAATTAATTAGCAGACCAGTATTGCTTTCCAACTGTTCAATTATAAACTTTTCTTTTTTAGATTTTAAAATTGATTTATTCAATAATTTTTCAATAATAAATCTCTCAGAAGCAAAAACTATTAAATCTTTATTATCCGTAAGTGTATACAGTGAACCGTTATTAGTTGCCAAGACAAATTCAGGTCTGTCATTAAATAAAATAGCAGTTGCTACAGTTCCAATTATTTCCTGAATAGTATTACTTACTGCCTGAATTGTGTTTGATCCGGAATTTATTTTTTTTCTGACCAAAGAAAGCATCACTTCCGTGTCTATATCGTAACTTCGCTTTAGGTCAAAATTCTTCTCCCAAAGATCATCAACATTTACAATTATGCCATTGTGTACTGCTACTAAACCATCTTTAATTACAGGCTGGTTATTAATGTCTTTTAAATGCGTACCATTTGTTGTTAGTCTTGCGTGACCAAACGCTAAGTTTTTGAAAGATGCGTTTAGTTCTGTGTTTCGTCTTTCATTTTTAACAGGGAATTTATAGGAAGTGGACCCTTAATTACTTTAATTTTACTTTGTTCCGAATCTAGAATTGACTATTCCTGAAGAGTCTTTACCACGGACTTCAGAAAAAAGTCGCAGTCTAAATTAATATATCTAAGAAGTTGGATTATTTCATAATTGTTGACTTGCTTAGTTACTAATCCGAATATTCCACACATACTAATCCCTATTTTACAAATGTATTTTGAAAGGAAGGTTCCTTTAATAATTTACTTTTACTGCTTGGATAATTTTCAATGAACCATACCAATAATGAAGTGGGATCAATTTTATCTTTAATAAATTCCTCTCTTAATTTTGAATATTTTATTTTGGCTTTTGGATCTGATAAAATTTCTAACGTTTTATTTTTTACTTGTGCCATAGAACTTAAATTAAATAACAAACCAATTTTTTCTGCATCCATTAAATAACCCATTAGAGGAAGGCTATTTATATAAATAGAAGGTATACCTAACATTGCACATTCTGATGCCATAGTTGCCCCCTCTCCAATGTAAAGATCTATATTAAAAAGAAAGTCATGTATTTTATTTGCCGGAAGTTTGAGTCTATACTGTTCTAATTCTTGAGGAAGAGGTCCTTCAGAAGAAATAAACACATTATTTTGTTGTGCTAAAAAATGTACAATTTCAATTTTTTGTTTGAGGGGTAGTCCTTTTTGTCCAATATCATGAAAAGCTTCCCAAGAGACAAATCGAAAAAAAATATTTTTTTCATTTTCATTTTCATTAAGTCTGAATGAATTTAACACATCTAAATTCGGGCTAAACCTACATGGATGTAAATAAAATAATTCCATATAGCTATTAAATCTTATCTGATTTCTTCCAATTTCCTCATAAAAACTTGCAGGAGTAAATATGACATCGGTAAAAGGTGCATAAAGTTTTCTGTTCAATTTTGCATGCTCGGTATCATCGAATGATATATGTGGAATCCGAAATAAAAAAGCGTTATGAGCACATGGTGTAGAACAAAAACTCAAAACAATATTTGGTTTGTGTTTTAAAAAAAAAAAATAAAAATAAAAACTCTGCGTAAAAAAGATAGAACAATTTACCAATTGCCCCTCTTCCAAGATTACCTTTACCTGTATTAATAAAAGATATGTGTTCAAGATTTAACAAATCATGTAGCACATCTTTATTTCTTGCGGTGATAATAATTTCATTATTTTTCAATTTCATTTCTTTTATGAAATATTTGAAATAATGATAATTAGCAGGATGTATTAAATCAACTAGTATTTTCATTTATCACTTAAAAATATTTTCAAAAGATAGTTCATCTATACCAATAAGAATTGAGAAAAGAATTACTCTAAATATATTCATTTTAACTTCAGTAAAATTTCCTGTTGGTAATACCCAAGCATTAATCCAAAATACAATTAAATATATTCCACTAATTCCCCTGACAAAATTGTAAAAATTGAATTTATATCTGCTTTTTTTTACGATTATTTGAAAAGTTAATTTAAGAGATATAAATGCGAGGTATAAAAAGTATAGTGTCGTAAAAACCCCAAATAACATCCACACTGCAATATATGCATTATGTATACCGCTATTATAATATCTTAGAGACACTATTCCCTCGGTATTACCAAAACCATAGCCCCAAATGCTAAGCTCTCTAATGGCTGTATCAAAAGCCCAAACAGCTTGTTCAAGATGTAAATTCTTGAAACTCTCACTATAATAAATACCTGGGATTGAAATCCATTCACCAAGGTAACGAGAAATGAAAAATCCGTATTTGTAGGGTAAAAATTGAAATAAATTTATAAATATCATAAAGATTAAGCTGGCAGCTACTGTGATATGAAATATTACAATCGGACTATATCTACGATATGCATAATAACCATATATTATCAAATCTACTATGATACTTAAAAATACGCCGCTCCTTCTAAAAGACATCAATTCAAATGCTATTAAAAAAATAACAACAAGAAGTGATATTTTATTTTTTTTATATAAGAAAACACCCCAGAATACAGCTTGGACAAAAGCTAGAACGATTAGAGTGTCCTCTTCAACTAATATGGAAGGAAAACCAAACAAAATATAATTACCTTTGCCAATAAGCCAAAAGAAAGTCAACTGAAAAGTTCTTATTAAAATAAAGATCAAAGCCCACTTAATAAATAAACGAAGAATCTCTACTCTAATTGGATTGTATTTAAGGAAAAACATTGTATACATAAAAATAAGAAATGTATAGTAATGGATATCTGAAAGCAAAGGTATACCAAATAAATTGAATGCAGAATTATTATTTGGATTTATCATTAAAGACAAAAAATTAAGGATTGATGCCACAAATATTGCTTTATGATAATAATTCCCATTTGAAAAAGATGTTCCCCATTTGAATAATAATGTAACGGATAGGAAAATAAATGAATAGTCGAAAATTGAAAAAAGACGAGGGTGTAAAATCCCCGAATAAAATATTTCTCTAAAAAAAATTGTTTGCGCTGTTTGCTGAGTTATATTGCTATCGCTTGAGCAAAATACTAACAAGAAAGAAGATATAATTATTAATATCTTTTCAAGATTATTCAGATGTATAGTAAATATATTATTAAAAATATTTTTCATTTATTTTTGCAGATTAAAAAAAAATATACTAAAATCTGTCTTTTCCAGTAACATGATCAATTGTGTTTCCGATAATTTTTGCCGGTACTCCAGCGGCTATTTTACCTGTCGGTATATCTTTGTTAACAAGACTCAATGATCCAACAATAACATTATCTCCTATTTTAACACCGGGTAAAATTACAGAGTTCACTCCAATAAAAACATTATCTCCAATAATTACTTCTTTGTTGACTCGCTCTCCTCCCAATTCTTTCCATATATTTTTTGGACCTCCCCTCTTTGTATCAGTATGGCTTAAGATGACAACATTTCTAGTTATATAGCAGTTACGCCCAATTTTCACTTTCCCGGGTTTATGTGCATCAATATATGCTTTAGGGGAAAGAAAAGTATCCTTGCCAATCTCAATACCAGATGCACGCAAATAATGCAACCTTAGTTTATATTTAATTTTACTTCCAATAAAATATGGAGCCAAAAATAATTTCAGTAATTTGTTCATATAAACGCCCACATAATTAATCAAAAATTTTCTTTTTATTATAAAATAAATCTTCTAGAACATTATAAAATTCAACATAAACATTATTTATTCTATCTAAACTCATTTCTGCAATAAAAGACTGATACGCCTCAGTATTTATAACCATATTAAAATTTTGTATTTGGTCAGCAAAATTATTAATTGATATTTTCTTGCCTATACCAAACTTAGTAAAATCATAAGGAAGGAACTCCATAAATGGATTAGGAAGAATTATTATTGGTTTTTTTAAGAATATAGCATAATACAAAGCGGTTGAATAATCGCCAATAACCAATTTCGAGTTTCTAACAACATGTTTTAAGTTTATATCTTTAACTAATATTACATTTTTTTCAGCTGAAAAATATGATTCATATTTTTTAATATCCTCACTTGGATGTAATTTAATTACAATCTTTTCTCCTATTTGTTTAATAGCTTTATAAATTTCAAGTAAAAACCTTTTTTCCTCTTCATCGGTTATATTTATAACTCCGGCTTCTCTTAATCCTGATGATATATAAAGATAGTAATCAGTATATCTAAAATTATTTTCCTCTTCCTTAAATACAATCGGGCAACCCAAAACAACCACTTGTTCTTTTTTATATTTCAACACCTTAATTAATGTATCCTATCTTTTGTTGAATAGACGAATGCCAGCTCACATTTATTTTCCGGCAAACCAATATTTCCAAAGTAGTAATTATTGCCTTTAATAATTATTAAGGTCCTTTTAATCATTGTGGAAATAAATTCGGGTTTTTCTTTAATAAAAAACAAACTGTAAAGTACCGTTAGATAAAAATAAATGTATTTTATACCTGCCATTAACCAGGAGTTTGGCCTTTGTTTAATGTTATTTTTTTTGCCGGCATTAATAATTCTTATACCATGTTGAAAATAAACCCGAAAATATCTCCCAATTTCTGCAAAAGAATAAAAGGTTTTGGTCATAAATATTACCGGGATTAAAAAATATGAGTGCATCAATATTTGTTTGTTTTAATACCTTTGCAGGATTTAGATTAAAAGATAAATCAATAACATTAATTTTAGTAGAATCTATTTTTGCTTTACCGCCATAATATTTATTATTATGGAAAAGGTAAAAATAATTGCCGGGTTTATCGCACGATTCAATTAAAGGTTTTACATGGCGTAAAGTCTGTCGAGGGTTCTTATTATTATTCCAATTTTCATATTGATGCCTTTTTACTAAGTAATCCGAAGAGTTTTAATTGCTCTCTGCTGGATTTGTACAAAAGACCCGAAATTATACCAACAACAATAATTTTAACAATTAAAAATAAATAAACGGGGGTTAGAATTAAAACAAAATCAAACAATAAAACAATAATGATCATAACCGACGAGAGGCCGAATATTTTTTTCCAGTTTAAAGGTAAAAAGAAACACTTCCTCTTGGCATAATTGTATAAAAGCAAAAAAATAATTGATGTCGAAAAAAAGTTACCTAGAATCGCACCCCAAAGACCTATTTTATTTATAAGAAACACATAAAAAAGAATTGTGATTCCGGCACCAAACAATCCAAAGAACATATCTTCCTTCATCTTTTTACTCTGTTGAAAAAATGCTCCTAATACAGTACTAGAAATACTACCTATAACACCTGTGATTATAATTGGAGGTATATAGATATAAGCTTCAAAATATTTTGGGTCCAAAAACAAATAAATCAATTCTTTTGATAGCAAAGCCAAGACACAAACCCCAAAATATAATCATAAGTATAAAAGTGTTATTAATTTTTCGCAATTTTTCATTGTTACTAGTTTTACTGTTTACAAGTTCAAAAAAAAGAGGATGGTACGCCATAGTAAACGCCCCAGCAAGAATACCTATTAATCCAGCTATCCTCCTACTTAGGGAGTAAATTCCCAGATCATGTAAAGATAAATAATCAGCAATAAAAACTCTGTCTGCCTGTCCAAGAATCCATGCTGCAAAAATGGTAGGTATTATCGGCATACTAAATTTTAAACAATTCTTTAATATCTCGTAATCAAAATTAAACTTTACATTTCTTACTATTATGGTGATAAAAACAGGAAGTAATAATAAGGAAGCATACATTTTTGCTTTTATAACACCAAGTGCACTTTCCTCTTTAAATACTAAGAAAAAAAGAATAAATCCGGTATTCAGCACCAATTCAGTTAAGGAAATTAGGAAATAATGGGACGCTTTGTTTTTTAATCTATAAAAATTCTTCGGGGACTAAAGAAAAAGTGAGCGAAAAAGGTCATAATAATTGTAAACTGATAAAAAGGATAAAAACTAATTTCCTTAAATAGGAGTTGAAGATAATCCTTTAGCAAAAAGGTAACCAACAATACAAAAAAAGAAAGAACAATAATAGAAATAGATAATGTTCCTAAAAAAGATTTTTCTTTTTCAGGATAATCCCAGTACATTCTTATAATTGAGCGTTCAATACTTAAAGAAAAAAATATCGCTAAAATTGCCTGGACAGCAACCATGGCATTTACAATGCCATATTCTTCCGGTAATAAATATTGGGTATATAACGGTAGTAGAATAAATGCTACTGCTTGCGGTAAAATGTTTGATAAGGTATATAAAGCAGTGTTTTTAACTATTTTAGACATGAACCCTTATTTGTTTAGAACAAGTTTGACTAATTTTATGAGTGGTTGGCTCAATATAAAAAAAAGATTACCGAAAAGGAAGCTCTCAATAATTCCGAAGTGGCTTTGCGAAAAGTAATTTGAAACTCATTTAAATTTCTACAAAAGAATAATCCTTTAAATAATTTTTTAGATATAATAAATCGATATTTAGTAACAGGATATTTTTTTTGAATAAGACTTGTCTCGTATTCACTGATAAATTCCGTTGATTGAATTAGTCGCTCCACCCTATCAGTAAATTGATTATTATTTGCCCAAAGACCTAAGCTGGTATCAACATGTCTGACCGCCAAATACTCGTTTATGTGTCCAACCTTTTTAGAATGTAACAAGTAACAGCAATGGAAATAATGATCCCAATAATGATAACTTTTTACCGGTACATTAAAATATTTAAAAAGTTCTGTTCTATACATTGCGCTCGCTTGGGACCAACCATATATTTCTTTTCCCCCAATTAAATGATATTCGAGATATTTTAATGGATCATAATCACCCGTCTCAAGTTTTATTTTATTTATCTCTCTCTTCTTCCATTTGCCGGATCGTCAAAATATTCATGACCATAAACAAAGGAAGCTTCCGGATTCTTATCTAAAAACTTCACCATTTTCTCGAGGGCTGTCGGTTGAAGCGTATCACCGGCACCAAAAACTAAGAAGTATGGGGTTTGTACAAGGCTAAACCATTTTTAAAGACAAATGGAACACCAATATTGTGGAATTTTTTATATAGCATATTCTTGCATCCCTGTAACCTTCAATTATTTTATTCGTTTTCTTAATTATTTCAAAATCATCCGGGGAATTGTCATCAACTATAATGATACTAAAATCATAGTAAGTTTGATTTAACAAAGAATCGATTGTATTGGAAATTAATTGTGGTTCTTTATATGTTCCCAAAACGATAGTTACTTTTTTGGAATTCATATCATATCCTATCGGTAAACGGTATATAAAAGTCTTTTAACTTATGAAAAATTTCGGCGTTGTTATATTTATAAATAGAAAGCTGTGGTTTATTTATGGTTACTGATTCAAAATATTTCAAAATGTCCATGTTCATAAAGTTCTTTAGGCTTAAATTTATATGAACTTCATCAATATTTTTTTTAGAATAAATGTTTTCTATTAACTGAGGGAAGATTTCGATGAAGTCTAACTTATATTCATATATTATGGCTACATTCTTTAACGTAACACCATATATATAACCAACTATTTTATCGTTTTTAGTAGCCATTAGTAAAAGACTTTTCTCACCTGGAGAATAAACTGTTCCCCAGCCTTCAATTCCATGTCGTTTTTCCCGGACAATATAATTTTGTTGGTTTTCGACTCTATAAGTATCTAATAGCAAATATTCTTTTATTCCAGCACTAGTAATTTTAACATTGGTTTCTTTGACATAATCTTGTTTAAGTTTATTGCATTTTACAAAAACTCCATTTTCATATGGTGTCCATCCAGTTTTGATATAATAATCTTGTAATCTTGTCCAACCAACACCTAAATCAAAATTTTTAATAAGAAAATAATCCCCGACATATTCGAATAAAAACTTTCCTAATCCTTTTCCCCGATACTCAGGATGAGTAACTTGGAAGCCGACCAGGAAAAGGTTGTATACTTTTCCCTCAAAAAGTAATTCTATTGTTTTTACAGCCATTACGGCAGCAATACTATTTTTTGAGCATTTGATTAAAAAAATATTCTCGAAATTATTTTTATCAAATAAAAAAGGATACCTCACTGAAATATGTAAGAATTTTCCTCTCTCTACAATAAATTCTTTATTTACTAAATCTAATATTTGTTCAATATTGCTTTCATTAGCACATGTTACCACATGTTTCATCTTCTTCTCAACTTTATTTGTGAATAAAACTTTCTATCTGTACTATTTCTTGTGGTTCAACCCACCACCCGGAAGGGAGAGCAAGACTATGGTTTGCGAAATAATGTGTCCCTTTTAATTTTTCGCCCTTGTAATCACCAAAGCATGAATAATAATCGTTTCTTAAATGAACAGCGGAAGAAAAAATTTTATTCTCTCAACCGTTTAAAAACCGTATCCCGTTCGGTAATCAAGATAGAATAGACCCAATAAGAAGGTGAAATTTCTTCTCTTTTATCTAACATTCTTATCGAATCAATTGAATCAAAAAATCCTTTATATTTCATCCCATTATCGAGTTGTTTACTCAATAACTCACTTAGATACACTAATTGCCTAAGTCCCACATATCCGCTTATTTCATTCATCATTGCGCCGTAACCACGGTTTTTAATATCGCACGAAGGGCTTATTTCTCCATTGTCGTCCCTGAATTTTGAGCGTTCAATTCCATAATCTCTCATAAGAATTGCTTTATTATATAAATCTTCTGAATTAAATGATAATGCGCCGCCATCAATTGTATTGGGCAATCTAACTGGTCCAAAATTAAAACAGACAATATCGCTACCCGAATTACCGATAAACTTATCTTTGTATTTGGCACCAAATGATTCGGTAGCATCTTCTACTACATATAAACCGTATTCCCTGGCCACAGCATTTATCTCATCAATATAACCGGGGTATCCGCACCAGTGATAATGAAGAATCGCTTTAGTCTTTGACGATATATTTTTAACAACTTCTTCGGGATTTAAAGTCCCTGTTGCAGGATCAATATCTACCCATTTAATTTTTAACTTGTTTGTTAAAATTGGTTGGGTAGAAGCCAGGCAGCTCATAGGTGATGCTATTACTTCACTACCAACCGGTAAGTCTAAAATATCAAACGCAATTTGTAACGCATGATTAGCTGTGGCGGTAGTTAATATTTGGGAATTACCAATAAACTCTTTGAATTTTTATTTCAAATAACTTTGCATGTTCCCCGTACGATATTTTACCAGAATGAAGAATTTGAATGAGTTCTTCATCGATACCTTCCGGCATAAAGACTTTGTAAAGCGGAACCATTTACCAGCCCTCTTTAATGACAGCAGCAATATATTCACGTTCTTCATCACCAACCCACCATCCACAAGGTAGATGCACTAATTTTTTATAAAATTTATTTAGAACAGGTAATTCAGATGGATAGTCGTTTAAATATGTATGAAAATCATTTCTCTTGTGCAATTCAGAAGCCATAATTTCATTTTCAGCTAATTTTTTAATAAAGCCATCTCTGTTTTCCACTTTTAAAGTATATAACCAGTATGATGGTTCACTACCTTGATAATATTTTAATAGTTCAATGCCAGGAATCCCTTTTAGATTTTCGTCAAAATATTTTCCATTAGAAATATGTTGCTCAATAATTTTACTGATAAACTCAAGTTGAACTAAACCTAATGTTGCATTAACATTATTCATGTGTACTTATATCCCTGAATGCTTATATTATTATCAAGTCGAGTAAGTTTTTTATCAATCCCAAACCATCTAATTAACTTTCCTTTTTCATATTCTTCCTTAGAAGATATCTGCAGTATTCCGCCATCAATTGTAGTTAAATGCTTGATGGCTTGGAAAGAAAAAACAGTAAATGGAAAATGGTTACCTGCTGTGGACCTATTAAATTTTGAACCTAAAGCATGTGCGGCATCTTCAATAATAGGCAAATTATATTTTTCAGAAATAGCTTTTATTTCCGGAACATTGACTGGTATTCCAGCATAATCAACTACCATAATTGCTTTTGTTTTTTCGTTTATTTGCTTTTCAATGGAAATCGGGTCTATGTTGCCAGTATTATAATCAATGTCTGCCCAACGGATTTTAGCGCCGGTCATCTTTATGGCTACATTGGTGGGTTCAGCTGTTAAAGAAGTCGAAATAACCTCATCATTTATTTTCACACCTGCTAAAATCAAGGCAATATGAAGAGCAGAAGTGCCTGAATTAAGGGATAATGAATTTCCTGAGCCAATAAAATTTTCAAAAGCTCTTTCAAATTCATCAACTGTTTCCCCCTGTGCAACATAACCACTGTACAATACTTTTTCGAGTCTTGGCATTAATATTTCACGAGGAGGGATATTTGTTTTAATTAATGGTATCATTCTTTAGCCCATACTTTAGAGAATTCCATTCCTTCAAAACTTACAATATCCATCTCTACATCAGATCGATTAAATAATTCTCTAATTTTATCGTCGCTGGTTATTAGTTCATTGGCCGATGAATATTCTGCCAATAATTTATCAAATTTTACACCCGACCAGGTCGGATGAATTTTAAAATAGTCACCCATATCTTCGGTACGCATTAGTTCTTCTTCAGTAATTAATATTTCGTGTATCTTTTCTCCGGGAAATTTTCCCACAATTTTATAATTCAAATCTATTTCAAAATCTTCTGATAATATTCTAGCAACATCAAGAATTTTTGTGGAAGGAGATTTTTTAACATAAACTTCTCCTCCTTTTGCATTTTCTAATGCAAACAATACAAGATCTATTGCATCGGTTAGCGTGAGCATAAAGCGAGTCATATCTATATCTGTAATAGTTACAACTTCATTCTTTTTTATTTTATTTCTAAAGAATGGTATCACTGACCCTCTAGAACTCATCACATTTCCATATCGAACACAACTATATATTCCTCCATCGTTTAAAGGTGAGTTATTTGCGGCCAAGGTTAATCTTTCTTGAATGGCTTTTGTCATTCCCATAACGTTTACTGGTTTCACAGCTTTATCAGTACTAATACATATAAATTTTAGTACTTTCTCTTCGAGGGCTGCACTAATAACATTCTGTACACCCAAAACATTTGTTAATACAGATTCAAAAGGATTGTATTCACAAAAAGGAACGTGTTTAAGCGCAGCAGCCTGAAAAACTATGCTAACTCCAGCCATAACTTCTTTAACGCGGGCAAAATTTCTAATGTCGCCTAGAAAAAACTTTAACCTTGGATTATTATCATAATGTAATTTCATATCATATTGCTTCTTCTCATCCCTACTAAGTATCCTGATTTCTTTAACACCATGCTCTAATAATCTATGAACAATAAAATTACCAAAAGAGCCAGTACCACCCGTTACAAGAACTATTTTATCCTTTAAGTCCATATTTACCTCTTCACTTTTGATAGTATAAATGAATCGTAATATTTACCACTTTTAAAAATGTGATCTTTAAGTTCTGCCTCTTGTTTGAAATGGTTGTTTTCTAGTAAGCTTTTTTTCTTCACGTCAAACTCAAAAATTTCGGTAAAAATTTTATGTAAATTTAAAGTTTCAAAAGCATATTTCTCAATCATTTTCAATGCTTCTTCAGCCCAACCAAAATCGTCAATGTATATATCATCCTTTCCGATATATAGTGATAATTGGCAATTTCGATTTATCCAATTTATGTAATTCAAGCCTACTACACCAATTATCTCATCAGAATCTACTAATCGTAAAGAAAAATTATATTCATCATTGCACTTTTTACTATTTATTTCCTTAAACCATTCATATTCTTGATAATATGAAAGTTCTTTGTACTCGCGAAAATTCAAACGGAATTTTGCATTATTACGCCATTCTAATATTTGATTTAAATCTTTTTCTTCAATGGCGCATAATTTTACTAGTCTTCCTTTAATCATTTTTACTTTCTAAAAATCTCGCCTATAATTTCTTTAATTTTACTAGTACAATCCCCGGATTCACTATCATCATATATTTCTTTAATAAACTTTTTACGATAAACTAAAAATTGTTCTTTATATTTTTGAGTTAAGGAAAAATGAATTGAATTATTAAGTTCTTCAGAGGTATTTGCATATATGATAACATCATCATTAAAATAATTTGGATTGTCAAGCAGATATCTTTTTATCAAAATAACTGGTATTCCATATAAAATTGCTTCAAAAGATGAATAAGAGTTTACGGAAATTTGCAAATCAGTAAAACAAAATATATCTAACAAAGGGATATTTTTTACTACAGTAACATTATTAATGCCTTTGATAATAAAATATTTTTTGTATTTATTTTCATCATCACGCGGATGAACTTTAATTATAAAATGAAATTGTTGATTAGATATAATTACTTCCCGATATACAGCATCAACTAATTCCTCATCCATTACACCATTAAAACCTTCTGTGCAAATTGTAATAATTTTTTTATTTTTTTCAATGTACAGTTTATCTCTAAGTTCATTACCTTTTTCTTTATCAATGCTTAAATATTCTTTAAGAAGAGGATTTCCAACAATTCGAATTCATTTATTATTATATGAATTTGGGAAATCTTTTATCCAAATAAATACGTATGCATTTTTTGCCTCATTTCCCCAGTAAGGCTGCCAATTAAATATTGGTATTCTTAGAATAATATTGAAGATTAGATAGTAAAATTTGTCTCTAATTATTTTCAACAAATTGAAAGGTATTGGGTCAATAAATGAGGGTTGGAATAAAAGTAATGGGATGTTATTCTTATTTGAATAATTAGCTATTATTCTAGAAATAAAAGATGAATCTGTTGTTGTGATTATTATATCTGGCTCCAGTTTTTTTATTTCTTTTTCAAGGTTAAACTTATAATTAACCAGATCTTTCACAAATATATGGATGTTTTTTTGAATTTGATTATTTTTTATAATTTCTTTAACTCTTTTAATTTCATCCGGTATAAATATTCTAAATTCTCTAAAAAGACTATTTTCTATCGGATAATAACTTATTTCTTGATTTATGAAAGGTTCCTCAAAGTATAGCAAATAATTTTCATAATCATCCTTTAAGGTTTCGGCAATGCATCTATATAGCGGAAGAGATAGATATTTATAGGCAATTATATAAATGACTTTTTTCATATCTACAATGTGAACCCATCATCAACAATAATATTTTGTCCGTTAATATATTTTGAAGCATCAGATAAAAGAAAGAGTAGTGTTCCTAAAATATCCAACTTATCTAGCATCCCTTTTGAAGATGAATATGATTGATAGGCATTTAGAAAACTTTCCGGTTGGTTATCAATTATTTCCACCTGGACTTATAGAATTTACCCTGATATTTTTACCTTTAAGATATTTTGCAAGGTACTTAGTAAAATGTATAAGCGACGATTTAATTACCGCATATTCAACCGGTGTTGTCATCTGTGTCCCTTCATAAATTTCAAAACGCGGTGCAATAACACCATAAATTGAGGATATATTAATTATATTACCAAATCCTTGGTTAATAAAAAACTTTGCAAATTGTTGTGAAGTCAAAAAATAGCCACCAAGGTGCATATTAAGCATATCACAAAAATCTTCATAGTCAACGTCAAAGAAGTGTTTCCCATAGTTTTTATTACGCGGATAGGCATTATTTATGAGCGCGTCAATGTTATTATGTTTTTCCTTTAGAAATTGAATTAAATTCTGTAATGATTCTTTATTTGTAATGTCCGTTTTAAAAAATTCTATTCTATCAGAATTAAGTTCAAGTTTTAACTGCTCTTCTGTCGCAATTCCTAGCTCTTCATTATAGTCAGCAATAACAGCTACACCATTATTCTGAACAATTGCTTTAATAAATTCCTTTCCTAATAATCCTGCGCCGCCCGTAACGACGATGGTTTTATTTTTTAGCATACTAATTATACTTCCTAAACACGGGTTTAATTACAGGACCAACTAAGTATTTATCAACACCTTCGTTTAAAGCTTTTTTATAAACTGTCAGAGCTTTTTCAATAGCATTAAGTGTTATATCAAGTTCTTCCTTCTTATGTGAATAAGATATACCAATCCACGGCATCAACACATCGTTCTTTATCATTTCTTGCGAAAATAAAGTACGCAGCGGGAGTGAAATATTTCCATTAAGATCCTTGGTGACATAATTCATAATAACATAACCGCCGTCTACAAAAAAATTATCTATCAGATCTAAATTCCTGCTAATAATATTAATCCCTTCATAAAGTTTTTGGCCATATTCCCAAAAATGCTTTATTATATCGCATTCTTTATAAATATTCACAGTTTCGATGAAAGCACCTAAAGCAGGCATTTCAGCGCCGTGAGTAGTAGATACTAAAAATGTGCGTTCCATTCCTTCATCTTTAATTCCTCCAACTTTCATAAATTCTTTTTTCCCTGTTAAGGCAGCTACCGCGAACCCATTTGCCATACCTTTTCCGAATGTTGACATATCCGGATCAATACCAAACCAGGTTTGCGCACCCTGCAGATGCCATCTAAACCCAGTTATCATTTCATCAAGAATAAACAACGCTCCATTTTTATGACATAATTCTTTTACTTTATGTAAGAAATTATTTCTATTATTTGGGCAGTCTGAACATCTTTCAGTTAATGATTTTACTCTGCTACAATCTCGCTCACAGGGGTCAATGCTTGTCGCTGGTTCCAATATTACACAAGCAATTTCTCCGGCGTGTTCGTTAAAATGTTTTTCTAAAGAAGAAATGTCATTGTAATCAAAAGGCAGTGAATATTTTGTATAAGCTTCCGGTATACCTCTTGTTAAAGGGGTTGATCCTATGAACCAATCGTCAAATGAAAAGAATGGGTGCTGTCTGGGAAACAAACATATTTTTTATCGGTATATGCTCTTGCAATTTTAACTGCTGCAGTAGTTACGTTTGAACCATTTTTTGCAAACTTTACCATTTCAGCAGACGGAATTAAATCAACAATTAATTCTGCTGCTTCAAGTTCAACAGTGCTTGCCCTTGTTAGATTTACACCATTCTGAATCTGGTCAAACGCAGCTTTGTTTACTCGTTCATTTGCATAACCTAAAGTCACAGCTCTAAGTGCCATTCCATAATCTAAAAATTTATTACCGTCGCCATCCCAAACATAAGCGTCCTTTCCCTTTGACAAAATTTGTGGTGCATTTGCTGGGAATTGATCATCACCTCTTGAATATGTATGTGCACCACCGGGAATAACAGCATTTAATCTCTCACTAAAGTTCATCTATTGAATCCTCCATCAGAATTTTCAATTGCATCTAATAATTCCAAAATCCGTAAATCATTAACGATCGTATTTGGATACTTTTCTTTGTCATTGATTCCATTTATAAATGCTTGTATTTCATCTATATACATTTGCTCAATAATATTCTTATTATATCCAACTTCTGCTTTACCTTCAGTTTGATAGGATTGCATCCACTTATTTTTCTCGGCTTCAAAAATTTTAAGTGTACCTTCTTCCCAATTCCAACGTAATTGGGCCTTTTCCAGATTGATTATCAAACTTCGTGTTGCAAATCGTGAAGAAACATCCACTATTACTGAACCGATTCCATTTTCAAATTTCATATTAAACGAATAAGTATCCTCAATATCTGCTCCAACATCCAAAGTCTTTGCAAAAAAACCTTTTATTTCTTTAGGAAAACCAAAAACATCGGTTATCCAAGTTATTTCAAAAGGTACAATTTCTCTCGCACCGCCGGTTTCTCTTTTAGAAACATAAAAATCCTTAACATCTTCCCAGGGATGCCAATCGGGCAAATACTGACCAGAGTGATAAGTAAAGTTTGTCATTTTACCATATTTTCGTGAGATTAAAATTTCTTTGATATCTTTAATAATAGGATGAAATATTAACGTACAGGAAGGTGCAAGAAAAATATTCTTAGTCTTGTTTTCTTTGGCTACTTCTTTTGAATGATTGGAAATTACGCCTGCCTCAATAAAGGCAGGTATATCATTACTAATGGCAATTTTAATATACTCCAAATGTTTATCCGGTGGTACAGAAATAATCATCGCATCAATCAGGGGAAAATCAATATTGTTAAAATTGTCGGTTGTCTCAATCTTAAATTTTTCTTCACTTTCTTTTCTTCTATCATTTCTCAAATCAAATCCAATTATATTAAAGTACCCCAGCGCATTTAAACACCTAATTCTTCTTTTTCCCATAGAACCAAGACCGAGAACTAAAACTCTCATTTTAAATGTCCCTTAAATTTTATAGGTGCTGATTTTTTTATATGCTCTTCATAAAGTAGTTGTGCTTCTTTATTAAGTTCAGTTAATTCAGGTTTTATATTTACTAATAACTCCAATAAATCTTCAGAACTAAAATTATTTTTGTAATTAAAGTGTTCAAAAATCTTTTTGAATAATAAATAGTCTTCTTCATAATCCATTGTTAATCGGATACCAGGATTATTGAAGATAGCTTTATCAGAACTTAATCTGGCAACTTTAAAGAATTGTCTATTGAAATATCCCCCCCATACTTCTGTATCAGACTCAGCTTTCATTTCAATTACTTTTTCAAGCGCCTTTTTTGTTAGGCCGGAACAGGCAGCGCCCAAAGGTAAATTTTGCCAAAATATAGCTTCGTATACATTCTTTCTTAGTCCTTTAATCGTGTCTGATACAATTTCCGGAAAACATAAAATATCATCACCGTCCACAATAATTACAGCATCCAAATTAAAATGTTCACAAATCTGAAAATACCTTAATAGTTTATCTTCTTTATCACCAAAATAAATATCAATTTTTTTATTTAAAGCAAACTGTTCAAATACTTTATCGCGTTTATCATTACTCGTGGCAATTATTAAATGATCAAATTCACCATCTAGTTTTAATCTATCAATTAAATGCTCAGTAACTGTTTGATCCCCAATAATCTTTAAAACTTTGCCAGGATAACGTGTAGATTTTTCACGGATAGAAATCAAAACCCCGATTTTCATTTATACAAGTCTTTCAATAGTAATTGAATCATCTTTACTTATATTTTCTTTCGCTGTACGATTTATAATTAATGATAATTCATTTGGTTGAATTCCAATATCTGATCGCTTGAAACAAATCATGTCACGAGTAATTTTTTCACCTTTAGAAATATCTATACTTGCAACTATTCTTTTGCGTGAAATATTTCTATATCTAATTGTGGCTTCACTTAGCTGACTAAAATTAGGTTTACCTATTGCAACATCTGCGGATCTTACAAATTCTACAAAACTTTTAAATTCAGTGGGATCGAGTGCAGATTCAAAATCTTCACTTTTTTTATTTCTGTCCAAAGTTATATGTTTTTCAATGTAATTGGCACCAAATGCGAGAGCTAGTATAGGTATAACCTTAGCTAAGTGATCGCCTCCATCTATATGATCTGCTAAACCAACTTCAAGCCCGAGAATGTCTTTTAATGTTTGTAACTGACTAATGTTTGTTTCTTCTAACTTCGTAGGATAGTTCTGAAATCCGTGAAGGAGAATAATCTGCTCATTATTTTCTTTTTTAAAAATATTGATTGCTTTTTCTATTTCTCCGAGATATGCACCACCAATTCTAAACAATGTCTTTCTTTGCTTTTTTGCAATTGCTTTTAGAAAATCCTCCTCCACAAAACAGGCGGCGGAAACAACAAAATAATCAGGATTTAGTTTTTTTTCTGCAAATTCTAATGAAACAAAATCATTAGGCATTACTACAAGTTGTAGACCCAGATTTCTCACACTTGTTTCAAATTTAATCCAGTCATCGTTTGGTATATTTATTTTTTCAAGGTATTTATAGATGTCAAGTGATTCTCGGCCTGCCGAGACTTTTCCTTTACCACTTCCATAATGTTTAACCATATAACTTTCTAAATCAGTTATATGGATGCTAATCGAATTTGCACCAGCATTTTTTGCTTCCCTTGCAATTTGAATAGCCTCTCCCAGCGATCCATCATGGCCCCAAGCCATTTCTGCAATTATGTGCGTATTATTCATTTTTAACCTAAATACATTTTATTAATTACTTTTTTATATTCCACCCATTCGCCGATATCAATCCAGGAATTTTCGCTTATTGGATAAACACCTATTTTTTTTCCTAAGTTTCTAATTGTTTCAATTAAATCAGTAGCGTGAAAAAATTCATTACTAGGGATATACTTCAGCAATTCAGGATTTATTATATACATTCCGGTATTCACCAGTAAATCATATTCCGGTTTTTCTTTAATAGATGCTAAGTTACCGCCATTCTCGATTTCACAAATTCCATAAGGTATATTATAGTGTTTTAACGACGCAACCATTGTTATATCATTTTTATTTTCATTATGATGTTTTAATAAGTCTGTATAATCAGATTCTATTATAATATCACAATTCGTTAAAAGCAGGGGGGAGGTGAACCTATTCTCAAGCTGCTTTAATGAACCAACGGTACCTAATGGTTTATCTTCTTCGAGATATGTAATTGAATATTCAGGTTCAATTTCTTCAAAATATGATTTGATAATTTTTGCTTTATGATTAACAGATATGTAATAATGATTTACACCATAATCGAAAAATTTATCAATAATTATTTCAATATTGTTTTATCACCAATTGGGTATAAGAGGTTTTGGCAAGTATTTTAGTGAATGGATCGAGTCGGGTGCCTTTCCACCAGCCATAATTACAACTGGGATGTCTAAGCTTTCTTTTGGTTTTCGTTTTAATCTTCCCTTCAAAAAGTTTATCCCAAATTAAAAACTCAACAATTCTTTTATTGCATCAAGAACAGGAACATAAGTACAATTTGTCTCTTTATGTATTTCTTCTTTTACTTCATCAACATCATATCCATTGGTAACAGAATAAGTTTCTTTAAAACAAACTTCACTCACTTTTTCAGTTAATCGAACCTTCTTTTAAGATCCATCTTCTTATATCACCGTCTGTTAAAGAACCGATTAATTTATTGCCTTCTTCAACAACAAACAAAATCTTCTCTGCAGTTTTATCAAGCTTGTTTCATAGGCATCTTTTACAGATGCATTTTTATTAATTAGTATGCTTGTAAATTCTTTTAACATTTCAATTTTCTATTTAAAATTTATATCGTAAAATTCTTTTTTGATTAACTTAACCAGCGAAACATTTTTGATAATACTTTTTATTTTTTTTGCAGTATCACCAGTGCCATAAATACTTTTATACTCTTTACACTGTTTCTGAAATTTATCGCTTAAACCTTTTTCTATAGCTGTTGTGATAGATTTTTGTTCAGGATTACATTGTATAAGTGTGTTAGGAAAAATCCTACCTTTTTGTCTGTCCCCAATATTTATAGTAGGTTTTCTAAACATCGGCATTTCTACAATTCCACTTGAAGAATTACCAATCATCATTTCGCAATGCTTCAAAGCAGATAAATATCGTAACTGACCCAATGAATTGAATGCAATAGTCACGGTCACTATTTTTTGACACATAATTATCAATCATTTTAATTATTACTCTTCCATCATTATCTGCATTTGGCTTAGTGAAGATAACTTTATAATCAGGAAAACTTTCCAGGGCTTTGAGTAATTCAATAAATTGCTTATCTGAAGATTTGTTTTCAAGTGTAACCGGATGAAATGTTACAACAAAGAATGGCTTATCTAATTTGAATGAAATTGATTTTTCTAACTCAGTCAAGGTCATTAATTTTATTTTTTTAAAATTATCCATGCTTAATGCACCAACATTGAAAACAGTTTTAGGATTTTCACCTAAGTTGAATAACTCGCTTTCTGTATTCTTCGGTCGAAGTAAAATGCAGGTGAGACATTTTAGTAATTGCATGACGCAAACTTTCATCATAAGCTCCAAAAGTCAATTCACCGCCGTGAATATGAGCAACAGGTATTTTAGAAACTAATGCTGCACTAACAGCACTAAATATTTCAAATCGGTCTCCAAGCACAATTATCAAATCAGGTTTTAATCTGTTGTAAGCTTCAGCAAAATGATATTACTCCCAATCCCATTGATTTTGAAATTCCGACCGGTGTATCAGAAGATAAGTAGAATTTCAATTTTTTCATCAATCTTAAAACCATCTTTTCTAATTTCTTTGTAAGTTAGTCCAAATTCAGGGGAAAGATGCATACCTGTGGCAATAATTTGAACTTTAAAAAATTTATCAGATTTTAATTCATCGATTAAAGGTTTTAGTAAACCATATTCAGCTCTGGAACCAGTTATAATACAAACTTTCATAATTCTATTAACTCATCAGATTCAAAATCACGTTTGGCTTTTTTGCCCATTACTTCATCCCATTTCATTGGTGAAATTCCTGTACCTGGTCTTTTAATACCTACATTAGCTTCTGTAAATATTTCACCTGTATTTATTTTTTTTGCTGCTACCAGGCTCTTACGCACAATAGTTAAATTTTTAAATTCAGAAGGAGAAGGTTTCTTAATACCATTACCGAACGCTTTTTCAATATTCCTGATTGCTTTAACCATTTGTTTAAATTCATCCGGTTCTAAAGATGCTTTATGATCAGGTCCTTCCATATTTTTGTCTAAAGTAAAATGCTTTTCAATAATTTCAGCACCTAATGCAACGGCAGCAATAGGTACTTCAATTCCCAGATGTATGATCAGAATATCCAACTTTAACATCAAATTTATTTTTTATTGTTAACATTGCTAAAAGATTTACATCTTCAAATAGGTGTTGGATATTCAGTATTGCAATGTAGCACTGTAATATTGTTTTTTTTAGTACCATTTTCAATTAAGATATTTAAAGCATATTCAATTTCATCAAAATTTGCCATTCCCGTTGATAAAATTATTTTTTTATTCAATTTACCAATTTTTCTAAGGTAAGGAAGATTAACAATTTCACCTGAAGGAATTTTAAAAGTATCTAAATCCTAAATTCATTCAATAATTCAATACTATTCAAAATCAAATGGTGTTGAAAGAAAAATTATTTCTTTTGTTTTGCAGTAATTCTTAATAACTTTAAATTCTTCGAACATCCTAGTTCAAACTTTTTTACCATTTCGTATTGTGTTTCATCTGAATCAGTTGTTATTACTTCTGATATTCAGCTTTTTCTGCATTTATGTGAAATATTACTTTCTGTTTTAAATGTTTGAAATTTAATTGCATCAGCACCACATTCTTTAGCAGCATCAACTAATTTTTTTGCTATTTCTAAAGAACCGTTATGGTTTACACCAGCCTCTGCTATTATAAATACTTTTTTCATTATTTTAATAAATCTTGCAGGTACGCCTCTATAAATTCCCGGTTTAATCAAAGATGTTTGTACGACGGATCCTGCAGCTATAATACAATTGTCCTAATTTCTATACCTTGAATTACAGATGAACCAGTACCAATTAATACATTATCCCAATCTTTAACCTCACCAGATAAAGTAACTGCCGGTGCAATATGAACAAAATTTCCTATTATGCAATCATGATCAATTGAACAGTTAGTATTAATAATTCCAAAGTTACCAATTTTTGCTCCACTATTAATAACAACACCATCCATTATCACAGTTCCCTTACCAATTATTAACATCTTCATTAATTATTGCACTACGGTGCAATAATTATGGGAAATTAAATCCAATATCTTCTTGAGTTTTTCAACAATCCTTCATTAATGTTTAGAGATTGTTAGTTGTCCAATTCCAAGTACGCAATTTTTAATTCCATTTTTAAATATTCTTCTAAAATATTGTCATCCCCATAGATATTTGATTCCAAGATTACTTCCTTATTAGTCTGTATTATCAGTATAACCACAATAGAAAAATCATTAATCCTTTTTTGAGTAATAGAAATTATTACCTTTGCATGCCCCCACCACCAATAACAATTATCTTTTTCATTAATTTAATTTCTATAACCGCTCGGAATATTTACAACTTGACTTTCCAAAGATGATGAATTTGTTCAAATTACCCGATTGGCATTTTTTATACATTTCTAATTTATTCATTAATCTCCAAACAGGTCTTGTCATAACACCATTAGCATTTGTAAATTCAAGGAATGAGTCTCTCTCTTTTCTATTTGAAATTGAATAACATTAAGCCAGTAATTTGATTTTGCATTTTCCGGTTCAGTAAAAAACTTTATTTCTGTGTTTCTAAAAAACTCTTTTATAAAGTTCAGCAGTTTCTCTTTTATTTTCAATATTTTATCAAAGTATTCCATCTGCGCAACACCGATTGCAGCACTTACATTTGTTAAGCCGATAATTATAAGCCAACTTCATCGTGCATATATTCCCATTTATGTGGCACTTTAGCAGTAGTTGTAATATGCTTTGCTTTTCTTGCAAATTCTTCATCGTCTGTAATAATCATTCCACCACCGCCGGTAGTAACAGTTTTATTACCATTGTAACTTAAAATTCCTGCTAGACCAAAGTGCCTGTATGCTTTGTTTTTAAAAATGAACCAAGCGATTCAGCAGCATCTTCAATAACAGGAATATTAAATTTATTTGCAACTTCAATTATCTCATCAATTCTGCAAGGATGTCCGAATGTGTGCATAGGAACAATAGCGGAGATAGTCTTACCCGTAATTTGTTGATCTGGTTGATTGGCAGGCTAGCTTGGTTGATTGATCATTTAACATTTTTTGTCAACCAATCATTTAATTTTTCCGGGGACATTCCCATCGTATCTAGATCAACATCAACAAAAACAGGTTTTGCCCCGCAATGTGAAATTGCATTTGCAGTTGCAACAAAAGTTAATGGTTGTGTAATAACCTCATCTCCATATTCAACACCGGCAATTTGTAATGCAACTTGTAAAGCTGCTGTACCGTTTACTACTGCAACTGCATATTTTGCCCCTGTGTATTCTGCAGTCATTTCTTCAAATCTTGTTACATATTTGCCAACATAGGAAACATAAGTGCTGTCAATACAATCAATAAGATATTCTTTTTCTTTACCAAGAAACACAGGTGCATGTAAGCGGAACAGGATTCTGATTCGGATATAAACTTTTAATAAATTCAACAATATCACTCAAACATTATAAATATCCGGTTTATATAATTTAATATTATCTTTAATCCAGCTTAATAGTTTCAGTCAATCCTTTTTTAAATCATACTTCGGTTTCCAAGATGTATATTTCATTAACTTTGTATTATCACAACTCAATCTTTCAACTTCGCTGTTTTCAGGTCTTATTCTTTGTTCATCTTGTTTTATATTTATACTTATACTCTAACAATATCAGCTATATGTTTAGCTAAATCTTCAACACTTATTTCTTCATTCATTCCAATATTTGTTACTTCACCTATTAAATCCTTACTTTTAAATATTTCAATAAATCCTGAAACTGTATCATTTACAAAAGTTAAATCTCTTGTAGGTTTTGTGTTTCCCAAATCAAGTTCAGTTTTACCACTTAATAACTGGGTTATTATTGTTGGAATAATTGCACGGGCAGATTGTCTTGGTCCATATGTATTAAAAGGTCTTGCAATTTTTACAGGAAGTCCAAATGATTTATGATAGCTCAAAGCTATTTGGTCGGCTGCAATTTTGGATGCAGAATAAGGTGACTGACCTACTAAAGGATGTTTTTCATCTATAGGTACGTATTGTGCTGTTCCATAGGTTTCACTTGTGGAAGTGATTATAATGTTGTTCAAATTTCTTTCTTTTGCAGCTTGTAATACATTATACGTGCCTTCAATATTTGTCTTTATATATGCAAGAGGGGATACGTAAGAATAGGGGATTCCTATTAATGCAGCTAAATGAAATACTGCTTTACAGTCTTTTAATGCATTGTAAACAGAATCATAATCACGAATATCACCGCTTATAACTTCAATATCATTTTTAACTTTGGAATTTTCTAACCATCCCCAATCATTTTTAGAATTATAACTGACAAATGCTTTAACATTAAATCCTTCTTCAACAAATCTTCAACTAAGTGTGAACCTATAAAACCGCCCGCACCTGTAATAAGTATTTTTTCCATTTTAATAATAATTTATTATTTTGGTAAGTCCTTTAATGAAACTAACTATCATTTCAAAATTAAGATTTTTCTTAATCAAATTTATATACTCAAATTAAAACTCCAAACTCTTCTCTGATCAAACATCGGCGACCCATAGCAGCGTCAGCACGCTTTCATAGCTTTTCATCACAATATTCTGCTCGTAAAGATAAAGATCACGCGGGCATTTAAAATCTTCAGAAAACCAGGTATGAGCGGGCACCATATCGTATTCCGTCTCCACTCCGTTACGCCGCGACAAGTCAGTTTGTATTTCGTTACCCGTTTGCCTTTCCCTTAGGCCGGTAAAGTAATCATACGCACCGGATTCTTTTCTAACATTATAACCTTTAGGAATATATTTAACAGGAAAATGTAGTGAGGGATAGTGCCATTGCACAGCACCGTTTTTACTGCAAATAACTGTTATAGGGTATTTGCCTATTTCCGCATAACGTATAGCCGCTGCGGTTAAAGAAACCTTAAAATAATTGGCTAATTCTTTAATTAATCCGGCATCAATATTACGCTTCTTAACAAAATCCGCAAACCACGGTTTGTACATAAGCAGCTCTGCAGCAAATTCATTTGCCTTATTCTCTCGCAGTCGGGAGTTTTAAAAGATATCACGTCATTTTCAAGACAGGTAAAAGATAAATGTTCTTTGAAGGATCCGCACTGAGGGATCAAGTTCATTTATCTTAGTAAACGAAAGATAATTTTAGAATTTATTTTATAGTGAATGCTTGTTTCATATCGGTTTCGAAATTAACATAAATGAGCTAACATTAAGTGAATCTCTTCTAAGCGCTTCATTGGCTGAAGTAACAGTCACTTCAGGTATTGATCCTGCAGTTGAACTTTATTTTCAGATGGTAGGTGTACTGCATCTATCTAATCCCGTTGAAACGCTGGGAGATAAAAATCTTTTTATGCGTCTCATTTCAAACGATCAGCCGCTTACGCTGGGTGATGTAATCAATTTCGATATTCCGTTTCTTAATCAGACTTCGCAATTGATTTCGCAGTATCAGGATCGTAAAGTCTTTTTAACTTTACTAACTCTTGATATAAACAAAAATGTAGTTAGCTATTCCAACACATTCACAAGCTGACATAATCATCAACCACAAAAGGGCATGGCATTTGCTGTGCCCTGGTTTTTCAATATTTCAAAGAACAGGGAATGGGATGTGACTTCCAGCCCCGTTGCGCTCTGCTCCGCCACGGCGGATCAAGACCTGCCTCGACTTGCGTCCGGCAAGGCAGGCTGCAAATATATATTTTACTTTCTTTTGTCTTGACACAAAAGAAACAAAAAGTCAAGACTAGCAAATCATTGGCTAAGAATATCATTCACTTCGTTACGAAGAATGAACTCGCTGCGCTCATACAACATTCTTCGCTTCACACTTCATTCATTTATTCTATTAACGCCAATTATTTGATGTCCATTTATTAAAATTCATTCTCACCTAAAAAGAATTGCGTTAAATAATTTTGTAAAGTGAAATGTAAATGACAAAATCTGTTTGAATTCCTTTTTAAGGAATGAGTTATTTTGTCGTAATGGAACGACGTAAAATTATAGCAATTATTTTTCAGTGAATGTTTCTTTTGATTCTTTTCTTACACTAAGAAAAGAATTTAACTTCCTTTTTAATTAAATGTCCTAGAGCCTGTTCCGATAACTATCGGGGTGAGAAATCTAAAAACGCAGCCCTTAGATTTCTCCTTCTTTCAGTCGTCGAAAAGACAATACACTATGCTCCGCCTGCTATGGCTTGCGAAAAAAAAATCTTAAATCTCAGATCGTTAATCGATAATCGTTATTTAAATGTGTTGTAATTAGCGAATTTTATTTTAGCGAATGCTCCATCGCGGACAGGTTTTCAGATACGCCAGTCAACAGATTAAATTTAGAAGCAAATAGATTTAAGCGTAAACTAATTTTCTTCCCTTTGGTTTGGGTATCTTTCTACCAAGCTTTTTTGCAGTTTCAATCCAATCATTAATAATAATCTGAACATTATTCAGGGCATCTTGATAAGTTTTACCATCTGCCATGCACCCTGAAAGTTCAGGTACTTCTGCAATATAAGCCTTATCCTCTTCACTCCAATAAATAATTACTTCATACTTATGCATATTAAAACTCCTTATTTAACTTATATTTTAGGATCAACTTTCTGCACTGTTTTACTTGATAAGGTTTGGCTTTCCCATCTTTAAGCGGTTGCAAATTTATAATTTCCGTAATACCAGTTTGATAATAAATATGATGATCTCCTTTTATTCTTTCCTTAAAACCAAGATCTAATAATAATTTCCGTAAATCTGTAAATCTAATATTCGCATCTGCTAAACCCGATAAGGCTTTTTCAAGTATACTTTTCATTTGTTATTACAAAATTTAATTAAATATGGTGAGAAATGTTAGGATGATTTTTATAAAGATTTACCTCTTCGGGGTTAAAAACTACCAATGACGATTGAATGGCAACGAATGACAATTGAATGACCCCAAACCCTATGCTCCGTCTGCGACGGACTTCCCTCTGCTCTTTGCACACTCCCTTACTCCACGAACTTTGTTCTTTCGAATGAATTATTATGGTTTACTTACGGTTAATGCAAAGTCTCGTATATCCTGAATGTGATCCAGAAATTTGTACAATCTCTCAACATCAATAATTCCGTATTCGTGCACCAATAAATTTCTTAAACCTACAGTGCTTTTAATTTTCTCACCAAGCTCTTTATCTACATATTTATTGCTAATAAGGAGCTGAATACAGTCCGAATAATTTTTAGGTATTCCAAGATTCTTTTGAGTTACAATGCTACAAGCAATATCTATTATTATTTGAATTGATTCAAAAAGCCCATATCTAAGTCCCCATTCATCAACTTTATTGTTCTTAATATCTTCAAGCGTGTAATCAGCTTTTATTTCACTTAAGGCTTTTAGATTTTCTTCTAATCGTTTTAGTTTATCTTCTATCATTTTTCAAACACTGCAAATCTGTTATTGGATAATCTGTTAGAAAAAGTTTTATTTATTAAATCATTGGTCGGTTTGAAATCCAGATATTGAAGCAGAACTGATCTTTTATATTCATTTAACAAATCGGGTTCTTTGTTAATTAAAACAATTCCTTCGTTTATAATAGAATAAGCCAGTACAGGATTTGATTTATCAAGTTTATTTAATTTCACCAGATCAATTTTAAATTTTGAAGTCTCTTCAAGTTTAAGATTTAACATTCCAATTTCATTCAGAGTAGGCTCCACCTTAAAGTAAACGGCTAAATCCAGGTCGCTGCCGTATCTACTTTTATTACTTGCCATTGATCCGAATAAATAAGCAATTTTAATATTGATATCACCGCTCAAAACAGATTTGATCTTATTTACTAATAGTTTATTCATTACAAAACAATATCCAAATATTTTATCGATTATTTAGAGTAAATATAGTAAAAACACCAATGACGATTGAATGACCACGAATGACTATTCAACGCTTTGCCAGTTAAAGTTGACAGTTATTAGTTGTTAGTTGTTATATCTTCAAACTTTTTGATTATCATTATGCGTTCTAAAAGTTAAATAATTAAAAATTCCTATCACTGAACTTTGAACATCGCACTCAGAACTAATCCCTACCCCCGGCCACAGCTTCGCCACGTCACTCACAATGTATAATGAGAATCGTACAAAATCCTCAAAAAAATATATAAATACGTCTTTAATTTAAGCTTTAGTAAAGTAAAAAGATAAGTTATCAGGCGGGGAAAGAATATAATTATTGTCCCCCGTTAATTTTAAATCATCGTATCAAAAACAGATAATTTCACGTACAAAATTAATTAAATATGGTGAGAAATGGTAGAATGTTGTAAAGATTTCCTTAAGTGGTCAGTTAGCAGTTAATAGTTAACAGTTATCAGTTATTAGTTAGTAATTTTCGAATTACGGATTCTGAATTTGCGAATCTTGATCATCTGTCATTTCGAATCACCGATTGTCCCGATAATTCGGGATTTAGCGGGGTGAGAAATCTAAAAACGCTGCCTTAGATTTCTCCTTCATTCATTCGTCGAAATCTGCCTATCGGCAAGAGAAGTGACAATGCGCTATGCCCAAAACCCTACCCAAGTTCTTCAAGATCTGCCTGTGCGGATAATTTTAAATTGAAAATGATAAATTATAATGTAAAAGTTATAAGATATTAGAATTACTTTACTTATTATTTCTCTTAATATTCTTTGAGCTTATTGATCCCAGGATTTTTTTTAGTTCTAGAGATTCTAAAAGCAAATAATTTAATTCCACATCTTCTGTTGAGATTTCATTCAATATTCTCAACCAGTAATTTGTCTCGCGCATTTCTTTTAAGGAAATATTTATTTTATTGAAGAAATCAGGTTTGGAAATTGCTCCTTGAGCTTCCTCGTAATTCGCCCCACAAGATGTGGCTGCTTTAACTAGCTGGTTTTTTATAATATCATACTCCTTAGCTTTGGGTAGCTTACGGCAATACTTAATTGTTCTGATCGCAAACTCAAATAACCTTTTGCCTAATCCTTCATCCATATGTCAATTATAAATTACAAAGGTTAAATTATAACGTTTCGGAAACATATAATTCATAATTTTCAATCGCCTCGAATTTAATTTCTTATTTTTAATTTATCATTTCTAATTCTAGCACCTCTTGGTGCCGTCGATCATATATTCAACATTGAATTTATTTAATAATTCTATAAACTCTACGAAGTCTTTTTCTGCTTTCAGCATATTCATTCTCCTTATGGAATAATCGAATATATTGTTCTCTTAATTCCTGTACAATAGAGATTTTTTCTTCAGACGATTTGCTTTGCCAAAAACTAATTTCTTTGCTTTCGGCATCAGCTTTGTAAATTATTGTTGCTTCTTTTATCATAGTTATTTGTTATTAGTTATTTTATTGAATTTGCGAATTACGGATTCTGAATTTTCGAATCCTCCTTCGGCGGACACGTTTGCGAATAAGGGAATTTCAAATATTATTCTACTTATTAATTAACTTTTGTCTTGATATCCCGCAAAGGCGGGACGGGCGCCAGTAAAATATAAAGGTTTAAAATAAATTTAATTGTTCTTTTGTCTTGATACAAAAGAACGAAAAAATCAAGACTGCAAATAATTGGCTAAGAATTTCATTCATTTCGTTACGAAGAATGAACTCGCTGCGCTCATACAACATTCTTCGCTTCCCACTTCATTCATTTATTCTATTAACGCCAATTATTTGATGTCCATTTATTAAAATAAAATTCATTTTACTTTGGCACATAAAAAGAATTGCGTATAAATAATTTTGTAAAGTGAAATGAAAATGACAAAATCTGTTTGAATTCCTTTTTAAGGAATGAGTTATTTTGTCGTAATGGAACGACGTAAAATTATAGTAATTATTTTTCAGTGAATGTTCTTGCCTCCGCAGGCAGGTTGATTCTTTTCTTACACTAAGAAAAGAATTTAACTTCCTTTTTAATTAAATGTCCTAGAGCCTGTTCCGATAACTATCGGGGTGAGAAATCTAAAAACGCAGCCCTTAGATTTCTCCTTCTTTCAGTCGTCGAAATCTGCCTATCGGCAAGACTAGTGACAAGACGCTTTGCGCTATGCTCCGCCTGCGGTGCTTTTCCCTTTGCAATTACTCCTCTGCGAGATACGCCATTCTCATAATGTCTTTAGTTTCATTTCCGTGCAGATTTTCTTTCCTGAATATTCCTTCAAGCTGAAAGCCCATATCAAGATTTATTCTTATGTTCCTTAAATCATTTTCAAAAGTGTAAAGGTAGATTTTTCTTAGATTCAGACAATTGATACCATAAGAAAGCCAAAGGTTTGTAGCTTTTTTACCATATCCTTTTCCTCTGTAGTCTAAATCACCGATAATCTTTCTAAGCTCGGCTTTTCTGTTTTTTTTATCGTAATTCATGTAACTCATAATACCAATCGGAACACCATCTTTTAGAACTAATCCGAAAATGTGTTTAGGATCTTTAATTATTACATCAGTTGCAAGCTCTATATCATCAATACGTGACAGGAAAAAATCGCGTCCCTGAATATCCTCAATCCATCCGATTATTTTTTGTTTGTCTTTTGCCAGATTGATTTCCCTGATGGTTATATCTTCAAAAGAGATAGGGAGTTTAAGATCGGGATCGAGATTAATTTTTTCAAAAGATTTATTTTTTGATTCAACTTTTGGTTTGATGGCCATATCCAGCAATGCATTAGCAACGTAGATATAGTCTTTTGGCTGCAAGTCAAATTTTTTGAGTACGTAAATAACACTATCAATTATAGTGACTTTAGTTATCTCATCATTTGGGGAGTTTAGTTCTTTCATTTTGATTGATTGATTGATTCCTTGATTGATTGATTGATTGATTCCTTGATTGATTGATTGATTGATTAATCAAGACCATAATTTTCAATTAAATCTCGAATAATATAATCATTTCTCCAATCGGTATTATCTTTTAATTGTTTAATTTGCGCCTTGTTGAAGTTGATCAATTTATTTTCTAAAGAATAATGTTTTGTATCGTAAATATAAAACCATTCCTTATCAATATCATTACTGTAAAGAAGTGCAATTATTTGACTATAGTTTTCACCTAATGAACTTAAAGCAATATTATTAAACTGAATATTCTCTTTTAATCCTCTTCTGCAGTATCCTTCTGCTATATTTGAATGACAGGAAAAGATGGAATCCTCAACCTGGGCTTTAATTTTATATGGAACATCTTTCAGGTTTCTGACTTTCTCTTTTACTAAAACGTATAAATCAATAGCTTCTCGCCAAACTTCAAGTTTACGGAATCCTCGATTTATATTCTTGTTTTTATTGATTATATCTTCATTCATAAAATTCATTATTGGTTAAATAATGTTGTATTTGCAATCGAACTTTAAATTGTCTTTTGGAAAATCATTCATCTGCATTTTCGGAAAGCAGGTCGTCAATCAGTCAATCTGCTTTATGGGAAGGGAGGTCGGTCAATCACTCAATCTTTCCACATAATCATGGTGGAATCCAGGTTCTACATCTTTCTTTTTTTTAAGAGTGGCAAGGAGTAATAACGAAAACGATAGTAAAAATTATTAATAAGTGCTTCTTTAATGGTTAAGTTAGGGGTTTAAAGTTCTGAGTTCTGAGTTCTGAGTTCTGAGTTCTGAGTTGATAGTTCAATGTTATTAGTTCAGAGTTAATAGTACAAAGTTAATTGTTATCTCTTTTTAGTTCTGGAAGAATTACTTAAATATTTTTTAAATCCGGAAATCAATTTTTTAATTTCGTCACATTTCCCTTGTAAATTATCAAAAATCTCCCTCGAAATATATTCCTGATCAAGCGCAACATATAAAACAGATTTTACTTCGGAATTAGATCCCAATGAAATATTGAGATATTTAATAAATGAACGGTTTGTTCCGGAATCAAAACCCTCAGCAATATTTGACATAATTGAAACTGAGGCTCTAATAATTTGATCTTTTAAAGAATAATCTTTTCGAAAATCATTTCCTTGTGTAATGGAATAAATTTCTTTTACTAGAGATCTAGCTTTTTTCCAACTTTCAATGTCTTCAAATCTATTAATAATCATAATTCGTTCAAAAATTAGTTATAAATAGTTATAATCAGAACTTTGAACTCTGAAACTATAAGTATAAACCTATAACTCCTATCGCTAAGCTACAACGAAGTTCCCACTTTTAATCTAAGGTTAAAGAGAATAGACATCATTCCGAGAGATCCGTTTTTTGTTGTTCCCATTATTGCACTTGGACCAATAGCAATTGCACTTGAAGCCCACATATCAAATATTTTCTGAACCATAATATCAAGAACATACTGCGGCTGTCGTTTTGTACTGGCTACCATTGCGTCAAACCGTAAATCGAAGACACTGCCGCCCAGAGTATGTTCTCGTCCGGTGTAACCAATATGTGTTTCATCTAAAAACCTGGCAATATAAACCTTACCGCGTGTTGAACCGAGAATTTTTATTGGATAACGAAATTCCCAGTTAACAAAATCTCCTTCAAGCAGCCACGGCTGATATTTAATTGTTCCGTCGGGGTTAAGGACAATAGCCTCTTTATTAACTGTTGATTTTGTGTACTTGCTGATCTGTCGCTATCAGAAAAATCACCGTTGGCAGATAAATAACCGAACTCAAAGAAATTTCCGAAAGGAACTACATAAGCAATCTGGTGACCGGTTCTTACGACTAAATTGTTATGATTGTTAAAATCTTTTAACTCTATAAATGCATCGGCATTATGGATAATACCTGCTCTGAAACCAAGTATGTGAAAGTTTGCTTCAATAAAATTTGTTTCCATCATTCCGGAGTATGGAGTTCCGAATCCTATTGAAACACCTATATCTGCTTTAAGAGGCATACCAAACCTCTCACCGCCCTGAACCTGAATAAAAGGATTTATATATCCGAGAGTTGGAGAAATTTGATAAACCGTTGGTGTATTAATGATTTTTGAAAATCTGAGTTTTTCTATAACTCTTGTAAATACCGAACTGAAGTTTATTGTTTCTTCAAGATTTAGTTTGAATGGAAAAGTTATTATTCTTGCTCTGAGTTCTGCAGGTAATGCAAGAAAAGGATATAAAGCTCCTCTTATGGAAATAGTCTGATTATTTGCATCACGTAAATCCACAATTATTTCGGCTTTAGGATCCGGCGGATCAATAAAAAGAATTTCCTGAATATTTATAAACAGACTGTCATCAAGCGGTTCCATCTGATAATAGACAATCGGTTCCTCATCTTCCTGTGCTGCCAGATAGGATTGCATCACAAAAAGAGCAATTATCATAAGTATAAATATGTTTTGAGTAGATCTCATTATAAGCTTTTATGATTTTTTATCAATAATTTGGAACAATAACTACAATCTTCGTACCGTATGATGATATGAGAAAATGATGGATTCAGAGTTAAAAGTAAAGGTATTAATAATGGGAAAATTTATTGCGTAATAAAGTTACATGTCAAAATTAAGACTATGATGAAAGTAAGATTAAGTTCACAGTTTTTGAATACTTTTTGGCCGTTGCAATATTTTAATTTTGAAATCTAGTAATCTTTAAATGTCAACTACCTTCCGCTCTTTCTTTAGGAGCATAGTAATAATAGTATTTATAGTAAGAAGCATAACCTGCCTTATATCTAAAGTTATTTAGTACAGTACCAAGCAGTGTAGCATTATCATTTTTTAAAAGCTCTACTGCACGTTTGAGCATATCAGCTTCTGTTAACTCAGATGAAACAACGAGCAAAGTACCATCTACTTTTCGGGAGAGTATTTCGCTATCGGTTACTGCAACAACCGGAGGTGAATCTATAATTATAATATCAAAAATTTTCTTCATCTCTGTGAAAAAATTCTCCAACTGTTGCGATGCAAGCATTTCAGCAGGATTGGGCGGGATAGTACCTGAAGTTATATAACTTAAATTTTTTATTTCGGTTTGTCTTAAAACATCCTCTAATTTAGCACTGCTAAACAAATAGTCGATAATTCCCGGAGATTTTTTCGTTCCAAATAATTGATGAACTCTTGGTTTTCGAAGATCACAATCGACTAATAATGTTTTTTTATTGGTTTGTGCAAAACTTCCGGCAAGATTAAGTGCAATAGTTGTTTTACCTTCTTTTGGTGCAGGTGAAGTGACAAGTATAGTTTTTAATGATGATATATCAGGACGTGAAAAATTAATTCGTGTTCTTAATGCACGGAAAGCTTCTGATGGTATTGAATCAGGAAGTCGGGCTATTACAAATTCCGCTGAGCTTGTTCCGTTTATACCTAAACCTTCTATCTCGGGAATCCATGCTAGTACATTTACATTCTTTTTCTGAACATCTTCAGGAGTTTTTATAGTGTCATCAAAATAATTTTTAACAAATACGTAACCAAAGGCTAATCCGAATCCAAGTATAGTACCAACTAAAATTATCAGAGTTCTGTTTGGTTTACTTGGGAAATTAGGTTCTCTGGCATTATCAATTACCAGTACATTACCGGGTTGAGATTGTTCGTTTATCAGCGCTTCCTGGTATTTTTCTTCCAGCAGTATATAAAGTTTTTCTGTTGATTCTCTGTTTCTTTGAAATCTTGCTAAATCAATAGAAGTTTTAGGTAAAGTATTAAATCGCTTTTCATACTTATTTACAATTGCAGTCAATCCCGTTATACTTGCTCTTAATGATTTACTCTTAAGTTCTTCATCAACAATCTTACGTGAAAGATCTTTTACTTCTTCAGGACTGCTGGCATAGATTCCTGCTTTCAGTACTTTTATTTTTTCATCAAGTTTTTTTCTAAGATCTTTAATTTTATCATCATATTCTTTTACTTTTACACTTATGTCAATTTTAGGATCAACACCACTTAAAGCAAGGTCTTTCTGTAGTTGAAACTCGGATATTTGCTTTTGTAATGCATTAAGATATACTTCAGAAGTAAGACTTTCTAAGTAATCAACTAGCTTTGGATCCTGTTCTTTAAGATTATCTTTGAGTTTACTAAGTATTTCTTCAGACGCCATTAATTCAATTTGAGCAGCACTTTTTTGAGCTTCGAATTGAGAAAGCTGTCTTATTAACTCGCTTGCCTGTTCATCCAAAGCAATTACCCCGCCTTTTTCCTGAAATGATCTTAGTAAATCTTCAGCATCCTGGAGTTCCTCACGTTTATTCTCTTTTTGTTCTTCGAGGAAGTTTTTCACAAAAGTAAGTTGATCTCTGTTTAACTGAAGATTAAACATTCTGTATTGATCGGCAAAAGTGTTTGCTATTAAAGCTGCTTCAAACGGAGAAGGTGATTCTGCACTTATAATAATTATATCTAATCCTCTTTTTTGTTCAACAGAAATATCATTGAGCATATCTGTAATTGATTCAACGCTTCGAACTTGTTTTTCTTCATCCTTACTTCCGAAAGCGGGTTCATCCTGAAACAGTAAACTAAACTTTGAATTATCTGAATAATTAATGATAGTATCTATAAGTGCCTGTGCAACTCTTTCTCTAAGGTTGTAGCTTTTTAGTATTTCAATTTCATTTGATATAAATCTGTCACTGCCATAATCCTGAATATCAGGTAAGAAAGGGGATTGAAGTATGCTGCCACCTGATTTAGTCAATTTTAATGTTGATTCGGATTTATAAATATCAACAGAGCTTAATGCATATATTACCGATACAACAATGCTTGCTGCAATTATTATAATTACAGGTACTAAATTGTTTCTAATGAGAATTAAATAATCCTTCAGGGAATAGGATTCAGAATTGGTCAGGTCAAATTCATTCATTTGATTACTCATTTTATAATCTCTTGTTATTTAGTTATACTAATGATAAGCGCAGCAAGTGAAGCAAGGGTCGTTACAACTGAAAGATAGTAGGATATATCTTGTCTGATAAAGTATCTTGGTTCCCCGGGAACAACAACAATATCACCTGCTTCAAGCTGAACTAATTTTAATGGAGTGTTTAATTCCTCTTCCCACATCAAATCGTTGTAATTGTATCTATGCATCGTATTTGTTGAGTCTGAATTTATTTTGATCACTCTTATGTCGCTAAGAAGTGCATCTTCCTGCGGACCTCCTGCTAAAGAAATTAATTCATTAATGGTAGTTCTCATTGGAACAATGTAAAAACCCGGATATTTTACGTAACCCCACAATTGAATTTTAATATTTATGCTTCCCGGATCTGAGTAATCAAAAAGTCCGCTTTGAGTTTGACGCATATTTCTTAAATCGTCGCCAAGCTGTATGTTATCCTGTGCCCGAGCATCAATAACAAAAAGCATTAGAAAAAACAAAACTAATATATTGTAATGACGCATTTTATTTATTTCCAAATTAGTTTGAAATTCGATATTAATTTACAGTTAATTTTTTAGATATTCTATTGAACTATTTTATCAGATATAATTTAATGGTTTTATATTCTCGAATTGGATTTACGAATTCAGAAAATATTATAAATTATAATTAATCCTAAACCTCATTTAAGCGATCATCTTTCAAGTGATATTTTTTCCCTGACTTTTTACATACTGCAAAGCCGTTTTCATCAAACTTTAATCTTTCTCCACCTTCTGAATACCAGCCGATAACTCGCGCTGGACTTCCAACAACCAATGCGTAATCAGGAACATCTTTAGTAACAACTGCACCGGCACCAATCATTGCGTGACGACCAATAGTAGTTCCACAAACAATAGTACAGTTTGCACCTAATGATGCACCTTCTTTAACTAAAGTTTTTACATAATACTGTGCACCCACTTGTGGATATTTGCAACGAGGATTTAAAATATTTGTAAACACCATCGAAGGGCCGCAGAATACATAATCTTCTAGCGTTACTCCTTCATAAATTGATACGTTATTCTGAACTTTACAATAATCGCCAATTGTAACATTATTACCGACATTTACATTTTGTCCGAATACACATTTCTTACCAATCTTTGCCCCGGATTGAATATGTGAGAAATGCCATATTTTGGTACCTTCACCAATTTCAACATTCTCATCAACTACAGCGTATTTGTTTATATAAAAATTAGATTCTGACTGATTCATATTTCTTTACCTTTAAAGATTATTAGTGTAACAATATTTTCGAACATAAATGAAAACATACAATTAGATAATCATCTGTTTTATTTATTTTTAAGCATCGGATGAAATTTTTCTTTTGCGTTTGTTATTTCTGCTCTTCGAATTTGATATACTGTCTCGATCGATGGTCTTGCATCCCTTAATCCAAATCCGTTTCCTGCCAGGATGTTTTCATATACTCTTGTATGCAGATCAGTAAATCCTTCAGTGAATTCAACTTCTTTACCGTCAATAGTAATTGATCTATGTGTTGTTCTTCCTGCACTCAATGCGTCTTGTGGAAGATCTTTTTTATCAATTGATAAATACCATTTTACTTCAGCGTTTTCAAGTTCAAGGTATCCGCTCATTTTATCAGCTTGCGATAAATGTACTTCACTATGCTGAACCTTTCCAAAAAACCACATTAGCAAATCAAAAAAATGAATACCGATATTGGTGGCAACACCGCCAGACTTTTCTGATATACCTTTCCACGAATAGTTGTACCACATTCCGCGCGAAGTTAAGTAAGTTAAAACAACCTTATGTTTTGACTTTTGTCCGTGGGTTGACGGATTGAGCTTTGAGTTTTCTTTTTGAATATTTTCTTTAATCGCGATCAGCGAAGGATGTACTCTTAGCTGCAAAACTGTATAGACTCTTCTTTCGCTTTCTTTTTCAAGTTCTTCAAGAACATCAAGATTCCAGGGATTTAACACAAGCGGTTTTTCACAAATTGCATCTGCACCAATTCTCAATGCTAATCTAATGTGAGCATCATGAAGATGATTAGGAGAACATATTGTCAGGAAATCAACTCGCTTCTTAGGATCATTGCGACGTAACATTTCTAAGTGTCTGTCAAATCTTTCAAATTCCGTAAAGAAGCTTGCATCAGGGAAATGACGATCGAGAATACCAACTGAATCGTGTGGATCAGTTGCAGCTACAAGGTTATTCTTTGTATCCTGAATAGCTTTTAAGTGTCTTGGAGCTATATATCCAGCAACTCCGGTTATGGCAAAATTTTTCATAGTATATTTTTGTTGCTTTTAGTTATATAATTTCTTCTTATACTTAATTTAGTTTTAGTTCTGATTCATGTTTGTCTGTCAAGTAATCCTTTTATCATCCTTTGAAGATTTTATCTGATATAATTCCTGCCTTCTTAAAAGCATTTCTTGTATCAAGAATAAGTTTTGAATTACTGTGGATAAAGCTGTAATCATAATTAGAGTGATCTGTACTTAAAAGTACGAGATCATATTTGTTTAAGTTCGCTTTTGATAATTCGACCGATTCCATTTTGTGATTATACTTACGTGATTTTGGAAGATTAGCCACATAAGGATCATTATAATCAACTACTGCACCTTTTTCTCTAAGTATTTCTATTAATTTCAAAGATGGTGATTCGCGCATATCATCGATGTCTTTTTTATATGCAGCACCCAAAATTAATACCTTAGACCCATTCAATGATTTTTTATTTTTATTTAATGCTTCAGCAGCTTTTTCAATAACATAGTAAGGCATAAGAGTATTTATTTCACCGGCAAGCTCTATGAACTTTGTATTGATATCGTATTCGCGTGCTTTCCAGGTAAGGTAAAAAGGATCTATAGGAATGCAGTGTCCTCCTAAACCTGGTCCCGGATAAAAAGGTTGAAAACCAAATGGTTTTGTAGATGCAGCTTCAATGACTTCCCAAACATCAATATCCATTCTTTCAAATACAATTTTAAGTTCATTAACCAAAGCTATGTTTATTGATCTGTAAATATTTTCAAGAAGCTTGGTTGCTTCCGCAGCTCTTGGTGATGAGACGGGAACAGTTTTCACTATTACCTGATTGTAAAGTGCTAGTGCAATTTCTAAACAATCGGGAGTAACTCCACCAACAACTTTTGGTATTGTTGAAGTAGAATATTTTGCATTATTCGGATCTTCACGCTCCGGTGAAAAAGCCAAATAAAAATCTTTGCCAACAACATATTTACTAACTTTTGATTTTTTACTTTCTATTTTTGACTTCCCTAAGGGTGCTTCCTCAAATAATGGTTGCAGTATCTCTTCAGTTGTTCCTGGATAAGTTGAGGATTCAAGTGCAATGAATTGTCCTTTTTTCAAATACTGTGCAATTACTTTTCCGGAGTTTTCAATATAAGTCATATCAGGTTCACGATGTTCATTCAGCGGAGTGGGCACACAAATAATTATTGCATCTGTTTCAGTCAATCTGTTAAAGTCTGACGTCGCTAAAAACTTTTTTTTATCAACAACTTTTTTTATTCGGTCTTCTTTAATATGCTTTATATAACTCTTTCCAGAATTAAGAATAGGAATTTTCTTTTCGTCAATATCAAATCCTATTGTAAAAAATCCTTTATTAGCAAATTCAAGAGCTAATGGAAGACCGACATAGCCCATACCAATAATGCCTACAACAGCAGATTTATTGTTTATTTTTTTAATGAGTTCATTCTTCATAAAGAATTCCGTTATGTTAATAAATTATTTAGTTTATACTTTTTTACAATTCTAAAAATTCTGTTTCAAAGATATGTTTTTAGTACAATTATACAATTTTGTAATTCCAAAATCTTTAATATTATAATCCCGAATATAGCTTCGCCACGTCAGTCACATTAGAACTTATTCTAAATCAATAATATATTTAATAGTGAAAAAACACTGATTTCTAAAGAAATATGATATAAATATTCGAAACAAAATCATAATTGTATTAAGAAGTAATTAATCTTATTAATCCGTAAGGGGAATTTGGAAAAATAGACTGAAAGAAAATAATTTCCCCTCAAATTGTAAAATAATATTTTTATTCCGGTTTAAGCTGAAATATAATTTTACTCAGCCTCCCGAAATATTTTGTTTATTAATCTATTTTATTCGGATTGTTCAACGCAAACTTAATATTTTATTTCTTATTTTACCATTCAAATTATGTCATTTTACTGGTTAAACAATTATAAATTTTACCATCACTTTCTCAGGGGTATTCATGAATTCTTTGTTGAAAAAAAATACACCGATAAATTTTGAAATTGTTACACAAAAAATTATAGACAGCAAATTAGATAATGTCGGTTCTGCATCTATCCGTGAAATCAAAAGACTGATTGACAATATAGAAAAAGCGACAGGTGAAAGATTTGTCAGAATGGAAATGGGTATACCGGGACTTCCAGCAACACAAATTGGAATCGAAGCGGAAATTGAAGCACTTCGGAAAGGTGTCGCATCAATTTATCCGGATATTTTCGGAATTCCTTCACTCAAGTTAGAAGCCTCAAGATTTGTTAAACTTTTTATGGATATTGATGTTAGTCCCGAAGGCTGTATACCAACAGTGGGTTCAATGCAGGGAAGTTTTGCTGCTTTTCTTACTTGTAACAGATTAAATCCTAAAAAAGATACAACCCTTTTCATCGATCCGGGTTTTCCTGTTCATAAACAGCAAATTAAGGTGCTAGGTCAGAAATATGAAGCATTTGATGTTTATAATTACCGCGGTGATAAACTTAGAAATAAACTTGAGAGTTATCTTTCTAAAGAGAATATATCTTGTATGTTATACTCAAATCCTAATAATCCTTCCTGGATATGCTTCACTGAAAAAGAACTTAAGATAATAGGTGAGTTAGCCACTAAGTATGATGTTATTGTACTTGAGGATTTAGCTTACATTGCAATGGATTTTAGAAAGGATATGTCTAAACCCGGTGAACCGCCTTATCAGTCTACTGTTGCAAATTATACTAATAATTATGTTTTTTTCATTTCTAGCTCAAAGGCATTCAGTTATGCAGGACAAAGAATTGGTTTGATGATCATTTCAGATCAGCTTTTTGATAGACAATATGCCGGATTAAAAAATTATTATTCATCTGATCGTTTTGGTTATGCAATGATTTTTGGAAGTGTTTATGCTCTTAGTGCAGGAATAACTCATTCTACTCAATATGCTCTTGCTGCGATACTTAAAGCGGTGAATGATGGTACTTTCAACTTTGTAGAAGTTGTACGTGAGTATGGCGAGAAAGCAAAGATTATGAAAAAGTTATTTACCGATAATGGATTTAAAATTGTTTACGATAAAGATGAAGATCAGCCAATTGCTGATGGATTTTATTTCACTTTTTCTTATCCGGGAATGAACGGCGATGAACTTTTAAAAGAATTATTTTATTACGGCATTAGTGCAATTTCTTTGAAAATTACTGGAAGTGAAAGATTGGAAGGTATTCGTGCTTGTGTTTCATTAGTTCAGCGTGATCAGTTTCCGGATCTTGAATACAGACTTAAACGATTTAACGAAGACCACAGGGTAGGTTGAGGTCAAGGTTAAGGTTATAAAATACTGGATAAAAAGAATAGAAAAGCTTTTATAAAAACACCATAATTTTGTTAGAATATTATAAAGTATAAGAGTTTTACTGAAATGCCGGTATGGCAAAAGGCAATGGAATTGGCAGGTCTTGTTTTTGAGTGCACAGAAAATCTTCCTCGTAAAGAAGACTATGGATTTACATCTCAAATAAGAAATTCTTCTTTGAGTGTTTCAGGTAATATCGCAGAAGGCTTCGGGCGTTACCATACTAAAGAAAAAGTAAATTTTTATTTTATTGCAAGAGGGTCGTTAACTGAAACTCTTAGTCATTCGATTTATGGTAACAGGGTGAAATATCTATCCGATGAAAAATATAATGTCCTCATTTCTAATATTGAGGATATACATAGAGAACTTAATGCAATAATCATTTCTTTCCGAAACTAATCAGTCTAATAAATAAAAAGTCCTCAACTCCTATTTTTTAGAGTGAGGACTTTAATCATTTAAACGCCCGACACGAAATACTATAAGTTTTTATATTTTTTAACTTCAACCTAAACCTAAACCTTTGGTACTATCCAACAAAGAAGCTCAAGAGAATACCTGCTGCTACGGCACTTCCGATTACTCCAGCAACGTTTGGCGCCATTGCATGCATGAGCAAGTGATTTGTTTTATCGTATTGCAGACCTATCATTTGTGATACTCTTGCACTGTCAGGTACTGCAGACACGCCTGAATTTCCAATCAAAGGATTTATTTTATTTTCTGCACTTAAAAATAAATTCATAAATTTTGCAAAAAGAACTCCGCCTGTTGTAGCAATCATAAATGAAACTGCACCTAATGCAAAAATTCCTATTGAAGCAGGAGTAAGAAATGTTGTTGCCTGTGTTGAAGCACCAACTGTAATACCAATCAATATAGTTACAATATCTATTAATGGACCTTTGGCAGTATCTGCAAGTCTTTTAGTCACGCCACTTTCCTTTAAGAGATTTCCAAAGAACAACATTCCTAACAAGGGAAGAGCAGAAGGAGTTATGAAAGTTGTAAGAAGTAGTCCAACTATTGGGAACATTATTTTTTCAGTTTTAGAAACTGTGCGAGGAGGTTTCATTCTTATCTTACGTTCTTTATCATTAGTGAGCAATCGCATTATTGGCGGTTGGATAACTGGAACTAATGCCATATATGAATAAGCTGAAATTGCAATTGCACCCATAAGTTCAGGTGCAAGTTTTGATGATAAGAAAATAGCTGTAGGTCCATCTGCACCGCCGATTATAGCAATTGAAGCCGCCTGTTCAGGTAAAAAGCCAAGTGAAAGTGCAATTGTATATGCACCGAAAATACCAATCTGTGCAGCAGCACCAAGTAATATTAATTTTGGATTTGAAAGAAGTGTTGAGAAATCCGTCATAGCTCCTATTCCAAGAAAAATGAGCGGGGGATAAATACCTTTCAAAACTCCAAAATATAAATAGTTCATCACGCTGCCGGGTTCATAAACTCCTAATTGCAAGTTTGCATCCTGCATAAAAGGAATATTACCCATGAGTATACCAAATCCTATTGGAATTAACAGTAAAGGTTCATAATCTTTTGTGATTGCCAGATAGATAAAAATTAATCCGACAGTTATCATTATTGCATGACCGTAAGTAAGATTAGCAAAACCTGTATAACGAAAGAATTGATTAAAACCATCCAGAATGAATTCAAAAAACTTCTCCATGCTACGCCCCAATTTCGATGAGTACACCGCCTTCAAGAACAGAATCGCCCTTACTTACATTTATAGATTTAACAGTTCCTTCTTTATCAGCATTAATGTTATTTTCCATCTTCATAGCTTCAAGAGTAATAAGTTTTGTTCCAATTTTTATCTGATCACCAACCTTAACGTGAATATCAAGTATTACTCCCGGTAACGGAGATTTTATAAGTCCAGTTCCTTTAGGTGCTGTGGGAGAAGCGGTTTTTGTTGTAGATTTTATAGAATCGGTCGTGGGTACGGATACAGATCTAACAAGTTTTGGAGTTTTACTTTGTTGAATCGCTTTATCAATTTCAACTTTATATGTTGTTCCGTTAACTTCTAATTCAGCAACATTATCCTCAACATTAATTACATTAACATCATATTTATTGCCGTGGATAGTGAATTTAAATTGTTTCATAATTATTAATTCCTATTATCTTGGATATTGTCTCAGTCCGTAGATTTTAGAACTCCACGGAGAGTAAGTTCTCGACACGCGATTAATTGTAAGCACAGTGCTTTCATGATCGTGCAGTTCCTGTGAATAAAGATAAAGAGCCGCTGCTATTGCTGCATTTATCTCGCCGGTTAATTCTGATTCTTTTTTTGAATCTTCTACCTGCCCTTTTTGAATGAGTTTTTTTCGGCTTCTAGACTGCAGGAATTTCGAGAGATTCAGGAAAACTACATAAAGAAGTAAGAGCGAAGAAAATACTACAGCAATTCCGACAGCAGCAAGACCAAAACCGATCGGATCAACTTGTTCAAACTCTTCAGCATTTTCATGAATAAGTTGCGCTAGCGAATCTGCTTGTGCTGTTTGTATAAGTGTCAGAATTTTTGATACTATCATAAATAAAATCATATTCATAACTTCCGATTATAAAGGGATGTTGGAATGTTTTTTAGGAGGATTAACATCTTTCTTTGTAGCAAGTGATTGCAAAGCACGAATTATTCTGAATCGCGTATTTCTTGGTTCAATCACATCATCAATATATCCATACTTAGCAGCAATATAAGGTGTAGCGAATTTTTTTCTGTATTCTTCTTCACGCTCTTTGATAAAATTAATCCTTTCTTGAACATCGGATATGAGTTGCAATTCTTTATGATGAAGAACTTCCATTGCACCTTTTGGACCCATTACGGCAATTTCTGCTGTTGGCCAGGCATAATTAATATCTCCGCGCAAATGTTTTGAACTCATTACATCATAAGCTCCGCCATAGGCTTTCCTCAAAATTATTGTCACTTTAGGAACAGTGGCTTCACCATAAGCGAATAAAAGTTTTGCTCCGTGTAAAATAATTCCGCCGTATTCTTGAGTTGTTCCAGGTAAAAATCCCGGTACATCTACAAACGTTACAATTGGAATATTAAATGCATCACAGAATCTTACAAATCTTCCTGCCTTTCTTGATGCATTAATATCAAGTACGCCGGCAAGATAATTTGGTTGATTAGCAACTATGCCAACGGGCATTCCATTAAAACGTGCAAATCCTGTTACAATGTTTGGCGCAAAGTGTCTGGAAACTTCCAAAAATTCATTATAATCAACCACAGAGTGAATTACATCTTTAACATCATAAGGTTTTGTTGTTGCTTCGGGCAGGATACTGTTCAGTCCATCTTCAAGCCTGTCTATCGGGTCATCACAAGGAGCCAATGGAGGATCTTCAAGGTTATTTTGAGGCAAGTAACTTAGAAGTTTTCTTATAAGAGAAAGACCTTCTTCTTCGTCATCAGCTACAAAATGTGTAACACCGGATTTTGACCCGTGAACCATTGCTCCTCCAAGTTCTTCCTCCGTAACCTCTTCACCGGTTACTGTTTTAACAACTTTGGGTCCGGTAACAAACATGTAACTTGTGCCTTTGGTCATAATTGTAAAATCGGTAAGAGCAGGAGAGTAAACAGCTCCTCCGGCACATGGTCCAAAAACTGCAGATATCTGAGGAACTACACCTGAGGCAAGAATATTTCTTTGGAAAATATCTGCATATCCACCAAGACTTTTCACACCTTCCTGAATTCTCGCTCCGCCACTATCATTAATTCCAATTACTGGTGCACCAACTTTAATGGCTTTATCCATTATTTTACAAATTTTTTGTGCAAACATTTCGGAAAGTGATCCGCCAAAGACAGTAAAGTCCTGCGAGAACACATATACTAATCTGCCATCTATAGTTCCATAACCGGTGACTACACCATCAGAAAGATAAGTTTCTTTATCAAGCCCGAAGTCAATGCTTCTGTGACAAACAAACATGTCGAATTCCTCAAAACTTCCTTCATCAAGAAGTAAATCAATTCTTTCTCTTGCAGTTAGTTTACCTTTTTTATGTTGAGTCGCAATTCGTTTTTCACCACCGCCAAGTTTTGCTTGTTGACGAAGAGCCATCAACTCTTTTATTTTATCTTCCATTGCCATAATTGTTATTCCATTAGTAATAATCAAAAATTTTTATTCAGGTTTTGAACAGAATTCTGTAAGAACCCCATTTGTCGATTTTGGATGAAGGAAAGCTATATTAAGTCCTTCAGCACCTCTTCTCGGTTTTTCGTCTATAAGTTTTATGTCTTTTGCTTTTGCATGATTGAGTGCTGATTGAAGGTCTTTCACTGCAAATGCAAGGTGATGAATGCCTTCACCTTTTTTCTCAATAAATTTTCCTATTGGTCCTTCAGAATCTGTTGATTCAAGTAGTTCTATTTTGGTTTGTCCAACTTTAAAGAATGCGGTTTTGACCTTTTGATCTGTAACTTCTTCGACAGTATAACATTTAAGACCAAGAATATTTTCATAAAACTTAATTGATTCCTCAAGGTTCTTAACAGCAATACCTATGTGTTCAATGTGTGTAATATTCATTTGAAGGTCCTTTTAGAAATGAAATAATTTAAACAAATTGCCTAAATATTAACAATTGATAAATACGAAATTATTATTGTAAAATCACACAATTTTTACAAAGTATATGCCACGGTTTAATATGATCTAATATTGTGTTTAATTGAATTTAAGTCAAAAATCTAAAACAACTAAATTATACAATAAGCAGAACTGAGAAAGATTTATTCTTATATTTGAGAAGTTGAGTGATTCAATTAAATTAAGTTTTCCACAACAATTGATAACTCCTTACTTAATAAATCTTTTTAAGTCAAATTCTTGCAAGAAATATTGTGTATCTCTATATTTACACGCTAAAATTGCAGTTTTTAATAGATTGTAGTTGGTTTTTGCTAAATGTGATTTTTAGGCTGCCGGCGTGGCGGAACCAGCCTACCGGCAAGCAGGTTGGTAGACGCATACAACTAAAAAAGAATGTATACAGTATATACAATCAAAAGTCTTGAGCGTAATTATATTTATGTAGGACTTACAAACAATTTAGAAAGAAGATTCTCTGAACATGACAGTGGTAGGAATAAAACAACTAAACCATATAAACCATTTAAGTTGATTTATTCGGAGACATTACCCACAAGAGCAGAGGCTAGAAATAGGGAAAAGTATCTTAAAAGTGGAATTGGAAAACAATTCTTAAAAAGTCTTCTATGATTTTGCCGGGGTGGCGGAATTGGTAGACGCACAGGACTTAAAATCCTGTGGGTGTTTTCACCCGTGCCGGTTCGAGTCCGGCCCTCGGTACTTAAAAAATAATTAAGAGTTAACAATTAAAAATGAAATGAGAAAGAAAATTCTTAATTTTTCATTGTTAATTGATTGGGGCTCTTAGCTCAGTTGGTTAGAGCGTCTGCTTGACGTGCAGAAGGTCAAAGGTTCGAATCCTTTAGAGCCCACGATCAGAATTAGAAATAAATTAGATAATCCTGATTATTCGAGTGTGGTCAAAGGTTCTCCTAAAGGGATTCCTTCGGAAGAATCTTTTAAAGCCCACAACATCGGAGTTAACTCCGATTTTTTTATTGGAATTATATTTATGAATAAAATTAAAATTACATTTCCGGATGGTGCAGTAAAGGAATTTGATAATGGTATTACAGCTTATCAAATTGCTCAATCTATTTCCAATAGGCTTGCCGATGATGCACTTGCCGTAAAATTTAACAGCTTCATTATAGATTTGCATAGACCTATTAGTGAAAATGGCAACATTAAATTTCTTTCTTTCGATGATGAAGAAGGAAAAGAAGTCTACTGGCATTCTTCATCTCACTTGATGGCTCATGCTGTTCAATCACTTTATCCAGAAGCTAAATTTGGTGTAGGTCCTGCAATTGAAAATGGTTTTTACTACGATATTGACATTAATTCGCAGCTCTCTGAAGAAGATTTAGTAAAGATTGAAAAACGAATGGAAGAAGTTTCAAAAGAGAATTGTTCTTTCAAACGAAGAGATCTTTCTAAACAAGAAGCAATAGAATTCTTCAAAGAAAAAGGTGATAACTATAAGCTTGAAATTCTTACTGAACTTGATGAAGATTCCGAACAGATAAGCATTTATGGAGAAGGTGATTTTACTGATTTATGCCGCGGACCTCATCTTCCTTCAGCTGGAAAAATAAAATATGTAAAGCTGCTCAGTGTCTCAGGTTCGTATTGGCGAGGTGATGAGAATAATAAAAGAATGCAAAGAATTTACGGCATTTCTTTTCCTAAGAAAAAAATGCTCGATGATTATCTTTCTTTTCTTGAAGAGGCAAAGAAAAGAGATCATAGAAAACTTGGTAAACAGTTAGACCTTTACAGTGTTCATGAAGAAGCTGGAGCCGGTTTGATTTACTGGCATCCTAAAGGTGCAAGAATAAGATTAGAGATAGAAGACTTCTGGCGTAGAGCTCATCTTGAAAATGGTTATGAAGTGCTATATTCGCCTCACTTGGGCAAAAGCTGGCTATGGGAAACTTCCGGTCATCTTGATTTTTATAAAGACAGTATGTACTCGAGTATGAAAATAGATGAGCAAGATTACTACATCAAACCGATGAATTGTCCTTTTCACATAATGATTTATAAAACTCATTTAAGAAGTTATAGAGATCTTCCTTTGCGTTGGGCTGAACTTGGTACCGTATACCGTTATGAAAAAAGCGGTGTCCTACATGGACTTCTTCGTGTAAGAGGTTTTACGCAAGATGATGCTCACATTTTCTGTACTCATGAACAGATTGAAGATGAAGTAATTAAGACAATAAGATTTGCAAAAATGATTCTTGGTGCTTTTGGATTCAAAGATATGAAGTATTATTTATCTACAAAACCAGAGGACGCAGTTGGTGAAAAAGAACTCTGGAATAAAGCTGAGGATTCACTCAAACACGCACTCGAATCAGAAAATCTTATTTATGAAGTTGATGAAGGCCAAGGTACTTTTTATGGACCGAAGATAGATATTAAAATAAAAGATGCATTGAACAGAGAATGGCAATTAAGTACCATTCAGTTTGATTTTAATCTTCCAGAACGATTTGATATGAGTTACATTGGTGAAGATGGAAAAGAACATAGACCATATATGGTTCATCGAGCTTTGCTCGGATCTATCGAACGTTTCTTCGGAATATTACTTGAACATTATGCTGGGGAATTTCCGTTATGGCTTGCTCCTGTTCAAGCAGTAGTTATTCCCGTTTCACAAAACTTCATTGATTATGCTAAATCAGTTAAAGATGAATTAGTTAACAAAGGAATCCGAACCGAACTTGATGAAAGAAATGAAAAGATCGGTTATAAAATAAGAGATTGGGAAACCAAAAAGGTTCCAAACATGTTGATTGTTGGTGAGAAGGAAAAAGAAGCCGGCACAGTTTCAGTTCGCAAGCATAAAGAAGGCGATCAGGGCGCTTTGGCTTTGTCTGAATTTATTGATAAAATTGCAACTCAAATTATAAATAAGATTTAAATAATCACTTAAAGAGGTCAAATATCGCTCAAAAGTCATTCGTAAGAATAAACGAAGAAATTAAATCTTCAAAAGTTAGGGTTATAGATGTTGATGGTACCCAATTAGGAATTTTTACTGTTCGTGATGCAATCAAACTATCAGAAGAAAGGGGATTTGATCTCGTAGAGATTGCTCCTCAAGCTGTTCCACCAGTTTGTAAAATTATTGATTTTGGAAAATTTAAATATGAGCAACAGAAAAGAGAAAAAATCCAAAAGAAAAATCAGACTGTAAGTATTCTTAAAGAAATAAGATTACATCCTAATACTGATGTTCACGATTTTGACTTCAAAGCCAAGCACGCAATAAATTTTCTTGAAGAAGGTAATAAAGTAAAAGTATCGGTGATGTTTAAAGGAAGAGAAATGGCTTATACGGAAAAGGGTGAAGAATTATTAAACCGTTTTATTGAAAGGATGGACGACCTTGCTAAAGTTGAATCTCCTATTAAAATGGAAGGGAGAAATATGAATGTAATTTTGGCTCCGCAATCGAAAAAAGGAAAAAAGAAATAATAACAGGATTAAATTATGCCTAAGATGAAAAGTAACAGAGGTGCTTCAAAGTCATTTAAGAAAACAGCATCCGGTGGATTTAAAAGGAAAAAGGCTTACAAAAGTCATATTCTTACTTCCAAATCAACAAAGAGAAAAAGACAGTTACGTAAACCTACTTTGGTTTCCGCTGCTGAAGAAAAACGTTTAAAAATAATGCTTCAATAAGTTAGAGGATAAAGATGCCACGTACTAAAAATAAAGTTGCTTCGCACAGAAGAAGAAAAAAAATATTAAAGCTTGCCAAAGGTTACTGGGGAAGCAGAAGTAAAGTATATACTATCGCCAAGGGTTCGGTGGAAAAAGGTCTCGTTCATGCATATAGAGACCGAAAACTTAAAAAAAGAACTTTCAGACAATTATGGATTGTTAGAATTAACGCTGCTGCTAGAGAAAACGGAATAACTTATTCAAGATTAATAGATGCAATGAATAAGAAAGGCGTTGAAATAAACAGAAAAGTTCTAGCAAGTCTTGCTGTTGAAAATCCAGCTACTTTTGCTGAATTAGTTAAATTTTCAACCAACTAATTTGAAATACCCTCGCGGAACAATTGTTAACTCAATTTTTTCGAGGGTATTTTTCTATTTTAAATATTATGCTTGATGAACAAATAATCTCAATAAAAAAAGATTTCATCAAAAATATTGATGAAGCAAAATCATCTTCTGACCTTGAGGAAATTAGAATTAAATACCTCAGTCGAAACGGACTGCTCTCACAACTCTTCGATAAGCTAAAGGAAGTTCCCAAAAAACAAAAACCTCAAATAGGAAAAGATTTAAATTTTCTTCGTAATGAACTAACGAAAAAATTCGAGTCAAAGCAAAAAGAGTTTGAAACACTTAAGGACGAAAAGAAATCTTTAATTGATTTAACGTTACCCGGCAATCAATATCGGATCGGCGGAAAACATATTCTAACTCAAACACTTGATGAAATAAAATCAATTTTTAAAAGTTTAGGATTTTCTGTTCATGAAGGTCCCGAAGTTGAATCAGATTATTATAATTTTGAAGCGCTAAACTTTCCTGCTGATCATCCTGCACGAGATATGCAGGATACATTTTTCATCAGCGAAAAATTCCTGTTAAGAACACACACAACTCCTGTTCAGGTTCGAATAATGGAAAATCAAAAACCTCCGGTTAGAGCAATAATGCCGGGAAGAGTTTACAGGAATGAAGCTGTTAGTGCAAGAAGTTATTGTATGTTCCATCAGGTTGATGGAATTTATGTTGACACAGATGTAACATTTGCAGAATTGAAAGGAACTCTTGTTTCATTTGCAAAACAATTTTATGGTGAAAATCTTAAATATAGATTTAGACCAAGTTTCTTTCCATTCACGGAACCAAGTGCAGAAATGGATATTACTTGTTTTCTTTGCAAAGGTAAAGGATGTAAGATTTGCAAAAACACAGGCTGGCTTGAAATATTAGGCTGTGGAATGGTTGATCCGAATGTTTTCAAATTTGTTGACGTTGATCCTGAAAAATTTACGGGATATGCATTTGGAATGGGTATTGAAAGAATCGGTCTGCTTAAATACGGAATTACAGATATAAGAATGTATTTTGAAAATGATCTTAGATTCTTAAAACAGTTTTGATACGGAGTAAAAATTGAGAATCTCACTTAATTGGTTAAAAGAATACGTCGATCTCGAAGGAATTCCTGTTCCCGAGATTGTTCAGAAACTTACTATGTCCGGACTAGAGGTTGAGGATTACACTGATCAGTCTGAACTTTATAAAAGAATAATTGTTGGTGAAGTAAAGGAAGTTCAAAAACACCCAAACGCAGATAAGCTTACTGTATGTAAAGTATACGATGGAAAAGAAGAGCTTCAGGTTATTTGCGGTGCGCCAAATGTTGAAGCCGGTCAGAAAGTAGTTTTTGCAACTGTTGGTTCTATAATTCCTCATGGTAAAATTCAACTTAAAAAAGCAAAAATTCGAGGTGTTGAATCAAATGGAATGATATGTGCTGAAGATGAACTTTTACTTGAGTGATGATCATACCGGGATAATGGTTTTAGATAATAAACTCAGTGCCGGAACTGAAATTTCAAAAGCTCTCGGTTTAGATGATGTGATTATGGAAATTGGTGTTACACCAAATCGGCCTGATGCATTGTCACACATTGGAGTTGCAAGAGATCTTGCAACCATTTTCAATAAAAAGTTAAACTATCCGGAACTTAAACTTACCGAAACTAAAAAAGATATAACTTCTGTTGCCTCTGTTGAAATTGAAGATAGTGTTAATTGTCCGAGATACATTGCTAAAGTTGTGAAAGATATTGAGATCAAGGAATCTCCTGATTGGTTGAAAAGAAAAATTTCACAATTAGGATTAAGACCAATTAATAACGTAGTTGATGTTACAAACTTCATTTTGCACGAACTTGGTCAACCTCTTCATGCATTTGATTTAGATTTACTTGCTAAAAAGAAAATTATTGTACGCAGCACAAAGGAAGAGAAAAAATTTACTACACTTGATTCTAAAGAAAGAAATCTTCCTTCAGGTACTTTAATGATTTGTGATGGTGAAAGGGAAGTGGCAATTGCCGGTGTTATGGGTGGAGAGAATTCTGAGATTACACAATCAACAAAAAATATTTTAATTGAAAGTGCTTATTTCAATCCTTCAAGCATCAGAAGAACTTCTAAAAAATTACAGCTAAGTTCAGATTCATCCTACAGATTTGAACGAGGAACAGATTATAATAATGTAGCATTTGCTGCAGAAAGAGCTGCTCAATTAATCGCAGAGATTTCTGGTGGGAAAATCTGTAAAGGATATATTGATGCTTATCCTTTTCCAATAAAGAACAAAGAGGTTCAGCTCAGATATAACAGTGTTCAAAAGATTCTTGGATATGATGTTCCTAAAGAAAAAATTAGAAGCATTCTTACTAAACTTGGCTTTATCGAATTAAGCAGCGATGAAAATACATTTACTATCTCCGTTCCTGGTTTCAGACCAGATGTAGAAAGAGAAATTGATCTGATAGAAGAGATTGCAAGAATTCATGGATACGATAATATTCCAACCATATCCAGAATCAATATAACTCTTGGTGAAAAGCACGATGATTCTGAATTTGCTGATATAGTTCGTGAATCAGCTATTTCTCTTGGATTTTATGAGATGATAAATAATCCGCTCGTTCCTGAAAATCATTCAAAAATTAGCGGCAATCCGATAGCTATATCTAATCCGTTAAGTGCTGATATGGCTAATCTGAGGACTTCTCTTTTATCAGGTGCACTCTCTGTTGTTTCCCGAAATATCAATAAAGGAGTTAAAGATTTAGCTTTATTTGAAATTGGAAATGTTTTCCAAAAACTAAATGAACATCAGATAGATTCTTTTTCCGATTTCAATGAAAATCAGAATATTGTATTTGTTTTAAGTGGAAAAGAATCAGATAAAACCTGGAATTCACCTGAAAATCTTTTTGATTTTTATTCACTTAAAGGTTTGATTAAAGCATTTATTAAGAAAATTTCGCTTGACAATGTTTTAACCGATTTATATTATACAGATGTAAATAGTAATTTTGACTTAGTTTTTGCTAAAAAGTACAATTCGGAAGTAATTGGTGAAGGTGGAAGAGTAAAAAAACAGCTGTTGGATTTATTTGATATTAATCAAAACGTATTTTGTTTTGAATTTAATCTTGATAAACTGAAACAAATACCTCAAAAATCTAAAAGCTTTACTGAACCGCTTAAGTATCCGAAAATTATAAGAGATTTTGCATTTTTATTTGATGAATCAGTTAATTATGGTGATGTAAAGAGTTATATTATAAAGTATTCTTCATCATTACTTAAGAGTGTAGATCTTTTTGATGTATTTGAAAGTGACGGTCTGGGTAAGGGAAAGAAAAGTATGGCATTCACGCTTGAATTTTATGATGAAAGCAGAACATTAACTGAAGAAGAAGTTGAAAAAGATTTTAATAATCTTATTTCTAAAATAACAAAAGATTTTAGTGCAACATTAAGAGGAAGCAAGTAAGTGGATCATACAAAATATGAAAGCCTGATTAACGATCTTTCTTCAATAGAAGCGGAAGTAGCTACACTTAAAGATAAGTTAAGCGATAACTATTCCCGTACGGACGAAATTGAAGAAATAACTCAGCGTTTCAAGCAGGAGAATTCCTTACTTAAAAGCAAATTAACTGAATTAGAAATTGAAATTGAAAATCTGAAAAAAGAACCTGATACTTTTAATATATTAAACAGTAAAGAGAGGGAAACTCTTAAAACTAAAATTCAGGATTTAATTTCCAGAATAGATTATCATTTATCTGCCGATCATTAATCCCTTTGGGAAAGGCAGATTATTGTTCATTACATTAACTGTTTGTTAGATGGACAGACATCATGACTGAAAAAAAGAAGCTAAAAATAAAAATATTTGACAAAGAATATTCCCTGCTTGTAGAGAATGAAGAGATAGCTAAAGAACTGGCTATATATGTGAATAAAGTAATGGAAGAAACTAAAGACGAACTTCCTGATCAACCTGCACAAACAATAGCAATAATAGCGTGTCTTAACATAGCGTATGATTTATTTATTGAAAAAAATAAGAACAGGGAATTCCTCATTCAAGCTTCAGATAAAGTGAAAAAGATAAAGCTTCTTCTTAAAGAAACGGAAGTGTCTGACCCATCTTAAATTTAACCGCGCTGCTGCCAGCATAAATAGAAAACTAACAGTTAGTTCTAATAGGGAGCACGGACTTCGGCGTGTATTACAGGCCTCATTTCGGCTTACCTCGATTTATCGGGGTTTTCGGGAATTTCGACTTTGTCGGGACAGTGGAAGTAAAAAGCGTTCGAGCGTATTCCCGAGCGTGTATAAATAGGGTTTTCCCTATTTATCAAGTGTAGCAGTGCGGTATTTAAATTAAATATCCCAGTTTGGAGGAAAAATGGAACTTGTTGTAATAATACCCATGATCGTGGTTTTGATGGTATTGTTCTTCTATCTTGGATGGTGGTTCAACTCTAGAGTTGGTAAGAAAAGTATTGTTTCCGCCGAGGAAAGAGCTACGCTTATTATACAGGATGCACAGAAAGAAGCCAATAATATTAAGAGAGAAAAATTATTAGAAGTAAAAGATGAATGGTACCGTAAGAAAGTTGAGTTTGATACCGAGGTTAATCAAAAAAGACAAAAACTTTCTAATCTTGAAAAACAGATTCAGGCTCGTGAAGAAAACAGCGAAAGAAAATTTGATCTTGTATTAAAGAAGGAAAAAGAAAACAGAAAACTTGAAAAAGAATTGCAGGATCTTAAACCTCAATTAGATCAAAGAGCTTTAGAAGTTCAAAAACTTGAAGCTGAACAAAATGAACGTCTTGAAAAAATATCAGGTCTCAGTTCTGAAGAAGCAAAGAAAATGCTTATGGAGAACATGGTTCAGCAGGCTAGACAGGATGCAAGTCAGTCAATAAAAGAAATTCAGGACCGTGCGAAATTAGAAGCAAAAAAAGAAGCTCAGAAAATTATTGTTCAGGCTATCCAAAGAACTGCCGCAGATCATTCAATTGAAACAACAGTATCAGTAGTTCAGATTCAGAATGATGAAATGAAAGGTCGTATCATTGGTAAAGAAGGCAGAAACATCAGAGCTTTTGAAGCTGCTACCGGTGTTGATGTAATTGTTGATGATACACCCGAAGCTGTTATTCTTTCTTCATTCGATCAATTCAGAAGAGAAATTGCTAGAGTTTCACTCGAAAGACTTATTGCTGATGGAAGAATTCATCCGGCAAGAATTGAAGAAATTGTTCTAAAAGTAACAACCGAACTGGAAGAAGAACTTGTTAGAGAAGGTGAAAATACTATTCTTCAACTTGGTTTGCACAATATGCACCAGGAATTAATTAAGCATATCGGCAGAATGAGATACAGATCCAGTTATGGACAAAATCTTCTTCAACATAGTGTTGAAGTTGCTTACCTTACAGGTATTATGGCTTCTGAACTGGGACTTGATCCATCCTTAGCAAAAAGAGCCGGACTTCTTCACGATATCGGTAAAACTGTTGACAAAAGTATTGAAGGACCTCATGCGTTAATTGGATACGATTTAGCAAAAAGATATAAAGAGAATCCGATTGTTGTAAATGCAGTTGGTTCTCATCATGAAGATATTGAAATGGAACATCCTATTTCAGCATTAGTTCAGGCAGCGGATGCAATCAGCGGTGCTCGTCCCGGTGCAAGAAGAGAACCTCTTGAAGGTTACGTTAAACGTCTTGAGAATCTGGAATTGCTTGCTAAATCTTTTGAAGGTGTTGCAAAGACTTATGCAATCCAGGCTGGAAGAGAAGTTAGAGTTGTAGTTGAACAGGAAAAGGTTGACGATATTTTTGCAGAAAAACTTGCTCACGATATTGCTGCTAAAATTGAAGAAGAAATGGATTATCCCGGACAAATTAAAGTTACTGTGATCCGTGAAGTTCGAAAAATTGGTTACGCAAAATAATTTATTTAGAAGGGCTTAATTGCCCTTACTTTTTTTATGGCTAATAAAAAATTAAAAATAGCTATAACCGGAAATATCGGTTCGGGCAAATCAACTTATTCCCAATTCATTGGAGAAGCCGGATATAAGGTTATAATTGCAGATGAGTTGTCAAAAAGCATTCTTGCAAACGATGAAATTGTAAAAGAAAAAGTTATAAAAGCATTTGGTAAGGAATCATATCATAACGGTAAACCCAATAAAAAATTTCTTGCCCAGATTGTTTTTAATGATAATAAGAATCTTTCCCGTTTAGAATTAATTCTTCATCCGGTTGTTATAAAAAAATCTGTTGAAATGATGGAGTCACATCTAAAAAAAAATGACATTGTTTTTTTAGAAGCTGCTCTTATCTATGAAGCTGATATGGAAAAGTATTTTGATTATGTGATCTTAATAACTGCAGATAGAGAATTAAGATTTCAGAGAAAGAAAAAATTTGAGAATTATTCTGAAGAGCAATTTGCTAAAAGGGAAGAAATGCAAATTCCCGAAGACGAAAAACGCAAAAGAGCTGATTTTATATTCAACAACAATTCTGATTTAGCAGCTTTAAGGCAAAAAGTCAACTTGCTTTTTATAATTTTGCAACAACCCCTGCCTGACAAAAAGTTGTAAATGTTCTGTTTTACACAATCCATTCACCTGATTGATTAAATCTCACTCAATTTTATTCATAATGAAATTTGTTTTAATTTTGGATTGCACAATTCAAGGAGTATGCAGTGTCAATATTCAACAAGCTCATCGTACAGTTGGTGCAATTAATGCCCAAAACGGTTGTGGGTTTTTTTTCTAAAAAATATATTGCGGGCGAAAGTCTGGAAGACGGGGTAAGGGTCGTTAAAGAATTAAATGCTAAAGGTATTTACGCAACAATGGATGTTCTGGGGGAATCAGTCACAAACAAAGAAGAAGCCGTTGCTGATAAAAATATATGTCTTCAAACTTTAAATGCTATAGCAGAAAACAATCTGCTAGCAAATCTTTCAATTAAACCTACTCAAATGGGTTTAGCAATTGATGAAAATTTTGCCTATGAACAAGTTCTTGAATTAGTAAAGCGCGCACGGGAGATAAATAATTTTGTGAGAATTGATATGGAGGATTCTCCATACACTGATGCCACAATAAATCTCTTCAAAAGAATTTATGAACAATTTAAAAATGTCGGAATAGTTCTTCAATCATATCTGAAACGAACTTATGATGATGTTGTTATTCTAAATAAACTTGGAACCACTTATCGTCTTTGTAAAGGTATTTATGTCGAACCTTCAATAATCGCATATAAAGACAAACAAGCAATCAGAGATAATTTTATGAAAGCTCTGAAAGAGATGTTTAAGAATGGAAATTATGTCGGCATAGCAACACACGATAAGTATTTAATTGACGAATCATACAAACTGATTAAGGAAATGAATATTCCAAAAGAAAAGTTCGAATTTCAAATGCTGCTGGGTGTAAAAGAAGATTTAAGAGATAAAATAAATAATGACGGTTATAAAATTCGTGTCTATATTCCATTTGGGAAAGACTGGTACGCTTATTCGCTACGGCGACTTAAAGAAAACCCTGCTATGGCGGGACATATAGTTAAAAGCATTTTAAGTTTCGGAAGGTTATGATTGTTTTAGGAATAGAAAGTTCATGCGATGAAACATCGGTTGCAATATTACAAAACGGAGAGGTTACTACTAATTTAATTTCTTCTCAGGATTTTCATAAAAATTATGGCGGAGTTGTGCCCGAATTATCAAGTCGGGCACATCTTCAAATTGTTAATCCTCTTGTCAAAAATGCATTTCAAAAAAGCTCTGTTGTACTTAATGATATTGATCTAATCTGTTCAACTGCCGGTCCTGGTTTAATTGGGGCTTTACTTGTCGGTTTAACTTATGCAAAGGGTTTATCATATTCATTGAACAAACCGTTCATTGGAGTTAATCATATTGAAGGTCATATCTTTTCCGGATTTCTGATGGATGAAAAACCTGAGTTTCCTTTTCTTACATTGGTTGTTTCAGGAGGACATACTTTATTGCTTCTCGTAAACAGTTTTACTGAAATAATAAAATTAGGTTCCACCGTTGATGATGCAGCAGGAGAAGCATTTGATAAAGTTTCAAAAATGATAGGACTTGGTTATCCTGGCGGGCCCAAAATTCAACAAGCGGCTATGCAAGGCGATGAAAAGAAAATTAAATTTCCCATTGCACAGTTAAAAGATCCTTATAATTTTTCTTTCAGTGGAATTAAAACATCTGTTTTACGCTATGTGCAATCTATAAATAGTAAGCTGGATGAAAAAACTATATTCGATATTTCGGCTTCTTTTCAGTACGCTGTTGTGCAAGCTTTGATCCGTAAGCTTGAAAAGGCGGTAAAGAATTTTCCTGTAAAATCTATTTCAGTTGTTGGCGGAGTTGCAGCAAATAAATTATTAAGAAACTCAGCATCATTGCTTGCAGAGAAATATAAATTAAAACTAGTTATACCGTCTTTAGAATTTTGCGGTGATAATGCTGCTATGATTGCATCTCGTGGTCAATCATTATACGAAGCCGGAATCAGAGATACACTTGAAAGCAAACCGTTTCCGGGTTTATTAGAAAATCATTTTAAGAGTTTGAATTAAATATGAACACAAAAAACGAATTGAAAGAACTTCGTGATAAAGTTAATCTGCTTGATGATAAAATTATATCTCTGTTAATAGAGAGACTTGAAAAATCAGTATCTATCGGTAAGTTGAAAAATGAATTATCAATGGAATCATATACTCCTGTGCGTGAAAAAGAAATTCTAAACCGAATTAACTCAACTGTTGTCGATGATGAGTTAAGGATTCATGTAAAAAGAATATTCGAAAGAATTATTGATGAATCACGGGCGGTTCAGCGAAAAATTAAATTATGAAATCCAATCAATCATATAAATTTTAATTTGAAAAAATTATTCACTAAAAAAGAACTGATTGCAATAGTTGTTGTGTTTATCTCTATAATCAGTTTAGGTTACTGTACTTTTTTCACTTCAAATTATTATTCTGCAGACGAACCAATAATTTTTCAAATTAAAGAAGGCGAATCATTTATATCTGTTGCAAATAGATTAACAAGTCTTGAGATCATTCCAAGTAAAACAAATTTTAGAATTGCTGCATTTATTTACGGTGCAGAAAAAAATATTAAAGCTGCTCGCTATAAGATTCCAAATGGACAGAGCTATCTGGAATTGCTCGATCTTTTTATTTATGGACCGGCAGATTATTTAAGAAATATCAGAGTAAATGATGGACAGACTATTAAATGGCTTTCAGCAAAAGTGAGAAGAGATCTAAGAATTGATAGTGCTGCCTTTGCTAATACTGCTCGAAATCCTGAGTTTGTAAAATCACTTGGATTAGAACATCCAACAATGGAAGGTTATTTATTTCCTGGTAATTATAAAATTTATGAAAAAAGTTCTCCTGAAGAAGTGATAAAAATATTTTTTCAGGGATTTAATGACTTTTGGAACGATACATTAAAATCTCGCGCAAAAGAAATCGGGTTTTCAATTCATCAGGTTATAACTCTGGCTTCAATTGTAAAGGGTGAAACACACCTCGTTGAAGAAATGCCTCGCATAGCTGGTGTTTATTATAACAGATTAAAATTCGGAATGCGACTTCAGGCTGATCCAACTATTCAATTCTTATTGCCCGGTGGTTGGAGAAGATTACTATATAATGATTTGCGTATTGAATCTCCATATAACACATATAAGTACGCAGGACTTCCGCCAGGACCAATAAATAATCCCGGCAAAAATCCTATACTTGCAGTTCTATATCCGGAAAAGCATAATTATTTGTATTTTGTAGCTAGCGGAAATGGCGGACATAAATTTGCACGTACTTATTCCGAACATTTAAAGTATGTAAGAGAATACAGGAAATGGTTAAGATCTCAACAAATAAAATAAAATTTGCATTAGCATTATTGATTTTATTCTTTTTATCAAACTGTGCAAATCAATTACCTCCCGGCGGCGGAGATATTGATAAAATTCCACCTGAAATAATTTCTGTCTATCCAGAAGATGGAACCATTAACTTTTCAGATGATTATTTTGAACTTGAGTTTTCAGAATATGTTGATAAAAGAAGTTTTAAAGAAGCGATTTTTATTTCTCCCGCCATTGAAGGTGAACTTGATATTAGCTGGACTGGAAAAAGTGTTACCGTTACTTTTCCAAAAGGTTTAAGAGAAGATTTCACTTATGTTGTTACAATCGGTACAGATGTAGTTGATCTGAATAACAAAAATCGTATGGCTCAGTCTTTCAATTTTTCTTTTGCATCAGGAGATAAGATTGATAGAAGAAGTATTTCTGGAAAAGTGTACGACAAAGAAGCTGATGGGGTTCTTATATTTGCTTACAAAGTTTCCGATGATAGAACTGATTATCTCCAATTTAAACCCGATTATGTATCTCAGGTTGGGAAAGACGGAAGTTTTTCTTTAAACGGACTTGCTGAAGATAACTATAGAGTATTCGCGGTTAAAGATCAGTTAAGAGATATGCTGTTCCAGTCTGCCTCAGATAAGATAGGGATGCCGTTCTCAGATATATCCTTGAAGGATAATGACTCAACTTTTACGGGATTAAATTTCTTCCTGATGTCTGCTGATACTTCAAAACCGAGACTTATCAGCGCAGTTATGACGGATAATCGGCACATTTTAGTTACTGTTTCTAGACCAATTGACTCAACAGTTATTTCATCTTATAATTTTTCTATAATAGATTCAACAGAAAATGTTGAGTTTGGAATTTTATACGCATTCAAAGGAAACACGAAACCAGAAGAACTTGTAGTAGTTACAGATGAAAATATTCCTTATCAAAATTTATTATTTCTGCGTACCGACAGACTAATTGATAAAGCAGGTAATCTTTATACTGATGATTATGCATCATTGACTATTTCGGAAAGAGTTGATACATCAGCATTAAAAATATTTAAAACTTTTCCTACTGATCTTAGAAAGCTTGATTTCAAGAATCCAGTTATACGTTTTTATTTCGATGATGCATATAACTAGAGATAAAATAAATAATGCAATTTCTTTTACAGATACTTTAGGAAATAGCATTCCGTTCAATCTTAATTATCCTGATGATGCAACGTTAGAAGTTGTTTCCGCGAGAGATTTACAGACTGATAAAGATTATCTGATAAATATTAATCTTGCTCAATTTCAAGATGCATCCGGAAATTTTAGTGATACAACTATTGTCTATAGGATCAGAACGATCAGCGGACTTGAATTTACTGGAGTATCAGGTAACAGTTAAAGCTGAATCTCTTCAGGATTTTATTTTGATTCTTCAGAGCAGTGAATCTGATCTATTACAATATCAAACAACAGTTAATGCAAAATCAGAGTTTAGTTTTGAACGAATAGATGCAGGTAAATATTTATTATGGGGATTTTATGACACAAATCAGAATAAGAAATATGATTACGGCTATCCTTCACCGCTTGAGTATTCAGAACGATTTTTTGTTTATAAAGATACTTTAGAATTAAGACCACGGTGGAGTATTACGGATATACTGTTCGAGATCAAATAAAGAGGAAAGATAAATTATTCAGCCTGATAAATGACCCTGCCTCGTTTAATTGTCATAAAATTCAAATTTCTTCCAACATTATAAACTATATCGGAATATTCTTTTGTATTAAAAACAGCAAAGTCTGCATCTTTACCAATTTCAATGCTGCCGGAAGTTTTATTGCGATTGACAGATTTTGCAGAATTAATTGTTACTGCACTTATTGTTTCTTCGATTGTCATTCCCATTTTTAGTGCAGCAAGGCTCATAATTAAATGAAGATTGTTTATATGTGAAGAACCCGGATTATAATCTGTTGATAAAGCAACAAGTGCTCCGTTGTCAATTAGTTTTCTAGCAGGAGCATATTGGTAATTGAGGAAGAATGATACACCTGGAAGAAGATCACAAACAATATTTTGATCAGTTAATTTATATACATCAGCTTCTTCAATTACTTCGAGATGATCAACACTTATAGCATTGTGTTCGAGTGCAATATCAATTCCACCAATACTGTTAAATTGATCTGTATGGAGTTTTATGCCCAGCCCAAGTTCTTTTGCTTTTGAAAATACAAGATCAACTTCTTGAGACAGAAAAAGCTGTCTTCTCACAAAATGCATCACAAAATTCTGCAAGTTTGTTTTTAGCAATGTAAGGAAGCATTTTATTTGTTATTTCATCAAGATAAGATTGATGATCATTTTGGAATTCTGGAGGATAAGTATGTGCGCCTAGAAAAGTCGGAATAATATCTATTGCATAAAGTTCATCAATAACTCTTATTGCGTTAAGAAGTTTAATCTCATTTTCAAAATCCAATCCGTAACCGCTTTTTATCTCAAGAGTTGTTACACCCTGACGAATAAATTCTTCTACTCGTGGTTTAATTATTTCAACCAATGAATGAAGTGAAGTTTCTCTAACAGCTTTTACAGTTGTCCAAATTCCACCACCTTTTTTTGCAATCTCTTCGTAATGTACACCTGCTAGTTTTTGTCTGAATTCATCTGCTCTTGAACCGGCAAATGCAGTATGAGTGTGGCATTCGATTAAACCGGGAAGCACGATTTTATTTTTTAAATCAATTTTTTCTGTTGTTTGATATTTTGATAAAGAATTATTTGAAATTAAATCTGCAATTTTTCCATCTTCAATAAGAATTGAATGATCTGCAAGAACATCAAGTTTTGAAAGTTCATCTTTTCGTTTTTCATTTTTACCGTTTGTATTTACGGTAACAATTTGTTTGGGATTAATTAACAGTGTTTGCATCATTCAAAAATATTTATTGTTTCTCTTACAACTTTAGATTCCGTATAGCCTGTTTGGCTGAGTCTGAATCGCATATCATTTGCTTCTGATAATTTATTAAAATCGCCAACTTTTACTTTATAAAATGGCGGTTCAAAATTAACGTAAGTTCTTTGATTGGGAATTTGTGAGCTCACTTCACTGTTAATTTTGTTTGCCTCATCAAGATCATCTGTTGCAATAACCTGAACACGATATCCGTCTTCCGTCCCAACAATTTTTTTATTTGATTCCGATTTAAAATCATATTCATACCAGGCACCCGATTTTTCCGAGTAAATTTCAGTTTCAAATTCATTTTCTTCCAAATTTAATTCAGGGCGATATGGTTTAAGGTCAAAGGTTTCCTTCAATTCTTCCTCTTTTATTTCAACTTTATCCTTACTTGTTTCACTCGACTCATAGCGTCCTGAAGTAGAAACAGCCCCACATCCCGCTAAAAAAAATAATGACAAAATTAAGAAAAGTAAGTTTGCTTTAATCAAAACTAAGTTGATCTCTAGTAATCTCTTCATTTTGGCTTAAAATCTCCGTTTTACAAACAATATTGTCCTATAACTTTAAAGTTAAGTTTTTTTGAGTAAAATGTCATTTATTCGTATTTTTACATATTCATTTATAAAAGATTTAACAATGGCAGCCAAAAAATTAAAGATTCTCTTCGTAACATCTGAAGTAGTCCCTTTCGTAAAAACCGGTGGTTTAGCAGATGTTTCCGCAGCACTTCCTCAAATGCTTTCTGAAATGGGTCACGAGGTTAGACTTGTAATTCCCAAATATGGCGCAGTTGATGAAAGAAAATTTAAAATTCACGAGATAGTAAGACTGAAAGATCTTCAGATAAAGATTGGTGAGAAAGAAGTTATTTTCTCACTGAAATCTTGCTTCCTTCCCGGTCAACGAGTAAGAGTACAGATATATTTTCTTGAGAACCAAGAATATTTCGGAAACAAAAATAGTTTATACACTGATCCGAAAACCGGAAAAGATTATTCAGATAATGATGAGAGATTTATCTTGCTTAATCGTGCTGTTATGGAGTTAATTATTAAGCTTGGCTGGATTCCGGATATTATTCACTGTAATGATTGGCAAACAGGACTAATTCCGGTTTATCTTAAAACCATTTACAAAAATGAACCCGGATTTGATAAGTTTAATACATTGTTTACAATTCACAACCTTGCTTTTCAGGGAGAATTTCCTAAATCTTCATTTCACAAACTTGGATTGCCGGATGAATTAAATACGGAAAAAGGATTAATTCATAAAGGAAAAATTAACTTTATGAAGGGAGCTCTTCTTCACGCTGATGCCATCAATACTGTCAGCGAAACTTATGCAAATGAGATCAGAACTATTACCGAATTAGGTGAAGGATTAAAGGATGTTCTTGCTAAACGTAAAGGTGATCTTTTTGGCATAGTCAATGGAATAGATACCAAAGTATGGAATCCCGAAAAAGATAAACTGATTCCTCAAAAATACTCGATCAAAAATTTTGAGGATAAGTACAATAATAAAAAAGATCTTTCTGAAAGATTTGGTTTTAATCACGAACCAGATGTTCCAATTATTGGGATTATCTCAAGACTATTCGATTCAAAAGGCATTGATTTAGTTCAAAAAGCATTTCCTGTTTTGATGAAATTAAATATAAAACTTATCATTCTTGGAACAGGTGAATCAAAATACCATCAGTTCTTTGAAAAAATGAGTTCAAAATACAGCAAAAAATTTGCTAGTTATTTAGGATTTAATGATGAGCTGGCTCACCTTATTGAAGCAGGTGCCGACATTTTTCTCATGCCTTCAAAGTATGAACCTTGTGGACTAAATCAAATGTATAGCCTGGTGTATGGTACTGTTCCAATAGTTCGGGAAACAGGTGGACTTGCAGATACAGTAATCCGTTTTAATGAGAAAACAGGAGAGGGCAATGGTTTTGTTTTTAAGAAGTATAATACTTCAGAAATGTTGAAAGAATTAAAACATGCATTGAAAATTTATGAGGATAAAAAAACCTGGGCAAAAATTATGAAAAATGGCATGAAGTCTGACTTTAGCTGGGGAACTTCTGCAAAAAAATATATCGATCTTTATAAAACAATCCTTACCAGCAACTAAACTGATGCCCGTTAAAGCCGTTTTTTTAGACCGAGATGGTACTCTCAATGAAGATCCCGGATATCTGGGTGATGCAGATAATGTGGTTTTATTGCCTGGAGTAATTGAAGCACTACAAAAATTAAAAAATGAACATAACTTTCTGTTGATCGTTGTATCTAATCAATCAGGTATTGCAAGGGGATTGATTTCCGAATCTCAAGTTAAAGATGTGAATAAAAGAATATCTGATTTATTATCAGAAAATAATGTTAATATTGATGCGTTTTATTATTGTCCGGCTCATCCTGAATTCAGCACTGCTGAAGAATGTGAGTGCAGAAAGCCTTCCTCTAGAATGATTCTGGATGCTGCAAAAGAATTTAATATTGATTTAAAAAAATCTTATATAATCGGGGATTCTCTTGTTGATATTGAATCAGGAATGAATGCGGGTATTAAAACAATTCTAGTAAAAACCGGTCAGGGTGCGGAGAGTATTTCTATGTTGCAAAATCAGAATAAATTCCCAAGCTTTGTAGCCGAAAATATAATTGATGCTTCTAATTTTATTGTTAAAGATTCACACGGAGATAATTAGTGATCAAACATTTTGTTTTATTTCTCCTCTTAATTTCAAGTTTTATTCTCATATCCTGTTCGGATGATCCTTCTTCCGTTGGATTGAATTTACTTGAACAGGATTATTTGAAAGTTGATACGATCAACTCTGTTGAAGGAAATTTTTTCCAGACTTCTTCTCATTTCAAAAAAGTAATTTCTCTTGGAAATTCTTCCCGATTACTTGTCGGAATGAAAAATAATCTAACCGCTTATTCTTTAATGAATTTTGCTTTCTTTTTACCTGATTCAATTAAAACAGATTTTAATGAAGGTAATATTGTTATCGAATCTGCAACAATAGAACTTTTTCCAAATTATATATTTACAGACAGTCTCGCTGAATTCGATTTCGCTGTTCATAAAGTAATATCTCACTGGAGTTCATCAACTTTTTCCGCTGATTCATTCAGCACTCTTCAATATAATTTTGACGATGTTTGCTCTGATAAATCCTTTGGTGATTCGGTTTATTCGTTTAAGATTACCAATGAACTTGCAAGGGAGTGGATTGATTTTTCGATGAATACGGATTCTTTGACTAATTACGGTATTCTTATATCTCCTGATACTACTAAGACTCAGAAAATAGTTGGTTTTCAAGCATATAATGCATTTTTAGATGTCGAATCAAAATTAAAAGTTATTATTAGCAAACCAGGTTCATATACTGATACATTAACGGGAATCGTAGCTTCGGATATTAGTTTGGTTCTCGGTGAGCTTCCACAGGTTGAGTCAGAATATATGCTGGTTCAATCAAGTTTAGCTATTAATTCAAAATTATATTTTGATCTTTCAAACATTCCGCCAAATGTTGTTATAAACAGAGCCACATTAACATTGCTATCTGATTCAACAAAAAATGTTTTTGGTTCGTCTTTTGAAAATTCTTTGCTTGCTTTTCTTATAAAGGATGAAGAGACCAATGAGGTAGATGAAAATTTATTTATTAGACTTGCGGATTTTAATTACAAGTATAGCGGAGATATAACTCCAATGGTAAGAAAATGGTTAAGAGATAATGATAATCAAGGAATGATCTTAAGATCAGGTAGCGAGCAAGTTGGAGTAGAATTATTTAATTTGTTTGGAAGTGAAGCTGCAGATCCGTCAAAACGTCCATATTTAGAAATTGTTTATACATATAATTGATAATGAGAAAAAGAAATATTTTAGTTGCTGTTTTCATGCTTTTTGCATGTATTAATTCATATTCGCAGAGCAATTCAACTTATACGCGTTTTGGAATTGGTGATGTTGAGCACTCAGCATCGGCAAGAAAAATTGCGATGGGTCAATTAGGTATAGCGGTTGTTGATGATAATTCTATCTCAACACTAAATCCTGCAACCTGGTATAAAATGAAGGGAACTCGATTTGGAGTTAATCTTTCTTATAGTGGATTGCTTATCTCTGATGACAATACATCAAGCTTTTATTCTGAAACCGAGTTTAAGGGATTTACGTTTGGTTTTCCTATCAGCAAAGATTATGGAATTGGATTAGCAACAGGTTTAATTCCTTTTTCAAGAATAAGCTATAAAGCACAGGAATTAATTTCAGGCTCTGAACCATACTATGTCAATTATGAAGGCAAAGGAGGTTTATCTGAAATATTTATCGGAACATCTGTCCTGCTTCCCGCAAATATAGCTTTCGGTGCAACACTAGATTACTATTTCGGTAATCTATCATACAAAACTAAATTAGATTTTGTTGATCAAACAAGATATCCTGCTGAATTTGAAAAATTATATAAGGGAACTGGATTTGGAACAACCATTGGATTGTTATCACCTGATTTGTCAATGGTTTTTGGTAAAAATTCTGTCATATCAAATTTACGTTTTGGTTCTGCTTTAAAGTTAATTCCTGAAATGGATATGGACACATTATACATTTCAAGATCCAATACTGTTGAAGATACTTTGCTTACTGCAAAAACGACAATGAATATTCCTTATCGGATTACAACTGGAATAAGTTTTAATTTATTTTCAACTTATCTGGTTAGTTTAGATTATTCATTTCAACCCTGGAGTGAATATAAATTAGCAAATCAAACCCAAAATGTTCTTAGAGATATGCACAAAATCAGCACAGGGTTTGAATACAAACCTGGACAAATTATTGGGGCAACTGTGTGGGAACAAATGATTTGGCGTGCCGGTTTAAGTTATGAAAAAACGCAATATTTGATAAATAATCAGGGAATTGATCAATATTCCGTATTTGGTGGTTTTTCGTTTCCTCTTGGCATAGAAAATAGCATAGATATTGCTGTTCAGTATTCAATGAGAGGAACAACTGATTCGGGACTTCTCAGAGAAAACATAATTAAATTAAATTTAGGAATCAGTTTTGGAGAAATCTGGTTCTTAAGATTCGAACATTAAAAATAATTAAGGGTTTAAAGTGAAAACGATAATCAATTTATTTGCAGTAACAATACTGTTTATGTTTTTTATAAACTGTGGAAACACGTCAACTGCTCTTGAGCGGGCGCCTTTATCTTCTGCAGATTCTATGAAGGTACTTGAACAGTATAGTCTTTTTTCTGAATATCATAAGAATAAAGACTTTGTAAGTGCATTACCTTATGGTTGGAAAGTGTTGGAAATGGATCCTGTCCGATTTGCAAAGTTTTTCTACTATAAGATGGAAGAAACCTTGTGGTTTGTTCACGATTCAGCTGATGTGTCTGATTTGGAAGTTAAAGCTATTGAGGATTCTATATTAGGATTTTACGAAAATGCAATTAAGTATTATCCTGATGATAAAGCTTATTTTCAGGCTCGAAAAGCTTTTGTAAAAGAAATTTGGTTAGATGCTGATCCTATCGAAGTAATTAAGGATTATGAATTAGCTTTTGAGTGGAAACAGGATTTTTCATCTTATTATTATCATCGTTTAGGACAGCAATATAAAAATAATGCTAACGATAGTAACGATTATAAAACCAAAGCTTTAGATATTTACTCTTTCCTTACGGAAAGAGAGCCGGATAATCCACAATGGGTATCTGAACTTGAAAATCTTGCTGAAAATATTGATGAACTTGTTCAGCTAACAAAAAGAACGTGGGAATTAGATAAAGAAAATCTTCAAAAAGCCTGGAGATTTACTTCGATGGCTATTCGTGCAAGTGAGTTCAGTGCAGCAATTGAACCTTTGGAATTTCTGGTTCAAAAAGATCCTGAGAATGTTAATTACTGGAATCAATTAGCCTCTGCTTATCAGAAAACTGATCAGTTAAGTAAAGCAGAAAGTGCTTATAGAAAATTAATTCAACTTGAGCCTAAGGCAAAAGAACATTATTTGAATCTTGGGATAAATTTAAGAGAGCAGGGGAGACTTTCTGCAGCCAGATCTGAATTTCAAAAGGCGAACGATATTGGCGGTGGATGGGCACTTACAATTTATTATGAAGGATTTTTATATGAACAGGCTGCAAGAGCTTGCAGTGATTTTGATGCAAAGGTAGTTTATCTTCTTGCACAACAAACATATAGAAGAGCACTTTCAATGGATTCTTCTTTAGATATGGCAAGAGATCGAATTAATGCTCTTTCCGGTGCGGTACCAACACAAGAAGATTATTTCTTCAGGAAATATAAGTCTGGTGATGTAATTCAAATTACATGTGTTAGTTGGATAGGTAGAACAGTAGCAGTACCATAATTAATTAATTTCTTCAATTGAGCTTTGGAAAAGCTTCCTTGAGTTTTCAGGGAGGCTTTTCTATTTTTGTCAGTATTTTTTAATAGATTTAATAAAGCATTATCATGGAAAATTATCTCAAAAACGATCCTGAAATATTTAAAGTCCTTCAATCAGAAACAGAAAGACAATTAAATAAACTTGAACTAATCGCATCTGAAAATTTTGTTAGTCCTGCCGTTTTAGAAGCCGCCGGAACTGTTCTTACTAATAAATATGCTGAAGGCTATCCCGGAAAGCGTTACTATGGTGGCTGTGAGTTTGTAGATATGGCAGAAAATATTGCAAGAGAAAGGTTAAAAAAATTATTTAATGCGGAATATGTTAATGTACAGCCACATAGCGGTTCTCAGGCAAATATGGCTGTGTTGATGACTCTTCTTAAACCGGGAGATAAATTTCTTGGTTTAAGTCTTGCTCACGGCGGACATTTAACACACGGCTCTCCTGTCAATTTTTCGGGAAAGCTTTATGAAGCTGTTGGATATGAATTAAATGAGGAAACTAAATTACTTGATTACAATAAGATTGAAGATATTGCCAAAGAAGAAAAACCAAAATTAATTATTGCTGGTGCAAGTGCATATTCAAGGGAATGGGATTATAAAAAATTCAAAGAGATTGCTGATTCAATTGGCGCTCTTCTTATGTGCGATATGGCGCATCCGGCAGGATTGATTGCCACAGGATTTCTGAATAATCCACTTGAATATTGTGATGTTGTAACATCAACAACTCATAAAACGCTCAGAGGTCCAAGAGGTGGAGTCATTTTGATGGGCAAAGACAAAGAAAATCCTTTTGGTTTAACAACTCCAAAAGGCGATCGTGTTAAAATGATGTCTGAACTGTACGATAGTATGGTTATGCCCGGCATTCAGGGTGGACCATTGATGCACATTATAATGGCAAAAGCGGTTGCTTTTGGTGAAGCTTTGCAAAAAGGTTTCAAAAAATATATTGATCAGGTTAGAAAAAATGCTCAAGCTCTTTCTGCGAAACTTATCGAATATGATTTTAATGTTGTTTCCGGCGGCACTGATAATCACCTAATGCTTATTGATCTAACAAATAAAAACCTTACTGGGAAGGAAGCTGAACAATCACTAGAGAAAGCAGGAATAACTGTAAATAAAAATATGGTTCCTTTTGATAATAGAAGTCCTTTTGTTACAAGCGGCATTCGTGTCGGGACGCCAGCAGTTACAACACGTGGAATGAAAGAAAAAGAAATGGAAATGATTGCTGATATTATCAACAGAGCAATCTCTAATTTTAAGGATGACAAGGTGCTTGATGGTTTACGTAAAGAAGTTAAACAGATGACATCAGGATTTCCGTTGTTCTCAAATTAAAAATATTAGATTGAGGCAATGTGTCAGATACAGATGTAATTAAGAGAGAAGATTTCGAGGAAGATGAAGAGATAGGGAGTGGAATGAGTTTTCTCGATCACCTGGAAGAATTAAGATGGCGAATAATTTATTCTTTCATTGGAGTTATTATTGGAACTATCATTGCCTGGATTTTTATTGATTTTCTAATTGTATATATTTTTTTAAAACCCGCACTCGATCATAGTCTTGAACTTCAAAACCTTAAACCTTTCGGACAATTATTTCTATACGTTCAAGTTTCTATAATGGTGGGCATTGTACTAAGCGTACCGAACTTATTTTACCAGCTTTGGAAATTTATCTCACCTGCTTTAAGAAAAAATGAAAGAAAGTACATTGTAAGAATTGTGGTATTTTCTTCATTCTGTTTTTTAGCAGGAATTGTTTTTGCTTATCTTGTTATGCTTCCATTTGCATTTGCATTTGCTGCACAATTTGGAACTGAAGCGATTAAAAACGAGTTTGCTATCGATGAGTATATGTCGATTATTATAAGCGTTATGCTTGCGGCAGGATTAGTTTTTGAATTGCCAATGTTATCATTTTTCCTGTCCAAACTTGGAATTCTTACTCCGAATTTTATGAAAAAATATAGGAAACAAGCTATTGTAGTAATTTTAATCTTTGCTGCTTTTCTAACTCCTGGTGGTGATCCTGTTTCACAGTTAGTGTTAACAGTTCCGTTGGTTCTCTTATACGAAATAAGTATATTTATTTCAAAACTATCGCAAAGAAAAAGTTGATTAATAATTCATTATCTGAAATTAGTCGCCCTATAAAAGTTGAACTTGAACAGTTTAATGAGCTATATAAAAGTTCAATGAAATCTAAGGTTGGTCTTGTTGATCTTGTAACAAGATATATTCTTCGTCAGAAGGGAAAAAAAATCCGACCTTTACTTGTCTTACTTTCCTCTAAAATTTCCGGCGGCGTTAATGAAAGAAGTTACCGAGGCGCAGTTCTGGTTGAACTCTTACACTCAGCAACTTTAATTCACGATGATGTCGTTGATAATGCTGATAAGAGAAGGGGAATTTGGTCTATCAATGCATTGTTTAAAAATAAAGTTTCTGTTCTGATGGGCGATTATTTACTTTCCAAAGGATTAATGATTGCAGTTAATGGTAAGGATTTTGATTTTCTTGGTGTAATAAGTAATGCAGTTAAAAGAATGTCTGAAGGAGAGCTACTTCAAATTCAGAAAACACGAAAACTTGATATTGATGAAGAAACTTACTTTAAAGTGATTTCTGATAAGACTGCTTCACTACTTGAAACTTGTTGTGTAATTGGTGCGATGAGTGCATCAGAAAATCCAGAGTATCATGAGGCATTGAGAAAATTCGGACATTCAATTGGAATTTCTTTTCAGATAAGAGATGATATTCTTGACTATGAAGGCACTTCAAGTCTTACTGGTAAACCTGTTGGCGGTGATATTAAAGAAAAAAAGATTACACTCCCGTTGATATACTCACTTCGTCAGGTTTCCGAACGTAAAGCTACTGAAATAAGAAAATTGTTAAAAAATGGGAAAGACAAGGATAAAGTTAAACGCATAGTTGAATTTGTAAGGGAGAATCATGGAATTGATTATGCTTTGCAAACTGCAAATAAATATTCTTTTGAAGCTAAAGAATCTCTTAAAGTACTTCCTGACTCTCCGGCTAAGATTGCATTGGAATCATTAGCAGACTTTATTATAGAAAGAAAAAATTAACCTTTACCTTTTTTTATTTCTTCCTTAAACAAGAATCCTTTAACGGGTTCTCTTAAAGTAAGTACAGGACAAGGTGCTTTTCTTACAACTTTTTCAGCAGTGCTTCCGAATAAAATATGCTCAACACCTGAATGTCCGTGTGTTGCAATAATTATCAGATCAATATCAGATTCAACCGCAGTATCAATTATTTCAACAAATGGCTTACCTGTTTTAATAATTGTTGAGACCCTTACTTCTTGAGGGATTTCTGTCCTGGCAAGTTTATTTAATTCCTCTTTGGCTCTTTCGTCAAATTCCGTTGTTACAGTGGGAATAGCAATTTGGCCCATACTGAAATCAGGCGGATAAATAACCGGTTCAACAACGTAAATTAAGAGTAATTCTGACTTAAAGAGTTTTGCAAAATTAACAGCATATCTCAATGCTCTTTTGGAATAATCTGAGAAATCGATAGGCACTAATATTTTATTTATTTGCATTTCCATGATCATCTTCCTCCGATAATTTTAATTTTTTGTTAAGAAGATAAAAATAATCTTCATTTAATTTTCTGAGTCGAGCTGCAATAATGCTTGAGATTCCATCAAGAATTTTAATTCCTTTTTTGGGATATCTTTCAATAAATTCATCTAAATCAGGTTTAAAAATAACCGATACTCTTACATCAGTCTGAGCAATTGCAGATGCAGATCTTTTTTCACCATCTACTAAAGCGAGTTCACCAAAAAAATCTCCCTTCGAAAAAGTTGCCAGGTTTATTTTATTACCATCTTCATTTTCTCTAAGAATCTTCACTTCGCCTTCTCTTATAATGTATAAGCCTATTCCCGGGTCACCTTGATAAAAAATATATTCTCCCGGTACATAACTCCGATTATGAATAATTTTCATGAGCAGGTCTAGATCTCTTTTTCTTAATGATTGGAATAATGGAATCGGTTGAAGTGATTGTTTAAGATCTTTTTTTTCAGTTTGTGGATTAAAAATGTTTGACCAGAAACTACTGTGAACGACTTTTTCTTTTTCTGATTTCATATTCATCCTCTTAATTAATTATTCCCGATTCAGCGACACGCCATAATTTTTGGCATGGAAATCTGTTTTCGTAAAATGCTCTTCCAATAATAACCGAATCAATACCTTCATTAATTAAGGATTGTAAATCCAATAATTCATCTTTATTTCTTATTCCGCCTGAATGTGTTACTTTGCAATTAGAATTTCTTGCAACATTTAAAGAATATTGAATATTTGGACCTTGAAGTAATCCGTTACGTTTTATATCAGTTACTATAAATCTCTCAATTCCAATCTCAGCCATTTCTTTTGCAAAATCGATATAATTAATTCCGGTTTTTTTTCTTCGTCCTCTTGTAACCAATTCTTCATCAATAATATCGAGGCATATTACAACTTTAGTCGGACCATAAATTTGGAATAGTCTTTCAAATTCCTTTTTATTTTCTATTGCCATTGTATTGATTGCCATTCGACTAACGCCTCTATCCATAATTGCTTTCGCATCATCAATATCTCTGATTCCACCTGAAAATTCAACTGGAATAACAACCGCTGAACAAATATTCTCAATAATTTTCAGGTTCTTATGAGAACTGTCAATCGCACCATCAAAATCAACAACGTGAATCATTTTTGAATTTTCAGCACGCCAAAGTTTTGCCATTTCAACAGGATCATTTCCATATTCAGCGCAATTTAATTCTGGAATTCCCTGAACTACTCTAACTGTCTTTCCATCTTTAATGTCTATTGAAGGTATTACTAGTAAAAATCGGTGGATATTCATTTTTTCTGAAAAGTTTTCTTTATTTACTCGGTTAAAAAATAATCAAAGACTCAGACAAAATAAACTTAAATGATGATATTGAGTCTGAATTACTTTCGAATTTCAATTTATAATATTTTAACCAAATAATTAATTCGTTCAAGTCATCTTAACAACTGTTTATTCAAATCGCTATATTTAGTAAAATTTATTGATTTTTTGAAAAAATTATAGTCTATCTGGTTAAATCGCATAATTGCTAAATAAATATCAAATTAAAAAAATGAGAAAATAAGCTAAAATCTTGACATTGGGAACTATATTAAGCATATTTCAGCATAATGAGTAGAGATTTTATTCTAAAAACCAGCCGAAATGATATTCTTAAGATTACGGCTTATGGTTTGAATAACCTATTTTCTTCTCATTGTTTGATTTTAGTTCACGGATTTAAAGGTTTTAAAGATTGGGGATTCTGGAATCATACTGCAAATTATTTTGCAGACAAAGGTTATTTCGTAATTTCTTTTAATTTTTCACATAATGGTATAGGTGATAATTTATCCGAGTTCACTGAATTAGATAAATTCGCTGAAAATACATTTTCACTTGAAATCGTTGAGCTTTCTGAATTAATTGATAATTATAAAAATGGCTTTTTTGGCAAAACAATAAATTCAAAAATTGGATTGATTGGTCATAGCCGCGGAGGTGCAGTTACTATTTTGACTGCTGCAAAAAACGATTCAATTAATGATTTAGCCGTATGGGCTTCAGTTGCTAAAATTGATAGATACACAGAACGGCAAAAAAATGAATGGCGAAAAAAAGGATTTGTTGAAGTCTTAAATTCGCGTACAAATCAAATGATGCGATTGAATATATCATTACTTGAAGATATTGAAAAAAATAAAAAAACTTATCTAAATATGGAAAAAGCTGTGGGATCTTTACAACGTCCTTTTCTGATTGTGCACGGCGAGCAGGATGTAACTGTCCCTGTTAAAGAAGCTAATCAGCTTTATGAGTGGTCTGATAAAAACTATAGTGAAATTTGCATAATCCCTTCTACGGGACATACTTTCAACATCACTCATCCTTTTAATGGATTGAATGATAAATTTGAAAGAGTTTTAATAGAAACAGAAAATTTTTTTAATAACAATTTATTTAAGGAAAATAGTGATGATAAAAGAGTCAGCTAAAAATAGCAGGATGTTGAAAACACTAAGTTTAGTGAAATCTTCCAAGCTGTTTTGGATTTTATCTTTTACAGTTTTAACAGCCATTTCCGCTCAAATTGCTATTCCGGTTAAACCTGTTCCATTTACATTACAGACTATGATGGTTGTTCTTGCAGGAGCGTTTCTTGGTGCGAGAAACGGTGCTTATAGCCAGATTATTTATTTAGCTCTAGGTTCTATTGGATTGCCAATATTTGCTCAAACTCCGGATGGATTAATTGGATTTGCCAGATTATTCGGACCAACTGGCGGATATCTATTAGCATTTCCGATTGCAGCTTATTTAACAGGTTATATAATTGAGAAAAATAAAAGTTATATACCGGTTGTGCTTGCTATGTTTGCAGGCAATGTAGTTATAATTTTATCAGGTATGTCGTTCTTGTATACTTTTTATGTTCGCGATCTTTCTGAAGCATTCATACTCGGAGCCGCAATATTTTCACTATGGACTATCGTGAAGGTTTTCGCTTCAGCTGCAATTTATTTTGGAATCAAAAAATCAATTAAATAAATATTCTTATTATTCTAATGATGTCTGCATTCGGAATTAAGAATTTCATATTTGTCTTAGTCTTCTTAACGGCTATTGGATTTTTTATTTACAGCTGTTTTAAACTAATTGGTTATCTTAAAGTTGCTAAGAAAAAAGATGGCCGTTTTGATAATATCGCTGAAAGACTAAAAAGAGTTTGGACTATAGCATTTGCACAATCCAAGCTCCTTCGTGATCCTGTAGCAGGCACACTTCATTTTCTTATTTTTTGGGGATTCATTCTTTTCATTATTGCAGTTCTTGAGTCAATAGTTCAAGGTTTCTATTCTCCATTTTCGCTTACATTCCTTGGATCAATTTATTCAGTAATTACAATTGTACATGAAGTATTTGCAATTTTGATAATTCTGTCTGTTTTATTTTTGCTCTATAGAAGATTTGTTATTAAAGTTCCTCGACTTGATGTTGAGAAATCTGGTAAAATTGATGCTGCATTCATTTTACTGATGATAATGTTTGTTTGTATTACAATGTTCGGACAAAATGCTTCTGCAATTGCAATGAATGGATTCATTCAGCATGAAAATGAATTTAGACCTATTTCGGCTTCACTAAGTGAAATATTTTTTGTTGATGGTTCTCCCGCTGGATTTTTCTACGAATTATTCTGGTGGGCACACATACTCATAATTTTTATGTTTCTTAATTTTCTCCCGTATTCCAAGCATCTACATGTTTTAAGTTCAATTCCAAATGTATTCTTTGCAAATCTGGAACCTGAAAGAAATACATTAAAGACACTAAATCTTGAAGATGAAAATGCAGATCAGTTCGGTGTTTTAGATATTGAGCATTTTTCCTGGAAACAATTACTGGATGGATATTCCTGCACAGAGTGTGGAAGATGCACTTCTGTATGTCCGGCTAACATAGTTGGAAAAACATTATCGCCAAGGAAAATCATAGTTGATATAAGAGCTAGAACTGAAGCTAAAGCTCCTTTACTTGTTGCCGGAAAAAATGATGAAGAAGTCTTCAAAAAAACTCTAGTTCACGATTATATAACCGATCTTGAATTATGGCAATGTACAACGTGTATGGCTTGCGTTCAGGAATGTCCGGTTTTGATCGAACATATTGATTCCATTGTTGATATGCGCCGTTACCTGGTCCTTTCAGAATCTCAATTTCCATCGAATCTTAATAATGTTTTTAAGAGTATTGAAACTAACTTTTCACCATGGGCTTTCAATCCGGCAGACAGAGCTGAATGGGCTGAAGGATTGAACATCAAAACTATGGCGGAAGATAAAAACACAGAATATCTTTTCTGGGTTGGTTGTGCAGGATCTTTTGATGACAGATACAAAAAAGTCTCTCGTGCATTTTCAACATTGATGCAGAAAGCCGGTGTTGACTTCAGAATACTTGGTTCAGAAGAAAAATGTAACGGTGATACTGCAAGAAGATTGGGCAATGAATATCTTGCTCAGATGATGATGATTGATAACGTTAAGACATTGAACAATTACGGAGTGAAGAAAATAGTTACAGCTTGTCCGCATTGTTATCACTCACTTAAAAACGAGTATAAACAATTCGGAGGAAACTTTGAGGTTAAGCATCATACTGAAATAATTTCTGAACTTATTGAAGAAGGAAAGATCAAATTAAACGGTTCGAAGGAATCACAAAAAATTACTTATCACGATTCTTGTTATCTTGGCAGATATAATGATATATATAATCCACCCAGAAAAACTTTAAATAAAATTTCATCAATCGAACTTGTTGAAATGAAACGCAATAAAAGTAGGGGTTATTGTTGCGGTGCAGGTGGTGGAAGGATGTTTCTTGAGGATGAAGAAGGTGGAAGGATTAACGAAGAAAGAACGCGTGAAGCACTTGAAACAAATGCTTCAACAGTTGCTTCTGCCTGTCCATTTTGTATGACGATGTTAACTGACGGCGTTAAACATTATGAAAAAACCGATGATGTTCTTATAAAAGATATTGCTGAAATTGTTCTCGAAAATTCTAATTAACTATCAATAACCACTATTCAGGAGGTGTTCATGGAAAAGTATAATGATTTAGTAAGATTCGTTCAGGGTCTTGAACCAGATTTCCAGAAGTTCTATGAAAAAGGACAATCTGCTGCAGGCACACGCGTAAGAAAAGGCTTGAGTGACTTACGTAAGCTTTGCCAGGAAGTCAGGAATGATGTTCAGGCAGTTAAAGCTCAGAGAAAAGCTGCTAAACAAGGTTAATCTTACTTAAATTCTAACAAACTCTAAGGCTGAGTTATTTATAGCTCAGCCTTATTTTATATCTATGAAAAAGATTTGGATTTCAACATTACTAATTTCATTTTTATTCGTTGCAGTTATTATTTCACCGATTGATGACTCTAGAACTCAAGCTGTAACCAAAACTGATAATGTGGATTCTTTAATCACGGTTACAATTTCAATTGTCGGAGATTTAATGTGTCATTCAACTCAGTATAATTATGCAAGCGTTGAAAGTGATTCATTTGATTTCAGACCTGTTTACAGAGAAGTTAAAAATCTTCTTTCATCTGCTGATTTAACAATTGGAAATTTAGAAACCGTTACTGCTGGAAAAGAAGAAGTCTATTCGGGTTATCCGTTTTTCAACACACCGGATGATTACATTGCTTCGCTTAAGGATGCCGGACTTGATTTGCTTGTTACTGCAAATAATCATGCACTGGATCAAGGTGAAAAAGGAGTTCTGAGGACCATTGAACAAATTTTGAAAAACAATCTTAATTATGTTGGAACTTTCACTTCAGAAAATGATCGTGATTCAATAAGAGTTTTATGTTTAAAAGGAATAAAAATTGCTGTTCTTTCATATACTTACGGTACTAATGGAATTCCAAAACCAAAGAGTAAAGACTATCTTGTAAATCTTATTGATTACGATGTGATCGAAAATGATATTAAATCCGCAAGACAAAAAGAAGCAGACATTGTTTTGGTCTATTATCATTTTGGTGATGAATATAAAAGACTCCCAAATCAATTTCAGAAAGATGTTGTAAATAGTACAATTGAATTTGGTGCTGATTTAATAATTGGTTCACATCCTCACGTTATTCAGCCAACTGAATTTTATAAAACTTACAACGCAAAACTTGATACCGGATTTGTTATTTATTCTCTCGGCAATTTTATTTCAAATCAGCAGTGGCGGTACTCTGATGCTGGTTTAATTTTAAATATTGAGCTGTCTAAGAACTTTACTACTGATTCAATTTTTATATCTGATGTTAATTTCATTCCAACCTGGGTTTTCAGAGGTAACACTGATCTCGGGAAAGAGTTTATAATTATTCCTTCTCAAAAATTTGATGATTCTACTTATTACTTCCTTTCAAACAGTGAACGTGAAAAGACAAAGGAAGCATTTGAAGATACAAAATCGATTCTTACAAAATTTAATGATAGAATAAACCTTTATGATTTACCATAATATTCAGCACACTCATAAATTCAGAAATACTCTTGTTATTTACCAGATTCTATAGGAAATCTTTTAATTATTGTGAAAAACAAATCAGCTTTATTTTTAATATTTCTAACTGTATTCATTGACCTTTTAGGCTTTGGTATTCTGATTCCAATCCTTCCTTCATTTGCAAAAAAGGAATTAGGTGTAGATGAAGCAGCTATAGGTATTGCAATTGCTATATATTCATTTGTTCAATTTTTATTTAATCCGCTATTCGGAAAATTATCTGATAAACATGGCAGAAAACCTGTGATTGTATTCAGTCTGTTACTTAATGCAATTGGTTACATAATTTTTGCATATACACATTCATATCTTATGTTACTTCTGTCCAGAACAATTGCCGGTATTGGTGGAAGCAGCATTGGTGTTGCTCAGGCTTATATCGCAGATGTGACTACGAAAGAAAATCGTTCAAAAGGAATGGGATTGATTGGTTCTGCATTTGGACTTGGTTTTGTTTTCGGCCCATTAATCGGTGGTTTATTATCTGACTATGGTTATATGGTAACCGGATTTGCTGCAGCAGGATTCTCTGTCCTCGCTTTTATTTTAACATTTCTTTTTCTACCGGAATCAAATCTCAACAGGGAAGAGGCACCGATCAGAAAAAGAACTTTGTTTGATATCGAAGGAACAAAAAAGATATTATCTAAACCTGATCTTGCAATTCTTGTATTATTGTTTTTTATCCTTACTTTTTCTTTTGCAAATATTTACGGAACATTTGCACTGTTAGGAATTCAGGTTTACGGATTTTCTGATCTTCAGAATGGTTATATGTTTGGAATCATCGGGTTAACTTCGGCTATAGTTCAGGGTGGATTGATAGGTTATATAAACAAAGTGTTTTCTCGAAGAACGATCATATCTGTTGGAGCTTTTATTATCATGGTCGCCTTAGCTCTTATTCCATACGGAGGAACATTTTTAGGTCTTGCAATAATTTCAATGTTTCTTTCTTATGGAACAGGTACTCTTCAGCCGACAATTTTAAGCTTAATATCTGAAGTAACTTCTGATGCTGAACAGGGAATTACTTTAGGAATAAATCAATCGCTCTCTGCGCTTGCAAGAGTGCTGGGACCTCTTTGGGGAGGATTTGCATTTGAATTTCTTGGCTATCCTTTTCCTTTTTTAACAGGTGCAGTTTTCACTTTGTTTATTTTTCTGTTAAGTATTTTTTATCTGCCAAGAAAAATTAAATTAAATTAAATCATCTTTTTTATTCTTACCAAGATATTCTACGGTATTTCTTACATCCTGAACATTTTCTCTGTTACAAACAAGTAATGCATCTTCAGTATCAATAACAACAATATTCTCCAATCCTATAACGGATGTAAATTTCTCAGGTGAATAAATATATGATCCTTTTGTTTTATCAGTATGAACATCACCAATGATAGCATTATTGCTTTTATCTTTCTTACTTAACTCATAGACAGTTTCCCAACTGCCGACATCGCTCCAGTCAAATTCACCATTAATCATAAAAACTTTGTCAGATTTTTCCATAATCCCATAGTCAACCGAAATACCTTTTATAGAATTAAAAAGGATCTCAAGTGAATCACTTAAACTCTTTGCTCTAATCGACTTATCAAATTTATCTAATTCCTTAGATAGCTCCGGAAGATGCTCATTTATTTCATCTAAGATCACATCAGCTCGCCAAACAAACATCCCCGAGTTCCAGGAATAATCCCCTGATTTTAAATAAGATTTTGCCTTATCAATATCTGGTTTTTCTACAAACTTAATAACCTTATGTATCTTACTTTCAACTTCAGCTTTTTCAAAATTTATGTAACCGTATCCTGTATCAGGACGAGTTGGTATAATACCAAAAGTAATCAGTCCTTTTGAATGATAAGCGAAGTCCATTGCTCTTTTTAAAGTTTCAATGAAAAGTTTATTATTCTCTATAAGATGATCAGCTGGTAAAGTAACAAAAACAGCATCTCTGTTTTTTTTACTGATGATTTTTGCAGCAAGTCCAACACAAGGTGCAGTATTTCTGCCAATTGGTTCTGCAACAATATTTTCTTTTGGCAGGAAAGGGAGTTGCTCCTCAACCAAAACTTTCTGGACTTTATTTGTTATGATTAGAATATTTTCCGGCGAAACAAAATTTTTAATTCTTGATACAGTTTCTTGTATCATTGTCTGTTGACCAAAAATATTTAATAACTGTTTAGGAAGATTTTTTCTGCTCCTTGGCCAGAAACGCGAACCGACTCCGCCTGCCATAATGAGAATATATTTTTCCATAAACCTTTTATAATTTGTTTTATAATAATTGATTCAAATATAATCATCTGAAATTGTTTATTGAATCAATTTTATGATTTATTTTGCAAAGTAAATATTCAAAAGAAAAATTATGGCTAATATCTTAAACATTAAAAAGTTATTAAAAAGGTTTCGTGCAATTATTTATGGGATAATTTATTCTGGTGATGAAAGACTATGTCCATTATGCGGAAAGAATTATAAAAAGTTTGGGAAAGGAGGAGTTGAAAAAAGAGAAGATTCTCAATGTATGAATTGCGGATCGCTGGAGAGGCACAGATTTCTTTGGTTATTTCTTGAAAGGGAAATTGGAACTAGATCAAACAAAAACAAATCGATTCTACATATAGCGCCTGAAGAATGTTTGGAAAAACAGCTTAGAAAAGGTTCAAGAGATTATATTACAGCTGACATTCAAGGAAATAATGTTGATATCAAAATTGATATAAGAAATATTCCGTTTGAAGATGAAACTTATGATCTCATTCTTTGCAGTCATGTTCTTGAGCACGTTGATGATGACAGAAAAGCTTTGCGGGAATTTTTAAGAATTCTTAAAAAGGATGGAATTGCTTTGATTCTTATTCCAGTTGAACGAGAAAAAACTTATGAAGATTTTTCAATCACTGATCCTGAAGATAGGTTAAAAATATTCGGACAAAAAGATCACGTACGTATTTATGGTGAAGATTTTGAAGAAAGAATAAGAGAAACCGGTTTTTCAGTCTCATCTTATCAGCCAAAGGATTTATTTAATGAAAATGAACAGATTAAGTATGGAATTAAAATCGAATCTGACAGATTATATGCTTGTAATAAAGTCTAAATAACTTTTTTATGTATCGTCAATAAAAATTATCTGTTAACTTCAGGACCAGTGGAACAAGAAATAATTAGAAAAAATATTTTATATTACAATAGAATATTTCTCTTTTTATAAATTCATCTTCTTTCTTAAGTAAGGAGCAATAATGTCTCAGGATATTTCCCGCAGAAAGTTCATCAAATCAACTTCACTAATAACCCTTGCCGCAGGAACCATCGGTGGAACTTCCTCATTAATTGCCAAGATAGGAAATCCTTCTTTTGATATTTTAATAAAAAACGGGGCAATTTTGGATGGCACAGGAAGACAAGAGTTTCTTGGAGATATCGGAATTAAGAATGGGAAAATATTAGCATTAGAAAACTCCGGCATTATCGATGATAGCTCTGCTTTAAATATTATCAATGCCAGTGGATTAAAAGTCACGCCAGGATTTATTGATATTCATTCGCATACTGATACAGGTTTGTTTATAAATCCTAATGCAGAGAGCAAAATACGCCAAGGTGTAACTACAGAGGTAGCTGGACAGGACGGCAGCTCCGTTGCTCCCAGGAAACCACATTTTACAGATGAAGAATATGATACAGATGACAAACAATGGGAAAGTTTTGATGACTTTTTCAAGCTTCTCGAAGAAAATAAATCAGCGGTAAATTTTGTTACTTTTGTCGGACAGGGAACAATTCGTCGTTATGTGGTTGGTCAGGATGATCGACCGGCAACAAGAGACGAAATTAAACAAATGCAAAATCTTGTTCGTGAAGCATTGGAGCAAGGAGTTTATGGACTTTCGTCTGGACTTGAGTATACACCCGGAAGTTTTGCAACGACAGAAGAAATAACTGAACTTTGTAAGGTAATGAAAACTGATGGAGGGATTTATGCCACTCATATGAGAAATGAAGCCGACAAAGTTCTTGAAGCAATTGAAGAAGCAATAGCAATAGGCAGGGGAGCAGATATTCCGGTTAATATATCTCATCTTAAATTACAGGGTTCATCTAATTGGCATAAATGTGATCAGATGTTTGCAATTATTCAAAATGCTAATAATTCCGGGACTCGTGTTACAATGGATAGATATCCTTACACTGCTTTCAGTACTGGTCTCTCCAATCTCTTTCCCTTATGGGCTCGAGAGGGAGGAACAGAAAAATTTCTTCAAAGGCTTGAAGACAAGAATGAACTTGATAAAATAAAAGCATATGTTCTTTTAAAAGTTTTTGGATTAAGCTCTTGGGATGCTGTTCTCATTTCAGGTGTTGACAAAATAGAAAATAAACAGTTTGAGGGGAAAACAATTCAACAAATTGTAGACGAAACCAATGAAGATCCGTTCGAATTCACAAGACGTTTATTGATTGATGAAAGAGGAAAGTTTCTATGTGCGGATTTGGTATGAGCGAGGAAAATACAAAACGTATCTTAGCTCATCCTTTATGTATGATTGCATCTGATGGATCAGCAAGGGCAACATACGGTAAATTATCTGAAGGAAGTCCGCATCCGAGAAGTTACGGCACTTTTCCCAGATTTCTAGGAAAATATGTAAGAGATGAAAAAATTGTTTCTTTACCTGAGGCAATAAGAAAAATTACAATGCTTCCTGCAGAGACACTTGGTATATCCGATAGGGGAAAAATTGCCGCCGGTATGTTTGCCGATATTGTTTGTTTTGATTTTGATAATATCATTGATAAAGCAGATTATGTTAATCCTCATCAGTATGCGGAAGGAATTGAATATGTGCTTGTGAACGGTGAAGTAGTAATTCACAAAGGAGAACATACAGGAAAACTCGCGGGAAAAGTTTTAAAGAGAAAGTGACTTTTATTATATAGCTTTCAAGCAACAATTAGTAAAGGTTATTTTAGTTTCATTTCCATAAGTAGTGAGGATTATTACTCATACAGACGGATAATTCTGCTTTAGTTCGTTTATGTTTGGTGTCCTCAGCTTTATACACCACACCCATCCCGCCGCCGAGCTTCTCTAGAATCTTATAATGTGATATGTTTTTACCTATCATCTAACTCCTCCACTGGCAGATTCATCCGGCGCAGGAGGTCCTGGATCCTGGGGTCGGTGCGAATGTCGTCGTATATCGGAAAACAGCTGAGGTACGGCGACACCGGATCATGGATTTCGAAACCTTTCTCCAGCCACTCGATGGCCTTGTCCTTCTCTCCGGCTGCGAGGTAAAAGTTTCCGATATCGTTCGGCAGACTGAAAGTCTCGGGAAGGCGGGCGATCAGGGACTCCGCCCCGCGCTTCATCGCCTCGGCGTATCCTCCATGCGCATAACCCTCTTCGAGCGCGGTTTCAAGTCTGGGATCCTGGTATATGGCGACCATAAAGGCCTTGATGGCCTCGAAGGCCTCCTTCTCCATCCCCTTCTTTTCATGCATGATTATCCAGAGGGTGAACCCTACGATGGGATGGTCTGGGTCGATCCGCTGGGCTTCATGGGCTACCGCAATTGCCTCGTCGTATCGGTGTTGCGTATAGAGAACTTGTGCATGCCAACTTTGGACCAACGGATTGAATGGGTCGAGCACGGCGGCCTTTTCGCTGTGGACCCGGGCCTCTTCGACATGCCCCGTGATCGCCAGGAAATGCGCGTAGAGCGCCTGTGCGGCGGCCACATTGGGATTGAGCTCAAGCGTGCGCCGCCAGGATTCCCCGGCACCGTCCCAATCCCAGTCGATATAGGTCCTGACCGAAGCCAGCACGTGGTGGGCATCGGCGGAATTCGCGTCGAGTTCGAGTGCCCGCAGGGCCGCGGCCTTGGCCTTCGGTCCCGCCTCCCCGGGCGACGTGATGCCGGCCTGGTTGCGAATGACCCAGACATAGGCCCGACCGACGTAGGCTGGTGCGAACGAGGGATCCTTCTCCAGGGCTAGGTCGAAGTGCTTTTCGGCTGTGTCCAGATCCCCCGGGGTCACTTTGATACAATGGAACATACCCCTGAGATAGGCTTCGTGGGCTTCGGAGTCGACGGGATGGACCGTAGCCAGCTGGTCTTTCTCGGACGGAAGAAGCTTAATCGACAGTGCCTTGGCCACTCTCTCCGCCACTTCACTCTGCAACGCCAGGATGTCTACGAACTGGCGCTCATAGGTGTCGCCCCACAGCTGGGTCTGGTCTTGCACCTGGATCAGATCGGCCGAGATCCGGATCCTTTCCACATCCCGCCGGGTGCTACCCTCCAGTACATAATCCACACCCAGCTCACAGCCGATCTGATCGATAGGCGTGTCGCCCTGCTTGTAGCGCATCACTGAAGAGCGGGCAATGACGCTCAGACTTTCCGGATGGAGGCGGCCCAGCTGGGAGATCATCTCCTGGGTGAATCCGTCGGATAGGTATTCCTGTTCAGGATCGCCGGTGAGGTTTGCAAATGGCATTACAGCCAGTTTGATGGCGCGACCTGCGGATCTGGTTTTACGCGGTTTAAAACCCTGGGTGACGGCCTCCATGTCCTTATGAAGCTCCTTCAGGGTCTGGTAGCGGTCGGCCGGTCTCTTGGCCAGGGTCTGAAGGATGATTTCCTCCAGCTCCTGGGTTACTGCAGAATTGACCCGGCGTAAAGGCTGCGGCTCTTCATTCAAGATGGAGTAGATAACCGCCTGGTCATAGTCCCCTTTAAATGGCAACTGACCGGTAATCATTTCATAAAGCACAACTCCAATGACCATATATCTGTTCTTGATCAACCATTTCTCCCTTGGTTTGTTCCGGTGACATATAGGCAACAGTACCAACTGTGCTTCCCATTTGTGTTAATTGAGTTTGACCAGATACTTTTGCTAATCCAAAATCTAATATCTTAACGACACCATCATTTGTAATAAATATGTTTGCAGGTTTTAAATCTCTGTGAACAATGTTTTTCTTCGTGTGCTTTAGACAATCCTTCTGAAATCTGAATAGCGATATCAATAGCTTCATTTGTTTTTAACGGACCTTTTTCAATTTTTTGTTTTAATGTTTCACCTTCATAGTGAGCCATGGAAATAAATAGCTGATTGTCTTCGGTCTCATTAATTTCATAGATTGTACAAATATTATTATGCTCCAAGGCAGAAGCTGCCTGAGCTTCGTGAATAAATCTTTGCTTAGCATCATCATCAAGAGAAAAGGATGGGGGAAGAAATTTTAATGCAACGGTACGTTTGAGTTTTGTGTCTTCGGCTTTATACACAACACCCATTCCGCCCCGTCCGATCTCTTCTAAAATTCGGTAGTGTGATATTATTTTCCCGATATACTCTCTCAAGAAATTACCTCCCTTGATTGATCGGACGAGGTCTCGTCCGTTCCGCTCTGCGGAACGAGACGGACGCTGCCTAACTTTTCAAGGATTTTATAATGCGATATAGTTTTACCAATCATACTTTACTTAATTTAATGTTATATTAATTATCCAATCATTCTTCCAGTCCGATTTTTTTCAGCAATGCGATAAACCTTGGGTCCGAACGAATGCTATCGCAAACCGGATGTACGTTTATCAATGGGAATTTCGATTCTCGCGACTGATACGCACTTTCAAGCCATTCAAATACTTTCTCTTTATCACCAAGTCCACCGTAAACTGTAGCAATGGCCAGTGACACGGGATACCCTTGCTTCGAGTACTCAAGCAATTCATCAAGTATCTTTTGCGCTTCATCTTTCCTTCCAGCCAATGCATACGTCGAACCAAGTTCTGCTAGTGAAGTAGGATCACCTCTGTCCACGAGAGACCTTGCCTTTTGTAACTCTGAGATAGCTTCCTCGAATTTGCCTTGTGCTGCATACAGCCCGCCTAGACTTACACGAGCTGAAATATAATTGGGATCAAGATCAAGTGTCTCCCTGAATTGATCTATCGCTTTGTCATATTGCCGCATAAAGTACATAGCCCAACCCACATTGTAATTGATGACGAGCGAGAGAGGATCAAGCTCCTGTGCGCGTTTGATCTCAGCAAGGGCTTCATCAAGTCTGCGGAGACTAGATAAGAGTATACTATACCACTGGTGGACTGTTGGATAATTCGGATTAAGTTCGATTGATCGCTTGTATTCACTTTCCGCACTTTCCCAATCCCACTGATGGGCTTTCATCAACCCCATAACAGCATAGGGCTCCGAAAGTGTAGCATCAAGCTCCAATGCCTTTCTTACTGAGGCTTCAGTTTTCGGGTAAACATCCTTCGGCGGGAGTCCATAATAGTCTGGAAGCACAACATACGCTGAAGCCAATCCGGCATAAGCAAGAGCATAATTCGGATCTTTCTCAATTGCCTGATTAAAATAATCGATTGCCTTCTCTATATCAGCTAAAGTTCGTTTATTCCAATGGAAACGTCCTTTGAGATAGAGTTGGTATGCCTCTGTATTCTCAGTTTGAATTTTTTCAATTCGCTCTTTCTCAGAGAAAGAGAATTTCACTTTCAATGCAGCAGCAATTTGTTTTGCAACATCACTCTGGATGGCAAAAATATCTTTCATCTCACGATCGTACGTCTCTGCCCAGATATGCTCATCTGTTTTTGCATCTATCAACTGACTAACAATTCGAACACGGTTGCCTGCCCTCCGAACGCTCCCTTCTAGAATAGTTTCAACACCCAACTCTCTACCAATTTCTTGAAGGCTTTTCTTGCTGTCTTTGTACAACATAGTTGAAGTACGTGAAATCACCTTCAGATCACCGATTTTTGAAAGATGGGTGATGACATCTTCTGTAATGCCATCGCTGAAATACTCGTTAGCTTTGTCTTCACTAATATTTTGGAATGGCAAAACAGCAACGGATTTCCTTTCAATCGTTAGTGGCTTATTGAGAAAGATAAAATAGAATGCAACCAGTAAAACAAGAAATAAACCTGCAATGACTCCAATAACATATTTCTTTCTATTTGGTTTTAGAGGCGTTGTAATTACTGTTTGCTTCGTTGTTCCAGATTCGAATTCCTTTCCGAGTCCTTTCAAATCAACTAACATCTCATCGACACGCTGGTATCGCTCATCTGGATTTTTTGCCAACGTCTTGTTCACAATCCGTTCTAATTCCATTGGTACACCTGTTCTCAATGCAGTCGGAGGTTCAGCCACTTCATTAATTATTGAATATGTAACCGCTTGATCATAGTCCCCTTTAAATGGCAACTGACCGGTAATCATCTCATAAAACACAACTCCGAGTGACCATATATCTGTTCGGTGATCTACCATTTCTCCTTTGGTTTGTTCGGGTGACATATAGGCAATTGTTCCAACTGTAGATCCCATTTTCGTCATCACCGTTTGTCTGGATAGTTTTGCTAATCCAAAATCAAGTATCTTTACAATACCATCATTCGTGATGAAAATGTTCGCAGGTTTTATATCCCGGTGAATTATTTTTTGTTCGTGGGCTTTCAACAGTCCCTGATTTATTTGGATAGTAATATCAATTGAATCATCCAGCTTTAAAGGTCCCCTGGCTATTTTTTTCGAAAGGGTTTCTCCAGCATAGCAATCCATACAGATAAACATTTGTCCGTCTTCTGTTTCATCAATATCGTGTACAGTGCAGATGTTGTTATGTTGGAGTGAAGAAGCCGCCTGAGCTTCATGAATAAATCTTTTCTTAGCATCTTCATCAAGTGAAAAGGAGGGCGGAAGAAATTTTAATGCAACAGTACGTTTGAGTTTGGTGTCTTCGGCTTTATAAACGACGCCCATACCGCCCCGTCCAATCAATTCTACAATCTTATAATGTGATATTATTTTACCAAGGTATTCTTTCAAGGACTTACCTCTTTATATTGATTGGACGAGGTCTCGTTCGTTCCGCACCGCGGAACGAGACGGACTCCGCCTAACTTTTCTAAGATTCTATAATGGGATACAGTTGAACCTATCAATTTAACCTCCTAAGTAATTTAAGGCTACGGTGGGCAGGTTCGCCCCTGCCGAGCTTTTCCAGAATTTTATAGTGTGATATTATTTTCCCAATATACTCGCTCAAGAAATTACCTCCTCAGATAGTCCGGCCGAGGTCTCATCCATTCCGCTTTGAGAAACGAGACGGACTCTGCCAATTTTCTCAAATATTTTATAGTGAAAAATGGTATTACCGATCATTTTTTCCACCAGCTGTACTCTTCATCAATATCTCCATTCATCATACTAGTTTTTAGGGCTCTTCCATCAAATCTTCTTGTTCTATTTAAATGGCAAATTCATTTTCCTGGCAATTTCCTGGAACCTGAATTCGTCACGCAGCGAATCTAGAATAGGATTTACAAGATAAGGCACATTTGGATTATGCTCTTCATAAGCACGCTCATACCATTCCATTCCAAGTTTAATATCTCCTGCCATAATATACCCAAAGGAAATTTCAACAGGATTTATATATGTGGTTTCACGTAGTGTAACAAGAAATTCAGCACCATTTCGCATTGCACCACTATAACCTGCCGCAGTATAACCATCATTAAAAGCCTGTGTAATTTCTCTTTTGTGCAGTATCTCGGCAGCTTTCGTCCAATTTGCTAATGCGTCATTGAATCTTCCAGTTAGGTGAAATGCATATGTTAGTCCCCAATGGGCAGGAACATTAAAAGGCTCTTGTTTAAGCACTTCACTAAATTTTATAATTGCCTCATCATATCTTCGAACAGTATAGGTAAGTAACCAGCCATAAAGCATTTTTAACAGTGGGTTAACAGGATCCAGCTTAAGCGATTGTCTTCCATGTTCCAAGGCATCTTCTGGTCGTCCCAGTATACACAATAAATGTGCATAAAATGCATGCGCTTCTGAATGATTAGGATTTAGTTCAAGAGTTCTTTTATATGCTGCTTCACTTGCTTTCCAATCCCACATTCCCCATGTATACATGCCTGCAAGCGTATAATGAACTTCCGCCCGCGTATTATCCAATTCGAGTGCTTCCATTGCTGCTTCATAAGCTTTCGAGCCTGCAACATCGGGTGATGCCGCGCCTATTTGCTGACGAGCGAGCCAAACACCACTGATGCCTGCATAAGCCAAGGCGTAATCCGGGTCTTTTTCTTTAGCCAATTCAAAATACTTCATTGCTGTATCAAAATCGTTGGAAGTTAACTTTCTCACGTAGAATTGGCCCTTCAGGTAAGCATCGTAAGCTTCCAGATTTTCAGTAGGTACTTTCTTAATAAGTTGCTTTTCCTGAGGTGTTATAAACGCTTTTAATTCTTTTGCAATTGCTTCTGCAATAAGGCTTTGGGTGTTAAAAATATCTGATGCGTTGTTTATTTCCTGCTGGAATGATTCACCCCATAGGTGGGTTTCCCGATCTGCTTTAATTAACTGGGCCCTCAACCGGAATGCATTGCCATATTTCTGTCCGCTGCCTTCCACAATATAATTAACATCAAGTTCCTCAGCGATTTCAGCGATGGATTTTTTCTGACCTCTATACTGTTCAACCGATGTGCGGGATATCACCCTGAGTTCCTTGATTTTCTGCAGGTTATTCAGAATCTCCTCCATAATACCATTGATGAAATAGGTGTTCTCTTCGTCGGGACTGTCATTAATAAATGGCAGTACTGCTATGGATTTCTCCTGCTTTGGCAATTCGATTGTCGATGCGCGTCCTGACTTCAAATCAGCTATAAACTCTTTCATCGTTTGATATCTATATGTGCAATTCTTTTGTAACACCTTACCCATAACTGAGATAACGCCTTCAGGAACATCGGATCGTAAACTTGATATCTCCTGCGGTTCCTCATTCAAGATGGAGTAGATAACTGCTTGTTCATAATCACCCTTAAAAGGACATTCTCCAGCGACCATCTCGTACAGTACAACACCTAATGACCATATATCTGTTCTGTGATCTACTATTTCACCTCTTGCTTGTTCGGGTGACATATAGTCAATAGTCCCAGCAGTACTTCCCAATTTAGTCAATTGTGTTTGTCCTTTTACTTTGGCTAATCCAAAATCCAAAATTTTAACAACACCATCGCTTGTGATAAAAATATTTGCCGGTTTAATGTCGCGGTGAATGATTTCTTTTTCGTGTGCTTTTAACAATCCTTCGGCAAGTTGACCGGTAATATTAATTAACTCATCTACTTTTAACGGACCTTTTTCAATTTTTTGTTTTAATGTTTCGCCCTCATAACAGTCCATACAAATAAAAAGTTGTCCTTCTTCAGTCTCATCAATGTCGTGAATATTGCAGATGTTGTTATGTTGGAGTGAAGAAGCAGCTTGAGCTTCGTGAATAAATCTTTTCTTAGTATCTTCATCAAGAGAGAAAGAGGGAGGCAGGAATTTCAATGCAACGGTACGTTTGAGTTTTGTGTCTTCGGCTTTATAGACAACGCCCATTCCGCCGCCACCGAGTTTTTCTAATATCTTATAATGTGATATTGTTTTGCCGATCATTAAATTATAAACTCTCTTTATTTTACAGGCCCAAGATATTTATCGAGCCAGTTTAAGGTTTCCTTTATAAGCTCATTCTTTGGTATGAAATGATCAGTGTCGTAAAGAATTAATTTCTTGTCTTCTTCCGGAGTTCCGAGAAGATCATACGCTGGTTTGACATGTGTTTTATATGGGAAAACCATATCAAATCGTCCATTAAGCATAAGAGTTGGAATTTTAATTCTGGTTACAAAATTAAATACATCAACCTCCGGACGGTATTTAACCGTAGAAAGTCCACCTACAATGAGTATATTTGCTTTCAGACGTTTTTCAACAGCAGGAATGAGAAAACCCATATTGCCTCCCCAGCTCATTCCATAAAAGGCAAGTTTATCAGAGGATATATCAGGACGGGTTTCCAAATAATCGATTGTCCGGCTAAAGTCCTTTGCGTACTGTATCCTCCATTCAGTCAACTGATGTTCGCCCATGTTAGATAAGTCAACATTGCGCTCAAAGGTTCCTTTATAAATTGGATAAACCACCGCTCTGTTGTTTTTTACTATATGCAAAAGATAATACTGATAACTTGGATTTATTTCTATATTATCGCTGGTCCTTACATCTCGCGCACTTGAACCGGGGAAATAAATTACTGCCTGGTAGGGTGGAGATGTATTTTTAGGAATAAAAATAAGAGCAGACATTCGTTCTCCGCCATACGCCGCAGTAAAAGATACCTTTTCTTTAATCCAGTCTGACGAACTCTCGTCCCTAAGTTCGACTTTGGGATAAAGTTCCATCGGATCATATGCAAATAGGTTTTTATATACCTGGAATATATCATCCGGAACCGGTTTCTCACGGGAGTAATCCCTATATTTAATTTCGTATATACTGAAAACAGCATCAGATATTTTATCAGTCTGAAGATAGCGGACACAGCGAAATCCATTTTTGGCTGACCGGTCAAACGGAGATACCTGGCTGACATTATTAAACATATAATCATTATCATTCCAAGCTCCTCCCCGGATACATCGACCCACGTTTGTTTTATTCCAGCACCACTCTCTAACATTCCCAGCCATATCATAAGCTCCGGAAGCAGTTATACCTTGATAAGTTCCGACCGATACTGGTTCCTCATTTCCGAAATTACTCATCGATATAATTAAATAGGAATTCATAACTAGTGATGTTATACCTCTAGCCTGATTCCAATGATATATTGTAGGGAGGCTTTTTCCGTCATATTCTGCATAAGCAGCCGCTTCAAACCAGCTTATGCCAGACACAGGATAATTATCTTTTCCTACTGGATAGGTTCCTGCTTGCCATGTTGAAGGGCCAGCTCTGCCAGTTTGATCCACAAATTCTGCCATAGCCTTTTGCCACGAAAACACTTTTCCGTTCCGGATGAATTCATTCTTCCAAAATTCTTTTTTCTGATAACCACCTTGATCCAGGAATTTCTTGTACTGTTTATTTGTTACTTCAAATTTGTCAATAAAAAAGTCAGCCAGTTCATCGTTTCCCTTAACACGCACCATATCAGACGGAATTGTTCCTGTTTTATCCAGCTTGAATTCTATTTCAAGTGGTGTTATCCCTTCCTCAACAGAAATATTAAATGTTGAAGATAAAGCTATAATAGTTTCGAATCCTTCTTTTTCTATTTTCCACCGGAAAAAACCAGCAGCTAATCTGATATTTTCAATTGGAGAAATACCGAGATATTTCCAATCTTTTTCCGGAGATTTATATTCTTTAAAGTAGATTTTTGCTCCCTGCGGAGATGTACGAATAGAAGTATAAACGGCACACTGAGTAAGAAAATCATTCAGCTTTTTATCATCCGGAATATACTTCTCGGCTTTTTCTATTACTGTATAAGCTCGGACATAATTTTCCAACCCTACTTCCATTAACCGGCTAATTTCGGGAATAGCTTCTTCTCTTGCCCAGCTGATTTTAGCCTGATGGTTGAAAAACCAGACTGCACTGAGCGTGATAAGCAGTATTATAACAGCTACAGGAATAGCAACTCTAGGCCTGCGGATACGACGAATAATTGTTTTCAGATTAAATGCACTCATTTCTGACGTTCGCAGGCTGTTCTGATATGCCTTCAAATCATTTAATATTTCAGCAGTTGATGAATAGCGCGATTCAGGATTCTTTCTCAAAGTTTTATCGATAATTTGTTCTAATTCTGCTGGAACAGTGAGATTAACTTTCCTAACTGATATTGGTTCTTCATTCATAATAGAAAACATCACCGCCTGTTCATAATCACCCTTAAAGGGGCGTTCTCCCGTGAGCATCTCATAAAGTACAACACCTAACGACCAGATATCTGCTTTATAATCAACTATTTCTCCCTTGGTTTGCTCCGGTGACATATATGCAACAGTGCCAACTGTGCTTCCCATTTGTGTTAATTGAGTTTGACCAGATACTTTTGCTAATCCAAAATCTAGTATCTTAACGACACCATCATTTGTAATAAATATGTTTGCTGGTTTTATATCTCTATGAACAATTTCTTTTTCATGTGCTTTATCCAATCCCTCTGCAATCTGAACTGCAATATCAATAGCCTCATCTATTTTTAATGGGCCCCCTTCAATTTTCTTTTTAAGAGTTTCTCCTTCATAACAAGACATAACTATATATATTTGTCCACCCGCCACGTCGGGTAAATCCTCAGTTTCATCTATTTCGTGTATAGTGCAAATATTATTATGCTCCAACGCAGAAGCTGCCTGAGCTTCGTGAATAAATCTTTGCTTAGCATCATCATCAAGAGAAAAGGATGGGGGAAGGAATTTTAATGCAACGGTACGTTTGAGTTTTGTGTCTTCGGCTTTATACACAACGCCCATCCCGCCTCCGCCGAGCTTCTCTAAAATTCTATAATGGGATACAGTTGAACCTATCAATTTAACCTCGCAAGTAATTTAAGGCTACGGCGGGCAGGTCCGCCGGCACTGAGCTTTTCTAAAATTTTGTTTACCCCGTGAGATAATTTTGCATTCTGTTTTTATATAACGTTTCCCAGGCCGTCTTCAAATAATTTTCTCTTTTAGTTGCATCATTTTGGTTTAGACACCCTTCCTAACAAACTAACTTCAAAGGCAAGTTTAAATCATATTCTCCTTATATCTCACGGGGTAAATGTGATCCGCCGCGGCGGATAGTTTTGCCAATCATAATTAAATCAAAATTAAATTTTTGATTTAACTAAACGATTTCACTGCCTCATCAACATTATTATAAATGTTAAATATCTGATTTAGCTTTGTTATGTTAAGCACACCCTGAACTTTATCCGATATGTGAGCTAGTTTTAAATCACCGCCGGCATTTTTAAGAGTTGTATAACCGCTGATCAGTATTCCAATCCCGGAGCTGTTTACCATTTTTACATCACTCATATCAACAATCACATTGTTCTTTTTATCAGCAATCAGCTCATAAACTTTATCGCGAAATAGCTTAGCATTTTCGCCGCCGATCAGGTTGCCCTTTAATTCAATTATGGCAGCCTGGTACTTTTCTTCTATTCTTACTTTCATATTACCTCCTGAAAAATTTAGTTTTATTCATAACGTTTAATTATCAACAAAGTGATGTCATCCATTTGAGGAATTCCAGAAGTGAATTTTTTTACATCACCTAATATTTCTTCTGCCAAAAGTTTTGAACTTAAAGACAATTTATTTTCTATAAGATCATACAGCCTCTCCTCGCCATATTCTTCTTCAGCTTCATTCATAGCTTCAGTTATACCATCTGAAAAGACAACAAGTGTTGATCCTTTTTCAAACGATATTGCTTCTTCATCATAGTTTGTATCTTCAATACAGCTAAGCAGCATTCCACCTTTGTCCAGCTTAAATTTATTGCCCTTGGCAAGAAAAACCGGCACATTATGTCCTGCATTGCAATAAGTGAGAATATTTTTTTCAGTATCAAGGATTCCAAAAAATAGCGTTACGAATTTTGATATGTCTGTACTTTTGTGAAGAAGATTATTAGCTCTTTTAATGCAATCTTTTGCACAATTACAAAATAATAACTGTCCTCTTAAAGTTGCCTGAAGATTTGCCATAAGCATTGATGCTGGTAATCCTTTGCCGGATACATCACCAAGCGCGATTGCAGTTTTATTTTCTGATACTTTTATAAAATCGTAATAATCTCCACCAACTTCACGAGCCGGAATATTAATTGCATAAATATCGTAACCATTAATCTCAGGTATTTTCTGAGGTAAAAGATTTTTCTGGATTTCACTTGCAACCTGAATTTCTTGTTGTATTAGAATAAGTTTTTTTTCTTCTTCAAATAATCTGGAGTTCTCAATTACATTTGCAGATTGAGCGGCAATTATCTGAAGCAACCTTTGATCGGTTTCAGTAAAGCCATCATCAGATTCCTTATTGAATAGCGAAAGTATTCCGATCATTTTTCCTTTAATAATCATCGGCACACTCAGCAAAGATCGTATCTTCAGAAACGAATTTTCCCGCAAAGCAATTTTTTCTTCCCTTTTGAATTCATTGATGAGCAATGGTTTTTTATTTGCCAGCATTATGTCGGATATTTGTTTGTCAAACCGCAGTGAATCTTTATCATCAATATTATCCCGGACTCTTATCATTGTATGGAAAGGATTGACAAAATCTTTTTCATCAATAAGTTGAATTGATCCCTGTTCGGATTTAAGATGTTTAACACATTTTTTTACAATAAGGTTTGTGATTTGATCGAGTGATTGAGTAGAGGCAATGGCGGTTGCCATATCATTTAGGATAGAGAGCTCTTCAACAGCAGATTTTAACCGAAGATTTTCCTTGCTTAATCGATCCTCTTCTTTATAAGATTTCGGGCACATATATATCCCTTATCTAATAATAAAAAAATCAAGGATTTTAGGTCAGTAACCAGTTTACTAATTATGTTATATATTGATAATCCTCCCAAATGGGGTAACATTAAAATTAAATTTTTACTTCGGTAGAGTAATCCGTGTGTTATCTCTGCAGGTAATCTGTAATTAAACTCAGTAATTTTTCCTCTTCCGGAGTAGAAGGAAATTTATCAATTCAATAATGCAATTAATTTCAATTAGAATCAAGAAAAATAAGTTAAGCATTCAGCAAGTGTTAATGATTGTTAGTTTGATAAAAATCCGGAAGCATAGAGCTAGTTGAGGCAAATCTTATGTATGCTTTAAGAAAATCGGGAAATGTAAACACTTCAAAAATATTAATATATGAATTGTAAAGTAGGGGAGCGGAGAGGGTGGGATTCGAACCCACGGTACCCTTGCGAGTACACTACCTTTCCAGGGTAGCCAATTCAGCCACTCTTGCACCTCTCCGTAATTAAGTCTTATTAGAACTAGAGCTAGCAGAAATAACAAGTCGAAATATATCCATACACAAAGAGTTTACCAAAGAAATTTTATTCTCTGTTTCACCACCAACTAAAATTTATTTAACTTTGTTTGTTAATTATTTGTTCTGGAAAGGTGCCAGAGTGGTTGAACGGGGCGGTCTCGAAAACCGTTGTGGGATTTATTCCACCGAGGGTTCGAATCCCTCCCTTTCCGCAGATTTCTTTGTTTGTCAATTTAAAATATTTACATTTACAGCAGTTATTTTATTTACCTATAGGGCTTTAATTGAAAACGATTTTTTTAATTAGTACGGTTTTATTATTATTAGGCGGAATCATAGGATCATCATTTGATGTTTTTAATCCGCAAAAGCAGTCAAAGTATGTTTCTAATATTATTGGTGAAGATATTTTTTTTATTGAGAAAATGTCAATTCGTCAAATTGATAGTCTTAGTGCTGCAGACAATCTTAGTTTTACTATAAAAAACGCTTTGCGTTAGAAATACTAGCCAAAACTAGAAAAGAACTTCTCCGAAGAAATTCAATTAAAGCACATCATCATTTCCTTAGTCCTTTCATCCGTATTTGATTTACAACTTACTCTTCACTGATTAAGTTAGCATCGGAATTGAAAATACTTTTTATTTTATTTAGGAGGTGCTAAAATGTTGAAGAATGTGAAATCCCGTTTTTTAGGAAAAACAAAAATTGCTTTATTGATATATATGGTTTTTGCAGTTTTTACAGTTTCTACTTTCGGTAACGATTTACTGACTGATACACAATTAAGAAACAGAGACGCAGTTGTTAAATCACTTCTAATGGGTATTAATTCAGAGAATTACGGTTTAAGAACCAGCTCGGCTTATATGATTGGTGAGTTGAAAATCTCTGAAGCAGTAATACCATTGTTGAAAATGCTTAAAAATGCATCCAGTGAAGAAGCTAGAATCATGGCTGCAGTTGCTTTGTTTAAAATTGGTGATGCAAGAGGAATATACGCAGTAAAACAGGCAATCCGGTTTGACGACAGTCCTCGCGTTAGTAAGATGTGTGAAAAAATTTATAACTGTTATTGTTATGAAAATGTCAATCAGGAAATAGTAATAGCCGGATTATAAATCCGGCTTCTTTAATTATCTTCTTACAAATCTCATTTCTGCTTAGCAATAAATAAGCTATCTTTCCAATTATTTTATCTAAATATTAGATTATGCATCTTTATAAAGACCATTTTATAAAAACATTATCATTGGCTTTCCCTGTCATTATCGGACAATTAGGTTTTATGATGATGGGTGTTGTTGACAGTGTAATGGTTGGCAGGCTTGGTGCTGTTCCGTTAGCTGCTGCTGCTCTTGGTTCAAGCATTACAATTCTCATTTTTATTGTTGGTCTTGGAAGTTCGATTGCAGTCACTCCCTTAGTTGCAATTTTAGTGGGAGCAAAGAGATTTGAAGAATGTGGAGTTTATTTCAGGCAGTCTCTTATTGTAAACACAATTATATCACTATTTCTTTTTTTAGCGACTTATTTTTCATCCTATTTGATAGTTATCATTAATCAACCATTAGAAGTTAGTCCGCTTGCAGAATCTTATACACGCATTCTTGCTTTTTCTGTATTTCCTATGATGATATTCCAAACTTATAAACAATTCATTGAGGGATTCTCAATAATGCGTCCGGCAATGATTGTAGCTCTTACTGCCAATATTATTAATGCTTTTTCAAACTGGATTTTTATTTATGGTAATCTAGGCTCACCCGCGTTAGGATTAGATGGAGCTGGTATTGCTACCTTAATGTCAAGAATATTTATGGCTGTTACGTTAATGCTCTATGTTATGAAATCAAAACATTTTTCAGCATTTGATGTTTCTTTAAACTTTAATGGATTTAATTTTCCCGTAATAAAGAAGATTTTAAATTTGGGGATTCCAAGCGGCTTTCAATATTTCTTTGAGACCGGTGCATTCGTTTTTGCCATAGTTATGGTTGGTTGGATCGGAGCAAATGAGCTGGCCGCTCATCAAATAGCAATTAATCTTGCTTCAATATCCTTTATGATGGCTCTTGGAATTTCACAAGCTGGAAGTATCAGAGTAGGGAATGCCGTTGGGCAGCAAAATATTACTGAAGTACGACGAGCAGGATTTATTGCTTCTATCTTGGGTGGTTCCATTATGATGATGGCAGGTATAATATTTATTACGTTAAATACTTTTCTTCCATCCTTGTATATTGATGATATTAAAGTGATTGAAATAGCATCAGTCCTTTTGATTATTGCGGCATTTTTTCAAATTGCCGATGGTGTACAAGCAGTTGGGATTGGTATTTTAAGAGGATTAACAGATGTAAAGGGACCTACAATTATTACATTTGTAGCATATTGGGTTATTGGTCTTCCATCTGGATATCTTCTCGGATTTGTTTTTAATTATGGTGTTGAAGGTGTGTGGATCGGTCTGTCTTTAGGTCTCTTTTGTTCTGCCATATTTCTTACATTAAGATTCCATCACAAAAGCAGACACACTGTAACACTATAGGTTTAATTTTCACTATTTAGTCTGTAACTATTTGGTGAATTAATCTCATTTTCGACCCGTTCAAATAATGACTTCTCGATAGCGTCCCTTCCTTTAATTCTAAATATATTACTATTTATTTGCTTATCTTTTGAAGAAATAACAATAACAGGCTTCTTAAAATACTTTGCGATTATTGCTGCATTACGACTTCCAATTTTATTAACGATATCTCCATTTTCTAAAATCACATCACAGCTTAACAGTAATAAATCAGCTTTCTCTAAGCTATTACTGGTTTCTGAATCAAACACTACTTTTGTTTTTATTCCTGCCTTTAATAATTCTTTTGCAAGAATTTTTCCTTCACATTCGGGTTGTGATTCACAAACAGTAACTTCAATTTTATTATTGTATTGATGCCATAATTTTAACACTTCATAGACCGTTTTACTATTGGAAAGAGTTACTATTTTACTATTACTTTTTATTTTATTCGGAATAGAGTTAAAGATTATTTTATAAGTATTTCGATTTTCTTCCAGAATATTAGACAAATATTTTAAAAGAGATTCCTGATCATTGTTCTGAGTTTTACGTTCTATTGACAGAATATTATTTTTTATAACCGCAAAATGTGATAAATACTTTTTAGCTAAGGCAATTTCAGTTCGAATAGATTCTCCATGCTTAACTTTTTTAGAAAAATATTTTAATAGTTTCTCAAGCAGTTCTGCTGAACCGGCGGTTTTATTAAACAGTATTTTCTCAAAGCTTCTTATCTATCTTTTTCATATTTGATTTAACAACGAACTTACTTCAAATGTCTTTTCAGAAGGTGCATGTTATGACTGGTTATATAAGAAGACAATGTTTTATATAATTTATGTTTTGTTGAATAATCCTTTAAATAAAAAGTGCGGACTTTATTTCTATTTTTTATTAGCCAGTTTAGAGAAATTTTCATTTTTTCAAGATCTTCTTCACTTGGAAGCATATCATTTTGAATTGTAGAGTTGAAATAATCGTCCAATGCTTCATCAAAATAATCTTTTTTATCTAAAAGGTATTTCTTTATAAATATTTTTCCATCTATCATCAACAAGTAATCCTTTCCCCAATCAGAATCAATTTCAAAAACCACTTTTGCATTGTTTATCGGTTCGGCAAGCAGAGAATTCTTATGTACCTGTGCGAGAATCAAGTCTAATAATTCTTTTACTTCAGCAGCTTTTTCATACTTTTGTTGTGAAGAGTACAATTTCATTTTATTGAGTAAACGATTAAGTGCAGTCTGGTTTTTCCCTCCAAGAAACTCATAAACGTGATTCAATTCTTCTTTATATCTAATCATATTAGCAGGATCATTCAAACAGGGGGCGGTACATCTTTCAATATCTTTAAGAAAACATCCTTTGCCTTTTGCGAATTCCTTGTCTTCGCACTCCCTTACTTCAAATGTTCTCGCTAACACATCAAATAATAATTTAGTTTTCTTTTTAGTCGTAAAAAGTCCGAAATAATCGTTTCCGTCAAAATCAAAATAATTGGTTATTTCCAGATCAGGAACTTTGTGTGTTGTATTAATTCTCAAAAAATATTTATTGCCGTAAGATTTTAGCTGAGTATTATGTTTTGGGTTTATCTTTTTAATCAACTCTGCTTCTAATAACAAAGCTGTAAGTTCAGAATTAGTAATTTCGACTTTCAAGCGGGAGGCTTGTTTAACAATCTTTTTAGGTTTTCTCTGTGCAGAAACAGAGAAATAACTTTTCATCCGTTCTCTAAGTGATTTTGCCTTTCCGACGTAAATAATTTCATTTTTCTTATTCAGAAAGTAATATATTCCGGGTGCATCTGGAACAGACCCAACATCATCAACTAAGTCCTTTTTTATTTTTAATATTGGTCTCGTTCCAACATTACTTTGATAATCCAATAAGTTTTGTAATGATGATATATTGTTTTCTTTTTTTAATTGCTTTGTAAGTTTGATTAAGATACGTGCAGTAGTTTCTGCATCTGATAGTGCTCTGTGTGCATCAGAGTTTTTAATTTTAAGATGCATAGCAACAGATCCTAATGATCTGCTTTTTAGAAAAGGGAAAATTCTTCTTGATAATTTTAATGTGCATAAAGTTTGAAACTGTGGTGTTTCATATCCGCAAAATCTAAATTCATTTTTGAGAAAGGAATAATCGAAAGGCAGATTATGTGCTGTTAAAATTGAATTTTCAGTGAAGGATAATATTTCATCAACCAAATCTTCAAAGAGGGGAGCGTCCGAAACATCATCATTTGATATTCCTGTAAACTGTGTTATAAATCCCGGTATGTAAGTTTGTGGATTAATTAAAGATTGAAATCTAGAGACGATTTTCATCTTTTCAACTCGAACCATACCAATTTCTATTACTTTATTTTTTGTGGCAGATAATCCCGTGGTTTCAACGTCTATAACCGTAAATGCAGAATCTTCTACAGGAATGTTTGGATAATTACCTGAGGACATAAAAAATATCAATAAAAAGTAACTATTAAGAAAAACTTTTTTAAAATCACACTCAATTTAGATATATTGATATTAAAAATTACAGATTATGTCTTCAATTAACATTCTATTTATCGGTGATATCATTGGAAAGCCGGGGCTGGATCATGTTCAAACCTGGCTTCCCGGATTAATTCAAAAATATAAACCTGACTTAGTTATTGCTAACGGTGAAAATGTATCGGATGGAAAAGGCTGCACTTCAAAAGAAGGTCAAATTTTATTTGATTTGGGAGTGCATGTAATTACAGGTGGAAATCATACGTGGGATAAGCATCAATCTCAAGATTATCTTAAATCGGAACCAAGGGTTATTCGTCCGCTGAATTATCCAAAAGGTACTTATGGAAATGGGTATCATATTGCGTCAACTAAAAAAGGTAAAGTAGCAGTTTTAAATCTGCAAGGAAGAACTTTTATGTCTCCTTTAGATTGTCCGTTTCGAACTGCAGACTGGGTTATCCAAAAAATAAAAAGCGAATCTAAAGTTATCATTCTTGATTTTCATGCAGAAGCAACTGCTGAAAAAATGGCTATGGGACATTACCTTGATGGTAAAATAAGTGCACTTATCGGAACACACACACACATACAAACTGCAGATGAAAGAATTTTAGCTGGAGGAACTGCTTATATTACAGATGTGGGCATGAGTGGACCTTATGATTCGGTTATTGGAATGAAAACTGTTGCAGCAATTAACAGATTTATTTATCAGACACCTCAGAAATATGAAACTGCTACAGACAATGTTCATCTTGCCGGTGTTTTTCTTGTAATAGATTCAGAAAGTGGTAAATCCAAACAAATAGAACGAATAATATTCCCTGAATTCGAACGCAATATTTAGTTAAGATGGAAAAATATGCCTTACCAAAGCTTGATAATGACAGCGATTTAAGAGAATTATTACTGAAATATTGTCGTCTTATCGAAGGAGAGATTTGGAGTGATCCTAATCGGGAGCACAAGGTTGCTTGTTTAGATGCTACAACTTCTCAGCAAATCAAGAAACTAATGGACGGTAAATTGGCTTCACTAGCTGTTCACGACCCACCTTACAATTTTATTGTATTTGATGAGCTGAAGGAAGAAAAATTTATCGAATGGTCGAAAAAATGGATTAAAAATTCATTTAACTCATTAAACATAAATGCTTCTATTTATATATGGTTAGGTGCAGACTATAAAAATCATTTCCAGCCATTTGCAAACTTTATCCTTATGATGAGAAATTCGGGTTTTAATTCAAAAAATTTTATTACACTTAGAAATCAACGCGGATATGGGACAAGCAATAATTGGATGTCAATCAGACAAGAACTATTGTACTATACTAAAGGTGCTCCCAAATTTAATGTTGAAACTGTTTACACTGATATTCCTAAAGTACTTAAGGGGTATTATAAAAATGTTGGGGGAGAAGTCACGGAAAATATTGAACGCAGTAAATCAGAATTTATCAGACCAGGAAATGTCTGGATTGACGTTCAACAGGTTTTTTACAGGATGGAAGAAAACGTTAATGGTTGCTATGCTCAAAAACCATTAAAAGCACTAGAGAGGATTATTAATGCTAGCAGTTCGGAGGGAGAAATTGTTATTGATTTTTTTGCTCATTCCGGAACTACTCTCATCGCCTGTGAAAAGTTAAAAAGAAAATGTTTTACTGCTGATATTGATCCGGTCTTTTGCGAAATTAGTATAAGAAGATTGGAAAGATTTCGCACAACAGGAAAAACCGGGTGGCAAAATTCCAATCCATTTGTTGATGAAATAAAAAAAGATCGAAAAATTAAAAAATTATTGGCTGACAAATACAATATAATCTATTAAAGAGAATTAAAATGGTACTAATTGATGGCAAAAAAGTAGCTGCAGATATCAGAAATGAACTCAAAGAAAAAATATCTAAAGCTAAATCTGAGGTCAAAAATATACCCGGATTAGTAGCTATACTTGTGGGTGACGATCCTGCTTCAAAAATTTATGTTTCGCGTAAAGGTAAGGCTTGTGAAGAAATTGGAATGAGAACTCAAACAGAAATATTATCTTCCTCAATTTCTGAAGAAGAACTACTTTCTGTTATCGATCAATATAATGCCAACAGTGATTATCATGGTATTTTGGTTCAGCTTCCACTTCCAAAACATATTGATGAGACTCATGTTATTGAGAGAATTTCTCCTCAAAAAGATGTTGATGGTTTTCATCCTGTTAATGTTGGGAATCTTGTTATTGGTAAAGATACTTTTGCTTCATGTACACCTGCAGGAATTCAGGAATTATTAAAGCGGTATGAAATTCCTACAGAAGGAAAACATGTAGTTGTTGTTGGGAGAAGTAATATCGTAGGTAAACCAATTGCCAATATTATGCTTCAGAAACAAAAGTTTGCCAACTCAGTTGTAACTGTTTGTCATTCAGCTGCTTCTGACTTGGGATATTATACACGTCAAGCCGATATACTAATAGCTGCAATTGGTCGCGCAGATTTTATAACTGCCGATATGGTAAAAGACGGTGTCGTAGTTATTGATGTCGGAATAAATAGAATTGATGCTCCACATTTACCAAAAGGTTACAGGATAGTGGGTGATGTTGAATTTGAAACTGTATCAAAGAAGGCTTCATATATCACTCCGGTTCCTGGTGGTGTGGGTCCAATGACTATTGCAATGCTTTTAAGCAATACTTTCAAAGCATTTGAAGCTTTTTATAAATAAAAATTAATAAGGTATATATTACAAATGATTAATAAAGATTTTCTAAATAACAAAATTGCTGATTTTGAAAACTCTAATACCTTGGTTCAAAATATTAAGGGTAAAAGCTTTAATACAAAAGAATTAGCTGGTTTTATCGATCATACTTTATTAAAAGCAGATGCAACAAGATTAGAGATTGTTAATCTATGTAATGAAGCTAAGAAATATGGTTTTGCATCTGTTTGTGTGAATCCTTGCAATGTTGATCTGTGCAGTAAAGAATTATTTGGGAGCACGGTAAAAGTTTGTACTGTAATCGGATTTCCGCTTGGCGCAAATGAAACATCTATGAAAATTGATGAAACAGAAATGGCTTTAACTACCGGTGCACAGGAAATTGATATGGTAATAAACATCGGCAGGCTGAAAGATGATGATCAAAGCTATATTTTAACAGAAATTTCTTCAATAGCAGAATTGTGTCATAAGAATAATGCTTTGTTAAAAGTAATAATGGAAACTGCATTGTTAAAAGATGTAGAAAAAGTTTTATCATGTCTACTTGCTATTGAAGCTAAAGCAGACTTTGTTAAAACTTCTACGGGATTTAGTAAAAGCGGAGCTAACATTCGCGATGTTGCAATGATGAAATTTAGCGTTGGAAATAAGGCAAAAGTGAAAGCTTCTGGAGGTGTTAGAAGTTATGACGATGCTGTTCTTATGATTCTGAATGGTGCTTCACGGTTAGGTACAAGTTCCGGAATAAATATAATCGAAAAATCCATTTCGAATTCAAATTATTGATTTATGATTCTTGATATAGTTATTGAAAAAACAAATGACGGTTTTAATGCTGATGTTCCTTCACTTCGGGAGTGTGATACATGGGCTCATGATGAAGAAACTGTAATAAATAATATATTAGGAAGAGTTTCATACTTTCTTAGAATTGATCAAAAATTGTTTAAACTGGATAAAGCTCGAAGAGAAAATAATTTTACTATTTACAAACTAGTAATTGATAAGACTTCAATTTGAGATCAGAAAAAAGATCACAAAAAATTAATAATGTTGTTAGAGCAAGACAACATTCACTTCACGTAGTACTTGAAAACATTCACGATCCCCATAATGTAAGTGCAATCTTCCGAACCTGTGATGCAGCAGGTGTTCCGGCTGTTTCATTAATCTACAATTATGAAAAATTTCCAAAAATCGGAAAGAAATCATCAGCCTCAGCTTATAAATGGATTGAAAAAGATAAATTCAAATCTGTAGAAGAATGTTATTCTGAATTGAAGGAAAAAGGCTTTCAAATTATTGCCTCATCAATTTCTTCGGATTCAGTTGATTTGTATGACATAGATTTTACAATAAAAACAGCAGTAGTTCTTGGTAATGAACATCGCGGTGTTTCAGATGAAGCGACTAATTTAGCTGATGTAAAATTTCAGATTCCTATGTTTGGTATGATACAGAGCTTAAATGTTTCAGTGGCTTCTGCTATTACGTTATACGAGGCTGTAAGACAAAGAAAAGCTTCTAAAATGTATCCTTCAAAAGATCTGAGTGAGAAAGAATTACAAAAAATTATTGATGCTTGGCTTCGAAAGTAATTGTGATATGATTAAAAAATTCAGAAAGATTAATAAAGTAAATGGGGAAATTTCTTTGCCGGGGGATAAATCAATTTCTCATCGTGCTTTAATATTTTCGGCAATGGCTGCTGGTGAATCAATAATTGAAAATATTTCTGATGGAATTGATGTAAGATCAACGATTAATTGTATCCGACAACTTGGAGTGAATATTTCTGAAGAAAATAATTTGATAAAAGTTCAGGGGGTTGGCTACAAAGGTTTCAAACAACCGGCTGCACAACTTGATTGTGGTAATTCCGGAACAACTGCAAGATTGTTATCTGGATTACTCATTGCTCAGAATTTCGAAAGTAAGTTAATTGGCGATGAATCTCTTACTAAACGTCCGATGAAAAGACTTATTGATCCTTTAGAATTGATGGGAGGGAAAATATTCTCTACAGATAACCATACTTTACCAATTATTATCAAACCTGCAGATAATATAGAAGCAATTAATTATGAACTTAATGTTCCGAGTGCACAAATTAAGAGTGCAATATTAATCGCCGGTTTACATATTGAGGATGAGACTTCAATTGTCGAATCAGTGATTACTAGAGATCACACTGAACGTTTGCTTGATTTAGAGGTGATAAATGAAAATGAAAAAATAATCTCAAAATCATCAATAAAAATTTATCCTTCATCAAAGAAATATTTTGTTCCGGGTGATATTTCTTCAGCTTCTTTTTTAATTGTCGCAGCACTTCTTAGTAATAACTCTGAAATAAAAATTAAAAATGTTTCGCTTAATCCTACTCGTACTGCAATTATTGAGCAATTACGAAAGATGGGCGCGTACATTGAGATTATTGAGAGTAAACTTAGCAACAAAGAAGAATATGGTGATATTTTAGTCAGATCAAGCAAGCTTCAAAATGTTAACATTGATCAAAAAATAATTCCATCTTTAATTGATGAAATTCCAATTCTTGCAGTTGCAGGTGCGTTTGCAGAAGGTAAGTTTGAAATTAAAAATTGTAAAGAACTTCGTGTAAAAGAATCGGATAGAATAAAATCAATTTGCAATAATTTACGAATCGCAGGATTTGATGTCGTAGAATATGATGACGGATTTTCTTTTGAAGGCAAACCCTTAAGTAAGGAATTAGTTTTTGATAGTTTCGGCGATCACAGAATATCAATGTCGTTTGCAGTTTTCTCAATGTTAAACGAAAAGGGTGGGGTGGTTAAGGGTTTTGAATCTGTAAATATTTCAAATCCAGGGTTTTTAATGCAAATAGATTCTGTATGTAAATTCTCTTAGATATTGATTACCTGATGCTCGAAGCAATTAACTATTGTCTCCTCAAAAATCTTTTTTAAGAACGCATCACCATATTTGTTAGCGAAGTAAATAAAATTTAGTTCACGTTCCTGCAGATTTTCCGATGGATAAAGTGATGCCGAAATTTTATCAATCTGTTTTAAGCTTATTTCGTGTTTCTTCTTCTGAGCTTGAAGAGCTTTTAATTTCAATTCCTTCAATGAAAAGGTGACTTTTTCCTTGTAACGATCACTTGAATCAGAGATTGTCTTTTCAACAGAAAATAATTTTGTTTTAAGTTCTTCAAACGCTAAAACAATTTGTTTATTTGCTTCATCGAATATGTCGTCAAGATTATTTTCTGACAGTGACGCTATGATTTTATCTTTTAAAGTATCCGAGTTGATGAAAATATTTTTCAACTCAAGATTGAATTTATCAAGATTTGATTGAATACTTTTTTCAATTATTGTTATTGATGCTCGAGGATAGATTACGGGAGCTTCAATATTAAAAAAATCATATAAAGGCATCACCTGTGCGAAATATGCAATCTCACTTGGACCGGCAATGTAAAATGCAGTAGGTAATAGATAATCCTGACAAATTGGTCTTAGTAAAACATTCGGACTGAATCTTTCAGGTTCGTTTTCAATTGTACTTAACAATTCTTCAGGCGTAAATTGTTTTCTTTTTCTTCTCAACCTGAATTCATCATCAACAGGTTCGATTGAATATCTTCCGTCATCTGTACTATAAAATAAATTTACGGGTTTAATTTTAACTTGTGCGTGATAAAACTCTTCAAGTTTTGCGCTGCAAAGAACCAACTTTTGAGTATGCTCTCTAAATCCAATAATTTCTTTGCTAAAAATCGGAGTTAAAAGAGATTTTATCTTTTCATCCTGCGGATCTAAAATTACCAGACCATATTCATCAAAAAGCCAGAACAATAATTCTTTGAAAGATTGTTTTGTAGTCTTACCTTCACTATAAATTTCACTGAGTTTTGTTAACAACCCAGAAGTGAATCCAGTATCACGTAGTGTTTTTTTTATGTTACCTATAAAAGTTTTTATATCTGAATTTAGTACTAAGTTCCCAACACTTTTTTTAGCTTCATCTTCAGGAATTTCTTCAAGATAATTTATTTCTTTTATTTCATTTTCATTATTAAGAACTTTAATCCATCTTATCTCATTAAAATCGTGATCATCACCTTCTAGCCAGAAAACCGGGACAAAGTTATATTCTTCATATCGTTCTTTTAATTGTCGGGAAAGTTTTATTGCGGTAATAATTTTATATAGTGTATAAAGAGGTCCGCCAAACAAACCTAGCTGTTGACCGGTTACAATTGCTAAAGTTCGTTCCTCACTTAAATTATGAATGTTATAAAGAGTTTTTTCAGAAACTTTTGGCAGAAATGAATATTGGTCTTTCAGTATTGATGTTAAACTAAATTCCCGATCTTTTCTGGATTTTATTATTTTTTTGAAAATATCACTGTAATTTTCTTTTTGTCTGAAATCATATTTGTAAAATTTAGATACGTTTTCAAATTCATATAGAAAATCCAGAAACAAATTTTGATTTTTTGGGATATCACAGAAATTAATTTGCATTATGCACCTTCAATGTGAATTGACAATTCAAAAGTAAAAAAAAGATTAGCAGTTGACAACTTCTTAAATCATATATCTTTAATGGTTTTTTAATTCACTTAAATGATTATTTTAACATTCAAAACTATTCTATAATGAGTTTGGAAATAAATTTAGCAAAATATTTTACCTTTAAGAGATTTATTAACTCAATAAAAGTTATTTTTTCGTTTATGCTTTCCAGACTGATCCGAAAACCAATCGTTTGGGGAATGCCTATTTCCTATTCGATTGAACCGACAAATCTCTGTAATTTAAAGTGTCCGGAATGTCCCTCAGGGTTAGGAGCTTTAACCCGTCCCTTAGGAATTCTAAATTTCGAGCAATTCAAAAGTTGGATAGATCAAATAAAATCTACCGGGTTTTATGTTCAGTTATTTTTTCAAGGAGAACCTTTCATAAACAAACATCTTACTAAAATGATAAAGTATGCACAGCAGAACAAAATTTATATTTCTATTAGCACAAATGGACATTTTATAAATGATAGCAATGTAGATCTAATTTTAGATAATGCCCCTGACAAATTAATTTATTCAGTTGATGGACTTGATGAAGTAAGTTATCAGAATTATCGTGTCGGTGGAACATTCAAACAAGCAGATAATGGATTAAGAAATCTTATAAAAAGAAAAAATGAGCGCGGTTTGATAAAACCTTATGTTGAATTTCAGTTTATTGTAATGAAACAAAATGAGCATCAACTTGATGATGTGTTAAGTTATGGAAAGAATGTTGGAGTGGATAAGGTTGTATTCAAGACTATGCAAATATTAAGTTTTGAAAATACAATTAAGTTTTTACCGTCAAATAAAAAATACAGACGATACATTGTTGAAAATGGTTCATACAAAATAAAAAACAAAATGAAAAACCATTGCTTTGCACTTTGGAGAACCTCTGTTATAACCTGGGATGGCAGAGTTGCTCCTTGTTGCTTTGATAAAGATGCCGAGTATAATTTAGGAGTGCTAAATGGTAGATCTTTTGAAAAAATATGGAAATCTGGGCAATATCAAAATTTCAGACAAAGAGTCCTAAATAGCAGAAAAAGTATCAATATTTGTACAAACTGTACTGAAGGATTAAAAATTAATATTCTAGAATTTGAACAATAATGATTGAGGCTGCATTAAAAAAATATTTTAGTGATGAAAGTTTCTTAGTAAAAAATAAAAGTCTACTTTTTTTCTTGCTGAAACTTTTTATTGCAGCTGGACTTTTAACATATATTGTCTCAACTGTAAAGCCAAGTGAGATCTGGGTTGCCATAAAACAAGCTAATTTAGGTTTTCTGATAGCAGCATTTTCAATGATATTTTTAAATCTTTATCTACAATTTTTAAAGTGGAAGTTTACTTGCGAACTTTTATTGGAAGAAAGTTCCAATAGTAAAATATTCATTTCCTTGATGCACGGATTCGCTGCTGGTGTTTTCACTCCTGCTCGTATTGGTGAATATTTTGGAAGAGCAATAGTCTTGAAAGACAAACCTGTTTATAAAGTTGCTTTAGCTACTTTACTCGATAAATTCTTTCCGCTGTTAATGGTGGTTATATTTGGATCTATAAGCTCATTTATTTTCATTCACTTAGAATACGGGATTCCATTATTTATAACTATTTCGCTGTTCATAGTGCTGTTTAGCTTATTTTATTTTTTCATTTACCTCCTTTTTAATCAAAGATTTTGGGACAGTTTTATTTTTGCGAAGCTTAGAAAATCGACAAGAATGAATTACTTGTTAGATAAGTTAAAAGATTTAAAAAATCTTGATAGGGATTATTCAATTAAAATGCTGACAGTATCATTCCTTTTTTATTTATGCTTTTTAATTCAATATGCATTATTGGTCGCCTCATTCTCGAATCATTTACATTTTGTTGATTATTTATGGGCTGGCAATCTGATTATGTTTGCTAAAACTATAATTCCTCCAATATCACTCGGCGAGCTTGGGATCAGGGAAGGAGCTTCAGTTTATTTTATTTCCAGACTTGGTGAATCTGCTTCAGTCGGATTTAACGCCTCAATATTTTTATTTTTGATAAATGTTCTGCTTCCTTCTATTATTGGTTTTATACTGCTATTAAAGAAATCTAATGATTGAAAATATTCTAATTATTTTTTTTGTTCTTCTACTGTTGTACTATATGCTTTTTCTTTTTGTAGTCTATAGTGGATTGAATAAACTTGATATTACAACTTCAACAGATATTCCTTCAGAATTTGTTTCGATTATAATTCCATTCAGGAATGAATCCGAAAATATTTTATATAGTTACAATAGTCTGTCAAATCAAAATTATCCAAAAGATAAATTTGAAATAATTTTTGTAAACGACTTTTCAACAGACGATTCGTATAAAAAATTAAGTGATACAATTAATTCATCTCACATAAAGGTAATATCTGTTCCAGATGACTATTCCATTAATGCTCATAAAAAACGTGCAATCAGATTTGGTATCGAAAATTCAATTGGAGATTTTATCGTTACAACAGATGCAGATTGTATTCATTCTTCAGATTGGTTAAGGACTATATTAAGTTTCTTTGATAAAAATACTGGATTTGTTTCTGGTCCTGTTGAATTTGAAGAAGGGAAATCGCTGTTCAGTAAACTTCAAAAATTAGAATTTGCGGGATTAGTCATTACTGGTGCCGGATTAATTGGAGCGGGAAAACCAATAATTTGCAATGCCGCTAATATAGCTTACTTAAAAAAAGTATACGAAGAAGTTGGCGATTTTACTTATCAGATGAATCTCTCTTCGGGAGATGATGAATTGTTAATGCAGAAAATAAATAAGGATACTAAGTATAAAGTAAAATTCGCAAATCATCGAAATGCAATAGTTAGAACTTCTGCAAACAAAACTATTAGTGAATTTTATCAACAAAGAAAACGATGGGCAAGTAAAGGATTATTTTACAACGATAAGACTTTAATCTTAAAACTTATTCTTATCTACTTATTTTACCTTTCATTTCCGACACAGCTTTTACTAGGAATGTTTTATTCAAACATTTTCTTAATTACATTTTTGTTATCGATCGTTTTAAAAATCCTTTTTGAGTTTCTTGTGCTGAAAAAGGGAATTAAGCTACTTTTTACTAAAAAAATACTTGATGTTTTCCTATTGGCTGAAATCGTTCAAATTCCGTACATAATTATTGCAGGAATTTCGGGTGTTTTTGGTAATTATATTTGGAAGAACAGAAAAATAAACCGCTGATTAATAACCTCATTTTATACTCATACTGTTCAATTTAATATACACTCTTAAGCTAAAAAACACTGATTATTGTTAAAAAATGGAATAAAACATCTGGCACTCCTGTTGTATTCTTTATAACAGTCCATAGGAGGATAAAATGAAAAATTTAATATTCGCAGTAGTTATAATTCTTTTCGGCTTCACAACAAACGTTGAAGCTAGCACAAACATCTCCAACAGAGTTGGTGGATACTTTTACGCTTCACTTTCACCGCACGGAAACTGGATTGATATCGGTTACGGTGTAATAGCGTGGAAACCTACAATTATGGTTAGAAATTGGCAGCCTTACCATCAGGGTAGATGGATTTGGAGTGATTACGGATGGTATTGGAATTCATATGAACCTTTTGGTCACATAGTTTATCATTATGGTAGATGGTATTTCGATGATTACTATGGTTGGATCTGGATTCCTGATTATGAGTGGGCACCTGCCTGGGTTGAATGGAGATACACTGATTCTTATATAGGATGGGCTCCTCTTTCACCTTATGCTGTGTTCTCAATATCAATAGGTATTAGCTTTACTCATGATTATTATGTTCCTTATTCTAACTGGCATTATGTTCACGTAAATAATTTTTATAATCCGTACTTAACTAGTTACTATGTCAGTGCGCAGTATAAGTACAGAATACACTCAAGAAGCAGACACAGAGTTAATTATGGATATTATAATGGCAGAATTAGAAATAATGGAATTGATGTAAGCTTTATTGAAAAAAGAACTGCTCAAAAGATTCGTATGAGAAATATTGAATCTGTTAAGGATCCACGTCAGGTTGTATATGATAAGAATCGTGATTTAACCAGAGAAAATATCAGAACATTTTATGTTGACAAAGGTGAGTTATCACGTGACGCACTTAGAGATGTTGAAGTAAAAAGATCTGACAGAAGAAGCACGCTTGATCTTTCAAGAGTTGACCTTGGATCAACCAGAAACCTGGACAAAGAAAGAATTCGTAAGGATATGTCAAATAATGAAAAACGTGATGTAAGACAGGATGATAGTGGAAAAGAAGTGATCCGTGAAGAAAGAAATGTTCAAAATGAAAGAAAAGTTACGGATGATCGTAAAATTGAAGTTCGTGAAAATCGCTCAAACGAGAAAAATGAAAATGTTCAGATCGAAAAAAGAAGCACTGAACAGACTCAACGAAAGAATACGGAAGTCCGTACAAATACTAACACTCAGAAGAGAGAAGACACGCGTGTAATTCAGAGAGAAGAAAAGAAAACTGATAGCAAAGTACTGAACAATAGAAATAATGAAACAAGAATAGAAAGAAAAGTAACAACTCAAACAAAACCTGAAACCAGAAATATTGAAAGAAAGGTTGAAAATAAGCCGAAGGAAACAAGAGTTGAAACTAAGAAAAGAAATGATTCAAGTAAGTCTAAGAAAGATGAATCAGACGCGGAAAAGAAAGAACGTAAAAGATAGTTAAATCATTGATTTTCCATCTCTCTCCTAAAGAGGCGGCATCACAAATTAAACTTTGGATGCCGCTTTTTTATTTTAATCCCGAAATCAATATTTTTATTCCACAAAAACAATTATTGTATGAAAGATAAATCCACACGCCTTTTTTACATACTCGGAGCATTTTTTATTGCCAACGCACTTCTGGCTGAATTCATAGGTGTTAAAATATTTTCATTTGAAGCTACTTTGGGGATTTCCCCGTTTAATCTCACAATTCTGGGAATTGAAAATTTATCATTCAACCTTACTGCAGGTGTGCTTCTTTGGCCTGTAGTTTTTATTATGACTGATATAATAAATGAATATTTTGGGAAAAGGGGAGTAAGATTTCTTTCATTTACAGCGGCTGGTTTAATAGCCTATGCATTTTTTATGGTTTACTTTGCAATAGGATTATCACCATCAGATTTCTGGATTGATCGAATTACTCCACAAGGAAACGTAAATATGGATCTGGCATTCAACACAATATTTGGTCAAGGTTTGTGGATAATTATCGGTTCACTCGTTGCTTTTCTAGTCGGTCAGTTAGTTGATGTAACGGTTTTTCATTATTTCAAGGCGATTACAGGAAGTTCAAAAATCTGGCTTCGTGCAACCGGTTCAACCTTAGTTTCTCAGTTTATTGATAGTTTTATCGTTTTATTTATTGCATTCTATATTGGAGCAGGATGGGATATTAAGTTAGTACTGGCAATAGGTCTGGTTAACTACATTTATAAATTTTCAATAGCTGTTTTGCTCACTCCAATTTTATACTTACTGCATTTTGTTATTGATAAATATCTTGGTAAAGAACTTTCTGATAAATTAACCAACGAAGCAACTTTAATCTAATAGATTTGAAATTTTAACGTTATTTCAACATTTAAAGAATTATTGTACGATTTATTCTAAAAATCTCTTATTTCTTTCTTTCCCTAATAAAATTTTTCTTATTTTTTGAAGTGTAAATTATAGTTTTATTAAGAAGCTAAATTATTTGTACTAATATTATTGTCGTCTGAGGAAAAGTTGTTCGCATTGATATGTTTATGGGGAAATCACTCCGATCAGTTCAATTTTAGTAATAAGTCAATATCGATATTTGAATTTCAAGTCATTTATCGCCACATTATATTGTATTCTTATCGTTCAGATAAACTAAATAAATCAGATCAATTCATTCTTCTCAACGGAGAAAATATATGAAACTTACAAAAGAAGAAGCTCTATTCTATCATAGTTCAGAGCGAAAAGGTAAGATTGAAGTAATAGCAACCAAACCTTGTTTAACCTCCCGTGATCTATCCCTTGCATACACACCGGGAGTTGCAGAACCGTGCAGGGAAATTCATAAAAATGTTGAAGATGTTTACAAGTACACTGCAAAAGGAAATCTTGTTGCTGTTGTTTCAAATGGAACAGCAGTTTTAGGGCTTGGCGATATCGGTCCTGAAGCTGGTAAACCAGTAATGGAAGGAAAGGGAGTTCTATTTAAAAGATTTGCAGATATAGATGTATTCGATATAGAACTCGCAAGTAAAGATACTCAAGAAATAATTCGCACTGTTCAAATGCTTGAACCAACATTTGGTGGAATAAATCTTGAAGATATAAAAGCACCAGAGTGTTTTGAGATAGAGGAAACTCTGAAAGCCACGATGAATATTCCTGTATTTCACGATGATCAACATGGAACAGCAATAATTTCTTGTGCTGCCCTTATCAATGCTGTTGAATTAGCAGGCAAAAAAATTGATGAAGTAAGAATAGTTGTTAACGGTGCAGGTGCGTCAGCTATTTCCTGCTGTAAGCTTTATGTAAGAGCCGGAGCTAAACGAGAAAATATTTATATGTTCGATTCTAAAGGCTGCATAACAAAAGACAGAAAAGATCTTAACAAGTACAAAGAGGAATTCGCACAGAAAAAAGGATTTCCATCTCTTGCTGATGCATTTAAAGGTGCAGATGTTTTTGTTGGATTGTCTGTCGGTGGTGTTGTCTCTAAAGATATGGTTAAAGTCATGGCACCTGATCCAATAATTTTTGCTATGGCAAATCCTGATCCTGAAATAATGTATGATGAAGCTGTTTCTGTCCGCGATGATTTGATTATGGCAACAGGCAGAAGCGATTTTCCTAACCAGGTAAATAACGTACTTGGATTTCCATTTATTTTCCGCGGCGCTTTAGATGTTCGTGCTACTGCCATAAATGAAGAAATGAAAATGGCTGCCACATTGGCTTTATCAAATCTTGCAAAAGAAAAAGTACCGGAAATGGTTATAAAAGCTTATGGCGGCGAAGACTTTGAATTTGGCAGGACATATATAATTCCTAAGCCATTTGACCCGCGAGTACTATGGTATGTTGCACCAGCGGTTGCTAAAGCTGCTATTGAAACAGGTGTAGCAAAAATTACGGAGGTTGATTGGGTTGCTTATGAAGAAGAACTTAAAGAAAGACTTGGACTTTCTAAAGAGGTAGTTCGCGTAATGATTCATAAAGCACAGAAGAAACCCAGAAAAGTGGTTTATCCAGAAGGTGATGAAGAAAATATTATTCGTGCTGCTCACGTTGTTTATAATGAAGGAATAGCTGAGCCAATTTTAGTCGGAAATGAAAAATTATTAAAGAAGGAAATTCAAAGGATAGGTTATGAACTATCTGAATTCAAAATAATAGATCCTGATTCAGGTAAAAAACGGGAAGAGTACGCAAAAGCTTATTTTGAAAAGCGTCAGAGAAAAGGGGCCACTTTATATGACTCAAGAGAATTGATGAAAAAAAATATTTACTTTGGCTCAATGATGCTTGAACTTGGTGAAGCCGATGCGTTAATAAGTGGGCACACAACAAGTTATCCTAATACAATTCGTCCTGCTCTTCAATGTATTGGAGTGAAAGAGGGATTTAATACTGTCGCAGGATTGTATATTATAGTTGCAAAGAAAGATACTTATTTCTTCGCAGATTGTACTGTTAATGTCAACCCAAATGCGGAGCAGTTAGCTGAGATAGCAATTCTTACTTCTGATACGGTTAAAGAATTTGATATAACTCCACGTATTGCAATGTTATCATTCAGTAATTTTGGTTCAGCCGCTTATCCCGAATCAATTAAAGTATCACAAGCAACAAAGATCGTAAAAAAAATGAGACCCGACTTAATGATTGATGGAGAAATGCAAGCCGATACTGCCATTGTTTCTGAAATTCTTGCTAAGACGTTTCCTTTTACAGATCTGAAAGGGAAACCGAACGTTTTGGTATTTCCAACTCTTGATGCAAGTAATATTGCATACAAACTTATGGCAAGAATCGGACAGGCAACAGTAATTGGTCCAATTCTTATGGGAATGAAAAAACCTGTTCACGTCCTTCAGAGAGCCGCTACAGTTGATGATATTATAAATATGACTGCCATAGCGGTAGTTGATGCAAATCGCAAATCAAAATGATAATTAAGACCGGATTTTTTCCGGTCTTTATTTTATTTAATAATTCATTATTTATTATTTATTTGTTAAAACGAATTAAATATATAACATTTATTAAATTGCATCGAAGTATGATTTAGTATATTAAAACGTATGTTTACAATGAGTTTTTATTTAGCTAAATCTACATACAGAATTAGTTCTCATATTCAGTGATATTCATTCTAAAAGGGAATTAAAATGAAATCGAAAAATATTTTGTTTGCATTTTCAATTTTTATTCTATCAGTCTCAATTCTTAATGCTCAAAAGAATCAATCTTTCTTAAGTAAGTATGACTTCACTAAATCTGATCAGATACTAAAGCTGGATAAAGAATTAGATAATATTTCCGATCTTGTTATAGATATGAACGGGAAATATTATGCTAAGAATTACGAAGCTGGAAAAATATTTGAACTTGATATAAAAACTGGAAAGATCATTAATTCTTTTAACCTGAGTAATAAACCAGCAAAAGAAAAGTTTAAAGGGATTACTATTGCAGATAATTATTTCTATTCGGTTAATAACACGGGGGAAATATTCCAACTCAAAAAGACAATTGATAAAGGCTTTGTCGTACATCAAAAATATGCAACTAAGCTAAATCAAAAGAACGAGGTTGAAGGAATTACATACAATCCTAAAGAAAACAAATTATTAGTTGTTTGTAAAGGAGAACCCGGCTTTGCGTTAAAAGAAGTAAAAGCAATTTATTTATTTGATTTGAAATCCAACAAGTTGGAAAATTTTCCTTCAATTATGATACACCTATCGGAAATAAAGAAACAATTTGGATTAACAGATTTTTCTCCTTCGGACATCGAATACAATACTGCAAATGGCAATCTTCTCATACTTTCATCAAAAGATCCTGCCATAATTGAATTGAGTCCAAGGCGTGAGTTGATAGATTGCATCAAACTGGATAATAATATCCATTGGAATCCGGAAAGTATTACGGTTACCAAGGATGATAAAATTATTATTTCCGATAAAGTTGATAAAAAATTTTCCAAACTTACTTTTTATAATAAAAAAATAAATTGATCATCTAATTTTATATTTTTTCAGAAATTCAAATGATAAAAGTCTGCAAGAATTTGCAGATATTTCCTTCCAGTTTCCTTCAAATTCATATTCAGTAATGCCGCAAGTTGGAATATTATCTATATAAGTATCGCAAAGGAAATTATGCAGATTTGTGAATCCGGGGTTGTGTCCAAAAACAAATAGTGTTTGTACTTCTTCACTTGTTTCTTTTATTACTTCAATAATATCCTTAAATCCAGCTTCATACAATCTCTTATCAATTATTACATCTTCAGAATGTAAGTGTAACTCACGGCAAATTAAATCAGCTGTTGTTTTTGTTCTTTTAGCATGGCTTGAAATCATCAAATCAGGCTTGATATTTCTTCTTCTAAGAAGTTTGCCCATAAATGGAGCATCATGTTTACCTCTTTCATTAAGAGGTCTTTGGTGATCAGGTAAGCTAGCGTCTTCCCAGCTGGATTTTGCATGACGAACAAGAAAAAGTTGTTTAGCGTACATTTTGAAGAAGTTTTTTGTTATAATTATTTAGTTTCCTTCAGGACTGACGAAATCACTTCTTGCTTATCTTGGAATTTTCAAGAATTATTGGATAGAAATAACCTGACCCATAATTCTTATCTATTATAAAAGTTCCTTCAACAAGTATTTCATCACCAACCTGAGCAGCATCATTTGAAGTTAAAGTTAGATCGTGTGAACCTTCGGTACCTGTTCCATCCTTAATATGAAACCAGTTCCTGTTCATAATACCAAGATTTGATTTAACAACTTTTCCACGAACTTTTACTATTTTATTCACGAGCTTATCCTTCTTTGCATACAGTTCTTCGATTGTATAACCGCCTTCAGCCTTTTTTGTTGTTACACTTTCTTTTGGGATCGATCCTAATTCTGTTTTATGAGGATTAGTAATGTCATTCTGATTATTCCGTCTTGCATCTTCAACAAATAGAACTGATTCAAAAGTTTTATCTAAAGTTTCACTCTTAAAATTTTTCATTTCCATAAATTGAGAAAAATAAATCTCTTCACCAGAAGTAACATCGGATTTTGGAACAGCTATCCAATATGTTTTATCATTCTCAGAAACATTAAGATAAGAATAACTTCCTGCATCAACTTTCTCATTGACGATTGCAACATGTGCTTGCGTGTTCATGCCATCAAATTGATTTGTTTGCGGCATATTATTTTCCTGCTTTTCTTCGCAGCTCAAAAATGATAAGCTTAGTATTATCATGGCAAAAAATATTTGCTTCATTTCATCTCCTTTAGTTTTAATTTTGTGGGCAAATATATCGAAAGAATTAATACTTTTATGAGAAGATTTTTTCCCATTTTAGATTATTTTGGAATTGAGTTTCTATCAGATTTTGATCCTGATGTCTTAAAATCATTATAAGAATGGTTAAGAAAACCCGACTGATAAAAAGACAGTTTTACTTAATTAAAACCATAGATTTTGTTTCAGAAAAATTTTCCGATATTAACCGATAAAAGTATATTCCGCTTGGTAAGTTTCTATTTAATTCTGAGCTATTAAAATTTATTTGATGCTCTCCTTCAGAAAAATAATCATCAACTAAAACTGCAATTTCATTTCCAAGAACATCATATATCTTTAAAGAAATCTTAGATAGTTGAGCAAGTTTTATTTCTATTGTAGTTTTGGTAAAAAATGGATTTGGAAAATTTTGTGCTAAGTTAAATAATTCTTGATTATTTGTTATTTCAGATAGTGTAGTTGCTTCAACCAGATTACTAAATGTAGAAACTACATTCTGGTTAAATGCACGAACCCGGTATGTATATGTCGAATTTTGCAAGAGCCCCAATCAATATAATCTGCAATATCATTCGAAACAGTGTCAATTGTAAAAAATGGAATGTTACTTAAAATAGAACCATTACGTCTCTCAATAATAAATCCCAATTCATTGGCAGAATTATCTGTCCAAGACAAATTGATTGAGAAAGTATCAGCCTCAGCAATAAGATTGGAAGGTGCATTTATGGTTTCAGAAACAGAATCAAGAGCAATTGGAGCAGTCCACACTTGGTAAACACCAGTTGAATTATCCATCCAAACTGGCCAGAGTTTTCCGTTCGTATAAGTTATATCAATGTGATCGGAAACATTGCCGGCTCCTAAACCACTCACAGCAATTGGTTGAAAATTATGATCACTTACCTGATAATCCATCCAGGTTTCACCGCCATCCATAGATCGAGATAAAAATATTCCTGTTGAATCGCTGGTTGTATTTCTATCATCCAGATATAAAATATTTATTCCTCCTAAAGGATCAATATGAATAGCGGGGAAGAATTGTATTTTTCCGTTATTGAGAGCATCCTGATTTACTCTAATTCCTTGTGACCAGGTACTTCCGTTATCAGTTGATTTAAATAAAACTATATCAGGATCATTACCTGCTGGGCGCAAGTTCTTTCTGAGATGTTACGATATAAATATTTCCGTTATACTGACTATTAGAATTATCTACTGCTATTCTCGGCGTGCTGTTAACCCTGATATTTTGTTTTTGACTAAGTATGCCGGTTATACCGCGAGTTTGAATTGCTTTTTCCTGAACATTCCATGAACTTCCACCATTAGACGAGTGATAGCAAATCCAATATAAATTTCATAAGGGGATGCAACATCTGTTGGAATTACAGCCCAGCAAACTAATACTTCACCATTAAATTTGACATCTATGTCTGTACCAAAACATCTGACTAGTGGATTGTTAATTGCAGAAGTTGGAATCCAGTTTTGGCCACCATTATCAGTATAAGTCATTTTAACATTATATGGTGGAGTCAACATTGTATAAACTGCATAAGTTCTTCCATAATAATCACTTACGCTAAACACATCACTTGTAATAGAGTGTTTCTCAAGTTCATCTGCCGATATTGTTAATTGCCCACTCCAGGTTACTCCATTATCAGTAGAATAGTGGGAATAAAGACCAATAAAAGTTGGCTGTCTTCCAAGTCTGTTTATCAGGAAAGTTCCGTTTTTATCAATTGAAATTGCCGGTTCACCACCATGAAATTGTATAGGCAAACCACTGCAAGTATCGCTTCCGTACCAGTTTTCTCCTGAGTTAGTCGAAACATAAATGCCCTCGCTGATAAAAAACGGATTTGGTACAAATGTATATGCTGAGGCGAACATTATGTTTGAATTAGTTGGATGGTTAACAATAAAAGTTTCTGATTGGCTAACCTGACTTGGATAAATTCTAAAACTTTTTCCTATAATTAGATCATTAGGATTCACAAATTCCGTGGAAGATTGAGCAATAAGTTCCATAAAAACAGTTGATATCAAAATAATAAATAATATTTGAATTGATTTTTTATTCAAAGCTTAAAACGTTATAGTAATAAATTATAATAATTTAAAAAGTGTAACCTAAATTCAAACTTGCAAAAAAGTTTCTTGGTTCACCGGCTTCATAAAATCTTAAAGACGTGGAATTAATGTTTATAAAACCAACATATTTTTCATCGAATAAGTTATTTACTCCACCTGATAATCTTATATTAAATGTGTTTAATTGTAAGTCCATTCCAAGAGTAGTATTTAAAAGCTGATAGGAATCCGTTTTATCAGAGTTCTGATCATCAACATACATTTCGCTTACGTTCTGATAACTCACCTTTCCGAATCCTGTCAGATTTCCAAAAATATTTTTTTCGTATGATAAAGAAATAAGCAGGTTATGCTTTGGAATGCTTGGCACAATATTTTCGGAGAAATCTTTTTCATCCGTCACTATTTGTCCATCGACTATGTCAATAGTTTCAGTAATATATTTTTCATAAGAGAAATCGGAAAAAGTATAAGATACTGCGAATCGTAGTCCAATAAGTAATTCCAGGTTTGTTCCGAATTCTAATCCTCTTCTTAGAGTTTGAGCAGAGTTTCTAAAGAACACATCACTAAATACTTCGAAGGGCACTATTTCATTATCAATTACACTGTTAAAAAATGTAGCTTCAAAGAAAACATTTCTAAAGAAAACTCTATCCGGATAAATCAAATTACCTTTTATACCCAATTCAAAGTTTTTTGATTCCTGCGGCTCCAAATCAGGATTTAATAATTTACTAGTATTAGAACTAATAGGATAATTTTCAAGTTCATTACCAGCTGGTGAATCGAAGCTTAATCCGTAGGAAGTATAAACAGCAACAGAAGGAGTGATTTTATAATTCAATGCAACCTTAGGAGTGAAAGCCTCAAATCTTCTCATATCATTTTGTGACGCAAGCAGTTGATTTTTTTGATCGAAGTAAACATTGTCGTATCTACCGCTGAACATCAAAGACATTCTGTCTTGAATGATCTCAAAATTATTCAAGATATAAAAACCGCTATTGCCAATTGTCTCATCAGTTATTCCAATGTTTACATCATCTTTTTTCCCGCCGATGTTTCTATATTCTTCAATAGGTCCTGTTTGATAAAGCAGATCACCACCAATAGAAAACTCATTCAGTCTGTCGAGGAAAGTTGATTTGTTAACAAATCTAAATGTTGATCCGAGTCCGTATCGGTTTATTATTCTATAAGTTCTGGCAGTTCTTTCAAAATATTTTATTGTTCCATAAGTGGTTAACTCAATTTCGTTGTTCAGGTTTTCTCCAAATTTAGTTGAGTACCTTAACGCAACTCTACCTTTTTTAGTTATTCGCCTGAAATCATAATCAATTTCTCTTTGAGCTGCCTGAAGATAATCTTCTTCAAATTCTTCTTTGGTTAAAGAACCAGGTAATCGTATTAAGCCATTAACAAAATAGCCAAGCACCTGGAAGTTAGAATGTTCTCCGGGAAATAATTCATAAACAGTATTTAATATATGCCAATAATCCTCGCTATGTTCTCTGAATCCTTCAGAAGTGTGATATGTGTAAGTAGCCAAAAATCCGTAATCATCTGCTCTTATACCGGCTTTAAATCCGTTGCGTCTTAAATTGTAAGAACCAAAATCATTAAAGTTTACTATGGATGTGTGAGGGAAATTTATATCATTGATAAAATTTACAACTCCACCTGGAGCATTTGTGTAAAGTGAAGAGGAATTTCCTTTTACTATTTCAATACTTCCAACAGAGTTAAAATCAATAGCTTCAATTCTTGTTTGTCCATCCGGTTCTGATTCAGGAATTCCATCCAGCAAAATTCTAACTCCGCGTATACCTGAGTTTGAACGACTGCCAAATCCTCTTATTGAAATTCTTACATCGTGATTTCCATATCTTGATTGAAGAAAAACACCCGGAACAAAATTTAATAAATCACCAATTGATACCTTTTTCTCGTATTTGTATTGCATATTGTTTATCCGCACTACAGAATAAGGAATATCAATTATCTTTTTTTGAATTCGAGTTCCAGTAACCATAACTTCATCAGTTTCATAGAAAAGTGAATCTGCTATTCTTAAATGATATTGATCACTCGGTTTTGTTGTATCTGATTTTTCCTGTGCAGAGATAGAAAAAATGAAAGTTGTTGAAAGCAAAAGAGCAGAGAATATTAATCGCATTATTTTTTCCGTATTTATAAAAATTTACTATGATAATATTATAAAATTTATATGTTAAATGAAGTCGTTTTAGTATTTCAATGTCAAACGAGGACGAATATATTGCAGTTAATAGGATGATAAAGATTAGTGTAAATATTTTAATTATGATTGATTATCTTAGACCTCAGATATGTTAAAAATAGGTAAAATAGAAATAAACAAAGCAATTCTTCTGGCACCGATGGAAGATGTTACAGATATTTCTTTCCGTCTGGTTTGCAGAGAACTTGGTGCTGATTTAGTCTATACTGAATTTGTTAATTCTGAAGGTTTAGTTCGTTCAAATGAAAGGACTCATAATAAACTAAAAATTATTGATGAAGAAAGACCTGTCGGAATTCAGATTTATGGTAGTAACATTGAATCTATGGTAGGTGCAGCAAAAATTGCTGAAGCAGAAAATCCCGAATTAATTGATATAAATGCAGGTTGTTGGGTTAAAAATGTAGTCGGCTGCGGAGCGGGATCAGCACTTCTTAAAGATCTTCCTTATTTACAAAAGATGGTTAAAGCTGTAGTGGATAGTGTTTCTATTCCAGTAACTGTTAAGACAAGAATAGGTTGGGATAACAGCAGCATAAAAATAGTTGAGGCTGCTAAAATGCTGGAGGACGTTGGAATTAAAGCTCTAACGGTTCATTGCAGAACAAGGCAAATGGGGCATAAAGGTAATGCAGACTGGAGCTGGATAAATAAAGTTAAAGAAGTTGTTTCTATTCCTGTTATACTTAATGGTAACGTGCTTTCTGCTTATGACGTAAAAAAAGCTTTCGAAGAGACTAATACAGATGCAGTGATGATTGCACGTGGAGCAATTGGGAATCCCTGGATCTTTAAAGAAGCCAAAGAATTATTATCAACTGGATCAATATCAACAGAAATTGACGACGGAATGAGAATTAAGACTTGCTTACGGCATCTTGAACTCGCTATCGGTGTAAAAGGTGAGCGAAGAGCAGTTATTGAACACAGAAAATTTTATTCCGGATATCTTAAAGGAATGCATCGTGCGTCCAAAGTAAGAATGGAACTTATGCAATTCACTAATTTTGAATCCGTAAAAAATAAATTATCCAGCTATCTGGATGAGTTAAAGAATAAAACATATAGCTCGATATATCCGGCAAGGGTACAAACAGATTTACAATCATAAAGCTTCATTTGGCAAAATCATTTTTAAATAAAGCTGCAAGAATCATTTCGACCATTTTTGTCCCGCCATCTTTTACAATTATTATTTTTACCTTTTTTGCATTTTATATAGAAACAGAATCATTAAAAATAATTGTTACTTTATTTACTGCTTATTTATTGGGATTCGCTGCACCTATATTGTTATTCTTCATACTCAGAAATAAAAAATTGCTTGTTGACAGCGATGCCTCTATTAAGGAAGAAAGAACATTACCTTTTTCTATTGCAATAATTTTTTATGTAATTGGATTTTTAATACTTATTTATTTTGAAGTAAACATAATTTTAATAGCATTTTGGTTTTGCTATATTTCCAACACAATAATTGCAATTTTTATAAACAAATACTGGAAGATAAGCGCGCACGCAATGAGTGCTGCAGGTCCATTTGCAGCTTTAACGTTTGTGTTTGGTTTGTACGCTTTGATATTTGGAATAATAGTAGTAATTGTTGGATGGGCAAGAATAAGACTTCAATGTCATTCGTTTGCGCAAGTATTTGCTGGTGGAGTTTTAGCTTTTACTTCGACTTATATTCAAATATATTTTATAGTAAAATATTTTAGTTATTAAAAGAATAATACACTGTTATGGTAAAATCAGAAATAAAAAATAACACAGCAATAATTTCTTTAACACGACCTGATAAAAGAAATGCACTTAATCCTGAATTAGTTGCGCAATTGAAGAATGATTTGAATGATGTCGAAGACAACAAAGAAGTAAAATCTGTAATAATAACCGGAGAGGGAAGTTCATTTTGTGCAGGTGCTGATCTTTCATATTTAAAAGAAATCAATGATAATTCACTTTTAGAAAATGAAAAAGACTCTGATTCTTTAGCTGAATTATTTGTTAAAATCTATAAATTTCCAAAACCAACTATTGCAGCGGTAAACGGACCAGCAATTGCAGGAGGATGCGGACTTGCTAGTGTATGCGATTTAATTGTTGCACATCCTGAATTGTCTAAATTTGGTTACAGCGAAGTAAAGATTGGATTCATTCCTGCTATTGTATCATTATTTTTATTGAGAAAAATAGGTGAAAGTCATACTAAACAAATGTTGTTAACTGGAGAAACAATTTCCGGAAGACGCGCTTATGAAATTGGATTTGCTAATTACTTGTCTGAGAATGTTATGGAAGAGTCTATCAGAGTTGCTGAGGTTGTAAATAAAAATTCTTCATTAAGTATGGAGACAACAAAAAAAATGATTCATTCAATCTCTGATCTGAATTTGGACTCAGCAATACAATTTCTTGTAAATCTTAATGTAATAAGCAGAATTACTGATGATTTTAAAAAGGGAATACAAAAATTTCTTAATAAGGAATAATTTAAAATGATTGTTGATTTGAAAAAATATATTAGAAGCATAAAAGATTTTCCGAAAAAAGGAATAATGTTCAGAGATATAACAACTCTGTTGAAAGACAAAGATGCCTTGAGGATAACAACTGAAAAGTTATTTGAATTCTCAAAAGATAAAGGTATAACTAAAGTTGTAGGTATTGAGTCAAGAGGATTCATTTTCGGTTCTCTTCTGGCAGAAAAATTAAACTGCGGATTAGTACTCATCAGAAAACCGGGAAAACTTCCCGCAGAAAAATTATCTGAAAAATATTTACTCGAATATGGTGAAGACAAAATAGAAATCCATCAAGATTCGATTGTTCCTGGAGATAAGGTTTTATTACACGATGATCTACTTGCTACAGGCGGAACGATGGAAGCTGCTTGTAAATTGATTGAACAACTGGATGGGGAAGTGGTTCAAATAAGTTTTTTAATTGAATTGTCTTTTCTCAGTGGCAGAGAAAAATTTAAAAAGTATGATGTTCGATCTTTAATAATTTATGAAGATGAGAATTAGAACTGTAAAGGTCTTTGTTCCCAATTCTTTGGCGCTATAATAACGACAAATTCGCCTTTAATTGTTCTATCCTTTAACGATTCTAGTAATTCTGAAGGAAAACCTCTCCAACATTCCTCAAACTTTTTGGTAAGTTCACGACAAACAACAACATATCTCTCAGGCATATGTTCGTTCAATTCCTTAATAAGCTTTTCAATTCTGTAGACCGACTCATATAAAACTATCGTTCTTTCTTCTGCTGATAGTTGAGAAAGTTTCTTTTGCCTGCCTTTTTTTTGAGGAAGAAATCCCTCAAACACAACTGAATTAGTCGGAAGTCCACTTATTGATAAGGCAGATACTAGTGCTGATGGACCAGGAATGGATATTACTTCTATTCCATTTTTTATGGATTCAGAAATTAATCTGCTTCCCGGATCAGAAATTGTAGGTGTCCCTGAATCTGAAACTAATGCAGCGGTTTTACCATTTAGAATTCTATCAACAACTATTTTTAACTTATGAGATTCACTAACTGCGTTGAGTGAAAACAATTCTTTAGTTATTTCAAAATGCTTAAGTAGATTACCCGTCACACGTGTATCTTCACAAGCGATGAAATCGACAGACTTTAATGTATCAATTGCCCGAAAAGTTATATCGGATAAATTTCCAATTGGTGTGCTAACTATGTAAAGTTTACCTATCATTACTTCAAAAATAGTTTAAAACAGGAACGGCTCCAAAAAGGAGCCGCTCCCGGCAAGTAGTTTATATCCTTATATATTTTTAGGACAATATAATTCTAAGAATTTTTTCAATAAATTGCAAGCCCCCTTCGAGTTGTTACAAAATTTAATTTAATTTAAACTTCTTTTCATCCATTTTTATACCGAGTGTTTCAAGCTCTTTCAAAACGGGTTCGTAAATCTGCTTGTGAACAGGAATCTGCACTCCGGTTAAATTGAATTTACCTTCAGCCATAAACCTTACCCCAATAGCTAATGGTAAACTGACAGTTCGCGCCATTGATGATTCTTTTAATGCTTCGCCAAAGTCAATTAATGTTGATGTAACCAAGTCTTTGGTTTTATCTGCGTTCTCTACCGTAAATTTATGCTGAAGAATAATCATGTCTTTTTCTTTGTTTTTAAAGACTAATTTTTCTTGGAGTAATTCGCTTAGAATATCCAATATATTATCAAAGTCATTTACTTTTTTATCGCTGAATAATCCTAACCATTCAAATCTTTTCAAAATTTCCGAGTTCGTTTCCAGATTGAGTTTTTTAGCAACCTTCTCTTCTAAATTGGAATCATCTTTTTCACCAATTATATCAGCTATCATTTTCCTGTAAGTAATTCCTTTTAGACTGCTCTTTTTTTCTTCATTAATCAAACCAAGATCAACCATTTTTTTCAAAGTATCACACCAACCTAAATTTCTGTAAGTTCCTCTCATAACTGTCAGTGCATCTTTAAGATTATAGATATCTTTGTAGGGAAGGGAATTACGATTGGGATAAACTTCAAATTTGCCCAAACCTTTTACTTCGTCAATCCTGTAATTAAGGAATAAATTTTTGCCTTCGATTTCAACATTCTTACCATTCTCCAAGAATTTTGCAGAATTTTTTGATGCAAGAACGACGCCTTTTGGACTCCACGAAAATTTATAACCGAACGGATTATCATTATCTTCAGGAGCAGGAAGACCTCCACAGTAAGAATAAAAATGGAGTACTTTTCCGCCCTCTTCATAAACTTCATCAATAATCTTCATAGCAGACATGTGGTCAATGCCCGGATCAACTCCGAGTTCGTTTAAGAAGAGAAGGTTTTTCTTTGTTGCTTCTTCATGAAGTTTTTGCATATCATCACTTACATAAGAAGTTGTGGCCATATGTTTATTATACTTCAGACACAAATTTGCCACCTTTAGATGATGTACCCAAGGCAGAAGACTGACTATTATGTCATTATTTGCTATCAAATTTGATAGCTGATCTTCATCCTGAACATTTACTTGAACAGCCTTACCGTTAGGGAAACCCTCAATTAGATCTTCTGCTTTACTTACTGTCCTTGAAGCAACAGTAACAAAGATATTTTTTTGATTAAGTAAATATCTTACACCTGGTTTACTTACTAACCCTGCACCTAGCACTAACACGTTTTTCATTTTTACACCTTAGATAAATATTTGTTTAAATAGAGATAATCTTTAGTTAATTCTCCGTTCTGGAGAACTAATGCTTTCTTAATTGGATAAGGAAGAGAAAGCTCTTCGTATGGTTTATTAAAATCTGCATTTACAATTTCATTAACGTAATTTTTTAATATAGAAGAAAATTCTTTTGAAGAATCTTTCGGTAACTCACAAGGTAGGTTGTCAACAGCCATTATAGTTATACCATCTTGTTGAATTCCATCTTTATATGAGTTATTATCCAAGAAATATGTATAGAAAGCATTACCCGGATCTGTAGCTTTGTTTGTTATCTCAATTGAACCGTCTATATCGCAAGAAATATCACCAACTACCATGAGTTTCTTTTCAGAATTTGTATAACTGTCACTACTTAAAAAATTCTTTGTTAATAATCGGGGATACTTTTCTGTCCAATAAATACAGTTAACAAGTACAGTTAAAAAGGGAATGTATTCTTCAAATTTTCCTTCATAATTCTCAGGATGATCATAATACTCTTGAAGTTCAAAAGTTCCTGTTTTAGGTTTTGCAATATCTTTTTCTTCAAAAACAACTTTAAATACATTATTTCTTTTTTCATCTTTAGAAACTTGATTTAAGTTATGAAGTTCTTCCGGCTTTATAGATTTGACCGGAAGAAGATCCAAAATTTCCTGTGCTCCTTTAGAAACATTACCATAACCGGCGAAACCAACTACCAGAGGCTGTAAATCTTCCGCTATTCCTTCAGTTCTAATTTGATCACCGATTTCGCTTAAGACCTGTTTCACTTCATCTATAGAGCTATACATATATGCTTGTTTAATTTTTTCAATCGGAGTTTTATAACCTTTAAACTTTAGTTTTTGTCCTAAGGCATGAAGTGTTTCTACCATTCCCGCAATACCCGCATACTTTCCAAAAAATATCAATCGCTTGTTTGATTCATCAACAATTCTCTCATAATCTATTAAATTACATTTCAATTCCATCATCTTTTTAAGTAAAGGCATATTGTAAGATTGCCCCTTAATTGTATGAGAGAAAAATATATAAGTCTTGCCCTCTCGATAAAAATGTAATGGTATTTCTTTCACAGCAAAAATTGTACTGGCCCTTTGGATATCTTCAATAACTTCCGCTCCTGCTTCTTGATACTGATCATTAGTATAGGCTCTGATTTCAGATGGCTGGATAAGAGTCTGAATACCGAATTTCTGTTTCAGGTATTTAATATCATCGGGAATCAAGGGAACGCGTTTTTCCCATTTATTTTTATCTGCCCGTCTTATTCCAATAATCATTTAAAATCCTTTAATAATTTTAGAAATAATGCAAGAACAATTAGTTTGTTAGTAAAAAAAAGAATAGAGAAGAAACAAATTATTAAAAAACATTTTCGAAGCTTGAAATAAAATAGCTTCGAAGATTTTTTTCCCCTGAGTGTATGTAGAAAGTATAAAGAATTGTCATTGTTAAATTAAAAATTATATATAAAAATAAACATTTAATTCTGTTTTTTCAAAAGCAAAAATTTATTTCTTTAATCAAAATTTTTAATTGTTGATATCTTGCAATTGATTATTAATATTTAATTAGTTACACTTACCGTAACAAATAAAAAAATTATGTCCGCTTCCACCAAACTTTCAACTGCAGTAAAAGCTTTGAGCTATTTGGCAGCAGTCTTTCCTGAACCGAAGAATAGTTCAGATATATCCAATCATACTGGTATAAATGCTTCAAAGTTGAGGAAAATCCTGTCTTTTCTTGTAAAAAGTGGAATTGTAGAAAGTGAAAAAGGAACTTACGGCGGATTTACCTTAAAGAAAAATCCCGATAAAATTGACTTACAGGAAATTTATTGTGCAATTGAAGATCGAAAAGCTTTTCATCTCGATGTGAATACAGGAACATCTGGTGAATCAAAGAATAATCAGAAATTTAATATTTTTTTTCTTGATCTGTTCGCTGACATTCAAGTGACAATAGAAAATGAAATGAAAAATATTACTCTTAAATCTATAATTAACAAAATTAATTCAAACTAATATGTGAGGTTGTTATGGAATTCTTAAAGAAACTGGGAATAAAAGAAAAAAATTTCGGAGCCAGCACCGGTACAAAATGGCTTGAAACTTCAGATCAGAACGAATTAAAAATTTATTCTCCCGCAACGGGTGAATTTATTGCTTCAGTCTATCAGGCTTCTGAAGCAGATTATGAAAAAGTTGTTCAAACTGCTCACGAAGCTTTTCTTAAATGGAGAATGATACCTGCTCCAAAACGCGGGGAAATAGTCAGACAAATTGGAAATCGTCTCAGAGAATTTAAACAGGAATTAGGCACACTTGTTTCATTTGAAATGGGTAAAAGTCTTCAGGAAGGTTTAGGCGAAGTTCAGGAAATGATTGACATTTGTGATTTCGCTGTCGGGCAGTCTCGACAACTCTATGGTTTCACAATGCAGTCGGAAAGACCTTTGCATAGAATGTATGATCAATATCATCCTTTAGGAGTTGTTTGTACTATTTCTGCTTTCAATTTTCCGGTTGCTGTCTGGTCCTGGAATGCGATGATTGCAGCTGTTTGTGGTGATACTAATATCTGGAAACCTTCTTCTAAGGTTCCATTAACCGCAATTGCTACCCAAAATATCATTCAGAAAGTCTTAATCGATAATGACGTTCCGGAAGGTGTGTTTACTTTAATCGTAGGACGCGGTTCAACTATTGGCGAGCGGATTCTTAATGATAAAAGAATACCATTAATTTCTGTTACTGGTTCGACTAGAGTTGGAAGACATGCTGGTGAAGTTATTGCAAAGAGGTTTGGGCGAGCTATACTTGAATTAGGAGGTAACAATGCGATAATAATTACTCCTGATACAGATCTTAAAATTGCAATTCCTGCTGTTGTCTTTGGTGCGGTTGGAACTGCGGGACAGAGATGTACCAGTACAAGGAGATTGATTATTCATGAATCAATTTATGACAAAGTAAGTGAATCTATGATAAAAGCGTATAAATCATTGAAGATTGGTAATCCACTTGATCAAAAAAACCATGTTGGACCATTGATTGATAAAGGCGCTGTTAACGAATTCACAGTTGCTCTTGAAAAAGTTAAAAAGGATGGCGGAAAAGTTATTTTTGGTGGTGAAGCTCTAAAAGGTGAAGAATATAAATCCGGTTCTTACGTTGTTCCTGCATTGGTTGAAGCTGAAAATCATTATGAAATAGTTCAAGAAGAAACATTTGCACCTATTTTATATTTGATTAAATATTCCGGTGATGTCCATAATGCAATCGCTTTACAGAACGGAGTAGTTCAGGGTTTATCTTCGTCAATTTTTACTAACAATTTACGCGAGGCTGAAGCATTTCTTTCGGTGGAAGGTTCTGATTGCGGAATTGCGAATGTAAATATCGGAACATCCGGTGCTGAAATTGGTGGTGCTTTCGGTGGTGAGAAGGAAACCGGCGGTGGTAGAGAATCCGGTTCCGATTCCTGGAAAGCCTATATGAGAAGACAAACTAACACAATAAATTTTGGGAATCAGCTTCCTTTAGCTCAGGGCATTAAATTCGATATTTAAGGTCTTTTTACATTCGATTATTAAAAGCAGGATGAAAAGTCCTGCTTTTTCTTTTTCTACCCTTCATTTTAAAATCATTTCTTTTTGACCTGTAACAGGTAAAATCGCCTAATTTTTTAGTTATTCACACTTTCTTAATACAAAAATTCTAATAAAAACTATTGGCTTAATATTTGGGTTAACAACAGAAAATGAAAAATACAATGCTTCAAATAGATATTAGAAAATTAACATCCTGCGGCTCTGATTGGGAAACCAATCAATATCTTCTTTTGAGGAAAATAAAAGAATGGCAGGAATTATTAGCTAAAAATATAATTTATCCTGTTCTTCAGGAGTCAGAACTTGTAAAAGATAAACTTGATGATCTTCTAATTGAAAATATCGGTTCCAAAAGCTGGCTCGAAAGGGAGGCAAGGGCAATTCTTATAGAAGACCAGATAATTGTACAGGATAAAGCACAACATATAAGCACAGAGCTTGACAGGCTTATTAACTATGTTGAATGGGCAATAGAAAATGTTGAGTGCATAATTCGCGAAGCAAGAATAATTTTTGATTTTATAAAAGATGATATTTCATTCAGTCATCTTAATTCTGATGCAAAGTACAGAGGCAAAGGATATTTTGTGGTTCTGGACAATAAAAAAGAAGTTGTAAAAATTTACCTATATGAAATGATTATCAGTTGGTCATATGATCATCCAACAGAAAATATAAAATTTACATTGCTTAGATCCATTCCAAGTTTGCTCCTGGATTCCTCCATCGAGGAACTAATGGACAAGTTCGTAGCTCACTCACAAAAAATGTATAAGCCAATGGTTTACGTTTGTAAAACTGATCTTGATTTCTCTTTTAACGAATCAATCTTACCAGCATTAAAAACTAGATTGTTAAAAGAAATAACAAATTAAAACTAACCAACTTTCTCCAAAATCAGATCTGCAAGAATATTCACTGATTCTCTCAATAGAAAATCTTTTTCATTCTCTTCATTTGAAAAAACTTCACCTTTTTCAAGAAGCTTTAGTCCTTTAGCTTTTCTCAATTCATTTTCACGCTCAAACTTTCTGTCTTCTGCTTCCTGTTTTTCTTGGCTGCGTTGAGAAAGATTCAGCGAGAAACTGCTTCTTTTTCTATTTTCTTTAAACTCCTTAATCTCCAAAAGCATTTGTTGATATTCTATGCTATCAACCATGCGAGTTTGATGTTTTTTCTTAAGAAAAGGTAAGAATTTTGAGAGATCATAATAAATTTCATATTCAGATGATTCGATCTGATCCCAGGGCAGAGCATTTTTTTCTGAGCTTTCTCCAAATTCATCAGCCTCAAAATAACTTGGGAAAATTATATCCGGAATTACTCCTAAGTGTTGTGTGCTGCCTCCATTTACCCGATAGTATTTTGCTATGGTTAACTTCACCTGACCAAGTTCACCTTTTTGTCTGGAAGAAAGACGGTTTAAATCAATTAAATTCTGAACTGTTCCTTTTCCGAACGTCTGTTCACCTAAAATAATTCCTCTTCCATAGTCTTGAATTGCTGCTGAAAATATTTCTGAAGCAGAAGCACTAAATCTATTTACAATCACTGCTAATGGTCCGCCATAAAGAATATTAGGATCAGGATCGTCACCTATTTCAATTGAACCATCGGAATTTTTAACCTGCACAACCGGACCTTCTTCAATAAACAGTCCAGTTAACTCAATTGCTTCTGAGAGCGAACCACCTCCGTTATTTCTTAAATCGACAATTATGCCATCAACTTTTTCCGATTTAAGTTCATTAATCAAATTTCTAACATCACGCGTTGTACTCTTAAAATCTTTTTCACCTTTTCTCTGTCCTTCAAAGTCAATATAGAAAGATGGAATTTGTATAACACCAATTCTGAAAGATTCTTTTTCATCAATGATTTCAATCACTTCTTTTTTAGCAGATTGATCTTCAATTTTAACTTTATCTCTAACAAGTGATATTTCTTTTATATTTCCATCAACTTCAGATTTTACCGGAATGATTTGCAATCTTACAGTTGTTCCTTTTGGGCCTCTTATTAATTTAACGGCTTCAGTAATTCTCCATCCAATTATGTCAACAAATTCGCCATCTCCTCCTTGTGCAACTGCTATTATTTTATCATCAGGATTCAACAACTTACTTTGGTATGCAGGACCTCCGGGAATAATTTCAACTATTTTCGTATAATCATCTTCTGATTGAAGCCTTGCACCAATTCCTTCCAGAGAAAGACTCATTTCAATCTTAAAATTATCTGATGTAACTGGAGATAAATAATTTGTGTGCGGGTCAATTGATTGAGTAAAAGAATTCATTGCAAGCTGAAAAACATCCTCAGAGTTATACTGATTAAGAAATTTTGCATAATTCTTGTATCTCTTAAGTAAAGTGCTTTGGATGTAATCCCAATCTTTATCATTTAGTTTATAAGTTATAGCATCATTTTTAATTCTTTTTCTCCATCTGTCATTAAGTTCATCTAAATCAGCAGCCCAGTTTATACAGTCTCGCTTAAAGATAAAAACTTCATTTGTGGAAAAATCGAATTCATTATTAAGCAATGTTTCAATATAATTTTCTCTTTCATTAACTCTTTTCAGATAGATATTAAAAACATCATAAAAGAAAGAAATATCTCCATCTAAAAGCTGATCATCAATTTTGTTCTGATATTTTTCAAATTCATTAATATCCGATTTGAGAAAATATGCTTTACCATAATCCAAAGAGGTCAAATAATTGTCGAATATAATTGATGATAATGAATCATTTAAATTAAGTTTTCTAAAATGGTATCTTGAAAGAATAGTAGTTATAAGTTGGTTCTCAAAAGTATATTGATTCTTTGGTTCAATAACATTTGTTGAATCATAAACTATATTATCATCTGCTTTTACAACTGTAGATTTGGCTGTAAAAATATATGCAGATACTAACAATAGCACTGTGAGTAATCCGTATTTCATAGTTTGACCGATCTTGCTGTTCATTAAATAATATGATTTCTAATTAATGTTTTAATAATAAATTTTATTTATATCCTTTAAAACACCAAAATAAATTCCAAAGTTCTATGATCAATGAATTTTAAGAGAAGCAATTTATTCTTTTACTTCAGAGCTGATGCATAATTGAAGATATCGTCAGCGTGGTTTTCTATATCAACATCACGAATAATTTTTGCAATAGTGCCGTCTTTATCAATTATGAAGGTAATTCTGTTTGATAAACCAAGATTATTAAGAACTCCATAAGTTTTGCTTACTTCTTTACTTTCATCTGAAAGAAGAGGAAAATTTAAATTGTGATCTTCAATAAATTCAGCAATTGATTCTTTTGAATCAACACTAATTCCAAAAACTTTGATATCATTTCCTTGAAATTTAGTCCAGGCGTCTCTAATCCCGCAAGCTTGCTTTGTGCAGCCCGGAGTGTTTGCTTTTGGATAGAAGTAAAGAACGACAGGTTGTCCTCTTAATTCCGATAATTTGTAGAAATTGCCAAAAGCATCGGAGAGGGTAAAATCAGGAGCCAAATCATTCTCTGTTAAATTTTCCGCGTTTCCACCACAAGAAGTAATTATTATTGCTAAAATTAATATCGTTAACAAATTCGCTATAAATCTTCTTTTCATATTAATCTTTCTTAAAAATAGTTCGGCTAAAAATAAAATCTACATTCTTTGACATTTGATTACTATTGAAAATTTCATTTATTTCGTCTACACTTAAATATTTTTTTACTTCTTCGGATTTGAGAAGTTCATCTTTCAGATTTTTATTTTTATCTGCCCAAACGTCCATAGCACGAGTTTGTACTATCTTATAAGCTTCTTCTCTTGATATTCCTTTATTCACTAATTTTAAAAGCAAAGTTTGTGAGAATATCAATCCGCGAGTAAGATTTAAATTTGCAATCATATTCTCTGGATAAATGATAAGATTACTAATCAGTTTGATTGCCAAATCAAGCATATAATCCAAAGCTATGCAGCTATCAGGAACAATTACTCTTTCTACCGAAGAATGTGAAATATCTCTCTCGTGCCACAGAGCAACATTTTCCAATGCAGCAACTGAATTGCTTCTTAAAATTCGTGCTAATCCAGTAATTCTTTCGCTTATAATAGGATTTCTTTTATGAGGCATTGCAGAAGAACCTTTTTGACCTTTGGAAAAATATTCTTCAACTTCTAAAACTTCGGTTCTTTGCAGATGCCTTATTTCAATTGCAATTTTTTCCAGAGATGCACCAATGATTGCTAGTGTAGCTAAAAATTCGGCGTGTCTGTCTCGTTGAATAACCTGAGTTGAAACTGGAGCAGCTTTTAAACCCATTTTTTCACAAACATATTCTTCAACTTTTGGAGAAAGATGTTCAAAAGTGCCAACGGCACCGGAGATTTGTCCAACCGAAATTGAATCGATAGCGTTTTTAAGTCTTACGATATTTCTTTTATTTTCTTCGAACCATAAGGCAAACTTTAATCCCATAGTCGTTGGTTCAGCGTGAATTCCATGAGAACGACCAACACAGATTGTGTCTTTGTGTTCAATGGCTTTTTTCTTCAATTCATCTTTAAGATTATATAATCTCTTTAATAATATTTCGCCGGCAGATTTCATCTGAAATGATAATGTAGTATCAAGAATATCTGATGAAGTCATTCCATAATGTATGTGACGGGATTCAGGACCAACATATTCAGCCACATTTGTTAGAAAAGCAATCACATCGTGTTTAGTAGTTTCTTCAATTTCTAAAATCTTATTTGCATCGAAGTGTGCTTTCTCTTTTATTACCTCAACATCTTCCTTCGGAATTTCACCAAACTCTGCACGAGCTTCACAAGCAAGAATTTCAATCTTTAACCATGTTCTAAATTTGAATTCGTCTTCCCAAATTTTTCCCATTTCGGGTAATGTATAACGCGGGATCATTTATTTTTCTCCAGTTTCATTCTTTTAGTTAACTCTTTGTTATCTCTTGCAATTTTTACGGAGATTGTTTGATTGGCACGGAACTCCTGAAAGACCCCATAAATAGTATTCTCATTGTTAATTTTAAATCCTTCAACTTCTAAAATAAGATCACCAACGCGAATATCTGATTTATCGGCAGGGGAGTTAGGAGTAACTTGTGTTACAATTACTCCTCTTGAACTTGATAAATTATAATAACGAGCAATTCCTTCATCTATAGTTTGGATCCTAATTCCAATTTGAAAATCTCTGTCTATTGAATTCTTTTCTTTGAGTTCGGTAACTATTTTTCTTACTTTATTAATCGGAATAGCAAATCCAAGTCCGATATTTCCTCTTGCTCCACCAGCCGTAAATATTAAAGTATTCATTCCGATAACTTCACCGAGACCATTAACAAGAGGTCCGCCGCTGTTACCGCCATTAATAGCAGCATCAGTCTGAATCATATTTAAGTAATAACGAGAATCGATTGGTTCCAGATTCATTCCGAGGGCACTTACAACTCCTACAGTGACTGTTGGTTTGTCATTAAGATCAAATAGTCCAAATGGATTCCCCAAAGCAATAACCCATTCACCAATAATTATATCATCAGAATTCCCGAGATCAATATAAGGAAAGTTTGAACCTTCAATTTTAATAAGACAAATATCTGAAATAGGATCGGTTCCAACGATTTTAGCCTGATGATGTGACCCATTTGTTAAGGTAATAGTGATTTCAGTTGCATTTCCTGCAACATGATCATTAGTAATTATGTACCCGTCGGGTGAAATTAAAAATCCCGAACCTAAACCCTGAACCCTTTGATTATTTGTTCTACGATCTCCAAAAAATTGTCTGAAAAAGGGATCATCAAAAAAGTAACTGAATGGATCTCTGACTTGTCTTATCTTTATCACATTTATTCCAACAACAGAAGGGCTGACAAGTTCAACAGTTTTTGTTATAATATTCCTGCGTGAATTAGAAATATCATCATTTATTTTATTTTGATAAGCGGCAAGTAAAATTTGTTCTTTTGTACTGCGCTCTTGAGGAATTAACGGCTTACTTGAACTATTAACAAAGTAAAATCCTGCAATCAAAATAATTAAAAAAGCTGCGACAGTTAAAAAATAAAACTTACGATTTATCATTTTTAACACCCGGTGTTTTTAATTTTTGAATAATTTCTTTTAACGGATCTAAATGCTTTATAAAAATTATTAGCAATCCGCTCACTACAAACAGAATCAATTCATTTTCTGAAGTGGGTTTAGGATTAACATATTTAATTGCGATTTCGCTAGTATTAAATATCAGGAAAAGAAAAAAAACTGTTGCAGCAATATTAGCAATTAGTATATCTTTTTTAAGCAGATAAAAAATCACCCATAATATAATCCAGCCTGCAATAACAAAAGGAAAGATAATTACACTTCCTCCTGCTGCTGTTGCCAAACCTCGTCCTCCTTTGAACTCAATCCATGGATTAAAACAGTGACTTAATATAGCAAATACCAAAGCTAAGGCTGGTAAAACAAAATTATCGGGATAGATAATTGACACAAGAAAAACACTTAGTACACCTTTAATAAAATCAACTAAAAAGATAAACAATCCCAGAGGCTTTGAATTAGTTATCTCATAAGAATTCATAGCCCCAACATTTCCGGAACCTGTTTTTGTTATGTCTATACCTCTCTTTTTCTTAAGAAGAATATAAGCAGTGGGAATTGATCCTAAAATATAACCTATTAATGAACTTATTAGATAATGCATAAAATTAATTAGTAAATAATTGAATATAATAATTTAATAAAAATTTGAAAGACTTTGTTTTATTATAAAATCATCTGAAATGATGAAGGAATGAATCGTATTAGACAATTTATGCTTATAACGGATAATTTTATGGAGGTTAAAATGGAGGCGCCGGTCGGATTCGAACCGACGAATAAAGGTTTTGCAGACCTTCCCCTTAAGCCACTTGGGTACAGCGCCAAAAAATAAATCCACCCGGATAAATCAGAATGGATCAAGTGAGCGGGAAACGGGACTCGAACCCGCGACATCAACCTTGGCAAGGTTGCGCTCTACCAACTGAGCTATTCCCGCATTGTAAATATTCAAATTTGTAAAGAACTCATTAAAAACGGATTCAAATATAATGTGGCTCACTGAATCATGCAACCAAACAATTTATCTCTGAAAGGTTAACATGGAACCTAGTTTATTTAAAAAATTATAGTATTTAATTCTTGAATTAAATATTTATTTCCGACTTCCGTGTCTAAATCCTCGATAGGGTAATGAATGCTGAATAGTAATAAAAGCTTTTTTGTCTATCTCTTCAATTATTTTAATAACATTTTTTTGAAATTTTCTTGGTATAATAGTTACGATAATTGAAACTCCGCCTGAACCTCCTTCACCGGGAAGAATGGTTAATCCATATTTTAATAGCCTTAGCCTATCAGCAATCTGATCTGTCAAGTGTCTTGATATAATATTTAGTTGTACGAAACCTAATCCTATTTTTTGTTCAATTGTTATACCTAGGATATTTCCGATGGCAAATCCGGCAGCATAACCGATCAAATTTGGTATATGATCAAGATTCTGAACAACAAAGCGTATGACAAAAACCCAGATGAGCACTTCTATGAAACCTGCCAATGCTGCATAATATTTTCTTCCCTGAACAACGAGAATAGTGCGTAACGTACCGAGCGTTACGTCGGCCATTCTCATTCCCATAATAATGAATGCACCATAAATCGTTTCGAACATATTTTCCTTTTTTAATTATTTAACTGGTCTAAAATATATATTTAAAATATAATTATCTTTCACACATTCAAAAATATAAATTATATGTCAAGAACTGAAAGAGAAGCATTAGTAGATTTACTATCCCAAAAAGGAATTCACGATATCTTTGTGCTCAAAGCAATTGGTGAAGTTGAAAGAGAAAAATTTGTTCCTGCCTTGATGAGACATAATGCCTACAGAGATATTGCTTTGCCAATCGGATATGAACAAACGATATCCCAGCCATATACTGTTGCATATATGACTCAGGAATTAAAAGTAAAAAAAGATTCAAAAATTCTTGAAATCGGGACAGGCTCTGGCTATCAGGTAGCTATTCTATATAAAATGGGAGCTGATGTTTACACAATAGAAAGGAATCAAGATCTTTATCATCAAACGCTAAAACTTTTTGATAAGCTTAGGATAAGAGTCAAAGCAAAGTATGGTGATGGTACACTTGGATGGGCAAAGTACGCGCCGTTTGATGGAATAGTAGTAACTGCCGGTTCACCTTCCGTTCCCGAAAAATTAAAGGAACAGCTTGCCATTGGTGGAAGATTAGTTATTCCTGTTGGCAGCAGGGCTTCTCAAAAACTTTACGTTATAACTAAGGAATCCGAAAATAATTTTTCTACAAATATTATCCCCGAATTTTCATTTGTACCTTTAATAGGAAGAGAAGGTTGGGAAAAGTAATTGTAATTGTCGGTCCGACTTGCTCCGGAAAATCAGGTCTAGCTATTAATATTGCTAAAAAATTAAATAGTGAAGTTATATCTGCAGACAGCAGACAAGTTTACAAACATCTAAATATTGGTACTGCAAAACCTTCCATAAAAGAACTGGAAACAGTAAAACATCATCTGATTGATTGTTTAGAACCAGATGTTTTATTCAATGCTGGAATGTTTGTTGAAGAGACAGAAAAAATTATTATCAGACTTATTGAAAAGAATAAAATTCCAATTGTAGTTGGAGGGACCGGATTGTATATAAAATCTCTGATCGATGGAATAATTAATTCTGTTGACTCTGATGAAGAAATCAGAAAGGACTTATTAGAGAAAAGAAAAAAGTTCGGCAATGAATATTTATATAATGAACTAAAAATAGTTGATAACATAAGTGCATCCAATATGCTTCCTCAAAACTGGAAAAGAGTTATGCGAGCATTAGAGGTTTTTTACATTTCCGGCAAACCAATCTGGCAGCACTTTCAGGAACAGAAAAAAAATGCTGATCATAAATATTTTCAATTCGGATTAGAATGGGATCGGGCAAAACTTTATCAGCAAATTGAAAAAAGAGTTGATGATATGATAGACGCCGGGTTAGTTGATGAGGTAAATTCAATTTTAGAGCTTGGATACTCTAAAGAAATCAATGCACTAAACACAGTTGGTTATAAAGAAATTATTTCATACTTAGAAAATGAAATATCCTTTGATCGTGCTGTTGAGTTGTTAAAAAGAAATACACGACGATACGCCAAACGACAAATGACATGGTTTAATAAAGATAAAAGAATAACCTGGTATCCAATCCATCAGCAAAGTGATTTTATCAGCGTTTGTGATAAAATAATAAAAACCTGTAAGAAATAATTATCTGTTTTTTTTGAAAATTTAATAATTAATATATTAGATTAGTGTTAGTACAAAATCAATTAAAGGATAATTGGATATTAAATAAAAGTTAAACCAATTTCCTTTAGATATATTTTAATTATTGTTTTTTAAAACTATTTACGGAGAAACAAATGATCGGAATAGTTGGTTATGGTTCATACCTCCCTCGTTACCGCATAAAAGTTGAAAGCATTGCTAAGGAATGGGGTTCCGACCCTGAAGCCATCAAAAGAGGTTTGCAGCTTTTCGAAAAAACAGTCCCCGGTTTAGATGAAGATACAATTACAATTTCAGTTGAGGCTGCCAGGAATGCTCTGAAAAGAGCAGGAATTGATCCACAATTGATAGGTGCCGTTTATATCGGATCCGAATCACACCCTTACGCTGTTAAACCAAGCGGAACAACTTTAATTGATGCCCTGGGTATTGGTCCAAATGTGCATGTAGCAAGTTTTGAGTTTGCTTGTAAGGCAGGCAGTGAAGCAATGTACATAGCTTACAGCTTAGTAAAAGCGAATGAAATGAAATATGCAATGGGAATCGGTGCAGATACTTCTCAAGGTGCGCCCGGCGACGCACTTGAATATTCTGCTTCCGCAGGCGGTGCTGCTTTTATCATGGGAAAGGAAAATGTTGTCGCCGAAATATTATTCACTACGTCTTACACATCAGATACGCCTGATTTTTGGAGACGTGAACATCAGTTTTATCCACGACATGCCGGAAGATTTACTGGTGAACCAGCTTATTTCAGACATGTTATCAATGCCGCACAAAATCTTCTCAAAAAATCAGGTATGAAACCGGAAGATTTTAAGCATGCTGTATTTCATATGCCGAATGGAAAATTTCCGCAAATGGCTGGTAAGAGATTAGGATTTACAAAGAAGCAGCTTGAAGTAGGGTGGATTGCACCATGGATGGGAAATACTTATTCAGGTTCTTCACCAACTGGTCTTGCCGCCATTCTTGATGTGGCAAAACCCGGTGATAAAATTTTCATGGTATCTTTTGGTTCCGGTGCTGGAAGCGACGGATTCATTTTCAAAGTAACAGATAAAATCTTGAAAGTGCAGAATAAAGCTGTTAAACTTAGAGATATGCTTGACAAAGGAAAGATTTATCTTGATTACGGTGAATATGCAAAATTCCGCGGTAAAATTATTCTGAACGATTAGGAGGAAAAAATAATGAGAAATGTAGCAGTTATAGGGGTGGGAATGACAAAGTTTGGTGAACTCTGGGGTAAATCTTTAAGAGATATTTTTGTTGAAGCAGCTTTGAAGGCTATCCAGAATGCAGGTGTCGATCATATCGATTCGATGTATGTTGGATCAATGTCCAGCGGGTTATTTGTTGGGCAGGAGCACCTTGGAGCTGTAATGGCAGATTATTTAGGAATGAATCCAATTCCTGCAACAAGGGTGGAGTCAGCCTGTGCTTCAGGTGGAGCTGCTTTTCGTTCTGCATACTTTGAAGTTGCTTCTGGCAGTAGCGATATAGTTCTTGCAGGCGGTGTTGAAAAGATGACAGATGGTGCTGATGTAACCGAAGCCTTAGCTACCGCTGCTGATCAGGAATATGAAGTATACCAGGGAGTAACTTTTCCAGGTTTATATGCTATGATTGCAAACGCGCATATGCATCAATATAAAACTAAGCGCGAACAGATTGCTGCAGTTGCAGTTAAAAATCATAAAAATGGTGCAAACAATCCAAACGCACAATTCCGTGGTGAGATTACTTTAGATCAGGTTCTTAATTCAACTTTAGTTGCGGATCCATTAAGACTCCTTGATTGTTCTCCCGTAAGTGATGGGGGAGCGGCAGTTATTCTTTGTTCTATGGATATTGCTAAAAAGTTTAAAGGTACTCCAATAAGAATTAAAGCAACGGCTCAAGCTTCTGATACTATAGCTTTACACAGCAGGAAAAGTTTAACATCATTATCCGCGGTTTCTGTTGCTGCAGCAAAAGCTTATAAGAGTGCCGGGATTAATGCTAAAGATATAAATTTTGCAGAAGTTCACGATTGTTTTACAATTGCAGAAATAGTGGTATCGGAAGATTTAGGTTTCTTTGAAAAAGGGAAAGGTGGTCCTGCTGTTGAAAAGGGATTTACTTCATTAGGCGGCAAAATTCCTATCAATACAAGCGGTGGATTAAAATCTAAAGGACATCCTGTAGGTGCAACAGGTATCGCTCAGATTATCGAAGTTTACGAGCAGCTTACCGGACAGGCAGGAAAAAGACAAGTAAAAAATGCAAAGATCGGGTTAGCCCAAAATATGGGCGGCTCCGGTGCAAGTTGTGTAATTAATATTCTGGAGGCGTTATGATAAGCCCAAAATATTTTCGGGAAATTCCACAAAGATATCGTTTGGAGGCAGGTAAATGCAATGGATGTGGATCTGTATATTTTCCACCTCGTTTAATCTGTCCTGAGTGTAAATCAAAAGAGTTTACAAAAACTAATCTAAGCAGCGAAGGTAAATTAATCACTTACACTGTTGTAAGAACTGGCTCTGATAAATTTTCACAACAATCACCATTTGCTGTTGGTATAGTCGAGTTAAAGGACGGAGTAATGATTACTACTCAGTTAGCCGATGTTGAATTCGACAAATTAAAAATTGGATTAAAAGTAAAATTAGTTTTTAGAAAAATACAAGATGAAGGGAAGTCTGGACTTCACTGCTATGGATATAAAGCAGTGTTAATTTAATCTCATCATATTTATTTGTCATTCCTGTGAAAACAGGAATCCACGACTTTTACAAAGAATGGATTCGCACTCCTGCCTACCGAAGGCAGGATCGTAGGAATGACAATAGTATTTATTGAATAACTAGTCCAAGTTCACTTAATCTCCCTTTCTCATTACATCATTTCTTAATAAATTGCCTGTAGGATTTTGTTTTCACATTTCGTTTTAAATTGATTTAAGTTGGAGTTATATTGAAAGAAAAAATAAGAATTGCTTCCGGGCAGGGCTTTTGGGGAGATTTGATTGATGCCCCTTATCATCAGGTTACAAAGGGAGATATTGATTACTTAGTAATGGATTATCTAGCTGAAGTAACTATGTCCATTCTTCAAAAGCAGAAAAACAGAAATCCAAGTCTTGGATATGCTAAAGATTTGCCGGAGCTGATGAAACGAATTTTACCCATCTGCAAAGAAAAGGGAATTAAAGTAATTACTAACGGAGGCGGTGTTAATCCTGTATCTTGTGCTGATGCAATTCTGGAGGAAGCGGTAAAACTTGATATAGAAGATTTAAAAATTGCTGTTGTTCTTGGTGATGATATTAAAGACTGTCTGGATGAGATTCTTGCCAAAGGGTGTGAACTGAAAAATATGGAAACCGGGGAACCTATTGCTAAATATAAAGATAAAATCTTAAGTGCAAATGTTTATTTTGGTGCTGCTCCGATTGTTGAAGCATTAGAGAAAGGCGCTGACATTGTAATCACGGGAAGAACTACAGATACAGGTTTAACTCTTGCTCCAATGATTTATGAGTTTGGATGGGATTTGAAGAATTATGATTTAATGGCTGCAGGAACTATTGCTGGGCATATATTAGAATGCGGTGCACAATCCACAGGCGGAAATTTTTTAGGTGATTGGGAATCAATAGAAAATTTTGCTGAAATTGGTTTTCCCATTGCCGAAGCATTTCCAAATGGAGAAGTTATAATTACAAAGCATAAAAACACCGGAGGTAGAGTTTCGTTTGAAACCGTAGCAGAGCAGTTGCTTTATGAAATCGGTGATCCTAAAGAATATATTACTCCTGATTGTGTGGCAGATTTTACAAGCATCAAACTTGAAGATTTAGGAAATGATAGAGTAAAAGTATTTAATATTAAAGGTAAACCCGAAACAGAGTTTTATAAAGTTTCCTGTTCCTATCATAATGGTTACAGCGCGGTAGGATCATTAACTTATTCCTGGCCTAAAGCTCTAACAAAAGCAAAATGTGCAGATAAAATTTTAAGAAAAAGACTTGATAACCTCGGTTTGAAGTTTGATGAAATTAGAAGCGGATATGTTGGATATAACTCAACTCACGAAACTCTTGCAAAAGAAATTGAAGAAGATATGATTAATGAAATCATGCTAAGATTTGCGGTAAGAGCAAAAGATAGAGAAACTATAACGAGGTTTGGACTGGAAATTGCACCTCTTATTTTGTCTGGACCGCCAAGTGTAACCGGATTTGCGGGTGGAAGACCGAAGCCAAGTGATGTTATTGCGTTTTGGCCTGCCCTCATTTCAAAAAAAATGGTTCAGCCTAAAGTTAAAATTTTGGAGTTGAAGTGATGAAAATTAAACTTATTGATATTGCCCACGGCAGGAGCGGCGATAAAGGTGATGCTGCTAACATTGGAATAATAGCTTATGATGATAAAGGTTTTAAAATAATTAATAAACATCTGACAGCAGAGAGAGTTAAAAAACATTTTGAAGGAATTTGTTTTGGAAAAGTTGAAAGATTTGAACTGCCCAACATCCGAGCCTTAAATTTTTTATTGCACAACACTCTCGGCGGCGGCGGAACTGTATCACTTAAACACGATGCGCAGGGTAAAACGCTTGCAGCAGCTCTGTTAAGAATGGAATTAGAAATTTAAAATCAAAAGTCAAAATTTAAAAGTATTAATAATTATTTGACATTTGAATTTTGACTTTTTAAAAAATAAGGATTAAATCATGTACGAAGAAGAAGTAAAAATATTAAAAAGCTATAGAACGAGAATCGATAATTTACGGAGTTATCTTTGACGTCGATAAAAAAAATCAAAAAGTAGATGAGCTGACTAACCAAACTAAATCACCAAGTTTCTGGAATGATCAGAAAGCCGCACAAAAAATTCTTCAGGAAATCAAATCGTTAAAAGTCTGGATTGACCTTTGGCAGAATATTGATAAAAAAGCCATCAGTGTCGATGAAACAATTCAACTTGCTGTAATGGAAGATGATGAATCTTTTTATGATGACATTGCTTCTGAGCTTCAATCATTAGAGAAAGAGATTGAAGAAGTTGAATTTAAAAACATGCTCAGCGGCAGAGACGATGATAAAAATTGTATTCTAACAATTCACTCCGGTGCCGGTGGAACAGAAGCGCAAGATTGGGCCGATATGTTGCTGCGTATGTATCTTCGTTGGGGTGAACAAAATAGATGTACGATGACTATTGTGGATTTGCTTGAAGGTGACGGAGCGGGAATTAAATCAGCAACAGTTGAAGTTGAAGGTGAATTTGTTTATGGTTATTTAAAAGCAGAAAATGGCGTTCATCGTCTGGTTAGAATTTCTCCTTTCGATTCTAATAAAAGACGTCATACATCTTTTGCCTCCGTGTTTGTTATTCCCGAAGTTGACGATTCAATTGAGATTGAGATAAATCCTGTTGATTTAAGAATTGATACTTATCGTGCGGGTGGTAAAGGAGGACAGAATGTTAACAAAGTTGAAACTGCTGTGCGTATCACTCATGAACCAACCGGAGTTGTAGCAGCTTGCCAGAGTGAGCGATCACAAATTCAGAATAAAACCAGAGCAATGAAATTGCTTAAAGCTAAACTATATCAGAAAGAAGTGGAAAAGCAGGAAGCTGCTATTGACGAGATTGAAAAAGGCAAAATGAAAATAGAGTGGGGAAGTCAGATAAGAAGTTATGTTTTCCATCCTTATAATATGGTTAAAGATCATAGAACTGATGAAGAAACTTCGGATGTGCAAAGCGTAATGGATGGTAATCTTAATAAATTCATTAAAGCATTCTTAATGAAGTTTAGTCAGAATTGAAATGAAAAAAGTGTTTAAGAAAAAGTATTCTGCTAGTTCAGACAAAAATGACTTCTTTAATAAAGTATATGAAGTAACAAAATTAATTCCTTATGGAAAAGTCTCCACCTATGGTGACATTGCTGAAGGGTGTGGAATTCGTTCTTCTGCTAAAACTGTTGGCTGGGCATTGAATGGATGCGGACCCGATATTCCCGCACACAGAGTTGTTAACAGATTTGGTGCGTAACCGGTAAAATACATTTTGGCGATCCACACTTGATGGAGGAACTCTTACAAAGCGAAGGAGTTGAGTTTGATAAATTTATAAAACGGATGTGTTAGATTAGATAAACATTTGTGGAAACCTGTAATCAAGACAAAAGGAAAAAGGAAAAAGAATAAAAGGCGGTCTGATGACCGCCACTAATCTAATACTTCCTTACATCAATTGATGAAACACCGGATTCAACATTTATATAAATCTTTTTTTCTGTAGTATCAAAATCAGGTGTTCTGTAAAGTGAAGATTTTATTTTTGTAAATCCTTCATAATTGGTAGATGATAGTGCTACATCAGAAATAATTTCACAGCCAACATTTTCTGGAATAAAAATGTTAATATCCGAAACTCCTGCATCAATAGTCAAGTTGGTCTCATCAACAGGTTCACCAAGTTTAAGATTTAGGGATGCAGCACCCATATTTATATCAATGTCTTTAACTTTAAACGGAGATAAATCTACTTTAATTGAGGCGGCACCAATATCAAAATTTATATCCCATATCGGATTTGGATTTAAGGCAATCTCAACTTTATTAAAACTTCCTTTTTTGCCAAAACGGAATTTGTTTGATTTCATTTTAAAAATGAGATTGCTTGTACTATCGTAATCATTTCTTATTAAAGTATAATCAACGCCATGACTTTCTGTTTTTATGTCAAGTAATTTATCAGTTGTACTAAGTATTTTGAAATTTCCTGCTCCAGCTTCTATGTAAAAAAAAGCTGTGTTTATTGAGTCGCTATATTCTTCTGTATATCGAGAAGTTTCTGAAGTTATTGGATCATCATCAAATGAAAAATTTAATCCACATTTAAAAAAGTTCAAGCTTGAGCTTATGGATGCAAAAATTGAAAGTGCAAGAACTAATCCCGCAAAACCTGAAATTATAAGTTTTCCTGTTTTGTTTTTTACAATAATTGCCAGACCAATCAGAACTAAAACAAGCGGCCAAAATTTCCAGGCAGTTGACCATTCAAAATTGAAATCGAATAGATTTGCAAAAAGAGCGAGACCGCCTAAGGTTACAAATAATATCCCCCAAAAAATATGTGATGCTTTCATTTTTTAACTCACTTTCTTGCGTTAAGAAGTAATCCTAAACCGACAGCAATTAGAACAATAGGCCAAAAATCACCAAAGTCAAAACGCGGAATAAAATTATCTAAAAAGAACAAACCACCTATAACAATTAAAACCATTCCGGCAACGAAACTGGTATTTGATTTTTGCTTCTGCTGAAATGCTGCATAATTAAAAGTATTTTGATTCTCAGAAGTTTTTTCTTCAGTTGGTTCAGAATTTTGTGTAGTGTTTGTAAAGTTACTCTGTGAATCGGCTTGATTTTGTTCCATACCCATAAAAATATAAGGTTTTTCTGGAACAATAATCCATAGAATTATGTATGCTATCAATCCGCCGCCGCCAAAAAATACTGCAAGCACAAAGAGTATTCTTACAATAGTTGGATCGATTTCAAAATATTCTGCAATTCCACCGGCAACTCCACCGATCATTTTATCTCTGTTTGAACGATATAATTTCTTATACATCTTAGAACTCCTTTACTTTCTATAATTTCCGCTGGAAAAATAAACACCTTTTTAACGTAAAGCATGGATTATAGTATTAACGGCATTCCAATGTTAAAAAAGGGAGAATCGATTGATTATCGGGCGAATGTTACCGGTGAATGGTAAAAAATCTTCTTTTTTATTGGAAAAATTAAAAGATATCTTATTTTAGTTTCAACATTTTAATTATTCTTTTATTAGAAATTTAATTATGAAAATTGCACTTTGCCAGATAAATCCAATTATTGGTAACCTTAAGTACAATCAATCAAAAATTATTGAAGGTTACAAAAAGGGTGTTAAATCCGGAGCTGATATAGTAATATTTCCTGAACTCTCGCTTGTTGGTTACCCGCCGCAGGATTTAGTTGAGAAAAAAGAATTTCGTAATGCTGTAACAAAAGCTGCAAATGAACTTGCTTCTATTACTAAAGAAACTGCTATGCTTTTCGGTGCCATAACAGAAGATGATGATTTAATTGGAACCGATATTCATAATTCTGCAATTCTCTGTTTTGATGGTAAGATACAATTCGTCCAGCATAAAACTCTAATTCCTAATTACGATGTATTTGACGAGATGAGATATTTCGATCCATCCAAAGAAGTAAATGTATTTGAGTTTAAAGATGAAAAATTAGGAATATCAATTTGTGAAGATATCTGGAATGATGCTGATTACTGGTATAGAAGAAGATATACGCGCGATCCGATTCAGGAACTTCTTGATAAAGGTGCAACAATTCTGCTTAATATTTCTGCAAGCCCTTACGCTTTTAGCAAAAGGGAAAATAGGCGGGAAATGCTTTCAGTTCTTACTAAACAAGACAAAATACCTTTAGCTTATGTATGCTGTGTTGGGGCACAAACAGATTTGATATTTGACGGTGCAAGTATGTGTTTTGATAGCAATGGCAGACTAGTAAAACTCGGTAAAACTTATGAAGAAGATTTTTTATTTTTTGATATGAACGAATCAAACAATGAAATAAAACATTGTGAAAAAAGTTTTGAAGAGGAAGTTTTATCTGCTCTTATTTATGGAGTAAAAGATTACTGCAACAAATTAGGATTTACAAAGTTGCTGATTGGGTTGAGTGGGGGATTAGATTCTGCCATAGTAACATATATTGCAGTTGAAGCGCTTGGTGCAGAAAATGTTCATGTAATTCTGATGCCTTCCAAATATTCCAGTGAAGGAAGCATTACCGATTCAGAGAAACTTATTACCAATTTAGGAATCTTATCCTCTAGTGTTTCTATTCAGCCTGTAGTTGATGAAACAATGGAGCAATTAACTTCAATCACTGGAAATATAAAAAGTGTTACTGAAGAAAATCTTCAGGCAAGAATTCGCGGACTTTATTTAATGGCTTTTTCAAACAATAATAATTATTTACTTTTAACTACAGGAAATAAATCAGAAGTAGCAACCGGTTACTGTACTTTGTACGGCGATATGTGCGGCGGGTTGGCTGTTATTGCTGATGTTTATAAAACTGATATTTATCGCATTACTAATTATATAAACAAAGAGAAAGAAATAATTCCGCAAGAAATAATAAACAAACCACCGTCTGCAGAATTAAAACCAAATCAAACTGATCAGGATATTCTTCCGCCTTATGAGTTGCTTGATAAAATTTTAAGAATGTACCTGGAAGAAAATAAAGAATTTGAAGAAATATCATCTATCATTGGTGATGAGGAAATAGTAAAAAAAGTGCTTCGAATGGTTGACCTTAGTGAATTTAAGAGAAAACAAGCTGCCCCGGCTTTACGCGTATCTTCAAAAGCATTTGGTTATGGCAGAAGATTTCCGATTGTACAGGGTTGGAGAAAATGATAAATAGTGAATACGGATTGGAGAACGGAAGTTAGAAGTTGGAAGTTCGGAAACTTATGTCTTTAGTACTTCAAATCAGTTATTTAATTCCAGAAATGTTTTAACAATTAGTCAATAAAATGCAACAAGATTATATATGAAATATTTAAAAATTCTGATAGGTTTAATTTTAGTAGTTACTTCTCATTCATTTGCTCAATTCGGTTTTAATCCCGATTTGCTGAATATAAAAACATATCTTTCATTGGATAAAGTTTATACAGGCAGTGAATTTAAAACTGCCCTTAAAGTTAAGATTAATAAAGAATGGCACATCAATTCAAATAAACCAAATGAGGATTATTTAATTCCTTCTAAATTAACCGTTAATGAAAATCAAAACTTCAATTTGAATAAAGTAGTTTATCCGAAAGCTCACGATTTTAAATTTGCTTTTTCTGATAGTCCTTTGTCCGTTTGGGAAGACGAAATAATTATAGGTGCAATAGTAAATGTAAATGAAAATGTAGAACCGGGCATTTATTCTCTCATTGTAAATTTTGATTATCAGGCTTGTAATGACATGAGTTGTTTGGCTCCAACCTCCATTTCAGATACTATTGAAGTAATAGTTGCTGACAGGAAAGATGTTGTTAATCAGATTAACGAGGAGATTTTCGACGAACTTGATCTTTCAATAGAATCGAAAATATCTACATCCAAAAAAAAAGATGACCCAATTTCTTCTGCACTTGAGAGTAATGGGATTTTAATCGGATTAGTATTGGTATTTTTAGGCGGACTAGCACTTAATCTTACACCCTGTGTTTATCCTCTCATTCCTATTACAATTGGTTACTTTGGCGGACAAAGTGAAGGTAAAACAAGCCGTTTGTTTTTAATGGGATTACTTTTTGTTTTGGGGATGGCTGTAACTTATTCTGTTGTCGGTGTGGTTACTTCTTTAAGTGGAGCAGTGTTTGGTGCATTGCTACAAAATCCAGTAGTTATATTAATTATAGCAGCAATTTTTGTAGTACTTTCATTAAGTATGTTTGGAGTATATGAATTTAAAGTTCCCGATAAACTCGTTGCAAAAGCAGGTGGTGCTAAAGGCGGATTTTACGGTGCTTTCTTTATGGGTTTAACAATGGGAATAGTTGCTGCTCCCTGCATTGGTCCGTTCGTTATTGGATTAGTTACTTACGTTGCCGCAAAAGGTGATCCCTATTTTGGTTTCTTAATGTTTTTTGTTCTTGCTTTAGGATTGGGTTTACCATATTTGTTTCTTGCGATCTTTTCAGGAAAAATAAAGAGTCTGCCAAGAGCTGGAGAATGGATGGAAGCAGTAAAACATGTTTTTGGTTTTATTCTTCTTGGAATGGCGCTTTACTTCCTTCTCCCGTTGTTACCAAAAGAAATTTCAGGATTAGTACTTCCTGTTTTTGGGATACTTGCTGTTTTGATACTTTTATTCTTTGATAAAAAAGGAAATAATGTTCGAGCATTCAGAATATTTAAATATGTTTTTTCAGTTTTGATTATTGCAGTATCTGTTTATGCTTTGGTACCTGCGGACAAAAATTCTATTGAATGGGAATTATACTCAGAGACGGCTTTATTAAATCTAGATAATAAAAAAGGTATTATAATAGATTTTTATGCAGATTGGTGTATTCCATGTAAGGAATTAGATGCACTTACATTTTCGGATCAAAGAGTAATTGATCTTTCAAGAAATTTTGCAGCCTTTAAAGCAGATATGACTAAATCCGTTTCACCGGAAGTTGAAATATTAAGAAATAAATATAGTATTGTCGGAGTCCCCACGATTCTTATACTTGATATTAATGGAACTGAATTGCATCGAATTACTGGATTTGTAAATGCGGATGAATTTTATAACATCCTAACGGATTTGTTTTAAGAGATGCATGTTCAATTTAATTGTTAATTCACAAACTACTTTGTAGTTTTACCAGAACATTTTTAAAAAATATTAGAGTAAGTAATGTCAAAAGAAAAAGAAATTCTCAAATTAAAAGAGGTAACAGTCAGATTTGCAGGTGATTCCGGAGATGGTATGCAATTGACCGGGTCTCAGTTTAGTGATACAACAGCCTTGATTGGAAATGATCTTAAAACACTTCCGGATTATCCAGCAGAAATTCGTGCTCCTGCCGGGACTATATATGGTGTTAGCGGATTCCAATTGCACTTTAGTAGTAAAGATATTCATACTCCTGGTGATCAGCCGGATATGTTGGTTGCAATGAATCCTGCTGCTTTAAAAAAGAATCTGCCAGAACTAAAAAAAACTGGAATTATAATTGTTAATATTGATGCGTTCGATACTAAAAACCTCAAACTGGCCCATTATGATTCTAATCCGCTTGATGACAATACATTAGATGGTTATGATGTCCATAAAGTACCAATTTCAACATTAACAGCAAATGCTTTGGAAGGAACAAAACTTTCTCCTAAAGAAGTTGCCAGATGTAAAAACTTCTTTGCTCTCGGATTGATGTATTGGCTGTATAATCGTCCTGCTGATACTACTATAGCATGGATTCGAGAAAAATTCAAAAAGAATCCTGATTATGTAGATGCTAATGAAAAAGCATTAAAAGCAGGTATGAATTTTGGAGAAATGACCGAGGCTTTCACTACACGATATAGTGTTGCAGCAGCCAAGCTGCCTAAAGGAACTTATAGAAATATTTCCGGTAATGAGGCTACGGCACTTGGATTTCTTGCTGCTTCAGTTAAAAGCAAACTCCCATTGTTTCTCGGTTCTTATCCAATTACACCTGCTTCTGAAATTCTTCAGTATTTAAGTTCGTATAAAAATTTCGGAGTAAAAACTTTCCAGGCTGAAGATGAAATTGCTGGAATATCATCTGCTATTGGGGCATCTTTTGCTGGGTCTTTAGCAATAACCACAACAAGTGGTCCTGGTTTAGCATTGAAGACTGAAGCGATTGGACTAGCTGTTATGACAGAGTTACCGCTTGTAGTAATTAACGTTCAAAGAGGTGGACCAAGTACAGGACTTCCGACAAAAACTGAACAAGCAGATTTGTTACAATCTGTATACGGAAGAAATGGTGAAGCTCCGGTTGCAGTTCTTGCTGCACGAACTCCACGTGATTGTTTTTATATGGCTATTGAAGCATCAAGAATTGCTCTTAAGTATATGACACCTGTTATTTTATTGACTGACGGATATCTAGCTAATGGTTCTGAACCCTGGCGAATTCCTAATGTTGATGAATTACCGGAAATAAAAACTGAGTTCAGAACTGAAATAGAAGGTTTCTTTCCTTATTCAAGAGATGAAAATCTTGCAAGACCCTGGGCAATTCCTGGAACTCCAGGACTTGAACACAGAATTGGCGGTTTGGAAAAAGCTAACATAACAGGAAATGTAAATTATGATCCGGATAACCATCACGACATGATAAAACTAAGAGCACAAAAAGTTCAGAATATTCAGAATGATATTCCCGATCTTAAAGTTGATGGAGAACTGGAAGGTGAGCTCTTGGTTCTTGGATGGGGAGGAACATACGGTGCCTTAAAAGAAGCGGTTCAAAAAGCAAGGGAACAGGGTTATAAAGTTTCTCAGGCTCATTTCAGATATATCCATCCTTTTCCTAAAAATACCGGTGATGTTTTAAAGAAATTTAAAACTGTTTTAATCCCTGAAATCAATCTTGGACAGCTGGCAGTATTAATTAAGAGTGAGTATCTGATTGAGGTGGAACAATTTAACGTTGTTAGAGGTCTTCCATTCAGAACCTCGGATGTATTAAATAAGATTATGGAAATTCTCGGAGGAAATAATGGCAACTAATTTAGAAAACGTGGTTACTCAGTATACTTCGAAAGATTTTGCATCGGATCAGGATGTTAGATGGTGTCCAGGCTGTGGTGATTATTCTATACTTGCTCAGGTTCAAAGAACTTTCCCTGAATTAGTAAAAGATCATAAAGAAAATGTTGTTTGGGTATCCGGTATAGGCTGCTCAAGCAGATTTCCTTATTATATGAACACGTATGGTTTTCATGGTATTCACGGTAGAGCTGCTTCTATTGCAACAGGTGTAAAGCTTGCGAATCCAAAACTATCGGTTTGGGTTGCTACCGGTGATGGTGATCTTCTAAGCATTGGTGGAAATCATTTTATTCATGCTTGCAGAAAAAATATTGATCTCAAAATTCTTTTATTCAATAACAGAATATATGGATTAACAAAAGGGCAATATTCTCCAACCTCTGAAAAAGGAAAAATTACTAAAACTACTCCATTTGGAAGTGTTGATTATCCTTTTAATCCAATTTTGCTGGCAGTTGGTTCCAATGCAACATTTATTGCTCGTGCTATTGATCGTAATGGTAAGCATATGCAGGAAATGATTAGCAGAGCTGGAAAACATAAAGGCACGGCTCTAATAGAGATATTCCAGAATTGTAATATTTTCAATGATGGTGCTTTTAATTTATTGACAGATAAAGATACTAAAGATGATCACATTGTTGTCCTTGAGCATGGTAAACCTTTAGTGTTTGGAAAAAACAATGATAAAGGTATTAAACTTGATGGCTTTACGCCTAGGATTGTTGATTTATCAACCGGTGAATTCAGCCAAGAGGATTTATGGATACATGATGAATTTGATGAAACTCCTACCAGATCTATAATTCTTGCAACTCTGGAAAGCATTCCCGGAATGCCGACACCCATAGGAATTTTCAGGGAAGTCGCTAAACCAACATATGATGGAGGTGTTGAAAAACAAATTGAAAATGTTACTGCTAAATTAGGTAAAGGTGACTTACAAAAAACTCTTTATAGCGCAAATACCTGGGAAGTAAAGTAATCAAAACTTATATCGGAAATCTATTTGTGATGGGCTTTGGAAATTTCCTTAGCCCATTTAGTTTTTAGCTTATGATTGATTTCGAAAAACTAAAACAAATTATTTTTAACAATAATTCTTTTCTCTTAACAACTCACGTTAATCCCGATGCAGATGCTATCGGGTCAGAAATAGCATTCTACCAATTACTCAAAAAATTAAATAAAAAGATTGTTATATATAATCATAGTCAAACACCCTACAATCTGGAATTTCTTGATACTGAAGGAATAATTAAACAATTCGATCCTAAAATTGATTCAAATATTTGTGATAGTGTTGATGTTTTAGTTGCTCTTGATTTTAATAAGTTAGACAGACTAGTGAGCATGAAAGATGCCTTTAATTCCTCATCCAAAATAAAAATCTGTATCGATCATCATCAGGATCCGGAAGATTTTGTAGATGAACTATTTCTCGGTTTAGATTGTAGTGCTACTGCAGAGATTATTTACGACTTTATTAAAAAGACAAAAATAGTTGATCTAGATATTTTGCTAGCAAATCCGATTTATGCAGCGATCATGACAGATACAGGGTCATTCAGGTTTGAAAGAACAACTCCTGCACTTCATCGTATAATTGCAGAGTTATTAGAAAATGGTGTTGATCCGGGTGAAGTGTATGATAAAATTTATGACCAGAGTAAATTCAGTAAAATTAAATTGCTTGGAAAAGCTCTTAATTCCTTGACGCTAATTGCTAATAATCAAATAGATTATATGATATTAACTCAAAATGATTTTAGTGAAGTTGATGGAATTGAAAGTGATACGGACGGTTTCGTTAACCATTCGTTATCTATCGAAAATGTTCGATTGGGAATTTTATTTATAGAGTTGAAGAATGGATTTAAAGTCAGTTTCAGATCGAAAGGGAATTTGCCTGTAAATATACTTGCGGCTGAATTTGGTGGAGGCGGACATATAAATGCTTCGGGAGCACGCTTTAACGACTTTGAACTAGATGATTATATACCTATAATTTTAAATAAAGCACAAGAATACATTAACAAATATCAATAAGAAAATGTTTAAACTAATCGTAAAATCGGGTGAAAAGAAAATAATTTATAAACCTTTATCAATCGTTTATAAATACATCTTTGATGATGGCAAGCTGTCCACAGGTTTGAAAAATATTGAGAGAATATTCAATATGAAATTCTCTGAATTGGATAAGAAAAATTTTGTCTTTGAAAAATTTGAGAGACTTAGGATTTCGAATCCAAAAACCAAACCGGATGAACTGATAATAAGAAAAGTCAAAAAAGATGAAAAGTTTAGTGTGGAAATATTTCGTAATGATTTAGCTTCCTTCATCAATGATCTTGAGAACGAAAATCCAAAATACTTACACATCTTTATACCTTCAATCAGAAATGTAAGAGAATATTTCAAGGATGAAGAATACTACTATCAAACATTTATAGAAGGTGTTTATTACGGAAATTATTCATTTGATAGGTATAAATCCGATAAGAAAAAGCTTCGAGAACTTAATGTTTTGTTTTATGCTGATGATCTTAAAAAATTAAAATCTGCTATTATAAAAGCGCGCAATAATATGGAAGGCGTTGTATTTGCAAGGGATTTGCAAAATGAACCTGGAAATAATTTAACTCCTCAAAAATTGGCGAACAGATTAAAGGAACTAAAAAATACAGGAATTCGAGTTAGAGTTTTTAGTGAAGATGAAATTAAAAGAATGAAAATGGGAGGATTGATTGCTGTTGGACAGGGAAGTGTTAACAAACCAAGATTTATTGTTCTTGAATATAGGCCCGGAAAGAAGAAAAGTAAGCGACTTAAAAAAATTGCTTTGGTCGGAAAAGGAATAACTTTTGATTCAGGTGGAATTTCAATAAAACCTTCTGCAAATATGGGTGAGATGAAAGGTGATATGTCAGGAGCTGCAGTTGTTGCAGGAACTGTTTTAGCGGCAGCTAAAAATAATTTACCTGTCCATCTATATGGAATAATTCCTTCTGCAGAAAATATGCCTTCCGGAGAATCCTTCCGTCCCGGTGATATCATTAAAACTGCCTCAGGAAAATCAGTTGAAGTTGATGATACGGATGCAGAAGGACGAGTAGTTCTTGCTGATGGACTTCACTATGCTTCTAAATTAAAAGTTGATGAAATAATTGATCTCGCAACTCTTACCGGTGCAGTTGTTGTTGCTCTCGGTGAAATTGCTGCCGGTTTGTTTACCCATAACGACAAACTCGCTGGTGATCTATATCAAAGTGGAATGAAAACTTATGACCGTGTTTGGCGTTTGCCATTGTGGGCTGATTATAACGAATTAAATAAAAGCGAAGTAGCCGATGTTAAAAATGATGGAGGAAGATGGGGTGGAGCAATTTCCGCAGCTAAATTTTTAGAAAATTTTGTAGATAAAAATATTCCCTGGGCTCATATTGATATAGCCGGTCCGGCATTTAAAAATCCTTCAAACAATTATAGTAAAAAATATATGACAGGATTTGGCGTCAGATTGTTGATCGATTATCTCTTTAAGAATAGCAAAGTATAGGAAATATAAACGCTAAGGATTTTTAAAAAATAGGGTATAAAGGTTTAAATATTAATTTTTGAACTTTTCACTCACTCTCAAATTTCTTTATAGAAATAAAAACAAGATTTATACAAAAATTTAGAAATTACTTCTGGCTTATCAATCCGTCTTTCATTTCATAAACTTTATCGGCTAACTTTACCAAACCAGGATTATGAGTAACAATTATAAATGTAATTCTAAATTTGTCTCTTAATTCAAATAATAGTTTATGAATTGATTCACTATTTGCTGAGTCCAGATTTCCTGTTGGCTCATCTGCAAAAATAATTTTTGGATTATTAGCAAGTGCTCTTGCAACTGCTACTCTTTGCTGTTCTCCGCCTGAAAGTTCTGCCGGTTTATGATCCAGTCTTTCCGTTAATCCAACTGATTCTATTAATGCTTTTGCTCTTTCAATTGATTTATTTAATGATAGTCCGCTGATCATTAATGGAATTGCTACATTTTCAAGTGCTGTAAACTCTGGAAGAAGATGATGGAACTGAAATATAAATCCAATGTTCTGATTTCTGAATTTCGATAGCTTTTCATCGCCGTATCTGAATATGTCTTTACCGTCAAAAAAGACTTTACCGCTGTCTGGTTTATCTAATCCGCTTAAAAGATGAAGTAAAGTACTTTTACCTGCACCGGAGGCACCTATTATAACAGATATTTTTTCATTTTCAACTTCAATCGAAATACCTTTAAGAACATCTAGTTTAACATTCTTAACAGTTGTAAACGATTTATGTAAATCTTCTGCTTTAATGATTATTGACATATCTGTTTTTATTCCCATTTAATTGCTTCAATAGTGTTTACACGTGCTGCTCTTCTTGCTGGAAAATATGATGCAAGAAATGATAGTATCATTGCAGCACCTGAGACAAAAAAGAAATCTGATAATCTTAATTCAACAGGTAATGCATCAATTTTATATTGTGTCGGATCAAGAGGGTAAATGTTATAGTTTATTTGAAGAAAACATATGAAGTAGCCAATTAAAACTCCGAGTAGAGTTCCAAATATTCCAATCATCAAACCTTCATACATAAATATTTTTTTTATGGAATTTTCTTTTACACCCATAGCACGCAGAATTCCAATGTCTCTTTTCTTTTCAATTACAGTCATTGAAAGTGAACCAAGAATATTGAATGTTGCTACTGCAACAATTAATGAAAGCAAAATATAAGCAACCCATCTTTCAATCTGCATAACTGAATAAAGATCTTTATGAAAATCATACCAGGTTGAAACTGAAAAAATATTTTTATCCAGAACAGAATCAAGTTTATCTTTTAATTTAAATGATTGATTTATATCAGTAAGTTTAACTTCATAACCCTGATAGGATTTTTTGTAACCGAGAAGAAATTGTCCGTACTCAAGAGAGATGAATGCTAAACTAGCGTCATACTCATTATTCTGTGATGAAAATATTCCACCAACTAAAAAACTTTGTGAATTAGGTAAAGTGAATTGAGTTATGGCCCGTTCAATTCCGGCAGGAGAAATTATTGTAATAGTATCTCCAATTAATGATTGAAGTTTATCTGCTAGTTTTATACCAATTAAGATAACAGGTAAATCGCCTTTATCTTTAAGTTCATCACTGCCAAAGATAATGCTGTTTTTAATTCCATATAGTTCGTTGGCTTTTTCCGGCTTAACACTTTTCAGATTTATAATTTCCGTTTGATCTCTTCTTAAAGCAAGCACTTTACCGCTTACATACGGTGCGAATTCAATTAAATCAGATTCATTTGATAAGACTTTATCAAGTTCGAGTAAATCATCTTCATTATAGTGTGATATGAATTCTATTCTTAGATGGGGATCAAAATTCATTAAATAGGATTGGACTAAACTGCCAAAACCGTTGAAGACTGATAGCACAACTATTAAAGCAGCTACACCAATTGTAATTCCAAGAGTTGATAGAAAAGATATAATAGTGATAAAGCTAAGCTTATGTTTTGAAATAAGATAACGCCGCGCTATGAATCTTTCAAATAACATTAGTTGAACCTTAGACTTTTAATGGGAGTTACCTTTGCCGCAATAAAACTTGGAATGATTGAAGCACCTAAACTTAAGAGTAAAGCGATTGAAGATACAAAAAGAAATGTGATTGGGCTTAAGTCAAATGGTACTTTTGTTACGAAATAAACGGATGAAGGTACTGTGATTACATCAAACTGGATTTGAATTTGCATTAAAATAATCGCAAGCAAATTACCGAGGATAATTCCGATTAAACCGATCAAAATTCCTTGGATTAAAAAAATCTTAAGAATTTGTTTTCTGTCTGCTCCAAGCGATTTTAATGTTCCTATTGCATTAGTTTTTTCAAGTACAAGAATCAATAATGTTCCGATGATATTGAACACAGCGACAATAATTATTAATCCAAGAATAATAGGAATAGGTTTTTGTTGTAATTCAATCCAGGTAAAAATATTCCGATGACTTTCAAAGAGAGAACGTGCAAACAGGGGATAGCTTAAATTTTTTCTAAGCAAACTTGTCAGCGAGTCTATTTTCTCAATGCTTGTAAGTTGAATATCATACCCATTAATCGATTGACCGATTGAAAAAAGATTTTGTGCATCTGTAAGATTTGTATATGCATAAAGATCATCGTATTCCGCCATTCCGCTTTCAAATATTCCTGTTATTGTAAATCTATCTATGTTAGGAAGATTTTGAGGAGAAGGAATCTGATCATCTTTCAAAGCAAAGAGAGTAACTTTGTCACCGACTTTAAGCATAAGCTTATTCGCCAATACTTTTCCAATTATTATATGGTTTGAATTTTTATTGCCTAAATCGAAATCACCGCTTATTATATTTTTCTTTAATCTCTCAATTTGACCTTCTACCGGAATTCCGATAATACTGATTCCTTCCTGCCTTTTCTTTGAACTTACTATTGCAAGTTTGGATGCAAAGGGAACTATATTCCTTTTATGTGCACCCAAAAGATTTTCAATTTTTTCAGTGATCTGAGTATAATTGCTAACAGTTCCACTGAATGAAGTAATTTTAATATGTGAGTCGAAATCAGTGATTTTCTCACGGATGGTTTTCTCAAATCCGCTTAAAACTGAAAGTGCTATAATCAAAGTAGCCACACCAATGGCAATTCCGACAATTGCAATCTTGGAAATGATATTGAGAAATCCTGATTCTTTACGCGAATTCAGAAATCTACGGGATACAAAAAGGGAAAATGACATTCTTTTATTATTATTTTGTACAAATTTAACGACAATTTAGCTGTATAAAAATCATTTATGCTGCATAATGGAAAATTGCCCAAAAATTGTGTTTTTTAATTATTCAACATATATTTGTGCCTCGTTTGGAAATCATTTATTCATTTCATGATTTTTTTTATAGTTCCGAATTTTGTTGTTTTATGCATTACTTCTGAACGGAGTTTTATTGAATAGGTTCGTTGAAAATTTGTTTTAGAATGAGCTAATTTAAAAATCGGGGCGTAGCGTAGTCCGGTTATCGCGCCTGCTTTGGGAGCAGGAGGTCGCAGGTTCGAATCCTGCCGCCCCGACGGAAAATTTTATTTTAGAAGCGCCCGTAGCTCAATCGGATAGAGCATCAGCCTTCTAAGCTGGAGGTTAGTGGTTCGAGTCCACTCGGGCGTACAGAGTTTAAAATTCAAATGCCAAGTACCAGATACCAATTTTTGATTGGAATTTGATTTTTGGTCTTTAAGTTTTATTTGTAGTTTGAAATTTGTTAATTGATATTTTGAATAGATGGTGAGCGTAGCTCAGTTGGTTAGAGCATCTGGTTGTGGCCCAGAAGGCCGTGGGTTCAAATCCCATCGCTCACCCAGAACTATTAAATTTGTTTTTGTCCATTTTTAGTTGAAAAATGGCCCCATCGTCTAATGGTTAGGACCTCGCCCTTTCACGGCGGTAATAGGGGTTCGAATCCCCTTGGGGTCACAAAAAAACCCGGTGATATTTCATCGGGTTTTTTATTGTTTTTATTGAACCTTCGAGGTTGTAATTAAAGACCTCGAAGGTTTCTCTATTATTTTGCTTGCAAATAATTACTTACTATTACGACATTTGTCGCTATTTCAGTAAAATCATTTTTCGTGTTTGCACAAAACTACCAGCTTGAATTCTGTAAAAAAATACTCCGCTTGGAAGATTTGCTGCATTCCACGTTAACTCGTAAGAACCAACCGTTTTTTCTTCATTTACTAAAGTTGCAGCCTCACTTCCCAATACATCATAAATTTTAATGGTTACAAAACTTAATTTTGGAATAGAATATTTTATTGTTGTTGTTGGGTTAAAGGGATTCGGGTAGTTTTGACTTAGAGCATACTCAGTTGGATAATTTGATACATTGTCTTCAACTCCAACAGGATTTTCTAACGGATTTTCATATGCTCCTATATCCGGATTAGTACTAACAGGATATGGTCTTAAATTTCCTTCAAAATCAGTTGAAGGACAATAATACATAGTACTACCAACCATAATTGAATCAATTGCTGCTCCGATGCAAGGACTAGTGTTTTGTAAATGATAATCATCTGAGCTTACAAATTGCGGATCAGCATCTATACAATTTTCATAGTCTCCTGTAAAAATACGTCCTGTAAATCCTTCCTTTCCACCTTCAATTAAGCAATTATAAAAATCAAGATCGGATATAACATCAAGCCTGACTTGAGCAGGTGTGTTCCCATAAATGATGTTATTGATTAACAAAGGCGTTGCTGAGGCGTAATTGGTAAATATAGCACCTCCCAATAAATCGCAACTATTATTTACAATAGTATTATTAATTAGAAGAGCGACTCCTCCGCCGTTACTAAAATGAACAATGCCGTGTCCGTTAGGGTTGGAAGTGTGTCCGCTAGAGTGGTTGTTTGCGATTATATTATTAATCAATATCGGGGAAGTATTGCTGCCATTAAGGCTTCCAATATCAATTGTACCATGCCCCCCGTTATGGTGAAAATAATTATTTTTGATCAAAGGATGTATGTTACTACCCCAGATACAAATTGCACCTCCAAATGCACCTGTGTTTCCAATGAACTCGCAAAATTCAATAGTCGGATTACCGAATATAGCTATTGCTCCGCCGCCAGTCAGCATAATATCAGGGTAGTAGCACGTATTATTCCGGAACATGCAATGAGAAACCAGCAGCTTATTAATCATTGCACATATAGCTCCTCCCACATTGTCATAACTTGTACCTGTATTCGCTTTTCCATACTGCAGCTTACAGTAGACGATCTTACTTGAATCATTATTTGAAGGTGTATCCATAAAACGAATCCCCCACCAACCACCATCAGGAATAGTTAGATCGTGAAATCCTGTAGTGTCATTAATTGTAAAAACAATTGTATCGGCTTCTGTTCCTATAGCCAATAATCTTCCCTGTACATTGAATTTGTAATGCCCTGTAAAAACAACCTCAACACCTGGTTCAATTGAAAGAGTTAAACCGTCAGGTATTGTAATTTCTCCATTAATATTATACGGGGAGTTTGCTTTAGTCCACGTCCCGCTTACATCACCAGCTGGAATTTCGGTAGGTGCTGGAATTGCCAGATGATTTTCATAAGCTCCAATATCCGGCTTTGAACCTGAAGGATTTGGTCTTAAATTTCCTTCAAAATCAGTTGAAGGACAATAATACATAGTACTACCAACCATAATTGAATCAATTGCTGCTCCGATGCAAGGACTAGTGTTTTGTAAATGATAATCATCTGAGCTTACAAATAGCGGATCAGCATCTATGCAATTTTCATAGGCTCCTGTAAAAATACGTCCTGTAAATCCTTCCTTTCCCCCTTCAACTAGGCAATTATAAAAGCTAAGGCTAGATATCGTAAGAAGATCAACTTGTGAGGGGGTATTTCCATATATAATGTTATTAATTAACAAAGGCGTTGGTCCGATATTGACAAATATACCGCCTCCCGATACAGTACAGCTATTATTTACAATGGTATTATTTATAAGAACAGCGGCTCCGCCACCGTTACTAAAATGAACAATACCGTGTCCGCTAGTGATGGTTCCGCATTCGTTAGAGATATTGTTGGTGATTATATTATTAATCAATACAGGGGAAGTATTGATGCCGTCGTTTGCAATATTAATTATACCATGCCCCAGGTTATGGTGAAAATAATTATTGCGGATCAAAGGACTTATGTTGTAGCCCCAGATTAACATCGCGGCTCCAAATGAACTTGTGTTTTCGGTGAACTCGCAAAATTCAATAATCGGATCGCCACTTATACTTATTGCTCCGGCGCCGGTCAGCATAATATCAGTGCTATAGGTTGTGTTGTTCCGGAACATGCAATGAGAAACCAGTAACTTATTAATATTTGCACAGAGAGCTCCTCCAAACCTGTCATAGTATCCTGAACCTGTATTTGCTTTTCCATACTGCAATTTACAGTAGACAATCTTGCTTGAATCATTGGTTGAAGGGGTATTTATAAAACGAATCCCGTGCCAACCACCATCAGGAATAGTTAGATCGTGAAATCCTGTAGTGTCATTAATTGTAAAAACAATTGTATCGGTTTCTGTTCCTATAGCCAGTAGTCTTCCCTGTACATTAAATTTGTAATGCCCGGTGAAAACAACCTCAACACCAGGTTCAATTGTTAGGGTAGAGTCATTGGGGATAGTTATTTCTCCATTAACATTATATGGGGAGTTTGCTTTAGTCCACGTCCCGCTTACATCACCTGGTGAAATTTCAGTCTGGGCATATGTGTGCCTAGATTCAATTGTAGATAAAAATAGTATTATGAGAAAATAAAGACTCATAGTAAAAATTGATTGTTTCATAATTCTTTCTCCTTGTATTATGTCACTTTTGTTTGTGAACATTTACCCAATATAAATGCCACTAACAGCTCAGTTCTGTTTTCAACTAATTTGTTAATTTGTAAGGGATTCTGTGAGTTAACGAAGAAGTAACAGTGATGTGTGGATAATTAATTCGTTAATTTCAGCGAGTTCAGGAAATGCTATTTAATTATTTTCGCCACATTTAACGAGTAATAAGCAGGTTGTCTTTCCTCTCATCTTAAGAGTAGCAGAATATATTTAGATTTTCAGATATGAATCTGAGACTATAAAATACATGTCATTCCGGACTTGATCCGGAATCTAAAACGTCGAGTTTAGCTGATTCTTAGATGCTGAAATAAATTCAGCATGACACTGATTGAATTTTAAGACAGCAAGGAGTTTTTATCTAAGAATAACAATAAAATCAGAATTAAACACTTATTTTTCTTCTCTGCTAATACCCAACTTATTCATTTTATATCTAATTGTAGTCTCTGAAATATTTAACTGACGGGCTGCCTTTGACTGATTCCAATTACATTCTATTAACACTTTCCTTATCAATTTTATTTCATAGTCTAAAATGTTTTTCTCAAGTGAATTGTCCGCATCATATTTGGGAGAAATTGCCTCCACTTTTTTCCATTCTTCCTGAAAGTCTGCTGGCAAAATACTTGCATCAATTACTTGCATTTCCAAAGGCGCTAAAGTAACCAACCTTTCAACAAAATTTTCCAACTCCCGGATATTTCCAGACCATGAATGGTATTTTAAAAAGTCCAATATTTCTTCATGAAACATTTCAATCTTTTTCTTTTGTTCAAGCGAGTATTTTTTAAGGAAATAGTCAGCTAATAATGGAATATCTTCAGAACGCTCACTTAATGATGGAACAGAAATAGGATAGACATAGAGCCTGTAAAATAGATCATCCCTAAATTTCTGCTCTTCAACTAATTGTTTTAGTGATGAACTGGAAGCAGTAATGATTCGCACATCAACTTTGCGGGTTTCATTACTGCCAATAGGACGAATTTCACTTTCCTGAAGAAAACGAAGTAATTTACTCTGTAATTCTATCGGAAGATTAGTAATCTCATCCATAAACAAAGTACCGCCATTAGCATCTTCCAGTAAGCCTTTCCTGGAAAAATTAGCCCCGGTAAATGCACCTTTGATATGACCAAAGAGTTCACTCTCAATCAGATTTGCAGGAATGGCACCGCAGTCAACTGCAATAAATTTTTGACTATTCCTGGAACTGTATTGATGGATAGCTTTCGCAATCAGCTCTTTGCCCGTGCCGCTTTGTCCATCAAGCAAAACACGAACGTCACAGCGGGCTGCCGATTCGATTGTTTGTAATAACTGAATAAACTTTTTGCTCTTACCTAATAATCCATGGGCTTCATATTTCTTTAAAAGAGTTTCCTGGGATAATGGGGTAGTAAAATATTGCTGAATCTTTTGAACGTCCCTTAAATATGGTGAGACTATAGCAGTAAATTTCTCAAGAAATGAAAAATCACTTTCAGAAAAAATATATTTTTCAAATTTATTCAATAGTAACAATGTGCCAATTACAACTCCTTCCACTGTAAAGGGTACACACATAACAGATTGCAAATTAATATCCTTAAAGAGCTCCTTATTGAAACGGGAATCTTCCCGGATGTTTTCAGATATAAAGCCGATATTATTTGCAATAGTCCAACCACTTAAATAGGCGTGCACAAATTTATAGGGCTCATTTTCAGCTTCTTCAACTTCTTTGTAAAGCGTCTTAACTGTTTCACGAGTTTTAGGATTTATCATCATGATCAAAGTGGTTTCAGCCTTCATCAAAGTGGATGCTTTTTCTGCAACCAGTCGTAAAGTTTCCTGGTAATCATTCTGTTTTGCCAGAACCGATGCCAGTTCAATCAATGATTCTAATTTTGATTCGTTCATATTTATAGTCATGCTGAATTTATTTCAGCATCCATTTTATAGCTAATATTAAAGTACTGAGATCCCGAAATAAATTCGGGATGACATGTTCTTTTCACTACAATGTTTGTTAGTATATCATTTCTAATTGTCATGCTGAGTCCTGTGCTTATGAATATCAGTATTGTTTCGCCGAAGGAGACCTTCGGATAGCATCTTGAATCCCATTCGAATAATCTTCCCAATTTGGATTTAATGATTCAATTAAATTTATTTTCCATTCTCTATGCCAATTCTTTAGTTGTTTTTCTCTTCGAATTGCACTTTCAATATTATTGAATTCTTCAAAGTAAACTAGTTTATTCAAATTATATCATTTCGAAAAGCCATCAATCAACTTATTCTTATGCTCATACATTCTTCTTTCTAAATTATTTGTAACACCTATATATAGAGTCTTTTTATTATTCGTAATGATATATACAAAATAAGTTTTCATCAGTTTTTAGATCCCGAAATAAACCAGCCTGCCGTCTGGCAGGTTCTGGATGACATATTCTTTTCGCAACAATGTTTGTTCATATATTATTTCCAATTGTCATGCTGAGTCCTGTACTGATGAATATCAGTATTGTTTCAGCATATACTTTGGTCTCATAGATCCCGAAATAAATTCGGGATGACAAGTACGCTAAGAATGACAAGAATCCTTTTTCTTCAACAACTTCATGTTCCATGAATCTGTCCGAATACTTATGATTTGTCAACCTGAACTTGTTTCAGGTTCTCAATTTCGAATGATTTCGAATCATCAGATTCCGAAACAAGTTCGGAATGACGGTTCTCGGACAGACTCCCATTACGTCTCAGTTATATTTTGAAAATAATTTCAATTTAGTGTAAACTTTTTACTTTGCAATTAAATTAGCTAATCGGCTTTTCGCATCAACGAGTTCAGGTAAATCCTTATCCGCATTTTTCCAAAGTTCTAAAAATTTCTCTAACTCACCAATCGCCTTTTTCTTCAACCCTTTTTCTTCATACAATTTGGCTAAGCGATAGTGATATTTAGGGTGAATGAGTCGTCTATCATTACTCTTAGGATTAAAAGTGATTAATCGTTCATATTCGGAAATAGCTTTGTCCAATTCACCATTCAGGTAGTAAGCTCTTGCCAGAACATCCTGAAGAAATGGTAAATTGCGGGCAATCAATCGCTTAATATTCATACTAACTATTTCCAACGAATCCGGTTTTTCACCTACGGCGATTGCATCCTTAAAAGCACCTTCTGCTAACATTATCTCCATGCTTAAGAAATTACAACCAGATTTTATCTGTGTTCTCCAATATGAATTTTTCTCTAATAGCTCAAGCATTAGAGATTCACTCGCAGCCATTTTCGTCTTTGCCGAATCTATTTTTCCTTCCGATACATCCACCCATGCCAGCATCTGAATAATAGTTAACTGATCATATAGGTATATTGAATTTTTGACAGCAACCTGCGATTCTTCAAAACAATTTCTGCTAAGCACATAGTCGCCCTTTTCAAGATAAACACATCCACTAAACGCTGTTGCAACTGCAATACCGTATTCGTTCCCTGCTAATTTCATAAGTTCTTTTGCCCTGCCCAAATCTATCAAGGATTGATTATAATTACCAAGCAACAAGTAATAGATACCTTTCCACTGATAGCCCTGTGCTTTTTTGCCGGGTGAAGATACTGATCCAATAAAATTATCGATCCACTTCATTGCTTCACCATAATTTTCTCTGAGTGCAAAAATGTAGGCTAACCACGGTCCGGATCCAAAATCAGGTTTCACTTCTAAAGCTTCTTGATATTTGGCAAGAGCATTATCAAGCTCTCCCAATTTAAAATATAGCTCTCCCATAGAATCAAATGGATTTGCTTCACCCGGAGATAGAGAGGCGTATCTTTTAAAATATTCAATAGCCTTTTTATAATTTCCCATATCAGAGTATGTGTAAGCAAGAGAATTATATGCCTTACTAAATTCGGGGTCCAGTTCAAGCACCTTGTTAAAATTAATTATTGCTTCTTCGTACATTTGTCTATACCGATAATAAATTCCCAAATAAATGTAAACCTGTTTCTCTTTGGGAAACTTCTTAACCATCTGTTTAAGAATGCTGAACCTTTTTTCCGGCAGGTTCTCTATTCTTCCGGCATATCCAGCTTCTATATAAAGTCTCTCTTTCTCTGTTGCCTTCTCTGAAAAAGTTTTTGCTCTCTCGTAAGCATTTAGTTCCTTTTCTACATATCTCAAATTATCGTAAACCCAGGCAAGATATAAATATGCTAAAGCAAATGTTGAATCTATTTCTATCGCTTTTTCAAACTGCTTGCAGGCATCATCATAATAATTTTTTTCATATTCTTCTTTCCCTCTCAGAAAATAGTTATACGCTTCCATTGATTTAGTTGAAACATTAGCAATCCGTAATTGAACTGATTCTATCTCTCTTGCGGAAAGTCCGATACCTTCCGCAATTTCTTTACTTAAATAGTCAATTTGACTTTCTAATATGCTTGCTAAACCTGCACTTCTTGTGTTAGCGCTTTTTAATAATTTTTTAGAGGAAGCATCCAAAACTTTTACATCGGTTACAAAAACATCACCGGCTTTTATAAAACTGCCGATAACAATAGCATCAATGCCATCCATACGACATAACTCAAAAGCTAAATCTTTATCAATTACTTCTACATCTTCCTTTCCAATTTGGTTTAAAAGATCCCTCATTCTTTCCCAGGTTGTTACTTGCAGGTACTTTGTTTGTTCAAGATTAGTAATTAAAAGATTTGGAATTGCTTTTTGAAGATAATTATAAGTTGAGTCACCGGTTTGATTTTCAAAACTAATTACTGCAATAGAAATGGGGATATCGTTTTTTAATCCGCTAAATAAATTTGGCTTTATAAAATAAAACACGATAGCAGCGACTAAGACAATTAAAGTAGAAATAATTGCGGTCTTTAATCTTTTGCTCTTTACTTTTCGAGGGCTGATAAATTTATCACTGTAGGAGCCTGATGATTTATTTTTGAAACTGATTAAATCAGCAAGCATCTCCTCAATATTTTGATATCTTAAATCGAGATTTTTTTCTAAAGCTTTACTGACTATATTTTCTAATTCCAAAGGAATTTCCGGATTTAAAGATGTTATCTTTTCCGGCTCCTTATCAAGAATAGAATAAATTATAACTTGATCAACATCTCCCTTAAATGGTAATTGTCCGGTTAACATTTCGTACATTACAACACCCAAAGACCATATATCGGATTGATGAGTGGCTTCTTTTCCTTGAGCTTGTTCCGGAGAAATATAGGTGATTGTACCCTTAGTGCTATCCATTCTCGTTATTTTAGTATAAGCACTGCTTTTTGCTAAACCAAAATCGAGTATTTTTACTTCATTCCGATCTGTAATAAAAATATTTGCCGGTTTTATATCTCTATGGATAATTCTTTTTTCATGTGCTGCCGATAATCCTTTCGAAACACTGACTGAAATTTCTACAGCTTCATCAATTTTTAATAAACCGGATTTAATCTTTTTACTTAAAGTTTCTCCTTCATAGCAATCCATGCAGATAAATAATTGCTCATCATCCGTTTCACCTATTTCGTGGATTGTACAAATATTTTGATGCTGCAGTGATGAAGCTGCCTTTGCTTCGTGAATAAATCTTTGTTTGGTTTCTTCATCTGAACTAAATGAAGGCGGTAGGAACTTAAGAGCTACAAAACGGTCCAGGTTAAGGTCCTGAGCTTTGTAGACTATGCCCATTCCGCCTCCACCCAATTTTTCAATTATTTTATAGTGTGAGACTCTTGTGCCAACCATATCTAATCCCAATAAATAATAAGGTTCGGCGGACAGGTCCACCCCCGCCAATTTTTTCTAAAATTTTGTAGTGGGAGACATTTTCTCCGATCATGAAGACTCCATTTTACAAGAAATATTTATTATCAATCCCATAGGGATTTCTGAACAAATGATAGAATCATTTGATCCTCAACATTTCTGCTTCGGTAGAGTATTCCGGTGTGTTATCCCAAGTAGTGTTCGGTAATCAAACTCTGCAACTCATGCTCTAACGGAGTAGAAGAGAATTACTGATTAAAATTACCAAATAGTTTTTGTTTAAGTCAAGAAAAATAAGCTAGCGATTAGAAAATGTTCTTGTTTAACAAAAAGCTTACTTATTATTCACAGAGAGTGGTTTTTAACAAAGAGTTACAAAAATACTGTGTGAACTTCTTCATCGGGTTTTTTATTGGCTAAGCCTTTTTATCATATTTTTAACATACCTGTCTCTTTGATCTATTTGATTTGCCAATCTATAATTTCTTAGTGCTAATCCTTTGTTACCATCATTAAAATAAACATCAGCAAGTGCCACCAAAATAGGAAATGAATTTGGGAAAATTCGATTAACTTTTTTCAAATAATCTATTGCGTCTAAATTCATTTTTTGTTGAATTAAATCCTTTCCAAAGCCGGCAAGATCAGTATGATCCAGTGAATAGCCTGACGAATCATTATCCATAATTTCATTGAGTTTTAACAAAACAGGATCCAATCCACCGATGGAATAATGAACCATTAAAGTATCTGAAATTATTAAGCCTGGTTGTACGTATTCTTTTTTAAAAAATATTTTTAACAACTCATCAGCAGGACTTTCAAGATTCCTGTTAGAAATATTTATTAAATGAACAGCAACTGTTTTCTGAACCGGGTCAATAATAAGCTTTGCTGAAAAACCAGTACCTACACCACTGTGAGAAAATGTTCTGTCTGATCGGTCATTCGAAAGAGAAAAACCTAATCCATAATTATTGGTAAAACTTTTGCTGATTCTAGTCGGAGTAATCATTGAATCAAGAGTTGAGGATTTTATTAGCGTTCCATTCAAAATTGCTTTACCGAACAATAAAAGATCTTTTGAATTAGAAAGAAATCCACCACCCGCAATTTTAATGCTTAGATCTGCAAGTTGTGCATTTTCAAGTTTTCTAAAGAAATTTTTTGTATAACCACGAGCCCTATTGGGAATTATTTCTCTTTGAATGTCGATAAAAGTTGAATTCATATTAGCAGGAATAAGAATATTTTCTTTTATATAAACCGCAAAGGGTTTTTTAGAGACACTTTCTATAATAATATCTAAAAGAGTATACCCGAGCGTTGTATATAAATAGTCTGATCCAGGTTTGGATATAAGTGAATCATTCTCAAAAACCTTAATTGCTTCGCGTGAATTTGAATAATTAGTTTTACTATGAAATTCTCCTTCACGGTATGATCTTATCCCAGAAGTATGATTAAGCAGCTGTCTTATTGTAAATGTCCACTTCTTTTTTGGAAAGTAAGGCACATATTTTCTAACATCATCATCAAGATTTAATAATCCTTTTTCCCACAGTTGCATTATTGCTACGGCAGTTATCGGTTTTGAGATAGAAGCTATTCTGTATAATGAATTTATTGTAGCCGGAACGGAATTTTCGATATCTGAAAATCCCCGGGAATTAAGCCAGAGTATTGAATCTTCTGCTAAAATTCCTGCTGAAATTGATGGGACATTTTTAATTTTGTAATAGGCATCAAGATATTCATTGTATTTACTGTACTTATCGGCTGTTTGAGAAAATGAAATTGTGCTTGACCATATTAATAGAAATAAAATGAAGTGGGAAATAGAATATTTCTTTATTTGTTGATAAGTATATATCATAAATCTTTCAAGTTGATGAAGCAGATAGAAAATTAAATTGAATTATAATCGGTTGGAAATTAAAAGGGTTGACTAATACACTTCAAATCATTTATTAATCAACCCTGGAACAGAATTATTTTATTTCTTTTCGTGAATTCTTTTCTCGATTATATTATCAATAAGCTTATATTCTTTTGCTTCTGCTGAAGTTAAAAAATAATCTCTGTCGCAATCCTTGCTAATTTGTTCAATTGATTTCCCGGTATGCTCTGCGATAATGGAATAAAGAGTATCCCTTGTTTTCAGCATTTCCTTCGCATGAATTTCAATATCAGTAGTTTGTCCCTGCAAACCGCCAATCCACGGTTGATGTATCATAATTTTAGAATGGGGCAGTGCCGATCGTTTTCCGGAAGATCCTCCACCAAGTATTATCGCGGCCATACTTGCTGCCATACCAACACAAATTGTTGCGATATCAGGTTTAATAAATTTCATAGTGTCGTAAATAGCTAATCCCGATGTTACACTTCCACCGGGCGAATTAATGTACAAACTAATATCTTTATCAGAATCTTCTGCTTCAAGAAATATGAGCTGTGCAATTGTCAGGCTTGCAATATGATCGTCTATTGGTGTACCAATAAAAACAATTCTCTCACGAAGTAAACGAGAATAAATATCCATTCCACGTTCACCTCTACCGGTTTGTTCTATTACATAGGGAACTAATTGATTATAAAATTCAGGATACTTATTCATTTTTTGCCTCGACTTTCTTATTGAATTTATCCGGATGAACTTTTGAGATATTATTATTTGATTTCAGAAAATCAAAAAGTTTTTTATCCAACAATCTCTCTGATTGATTTGATGATTTATAAAAGTTTAAAAGTTTGTCAATTGCAATACCGGTTTTTTCACTGTCTTTCTGAGCTAATTCCATAAGAGCCGGTTCGTCGACTTCAATATTTTCATTTTTGATAATTTTATTTTTTATCAAATACCACTTAACTTCATTTTCGGCAGGTTTTAATAACCTTTGTTTAACTTCTTCTTTGTTAAAGTTCTTAGTTTTGTTTTTCTTGGCTTGTTCTTCTTCGCTTTTAACGTATTCTTCAAGAACATTTGTAACTAAGCTTGAAGGAGGGACGAAATCATTGTTCTTAACTATTTCAGAAATTAATTTACCTCTGACAATCTCATCCATTCTTTCATCATAATAATTTTGAATATCTTTCTTAATTGAACCTCTGAGTTCGTTCTCGTTAGTTGATTTACCTTTTGTGACATTCTTTATGAACTCTTCAGTTAATTCTGGTAAAATAATTTTTTTAATTTCCAGTATATTGAATTTGTAACTAAACTCTTCATTTACTTTTTCTATTTCACCTGATTCTTTAGCTATTTCATTTTCATTTTTAAATGAGAATTCAAAAGTATCACCAACTTTTTTCCCTTTAGCTTTTTCTTTTATTTCTGGCTGGACTTTTTCATCATTCAGATGTAAATGGAATTTTTCAGGTTGTGAGCCTTCAAAAGGATTCCCTTCTTTATCTACTCTAGTCGCCTCAACATCAATTATATAATTATCGTCATCACCAACAACAGCAGTAATTTCTGTTGTACTTTTGGATTCAAGAATGTAGGTGATTTCTTTTTCAACATCTTCATCTTTTACTATAAGCTCAGGAATTTCGAAAGTAAGATTTTTATAATCTTTTAATTCAAGGGAAGGTACAACTTCAAACTTAATTTTGAATGAAAGGTCTTTGCCCGGTTCGAACTTTAAATCGGTCATAGAAGGTCGTCCGATTGGTTTTAAGTCCTTTTCTTCAGCAGCTTTCCAGAACCAGTTATTAGCAACTTTTTCAGAAGCTTCATAATCAAGCGCATCGCCGTAGAATTTTTTAACCATATTAACGGGCACTTTACCTTTTCTGAAACCTGGAATCTGAACTTTTTTAGATTCTTTTTTTATTTCCTTTTCTAAGTCTTCTTTAATTTCATCATAAGTAAGCTTTATTTCTATTTCTTTTTCTGAAGATGAAATATCAACAACATTAAATTCCACATTTACCTCTGAGTGATTGACAATGTAAAAAGAGTGCGAGAACGGGGACTCGAACCCCGACACCTCTCGGTACTAGATCCTAAGTCTAGCGCGTCTGCCAAATTCCGCCATTCTCGCGCTAATAATTTTATCGTATAAATATTTGAATAATAAAAAACAAATATAATTTTACATTAAACGCTAAGCAAATAAATGAATTAATGCTTTACAGGTTTTTCTATAACTTACGTGCCAAAAAGATGAATAATCACTATTTTTGCTAAGGGTGAATGCGCAACTTAAATTATTGAATCATAATAACAGGGAAGTTATGGGGTACAGATATACTAAATATTCTTCAATTGGAAGAAAGAGGAACGTAAATCAGGATGCAATTGAAATTGCAGAGGTTGATGGCGGTTTGCTTTTTATCTTATGTGATGGAATGGGTGGTGAGAATAGTGGTGAAATAGCTTCTGTTTTAGCCATAAAATCTATCTTATCATTTTTTAGTTCTAATTCTGATAACGATTATCTGGATAAACTCAAAACAGCAATACTAGAGACTAATGAGTTTATACATAATCATATAGAAGGAAAACCGGAACTAAAAAAAATGGCTACCACCACTGAGATTTTTTTTCTGAAATCTAACATGGCCTATTTAGCACATGTTGGTGACTCACGCATTTATCATTTGAAGAATGGGCATCTCAGACAATTGACTAAAGATCATTCTTTAGTTCAGAAATTACTTGATGAAGGATTCCTCACTTTTAAAGAAGCAGAAAATCATCCCCAAAAAAATGTTGTATTGAAGGTTATTGGTGATAAGAGATTTATTGAAGCTGACTTGTTAAAATTAAAGTTAAGTGAATATGATAAGAACAAATTTTTTATTTGCTCTGATGGTGTAACAAGCCTTTTATCTAATCAAGAAATTGCAAATATCCTAAAGGACAGCGATTGCAAAACAATTTCAGAAGACATATCATCTGTAATACGAAATAGAGGTGCTGCAGACGACTTTTCGTTTATCTATATTGAGAATGACTAATGCTCGGACGAATTGTTGAGAATTATAAGATAGTTTCTCTTCTCGGTGAGGGAGGAATGGGAACTGTTTATAAAGCTTTAGATATAAAACTTGACAGATATGCCGCCATAAAAGTGCTTAACCCTCAGCAAACCAGAAACCCGCGTTTTATTGAACGATTCAAAAGAGAAGCTAAAAATCAGGCAAAACTTTCAAATCCAAATATTGTTTCTGTTTATGGATTTGTTGAGGCTAAAGATTTCCTCGGTTTTGTTATGGAGTACATCGAAGGTAAGACTGTTGAAGAATATTTAAGAGAATACGGCAGACTTAGTCTTAATGATTCGATTCTAATAATGAAACAGGTTCTCGTGGGAACTTCGTATGCTCATTCCGAAGGTTTTATTCATCGTGATTTAAAGCCATCAAACGTTATTATCGACTCAAAAGGTGTTGTTAAAATAACTGATTTTGGCATTGCTAAATCTGTCAATGAATCTATGTCTCTTACAAGAACAGGGGCTAAAGTTGGAACAATTCTCTATATGAGTCCTGAGCAAATAAAAGGATATGATTCTACAATAAAAAGTGACTTATACTCTCTCGGAATAACTTTCTATGAAATGATAAGCGGAAAAGTACCATATGACTTTCAGAATGAGTATGATATTCTGGATGCACATCTAAACAGTATACCTATTCCGCTTTCTCAAAACTTTCCTGAAATACCATTCGAAGTTGATGAAATTATATTAAGAACCATGAATAAGGCAATTTCCGGAAATTATAATTTTTGTGCTGATTTTCTATACGAACTCGAAAATCTGGAATCTTCTCTACCTACTTTGACCGATAAAGATTATAAATCGCAAAGTCATATTGAAATTATTTCACCTATGAAGAAACCAACAATTGGCAAACGGATTTTTAATATTTTTCTTTTTTTTCTCTTTATTTCTTTATTGATATTTTCCTTTAAAGCAGTTACTGATTACCTGGTTGAACAAGAAAAGAAAGAACTTGCTGAGAAGGATGATCTGATTATTAGTACAGGACCATTATCATCAATAAAATCAGATTGGCAAAAAATTAATATTGGTACGAATGAAAATATTAATGCAATATTGCTGAATGATAATCAGATATTTCTATTTGGCAACAATGGATTGATTGTTAGAAGTTCAGACCAAGGGAAATCATGGAATAAAGTCATCTCTGGTATAAGATCAAGCATTTATTCTGCAATATCTTTATATAATAATAAATTTATTGCTGTTGGAGAAAAAGGATCAATAATTCTCTCATCAGACAACGGTAAAACATGGAAAAGTCAAAAATCAAATACCGATCAATCTTTGTTTAGCGTAAAGTTTATAGGAAATATAATTTATAGCGTTGGCTCAAAGGGCTCAGTTATGAGCAGTTATGATTATGGAAAAACATGGATTTTGCTAAGTCAGCCTTCTCAGAATATTATTTATGATATTCATTTCGTCGATCCATTAAAAGGATTTATAGCAGGATGGAATGGATTAATTATGCAAACAAAGAACGGTGGAAAAACCTGGATTAGGAGAGATAAATTAACAGATGATTATTTTCGATCAATTTCATTTATTGATAATGAAACTGGTTTGATTGTCGGTGGTGGCGGATCAATTTTTAGAACTGAAGATGGCGGATCAAATTGGAAATTAGTTAATTCTAACACAGTGTCAGGATTAAATAAAGTATTTTTTATAGATGAAAGACTTGTCTTAGCAATCAGTAACAAAGGAGAAATTTTCCAAAGTTTTGACAATGGTCTGAATTGGGAAAAAACACAAAGCGGCACATTCTCAACTTTAAGTTATGTACAGAAATCCAATGATAGAAAAATATTTATTGCAGGTAGTAATGGTACTTTAATTACTAATCAATATTAGTCAATAACACTTTTGAATTATTTTACACTTATTATTCTCTCGAATAAATTTCCGTAAGAAGCTTAGTTCTAATATCATTATTAATTTTGTTTATCACGTATCTCGTCTAGTACTCTTGTAAAATACTTCATTCAATTAATTATATGATCAGATTTTCAAAAAATATTTCATTCAAAGAACTATTATCAATCAAACTGGTAATTTTATTATTTACCATTATAATAATTTCTTTCAATATTATTTTATTACAGTATCCGCTTACAAATGTGCTGGGTTATGAATTTTCTGCACTTAATTCGCTATTGAATAGTTTAATAATCGGGTTGTTTACCATAGTCTGGAAAAGAAAAAATCTATCCTTTTCCGGATCATTTTTTTTAATCGTATCAGTTTTCGTTTTATTACCTTTAATTATAAGTACAACCTCTTCTTTGATTACAGGGTTCTGTTCATTTTGGGATGGAATTTCATTTTATCTTACCATCACTATTCCATCATTACTAATCGGTTTTGCAACAGGAATTTTTATTATTTATTTGACCAATAAGTTTAGAATAATATTATTCTTCTTATTAATCTTAATTGTAGCATTTATTCCTGTTCTTGAAATTTATTTTTATCCTCAGATATATTTTTATAATCCATTAGTAGCATATTTTCCGGGATCAATTTACGATGAGGGAATGACTGTAGAGCTCAAATTAATTGTTTACAGGATGATAAATATTATCTATGCTTTATTAATAATATGGTTGATCATAAAAGATGAAAAGGGAAGTAAAAGATTAAGAAACTCATTCTTAATTATCATTGTTGCTTTAATATTTTTCTTCATGTCGCCAATTATTGGTTTTTCTACAAACTATTCCAGACTTAATAATTTACTTCCTGAAAAATTGGTCACTGAAAATTATCAGTTACATTTACCGGAAAACATTTCAGAAAAAGAATCGAATTTAATTGCACTGCACTCACAATATTATTTTGAGTCACTTCAAAAATCAATTAATGAAACACCTAAAAAACGGATTGAGATATTTGTTTTTGACAATGGTGATCAAAAGAAAATTTATTTTGGTTCAGGTACAGTAGATGTTGCCAAACCCTGGCTCTATCAAATTTATTTAAGTCGGGAATCGTGGGAATATACATTAAAGCATGAAATGGCTCATATTTTCAGTGCAGAATTTGTGAGTACGATATTTAAACTTTCTAACGGCTTTAATCCTTTTATGATTGAAGGATTTGCAACTTCTCAGGACCCGTTTCGCGAAGAGTTACACGTCGATTATCTTTCAGCTTTAGCACATACAGAATTTGATGCATCAACAATTGACAAGTTATTAACAGGTTTTAATTTCTTCACTGCGAACTCTTTTTTGACCTATACATATTCCGGCTCGTTTTCTAAATTCTTAATTGATCAATATGGAGTAGAAAAATATAAGGCGCTCTATTCAAACCTTGATTTTATAAAAACTTACGAGTTTTCTTCTAAAAAAATTATTAAGAAATATAATGAACTATTTGAAAGAATATCCGATTGAACGGAATGAACATAGATTTAACTATTATTTTGGGAGACAATCAATTGTTCAGAAAGTATGTCCAAGATTTATTGGCAATATGTTAAGAAAAGGGTGGGAGCAGGTTAGAGTTAATGAATTAAATGAAGCAAAATTATCATTCAGAAGAATACTTGCAAAAACTCAAAATTATTCAGCTTTAGTTGGTTTAGCTGACTTGCCTGGAAAAACAGGATTCAATTTATCAATCGATTAAATTATTTGAACAATCATTAAACGCGTTTAATAAAACTCCATATTACTATTTGCTTTCGTTCAGATTAGCTGATCTGTATGCAAAGACCTCACAGCTTTCAAAAGCGCTCAAGTTATATGTTCAACTGAATCAACAAAAACCTTCGATAAATCTTGATATTATTTCATCATTAAGAATTAAGTTATCCGAAGAAAACGTTCTTGAAAAGTATATAACTGCGAATGATTCTGTTAAATATCAAATTCTTACCGAAATGAATAGAGCTAAATATTTTTTTCCTTCGCATCCTGCACTGATTAGCTTGGCAGTTTCAACCGGAGAGAATTACCAGACTTTTATAAAGCAATTTGATAAAACCAAATTTATAAATGATTTTTATTCTGCCTATGCTGTTTATAATTTATCAAATTATATGCTTATGAATTATGATTTTAGAAATGCAAGGAAAGATGGCAGCATTAGCGAAGAGATTCAGAGAACTGAAGCACCTCAATCTTTTATTTCAGGAAAATTTTGAAAAGGCAGAATGGTTTTATTATAATGCAGATGAATTTCTACAACAATTTAATCCTGATTGAATAAATTGACTATGGAAAATAAAAATCAACAATTTAATTTGAAGATGATTACTTATTTCTTAGGTGTAATCTGTTTTGTAATTTTTGTTTACGTATTAATCGCGCTGGAGGATATTTTAATCCCAATCACGATAGCAATATTTCTCACTTTCTTTTTTCATCCAATTCTGAATTTTCTGAACATAAAACTAAAAATTCCCAAATCTATCGCTCTACTTATCATTTTTATTTTCAATTTTGGAATGTTTTATCTTATTGGACTATTAGTTGCCTCCAACATTCAGGGATTTATAAGCAAAACAGATGATTATGTCCAAAGCCTATCATCATTTATGGGGTCTTTGCTAAGTCCGTTTAATGTAACCGTAAATGAATTTGCTAATTTTCTCAATGTCCAACTTGAAACTCTAGACACAACTTCCGTTTTGCGTGAATTATTTAATTCTCAAATAATTCAAAGCATTGTTTTATCATTCTCTTCTATGCTTGGAGATTTTTTTATTGTCATGATATTCTGGATTTTTATGATTATGGGTAAAGATAAGTTTGATGAAAGATTAAGATTAGCATTCACTAAAAACATCACCTACATTGATGATAATCTGAAAGAAATAAAAGAACAATTGCAATCATACATACTTTACAAAACTCTAATAAGCTTTATAACAGGCGCGGCATTTACATTTATTCTTCTTCTTTACAACGTTGATTTTGCTTTGTTCTGGGGTTTCCTGGCATTCCTTTTAAATTATATTCCTAATATAGGATCATTGCTTGCAACAATCTTTCCAATAATCATTGCCTTACTGGAATACGGATTAGGATTCACAACTATATCTTTATTCGTTTTTCTTGTAGGCGTTCAATTTTTAATGGGAAATATTGTTGAACCGAAATTACTTGGTGAAAAAATGAACCTTAGTCCTGTCTTCGTACTTTTTTCACTCTTTTTCTGGGGATGGATATGGGGTTTAATAGGTATGTTTTTAGCTGTTCCTATTGCATCTGTTATTAAGATATTTTGCAGTAACATTGATCCACTTAAGCCGATTGCAGTTTTAATTGGAACGAATAAAAAAAGTAGAAAAAATCTAAAAGGGAAATGACCTCTTTGAACTTTAAAAAAGAAATAGAGCAAATAAAGTTTCTAAAAACTTTCTCAGAAATTGCTGACAAAACCGGAAAGCAGCTGTTTGTAGTTGGAGGATTTGTTAGAGATCTTATTTTAAAAAGAAAAATAAATGAAATTGATTTATTGGTAGTTGGCAATGGTCCCGATTTTGCTTCTTTATCTGCAAAAGAACTTGGAATAAATAATGTAACTGTATATAGAAATTTTGGGACAGCACATTTCACCTATGATGATTTTGAAATTGAATTTGTTGGAGCGAGAAAAGAATCTTACGATCGCCAAAGCCGTAAACCCGTAATTGAAGATGGAACTTTTGAGGACGATATTAAGCGAAGAGATTTTACAATAAATACTCTTACTATTTCACTTAATACAAGTGATTTTGGAGATTTAATTGATATCTACAATGGCTTATCTGATATTAAAAATAAAATCATTCGCACACCGCTTGATCCTTTAATAACATTTAATGATGATCCTCTGCGTATTTTAAGAGCATTCAGATTTGCAAGTCAACTTCAGTTTGATGTTGATGAATCTGTTATGACTGCCGCCAAGCAAATGAAGGAAAGATTAAAGATTGTGTCTCAGGAAAGAATTACAGATGAGTTCTTCAAAATACTTTCCTCATCAAAACCTTCAGTCGGATTAAAACTTCTGTTCTTTTCTGAAGTTATGGAAGTTATATTTCCTGAAATTGCAAATCTTGAAGGAGTTGAACAACGTCAGGACCATCACCATAAGGATGTTTTCTTTCACACTTGTCAGGTAGTTGATAACATATCAGATAATACTGAAAATGTCTGGCTTCGTTTCGCGGCTTTAATGCATGATATTGCTAAACCGCCAACTAAAAAATTTGTTGAAGGGACTGGCTGGACTTTCCACGGGCATGAGGAACTTGGTGCAAGAATGATGAAAAAAATATTTCATCGTATGAAATTACCTCTTAATCAACTTGAGTATGTACAAAAACTTGTTAGGTTACACTTAAGACCAATTGTACTTGCTAGTGAGGAAGTAACTGATTCGGCAATAAGAAGATTTGTTGTAAATGCCGATGAAGATTTGGAGGACTTAATAACTTTATGTCGAGCAGATATTACAAGTAAAAATCCGCAAAAAGTTGAAAAGTATCTTGGCAACTATGAAAGAGTTATGCAAAAAGTAAGGGATGTTAAAGAAAGAGATCGGTTAAGAGAGTTTCAATCTCCGGTAAGGGGAGAAGAGATTATGCAGATATGTAATCTTAAACCATCAAAAAAAGTTGGGAAAATAAAAACGGTAATCGAAGAGGCAATTCTTGACGGGAAGATTGGGAACAACTATAAAGAAGCTTATGAGTATTTAATGAAAATTAAAGATCAGTTCCTTCTGTGATGAATAATTTTTTTTAAATGTTTAATCGTAATCCAATCACATATTTTCTTTCTTTAAGATAATTACTTTGATGTTGCATCCCAAAATAAATATCAACAGGTAAAGGTGGTTTTTGTTCCTTATCTAATTGATTATTCTTTAAAACTAGTCCGAAATCATTTAATTTTTTATCTATTGTTATTGAATCCGTCTCAGATTCCTTTTCCTTTTTTTCTTTTAATACAGCATAAATGATAATACCAATAATTACTGCACCACCCACAATATACAAAAAAGAATTATCTGACTCTTGTACACTTAATGTACCTGAACTACTTCCGCCTATATCGTCATTAGAGCTAAATATTTGTTGGGCATATAGTTCAATTGAAGAGGAACTTATCGAGATTAAAAATAGGCTTAATAAAAAAATTGTTTTGTATAATGAAGTTTTCATTTATAATCCAATCATAGAAAATTTTTATCTTATTTAAAGTTAGTCTTAAAAACTGGAAAAATGCAACTTATAAGTTTTTTCCGTTTTTGTGTCATCAAATACAACTTGAAATTTGATAATATTCTGATGTTAGTGTAAGTATTTGAAATATTTTCGTTAAATTAGACAAATTATTGCCGTATATGTAATAATTTCACCGCTCATAATTTTATTTTTATTTATTTTACAAATAAAGCTATTTTAGTGTTGTTTTCTCAAAATAATTTGATTTTTTACCAATATAGAGTTTTAGAAAAAATGGAGATTAAAATAATGCGTGTCATTTTCACACTATTACTTACAGTTATATTTTCCTTTTCATCTTTTGCACAAGAGCGACTTTTACTTGATGATGCGATTAGGATTGCTTTGCAAAAGAATACATCCTTGCAACAAGTTGAAAACAATGTTGTCACTTACGAATCATCGCTTCTGGCTGCTTACGGTAATTTTCTTCCTTCGTTAGGAGCTACCGGAAGCTGGGGTTGGAGTAGAGAAGAAACTGAAGGATTGCCATCTGCTGAGTCAAGATCTGTATCTGTTGATCTTGGTTCTGATATTACTTTATTTGATGGTCTCTCTAGTTTTGCAAATCTCTCACAAAGTAAAAACGATTTGGAATCAGCTAGATTACTTTTAGAAAGATTAAAACAGGAAATAGTATTTAGCACAATTAGTCTCTATTACTCTGTTGTGGAAACCGAACAATTACTTAATGTAAGAAACGAAGATGTTAAACAGCAGCAGAAAAATCTTGAAACAATAGAAGAGAGAAATCGTCTCGGCGCTGTTACTCTGGCAGATGTTTACCAGCAGCAGGTTCAGCTTGGCAACGCTGAATTGGATGTTATTCGCACTCAGAACAATCTTGAAATTGCTAAAAGTAATTTACTTTATTATTTGGGTCTTGATGTTTTGGATATCTATGAATTTTCAAAAGATCTTACGTCAGAGGAAAAACAATTTATAAAATCTGATGTTGAATCCGATTACAGCAGAATATCCGACTTAGTTAATCAAGCTCTTAATTCTCGTAAAGATTATGTAAGCAAACAATTGGATTTAGAGAGTTCGTATGATGGAGTAACCATCGCCAGGTCAGGTCACTTTCCGAGATTGACTGGCAGTGCAGGTTTCCGCAGCTCTGCCAATACATTTGATAATTTATTTGACATGAAAAGTTATAACGCAGGACTGACTTTAAGTATTCCTATTTTTTCTGGTTTCAGTGTAAGTAATCAGGTTCAGTTTGCCGAAGTGCGAGCAATGAATACTGAATTAGAATTAAGTGATCTTAAAAGAAAAATTAAGCTGGATATTCAACAATCTTTATTAGATCTTCAGGCTGCTAAAAAAGCTCTTATTGTTAGTGAAAAGAATGTTAAAGCAGCAGAAGAAAATTTGAAGATTGAACGAGAAAAATATTCGTTAGGAGCAGGAAAGTTGCTTGATGTTCTGATTGCTAATACTTTCTTTACAAACGCACAGACGAATTATATCAATGCTCAATTTAACTACGTGAGACTTAGTGAACAGCTTAAATATAACTTAGGAATTTTAGATCATACCCAATACGAATAAATTTTATTTATAGGAGAATATCTCAATGGCAAACGGTAAAAAGAAAAAATCAAAAAAGAAACTCTATATTTTCGGCGGGCTAGGACTATTAGTCGTAATATTAATAATAATAGCTTTCGTTGGCGGCAGTAATGAAGAGATTATTGCAGTACAAACTGAAAAAGTTGAAAAAAGGACGATCACACAAACTGTTGCCGCAACAGGAAAAATAAATCCTGAATTTAAAGTAATTATCACTCCAGAAGTAACAGGAGAAATAATGTTCCTTCCTGTTGAAGAAGGAGATCAAGTAAAAAAAGGGGATTTACTGATTAAGATAAAAGGTGATCAATATCAAGCTCAGAAGGAAAGGTCAGAGGCAATGCTTCTATCATCTGAAGCAAATCTTAAAATCAGAGAAGCTGAGCTTAATAGAGTCACTCTAGATTTTTCAAGGGTTAAAGAACTTCATACTAAAGGACTAATTAGTGATGCTGAACTTGAAAATGTCCAGAGCAATTATCTTACATCAAAAGCTTCTTATGAATCAGCACAAGCTTCGGTTCTTCAAAGCAAAGCTTCATTGAAAGAAATATTAGACCAATTATATAAAACTACTATACTTTCACCAATGGACGGAATAGTAACCCAGTTGAATGTTGAGATTGGTGAAAGAGTGCTTGGTAGCGGTTTTTCACAAGGTACAAATATTATGACCATATCGGATCTTAATAATATTGAAGCCGTTGTTGATGTGGATGAAAATGATGTTGTAATCGTATCGGTTGGTGACACAGCAAAAATTAAAGTTGATGCATTTGGTGATAGAATTTTTAAGGGTACTGTTTCTCAAATTGGTAATAGTGCAAAAACTTCAGGATTAGGATCCCAACAAGAAGTTGTAAACTTCGAAGTGAAAATTAAACTTATTGAACCTGATAGCTCATTACGTCCGGGTATGTCTTGCAACGCTGATGTAGAAACAGAAACAGTGGTTGATGTTTGGAGTGCGCCTATTCAAAGCGTAACTGCAAGAACGGATTTAAAAGAACAACCAAGTAATGATGAGAATTCTGAAGATGAAGCAGTTATTGAAAAAAGAACGAAGTTTGAAAAACCAAAAGAAATAGTCTTTACAGTAAAAGATGGCGAAGCAAAATCTATAGAAGTTGAAACCGGAATTAGTGATGATAGCTATATTGAGATTAAGAATGGTTTAGATGGTAGTGAAGATGTCGTCTCAGGAAGCTATCGGGCTATTTCGAGAGAATTAAACGATGGCACTAAGGTTCGTGTTGAAAACCGTGACAAGAAAAAGGATAAAAAGGAAATAACCACAGCGGAATAATAAAATGAACATAATAAATATTGAACACATAGCTAAAATATACCAGGTTGGTACTGAAGAGGTTCACGCTTTGAGGGATGTATCATTAAGAATTGATAAGAACGAGTATGTTGCTATAATGGGTCCATCCGGTTCCGGTAAATCTACTCTGATGAATATGCTCGGCTGTTTAGATACGCCTACCTCAGGCATTTACCAATTTAACAGTATAAATGTCAGTGAAATGAGTGATAATGAATTGGCTAAGATTAGAAACAAAGAAATCGGTTTTGTTTTTCAGACATTCAATCTTCTTGCAAGATCTGATACTGTGCATAATGTTGAACTGCCACTAATTTATGCCGGAATAAAATATCAGGAAAGAAGAGAAAGAGCAGAACAGGCTTTAATTGAAGTAGGATTGAAGGATCGAATGCATCATAAACCCAATGAACTGTCGGGTGGACAAAGGCAAAGAGTAGCGATTGCCAGAGCTTTGGTTACAAAACCTTCTATAATCCTTGCAGATGAGCCAACCGGAAATCTTGACTCCAAAACTGGTGAAGAAATTATGGCGGTTTTTCGCGAAATCCATTCTAAGGGTAACACTATTATTTTAGTTACGCATGAAGAATATATTGCTGAAAACGCTGCCCGGATTGTTAGGTTAAAGGATGGTTTAGTCGAATCAGATAAAAAAGTAGAAAAGAATTTAATACAGAAATAAAATCTGTTGGTATTTTAAAATGATTTTAAGTGAGAAGAAATGAAAACAATTCTTTTTGAATTCAAGGAAGGTCTGTTTATTGCTCTAAGAGCAATGAGAGCGAATAAAATTCGTTCTGCGCTGACAATGTTAGGTATATTTATAGGCGTTACTGTTGTTGTTACTATGTCCACAGCAATCAAAGGAATAGATAATTCATTTCAAGATGGAATTAGTGCTTTAGGTTCTGATGTTCTGTATGTTGATAAATGGGCTTGGTTTACAAATGTTGATTGGTGGAAAATTAGAAATAGAAAAAATATCGAAATGGCTGACTTCGAGAAGTTTAAACGAATGGCACGAATGCCCACAGCTGTAGCACCTGTATTAAACACATTTCAAACTGTTAAGTTTGGTGAAAAAAGAGTTGAGACTATAAATGTGAATGGCTCAAATGCTGATTATGTTAAGACAACAAACTTTTCTTTTGATCAAGGACGTTTTTATTCTGAAGTCGAAAGTAATTCATCACGACATGCTGCAGTAATTGGAAGTGAAATCGCAAAGAAGTTATTTCCCAGAGGTGATGCGCTAGATAAAACCATTAAAATTGGTGCTGCAAATTTTAAAGTTGTAGGAGTATTAACAGAGCAGGGAAGTTTTCTTCTCGGTCCCTGGAATCCAGACAACCAAGTTTTTATCCCTATCGGAACGATCTACAAAAATTTTATAGCCAGGAGTCGGGGTTCAGTAACAATAAATGTAAGAGCTCCAAGTCCAGCACTGCTTGAGGAAACAAAAGCCGAAGCAATTGGACTGATGAGAAAAATAAGAGGGCTTACATACGATGAGGAGGATGATTTTTCCGTTAATCAAAGTGAAGGCTTAACCGAAAATTATAATTCAGTAGTAGGCGTTATTCAAATTGCAGGATTATTCATCACAGGATTATCACTTTTTGTTGGAGCTATCGGCATAATGAATATTATGTTCGTATCTGTAAGAGAAAGAACAAAGGAAATTGGTTTGAGAAAAGCTGTTGGTGCTAAAAAAAGGACTATACTTGTACAATTTCTTTTAGAATCATCTGCTATCTGTCTTGTTGGAGGTTTAGCGGGATTGTTAGCAGCTATCTTGTTAAGTATGATGATCAATCAGTTTTTTCCCACTTCCATTCAAATTGATGCTGTTATAATAGCAATAGTAGTTTCAATAGTAACGGGAGTTTTATCAGGTTTAGCACCAGCATACACTGCTGCAAAAATGGATCCCGTTGAAGCTCTTAGATATGAGTAGGAGCGGAGTATTGGAGTTTTGGAATGTTGGAAGGTTCGGAAATGAAGGAACATACTAAAAGAAGAAATTTGAATCGTGGTTTTATGAAATTAGAAGTATGGAATGATGCAATTGGACTTCTCAATTTCACTTATAATCTTTTAAATGAAATTCCTAAACTTGATTATAAACTAAAATCTCAAATATTAAATTCTGTACAATCAATTTCATCAAATATTGCAGAGGGATATGGAAGAAGTTCAGTTAATGAATACTTATACTTCCTTAATATTGCTTTAGGATCATCCGCTGAGTTTTTAACAAGAATTATTGGAATTAAGGAAATGGATTTGATTACAGCTAGTCAATTTGAAGAGTATGATAAAAAACATTATGAAGTTGAAAATAAACTACTCGCTTTAGTTAAATCTTTACAAGCAAAAAAACAGGATGGTTCCTGGGAACAAAAAATTCACGAACCAGAAACGGTGTACAAAAATATTCCATAATTCCATTACTCTAACATTCCCGTAAGGATGAAAAGGAATATCGTCGGAATTTAGCATAAAGGTATTTTAATTATGAATGTAACACAAACATTAGCGCTCTCGGCTCAATCGATTAAAAACAATAAACTTCGTACGTCATTAACAGTTCTTGGAATTGTTGTTGGCATTTTTTCAATTATTGTAATTATGACCATCATAACTATGCTTCAAAACAGTATTGAAAGTGGTCTATCACAATTAAGTAAAAATACTTTTCAGATTCAAAAGCATGATCCGACAGTTGGCGGTGGCGGACATAGAAGAGATAGGTCAAGAAGAGATATAACAATCTATGAGGCAAATCGTCTCAAGGAATTATTAACCTCGGCAATGTATGTTGGTGCAGAGCAGTGGCAGTTTGGTAGAATAGTTAAGTATGGGAACAAAGAAACAAATCCAAACATTCAAGTTGCAGGTGCTACCACCGATGCAATGAACACTAATAATTGGTTGGTTGAAGAAGGTCGCAGTCTTAGAGAGATTGATATTGAAAATTCAAGAAATGTCTGCATACTTGGACAGGATGTAGTTGATAAACTTTTTCCGAATATCAACCCGGTTGGACAAACTGTAAGAGTGGATGGTCGCCCACTTCAGGTAATTGGTATTCTCGAAAGAGAACCTTCTCTTTTTGGACAAAGCAGAGATAATCGCATAATTATGCCAATTACTACTTGGCAAGCGATGTTTGGAAAATACTCATACAGCGTAAATATCACGGTTATGTCATACGGGAAAGATGATTATAGTGACTTGATTGAATCGGCAATTGGACATTTCAGGCAAATAAGAAAAAATGCTCCGGGAGAACCAAATGATTTTTATATCTTTAGTAATGAATCTATGATTGGGATGGTTAACGATATTACCGATCCCATTAAAATTGGAGCTCTAGCTGTTTCAGTTATTGCTTTAATTGCAGCCGGTGTTGGAATCATGAACATTATGCTGGTATCTGTTACCGAAAGAACAAAAGAAATTGGCATAAGAAAAGCCGTCGGAGCAAAAAAATCTGATATTCTAACTCAGTTCCTTATTGAAGCAATAATTCTTTGTGTGATTGGTGGAATTATTGGAATATTACTCGGTATAGGCATTGGAAATTTTGCGGGTAGTTTTCTTAACGCTGAAAAAGCAGTTCCTGTCGATTGGGTTATTATTGGAATTACTCTTTGCGTTGTGGTTGGAATTATCTTTGGCACTTATCCGGCTTATAAAGCAGCGAACCTAGATCCCATTGAAGCCTTGAGATACGAATAAATTATTAGAAATTTACATCAATCTGGAAGCTGATTCTGTTATCAATATTATTTAGAATCAGATTGTTCCCGGAACTTAAAGTTTCTTCTTCTGGTTTATAAGTTTCAGAATATTTCATTGATAACGTTAGCATCTTCATCAATTTATATCTTACATTAAAATACCATCTTAAACCTTCACCGTACATAGCTAAATTTGTCATCACACCTGTTAAATCATTTTCATATTCATAAATAGCTGAATTGAATGAATCCGTTTTGAATAATATTATTCTTCCATAAAGGACAAAATCATTAACGGGATTATAGCGAATATCCTGAAAGAAAAGATAACCGTCCTCTTTTAAATTAGTCTCACTTATGTTAAAGTAATTATACTCTGCACGGCTTCTCAATCTTATCGTCTTTGATGGAGTATGTGCAATTTCAAATCTTATTGCTTGTCTTAGTCTTTTTGTTACCAGTTTGAGATCATATAAAGTTTGTGTTACATCTTTATACTCGTATTTAAAACGAATTTTAGTTTCAGTATTAGAAAATGGTTTTGAAGTAAGTTCAGCTAAAATCTCATCGCCATCAGATGGAGAAACATTCGTAAAAGTACGATAAGGATATTTAAACTGATCATAGTAAACGTTTATTATGCCTAATGGAATTCGCCACCTGAAACCTGTATAAAAACCAACTTCGTTAGTTGTTGCTCCGGCTCTTTCACCAAATCCGCTTCCTCTGTAATTTGTATAATTCCGTGGATAATTTCTAAAAGCAGTTATCAAAGAAAAATTTCTTGAAACAGAAAATTGTAATCCGTTAATCGAAGCAACAGAGGTTTGATCATAAGAAAATTCACCAAAGAAATTTATGTTTGAGTAGACAGCATCATAAAAAAATGAATAGTATCTGAATTCATCGCCAGAAAGCCCGAATGTGGTGGAAGGTTGTAAAGGACTACTGAGATTGACATTGTAAGCCAATACACCAAACTGAACTGCACGAAAAGGTTTGTATTCTATAACTCCACCGTAGACTTTTTCTTCCGCAGAATTAATTCTAAATATTTCGGTTTCTGTTCGATGATATCCATCTAACGGACGTGACGTAATAATACCTTCGACACTGTCAATGCTTGCATCAAATTTATTTTGTGAAAAGAAAGCTGAAAATGAAAAATTATCAAATTGAATAGTTGCTGCACCTCCGCGTAAAAAATTTACTTCTGTTGAACTTGTATATGGACGAACACCACGTGCATTTTTCTTTGCCGGATAAATTGCGTCAGTACTTTTTGAAATTGCATACGGACTCCACAAAGCTAGCCCTTGCCCGAATTCGAGTAAATAATCACCAAGTACAAATGCCCTCACTATTCCAATTTCCTTAACAAAAAGATGATAGGAAACAAAATCAGCATAAGAAGTTTCTCCCGGATCTTTATCAGTTAAAATTCCGAACTGATAATTATTTCCTTGTCTTATTAAAAGCCTATTGTAAGATTTTATCCTGGATCCTGCATATTTATCATCAATAAAACCTTTTCTTGTTTGTAAATCGTTAATAACTCGGCTTCTTAAATTGAAACGAAGATTTTTTAGTGCAGGAGCTGGGATTTCATCCGGAGGTTTTTCAGTAATTATCTGTAAAGGTTTTTCTATAACAATAATAAAAGGTAAAATATTATTGATTATATCTTTGGACAGTTCTTTGATTGCAAACAATTCCTGAACTGAAAAAAAAGTACCGAATTTATTACGATGATCAATAATTAAATTTGCTGCATAAACATCAACAAAAGGTAGACGTAAAAGTTCTGTCAGATCAGCGGCATTTATATCTATCGGATTATTTATCAAATACTCAAATCGATCAAACAATTCTGAATTATCGCTTTCCTCACTGGCTTCTTCAATCAATTCTTCGAGAACATCCTCTGTATCAAGGTAAGTGGTGTCTGTTTGAGCAAAAGACTGATTACCAAGAATTAAAATTATAATCGCTGTTGAAATAAAAAATATTTTCAAATCAGTCTAATCCCAGATAATTTTTGATCATTTTAGTCCTGCTCATATCTTTGCCAAAACTTATAATTATTCCTGCCTGATGAGTTAATCCAAGATCTTGATGAGAGAAAAAAGCATAATCAAGACTGAATATTGAAAAATTAATTCCAACACCGGCAGAATAACGGGATGGCTGATTTGAGAAGCCTGTTCTTAGTGAAAGATATTCTATTATTTCGTAATCAACTCCAAATTGAATTGAAGGATTATATCGTATATCTTTTTCAACAGCAAAATTGATTGAAAGCATATTTAGTAAATCATAACTGGCACCTAAATTAATAACTGTAGGGATCTGATCATCTACATTTGCTAAGGATGCCCTGTTGATATTATTAACAACAAATCCTAATCGTAAATCATTTGTGATGTAGGTGAGTCCTCCTAAATCAAGATAAAATACTCCTTGATTTCCATAATTCTGAATTGAATAGGTATGATAATTAAAAGCTAAGCCACCAAAAAACTTGTTTTGATAATTATAGGAATAACCCAATTTTAACTTTGACTCTCTGAATAATTCAAATCCGTAAGTCATACCACCCAAAGCAAAAGCCCCGAAGGAAGTAGGTTCAAGATACGCTATATATCCGTTAGCCATTTCCGATATACCAAAAGGAGCGGGGGAGTAGTAGACACCAATTTCTCTCCAGTTAATTTGTGACAGACCGGCAGGATTATTAAAGACAGAAAAGACATCATTGCTTAAAGCAACATCGGAGTTTGACAGTGCAATCTGTTTTGCACCTGGATTATATTGCGCACTAACAGTGGAATGAAATTGTATGATTATGATAATAGCAAAAAATAAGATTTTCATAGTAAATAAAAGTTTGTTGCCCGATTATATCTAAATTCATATATTAAAACAACAAAAAGAATAAAAGTATTTAAATGAATAAAATATTTTTGATTGTAGCGTTGCTATCCACAGTAAGTTTAGCTCAGGAGTTAAACTGTAAAGTAACAGTCAACTATGAGGGTTTACCCGTAAATAATCGTGAGCTTCTTGTCGGATTCGCAAATACTGTTGAAGCCTATATGAATACAACTCAGTTTACCAGTTCTGGATGGGGTCAGAAAATAGACTGTTCAATTAATATTTTTTTCACAAGTGTCAGCGGTGAAGTTGACTACTCTGCTCAAGTTGTAGTAGTTAGTACCCGACCGGTTTTAAATTCTGAACGTCAATCTCCAATTTTAACACTTAACGATCCGACCTGGTCATTTCGATTTGAAAAAAATCAAGCACTTTATTATCAGGCTTCTTTTGATCCGTTAACAGGATTTTTAGATTTTTATGCAAACTTGATAATTGGTTTTGATACAGAAACATTTGAACAATTGGGAGGAAATCCATATTTCAGAAAAGCTTTTGATATAGTTAATCTGGGTAACTCAAGTTCTTATTCAAAAGGATGGGAAAGGAATAATGCTTCTTATAGCAGATGGGGAATATGTGAAGATCTTTTGAGCGATAAATACCGAGCATTCAGAGAATCATTTTTTGTTTACCATTATGGGCTTGATGAATTTCAATATGACAGAATATCTGCTCAAAATAAAATAGTTGGTCTGATTAATAATCTTGATGAAACGAAAAAGCGGACAGAAATTAACAGTGTTTTGATAAGGTCTTTTTTCGATGCGAAGTATGGAGAGATAATAGATTTACTTACTAATTATTCCGAAATAGCAGAAATTGTTCTTAAGTTAAGAAGGATAGATCCCGCACATTCTGCAAGGTATAACGACTTATTGAATTAAATATTTTTTTAGCTAAAAATCATATTTCAAAATGCGGTAAATTTTATATTTATCACCGCCCATAACATTAGCTCCTCTGTTCATCATATCGTTATCTTCAAGAATCCAGCTTGCTTCACCTAGAATAATTCCAAGTTTTTGAGCTCGCTGTACTATTTCCCAATAGAAAACAGAGTCTAAACCTTTTTTCTGAAATTCGGGAACAATTCCTAATGTTATAATTCTTGCCCATTTAATTTTTTTCTTTTGAGTAAAAAGCTTGATGAAATTAAACGGTAATAATCTGCCATTCATATTTTTAAATATTTCATTATAATCAAGCACAACAAGTGCAAAACCAACTAGTTTTCCTTCTATCTCACCGAACAAAACGAGAGATGGTTCTGCTAAAGGTTTCAAGTCTTTAGCCATAGAATCAATTTGTTCATCACTCATCGGGATAAAACCCCAATTTGGTGCCCATGCTTTGTTATATACGTATTTTACTTTTTCCAATTCTGCTTTAAAGTTTTTCATATCAAGCTGTGAGATATTTAATTTATATCTTTCCTTGGCAAGTTGCTGAACACGTTTTAATTTTTCAGAGGACGTTACTTTATGATTTTCAAGTTTATATGCGTATAAATCTTTAGCCTTTGCCATTCCATAATTTTCACAAAGATCGATATAATATTTTGGATTATATGTCATCATAAGTCGTGGTGAGTCATTAAAACCCTCGTACAGCATTCCCCATTCATCATTACTAGAAGGATTTGCCGGACCTAACATTCCTTTCAATCCTTTATTTTGCAGCCAGTTCTTTGCTTCATCAAAAAGTGCATCAGCTACTTTTTGATCATTTATGCATTCAAAGAATCCGAAGAAACCATTATTATCTTTATGATGCTCGAGATGGACATCATTTTTTATTGCAGCAATACGTCCGACTAACTTTTCATCGCGTTCCGCTAAAAAATATTCTGCTTCAGCTTGTTTGAAGAAAGGATTTTTTGTCTTGCTTAATAATTTCTTTCTTTCCATTATCAGAGGTGGAACCCAATAAGGATCATTCTTATAAATTTCCCACTGAAATTTTATAAACCTCATAAGGTCTGATTTATTTTTTACGGTAGTGATTTTAATCTCACTCATATTTTCCTCTTCTTTTAAAAAAAAACATACTCCATTTTAAGAGTATGCTAAATTATAAAATAAGAAATTTCAGGAAACTAGATTATTCCTATTGCTTTTCCTGCTTTTTCAAACACATCAATAATTTCATCAAGATGTTCTTTTTCGTGAGTAGCCATATAGCTTGTTCTCATCATTTGTCTTCCTTGGGGAACACCTGGAGAAATAAATACATTAACAAAAACTCCATTATCGTATAAATATTTCCACATCATAAAAGAACGTTCGTCATCACCAATTATTACAGGTACAATTGCAGTTCTTCCCTGAATTATATTAAACCCTTTTTCGGTAAGATTTTTTCTCATATAATTTGCATTGTCAACCAGCTTATTCACTCTTTCCGGCTCGGCTTCAAGAATTTCCAAAGCTGCCAGTGCTGATGCTACTGAAGCCGGTGTTGGTGAAGCACTAAATATCAAAGCAGAAGAAAAATGTTTAAGATAATTGATAACTCTTTCAGAACCAGCAACGAATCCACCAAGTGAAGCAAATGTTTTTGAGAAAGTTCCCATTGTAAGATCAATTTCCTTCTCAAGATTAAACTCACTGGCAGTACCTCTTCCTCCTTTACCAATAACACCAACAGCATGAGCATCATCGACCATTACACTTGCGCCATATTTCTTTGCAATTTCATACAATCTTGGCAGATCAACTATTTCGCCGCCAGTACTAAAAACGCCATCTGTTACAATTAATTTTCCAGCACTTTCAGGAAGCTTAGATATTTGCCTCTCAAGGTCGTCCATATCATTATGTTTATATCTTGCCAATTCACCCATCAAACCTTTTGTCATCATCGTTCCTGCAACTATACAAGCATGATTATCTTTATCAGAAATTACATAGTCGCCTCTCTGAACTAACGTAGGGATGATACCCTGAGCACTCAGGTAGCCTGTACTAAACAATAGAACTGCTTCGGAATTAAAAAATTTGGCAAGTCTTTCTTCTAATTCGATATGCAAATCGAGTGTGCCTGTTAAGTAACGCGAACCTGAACAACCGGTACCATATTTTTCAATGGCTTTAATTGCGGCTTCTTTTACTTTGGGATGACCGGTTAGACCAAGATAATTATTCGAACCAGCCATTATAACTCTTTTACCTTCTATTTGAACTACAGGGCCCTCATTTTCTTCAATTGGCCTAAAGTAAGGATAAATCCCGGCAGCTTTTACTTCATCAGCACGTGTGAATTCGTAACACTTTTTAAATAATTCCAAATATTCCTCCTCAACTGTTGGACGGAAACAACTAAATTATTAGTAGTAATTGTTTTTCGTTAAATTAGCGGGCAAAATTTATAACTAAATACCTATAAAAACAAATAAATCAACACTATGCAAAGCAATCAAATAGCTGTAGTTACCGGAGCAAATGGTTTTGTTGGAAGTCACCTAGTTGATCTTCTTCTTGATAAAGGATTCAAAGTCAGATGCATTACTCGTAAATCAAGTGATCTGAAGTGGTTGGAAGGAAAAGATATTGAAATACACCATTGCGGGCTTTTTAATAAAGATGGATTAAGAATAGCTTTGAAGGGTGCACATTATATTTTTCACGTTGCAGGAGTTGTAAAATCCAAAACACCAGAAGGTTATTATCAGGGAAATGTTGAGACTACAAGAAACCTACTGGATGTGGCTTTGCAAAACAAGGAAACAATTAAAAGATTTTTGGTCGTTAGTAGTCAAACCGTAACCGGTCCTTCACTCGACGGCAAACCCGTTAATGAAGAAACGGAGTGTAAACCGATAACAACTTATGGTAAAAGTAAACTTGAAGAAGAAAAAGTTGCTTTAACTTATTTTAATAATTTACCAATTACAATTTGCAGGGCATCTGCTGTTTATGGAGAAAGAGATACTGAAATTTTTATTTATTTTAATACTTTCAGCAAAGGATTAACTACCACAATTGGTTTTAACAAAAAGGCTTTAAATCTTATTCACGTTACAGATTTGGTAGAAGGAATTTATTTGGCGGCTGCCAGCGATAATTCAGTTGGACAAATTTATTTCATAAGTTCAGAAAAATTTTATACCTGGTCGGAAATAAATAATATTACTGCGAAGGTCTTAGGAAAGAAAGCAATTGTTGTGAAAGTGCCTCATTTTCTGGTTTACACAATTGCAGCCATTGCTCAATTCTTTGCAATGTTTAGTAAGAAAGCTGCAACACTTAATATTGAAAAGGCGAAAGATATCACGCAGCAATACTGGATTTGTGATACATCAAAAGCAGTTAGTGACCTAGGCTACAAACAAAATATTTCTGCTGAAGAGGGGATAAGAAGAACAATCGAATGGTATAAAAAGATGAAATGGATTTGATTAGAGAATTTAAAATTTAAAAGATTTTAAAAATTAATCTTTAATTATTTTTTGCACCTTCTTCTATCCAGGTTCTAATGCCTTTTATTTGATTAAAGGTCAATGTACTATAACCACTAGGAGGCATACGAATAGTACTTGATAGACCTTCAATTGCCCAAACTAAACTACTTAAATCTGGAAATCCTGGAAAAACAATTGAAGGATCTGCTGTAACATTTGCCCAAGTAGTCAGATCAAGCCCTGCTTTAGGATTGGGACTAACATGACAGCCAGATAAAGCACATTTAACCTGAAAAACCGGATAAATGTGTTTTGAAAAACTTACCAAGGAATCTGGAATGATATTGTTGTCAACATCATTTACTGTTATAGTATCATCGCAGCTTGTAAAAGTTGTAACAAGAACAAAACTTACAGCTAATATTCCTAAACTAATTATTTTCATAATTACTAATAATTTTATTAAATGTTTTTTATTATTCTTCATAGACAAATATAAGGTAAACCTTCAATTGAATAATAGACCAATCACATAATAATAAATATGATAAAAATTTGCACCATGAATATATACCGTATGAATAAAGATAATAATTGAATTTAGTATGTAACATTTCTATTTTTAAACTGAAAATTAAATTGTTCATTTTTAATTTTTCATTCTAAATTGATTTTGGGGCTATAGCTCAGCTGGGAGAGCGCTTGAATGGCATTCAAGAGGTCAGCGGTTCGATCCCGCTTAGCTCCACAAACATTTCAAAAAATTCCATTCTATGTATTATTTATATGTTTTGAAGAGTAAACGCTCCGGAAAGTACTATATTGGTCAAACCAAAGACTTGCAGAGAAGACTTCAATATCATAATGCAGGGTATAATAAATCAACAAAAGGCAGCATACCCTGGGAATTAGTTTATTATGAAAAATATTTAACGAGAAGTGAAGTTGTTAGAAGAGAAAATTATATAAAAAAAATGAAGAGTAAGGAATTCATAGAAAGGATAGTCAAAAGGGGAGAGCGTCCCGATTGAAAATCGGGAAGGTCAGCGGTTCGATCCCGCTTAGCTCCACATAAAAGTTCAAGATTAAGTCCAGGCAAAGGTAACTCATCATATATATATCATCTCTTTTTATATCGGATTATTTTTCTTTATCTAATAACCTTCAGACAGATTTAAAGAAATCGTTACATTCTTAATGCACCGTTAATATTTACAAATTTTATCACTTAGAACTCTGAATATAAATTCTTATTTTTCGATGCAATGAATTTACTTCCTGTTAACAGTTATTATAAAAAAGTATTGCAGGTTGCACTTCCGGCTATTGCCGGACTCTCAACTCAAATGGTGGTTTCATTAGTTGATTCTGCAATGGTTGGTCGTCTTGATGATGCTACTTATGCACTTGCGGCAATGGGAATTGGTGTTCTTGCAACCTGGGCATTGATAAGTTTCTTTTCAAGTCTTGCAACAGGAATTCACGTTATTGTGGCAAGAAAATTTGGTGAAAACAATTATCTTTCCTGTGGAAATACACTCAATAATTCTCTTCTAGTTGCAATAGCTTTAGGAACAATTGTTGCATCAGTTGGTGTATTTTTTGCCCATCCGATTTCATCCTTTTTTGCCACTGATCCTGTTGTAGCTGAGTATGCCTCAGAATATATATTCTACAGATTTCTTGGTATTCCGATATTCCTGATATCTGTTTCTTACAGAGGATTTTATTTCGGGATAAATAAAACCAAAATATTCATGATTTCAGGTGTTGTAACAAACCTGCTTAATATAATCTTCAATTACATTTTTATCTATGGTTCATTCGGATTTCCGAGAATGGGACTTGCGGGAGCAGGACTTGGCTCAACGTTAGCAACTTCGTTTGATCTATTCTTTTATACATCTATAATTTTACTTCCTTCTTATAGGACAAGATTCAGAAATTTTAGAAACTTTAAATTCGATTGGCAGATAATTAAAACAATCTTCAAAATTTCTCTTCCTGTATCATTTCAAAATGTTTTTATACTAATTGGATTTTTAAGTTTTGTTTCAATAACTGGAATTATTGGCATACAAGAGCAAGCAGCTACTCAAGCAATAATAAGTACTCTGTTTATTTCTATGTTACCATGCTTTGGATTTGGAATAGCTGTTCAAACTCTTGTTGGAAACAATTTAGGTGCTGGGAAATATGATTTAGCCAAAACATACGGATTCGAAACTGCAAAGGTAGCAACAATATACACTTTATTTCTTGGTTTTATTTACATGATTATTCCACACATAGTTCTGTTATTAATAACAACTGATCAGGGAATTATTGAAACCGCAAAACCGGCATTAAGGGTAGCCGGATTTGCGCAGGTATTTTATGCAGTAGGTATTGTCTTAGCTAATGGTTTGCAAGCTGCCGGAAGAACAGTATTCGTAATGAAAGCAGAGGTTATAACTAATCTTTTTATATTCGTACCGCTTGCTTATCTTTTAGGTGTTACTTTTAAATTTGGATTAGTTGGAGCATGGTTTGCTTTACCGATTTACATTATTATTTATTCTCTCACTATTTATCTGAGATTTGCATCAAAAGATTGGTTTAAGCACATAAAAATTGGCTCTGATTGAAAGTTTTACTTAAGATTTTAACAATAAATTCATTTATTACTTGACATTATCTGCACAACGAAATATATTATGATCGTGAAAATGAAAAGTCTTAAATATTTCATTCCTTTCATTCTAATTGCTACTGTTTACGCAGGTGCATTAATTGATTATTTTAATGCAAGAAGTGAAAATGAAGATATTAGACTAGAATGGAGAACAAGCGAGGAAACTAATCTCGCTAAATTTGTAATTGAAAGAAAAACCCCTCAAAGCACTTTCGCAGAAATTCAAACAATTGAACCTAAAGGCAGCAACTCTGTATATGTTTATTATGACAGGAATGCCTATAAATCTAATGATCTTTTATTTATTTATAGATTAAAAATTGTTGATATAAATGGTATGGTTTCGGTCTCAGCGGAAACTACAGTCTCGCATAATGTTTCAGGTGTAAAACGAACCTGGGGCAGTATTAAGGCAATGTTCAGATAAAAACAAATTATTTCTTGAAGCTCACTTCCAATTCGCCCATCACTTACTCAGATCATATAAAAATTAAATTTTACGCCTGCTTCTCTTGCTATCTTTTATTTATTGCAATAATTATAATCGTTAGCGGATGTTCAGGTTCCTCAAAGTTTACTTTGGTAGATGATGAATATAAAATTGAGAATAAGGACAAATCGTTAATTGAAAAAAACAAAAATACGTTTCCTGAAACTCCCGGTGAAGCAATTGAAATAAGAGTATTATTAAATGAATCGGCAACCAGAAGTATCAGCATTCAAAATAATGTAAATCTTTTTTCTGAAAATGCTAAACTTGCCTTAGTAAATAAGGGCAATACTCTCTCTCTAAGTTTGCTTAACGGCAAAATTGAATTAACTATCGGTGATAAAACGTTTTTTTTCCGACAATTTATTTTATCTTCTGCTGAGGACAATGAAATTATAAAGATTGACGGAAAAGCTTATAGAGGAAAAATAAGAATAATTAGTAATTACGATAATATTAATGTCATAAATCAAATAACACTTGAGGATTATGTAAAAGGTGTTATGACCAGAGAAATGCCCTTAGGAAAAGATCTTGAAAATTATGAAGCACTGAAGGCATTTTCTATTTGTGCCAGAACTTATGCCTATACTAAAATTTTCGAAGGCAAAACCTTTTATGATATTTTTCCGGATACACGTGACCAGGTTTATGGCGGAGTTGATAGTGAAAATGAATACTCAAATAGTATTGTCGACGAGACAAGCGGGCAGATTTTAACTTTTAACAATAAACCAGCGGTAGTTTTCTATCATTCAACCTGTGGTGGCTATACTGAGGATGCAACAAATGTTTTTTCAAAAGTTGATGTTCCTTATTTAAAAGGTGTTAAAGATGGAACTCCTTCAAATTGTTCAATTTCTCCAAGATATGAATGGACTGAAATTATTCCCGAATACAAGGTCATAGATAGACTAATTACTACGGGCTATATCAATAGAAATAATTATTCAATAAATAAGATAAATGTTAATTCCAGATTTGATTCTGGTAGAATTAACGAATTGGAATTTGTTTTCGAACAAAATAATGGACAAGAAATAAGCGTTAAATTGTATGGAAACAACATTAGATCTGTAATCCGCACTGCCGATGATAAATCTATTTTAAGAAGTAATTATTTTGAAATTAATAAGGGAAATAGTACGGTTATTATTAATGGTAAGGGAAGTGGACATGGAGTTGGTATGTGCCAATGGGGTGCGATTAGCTTATCAAAGAATGGAACTAATTATTTACAAATTTTAGAACTCTACTATCCGGGAACTGAAATACAGAAAATCAAATGATAAATAAAAATATTAAAATTACTCTTGCTTCAAAGTCTCCAAGAAGAAGAAAACTTCTGAAGCAATTAAATATAAAATTCAAATCGATTTCTGTTGATACGGAAGAAAAGGTTAGAAAAGGTGAGAAACCAACTTCGGCTGTTAAAAGAATTTCAAAAGAAAAATTAGAAAAGGCAAAAGAGACAGTTAAGCGAGGAATTATCATTACTGCTGATACTATAGTAGTTCTAAATAACAACGTAATTGGCAAACCAAAAAATGAAAAGGATGCTTACCGAATATTAAAAATGTTGAGTGATAGTATTCACACAGTCTATACCGGCTACTCTGTTTTTAATTGGTCAAATGATAAAAAGATTACAGATTTTGAAAAGACATTAGTGAAATTCCGAAAACTTACAGATGAAGAAATTCGGGAGTACATAAAAAGCGGCAGTCCGATGGACAAAGCCGGTGCCTACGGAATTCAAGATGATTTCGGTGCTGTATTCATAGAAAAAGTAAACGGATGTTATTACAATGTAGTTGGACTTCCTCTTGCAAAACTATATCATTCTTTGTTGAGGATTTTATAGTTGACAAAAAAAATAAGACAAAGAATAATTTTATCAATTGCCTTTGCCGGAACAATTTATCTGGCGTTTTCAATTTATGCAGATTTTAACCAGGTTATAGCCTCGTTCAAATACTTTAGCTGGGCTCTTTTACCATTATTACTTTTCCTATCACTTTTAAATTATTTCTCACGATTCATCAAATGGAACTACTACTTAAATCTTATAGAAGTAAAACTTAATAAGTGGGATTCATTCTCAATTTTTTGCTCAGGATTAATTATGTCAATAACGCCGGGTAAATTCGGAGAGTTATTCAAAGCATACTTAGTTAAGCAAATAAACAATGAACCAGTAAGTAAAACTGCACCTATAATTTTTGCTGAAAGAGTTACTGATTTTCTTTCTCTGGTTATTATTTCACTTTTCGGAGCTTACATTTTTGACTATGGAAGAGAAATTATAATAGTGATTGGACTAGTAGTAATCTCCGTCATTATAATTATTTCAAATAAATCCATAGCTACTCTTATTATTCGATCAGTTTCAAAAAATAAGATATTAAGTAAATATTCTAAAAGTATACGGAATGCATACGAATCATCATATAAACTTCTCGCTTTTATTCCTTTATTCAAGATGACTCTGTTAAGTGTCCTCTCATGGGGTTTCGAATGTTTGGGATATTATATTATTCTAACTAATTTTAACATTAAATTAAGTTTTATGTGGGCAGCGTTTGCTTATGCTTTTGCAACTATAGTTGGTGCTGTTTCAATGCTTCCCGGCGGACTTGGTGTTACTGAAGGTTCATTATCTTATTTAGTTATTGCACAGGGATATCCAAAAGATATTTCCTTCATAACAACATTTATTATTCGGGCTGTAACATTGTGGTTTGCAGTTTTAATCGGTGTAATCAGCGTTTTTATATATCAAAAGAAATTTGGAAAAATAGAATTTGAATTAAACAATCAAAAATCAGAGGAGTCAAAATGAATAATTTCAAGCATATTGTCATTCCCGAAGGTGACAAAATAACGGTAAAAAATGGTAAACTCATTGTTAATAATAATCCAATAATTGCTTTTATCGAAGGTGATGGAATAGGTCCTGATATATGGAGTGCATCTAAAAGAGTATTTGATGCCGCAGTTGAAAAAGCTTTTAACGGTAAGAAAAAAATCGCATGGATGGAAATTTATGCAGGTGAAAAAGCTCTAAAAGTTTATGGAGAAAACAAATGGTTGCCTGAAGAAACAGTAGATGCAATCAGAGAATTTACTATTGCGATCAAGGGTCCTCTTACTACTCCTGTTGGAGGAGGAATAAGAAGTTTGAACGTTGCCTTAAGACAGCATCTTGATCTTTTTGCCTGTGTACGTCCTGTTAAATATTATTCAGGTGTTCCAAGTCCAATGAAAAGACCAAAACTTCTTGATATAGTTATATTCAGGGAGAATACTGAAGACGTTTATTCAGGAGTTGAGTTTAAAGCAAAATCCAGTGAAGCTGAACAACTAATAAATTACATAAATAAAGAGTTCAATAAAAAAATTAGAGTGGATTCTGGAATTGGTATAAAGCCAATAAGTGAATTTGGTACTGCAAGACTTGTAAAGAAAGCAATAGAATATGCAATTGCTAATAAGAGAAAGAGTGTAACATTGGTTCACAAAGGTAACATAATGAAATTTACTGAAGGTTCATTTAAGGAATGGGGATATAAACTAGCTAAAACTGAATTTAGCGATGTAACTATTTCAGAAGATGAATTATGGTCAAAGTTTGACGGCAAAATGCCTGAAGGTAAAATTCTGATAAAAGATAGAATAGCCGATAGTATATTCCAGCAATTATTATTAAGACCTGACGAATATGAGGTCTTAGCTACACCGAATCTTAACGGTGATTATTTATCCGATGCTGCAGCGGCTCAAGTAGGTGGATTAGGAATCGCTCCGGGTGCAAATATCAGTTATCATACTGCACTATTTGAAGCTACGCACGGCACTGCTCCTAAATATGCAGGTCAGGATAAAGTAAATCCTGGCTCTTTAATACTATCTGGTGTAATGATGTTTGAATATATCGGTTGGAAAAAAGTATCTAAAATGATTGAAAAAGCTATGAAAAAAACTATTAAGTCAAAAGTTGTAACTTATGATTTTGCAAGACTTATGAAAGGCGCAACTGAAGTTAAAAGTTCCCAATTTGCTGATTCTATCATTTCCAATATGTAATTAATTCTCAAGGCCGGTATAAAAATTTTAGTACCGGCTTTTTGTTTAATTCTTCATCTTAAAATCACACAATATCTTTGAAATTCAAGTTGTAAATTAGTATTTTTAGAGTGTAAAAATATTTAAACGAAAGGAGACTCTTATGGCACAGGATCATAATAATTTAACGAAAGGATTGCTGCTTGGATTTTTAGCTGGTGGTGCTATTGGTGCAATATTAGCTCTTCTCTATGCACCGAAGAGTGGAAAGGAATTTAGAGCTGACATCAAGCATAAAACTGATGAATACTTAGATGAAGCTGAGAAATATTTAGCTGAAGCTAAAGACAAAGCTAAAGATTTGATAAATGAAGGTAGAAAGAGATCCGAAAAAATTATCACTGACGCTAAATCTAAGTCAGAAGAAATTCTAAAAGATGCTGAAAAAATCTTTCACGAAGCAAAGACAAAAACTACCGAAACCGTACTTTCCGGAAAAGAAAAAATTGACTCGGAAACGAGCAAGATTAAAGACTCTGTTAAAGCCGGAATAGATGCGTATAAGGAAGCTAAAAAATCCTGATTACAATGAACCCAGTAATAGTAGACGTTTTCATAATTATACTTTTGATAGCTGCTTCAGCAGTTTGTATCGCATTGTTGTACGGACTGAAGAAAATTATTCAGTCCGTTTCAATGCTTCAAAAAGATGTTAATGAATTAACAACCTCATTAAAACCGCTCATAGAGTCAACACAATTATTAACCGAAAACATTAATAAAATAACTGAGGAAACTAAATCTCAGCTAAATGTATCAAAGTCTATTATTAACGATGTGAGGTATAGAGCAGATAAAATACTCGATTTAGAAAATAAAGTGAGAGATGGAATGGAAAACGCTGTGATGCCTTTTATAAACAGTTTATCTGCTATCAGAAAAGCCTTTGATGCTTTTTGGAAAAGGTATAATAATTAATAATTAAAATCTCACCCGGAATATAGGAGGAAATCCCTTGAAAGAATTCGGCACAGAATCAATTCGCAATATTACGTTTATAGGTCACGGCGGCAGCGGAAAAACTTCGCTTTCTGAAATATTACTTTATACTGCAGGAGAAATTAATAGAATCGGTACCATTGCTGAAGGTAATACTGTGTCCGATTATTCACCCAATGAGATTGAAAAACAAATTTCAATTTCATCCTCACTGCTTCATCTCGAATGGAAAAATAAAAAAATAAATATAATAGACACACCCGGATATTCTGATTTTTTTGGTGATGTAAAATCTGCGATGAGAGTTTGTGATGTTTCTGTTATGGTTTTAAGATCTGCTGAAGGAGTAGAGGTTGGAACTGAAACTGCAGGAAGATTTGTAAATGAATGCGCTTTACCATCAGCCATTATAATCAATAAAGTCGATAACGAACACTCCGATTTTGAAACAACAGTTCAAAAAGCCAAAGATAGATTAACTTCTGGTGCAACAGTTGTTACTTATCCAGTCAAGCAGGGAATTAACTTCGATGCTGTAATAGATGTTATAACTATGAAAGCTTACAAATATGATACTGCCGGAACCAGAAATGTTACTGAAATGGAAATACCTGCTGATCTAAAAGATCAGGCTGATACTCTTAGATTAGAACTTGTAGAAAAAATTGCTGAGACAAATGAAGAATTGATGAACAAATATTTTGAAAATGGCAGTCTATCAGATGAGGATTTTGAAAAAGGATTAACTGCAGCACTCATCAATAGAAATTTCACACCTGTCTTTGCGATCTCTTCTAGTAAAGCTGTTGGTATTAATAACTTTTTAGATTTCGTTAGTTCTTATTTTCCTTCTCCTATAGATAGAATTGGTGAAGAAGCAACACTCGCTGAAAAAAATGATAAGGTTTTGGTAAAACCCGATTCTTCAGGCGAACCTGTAATGTTTATATTTAAAACAATTTCCGAACAGCATGTTGGTGAACTATCACTCTTCAAAGTTTTTTCAGGAACAGTGCAACCCGGATTGGATTTGATAAATGTTTCAAACGAAAAGACTGAAAGATTAAGTCAGCTCTCTGTACTTAATGGTCATAGCAGAAAAGAAATTTCTAAATTATTAGCCGGTGATCTTGGAGCAGTTGTTAAGTTAAAAGATACTCACACAAATAATACTCTTGCTTCAAGAAATTTTCCAGTTCAAATTAAACCAATAGAATTTCCGAGCCCTGTTATAAGAGCTGCAATTTTACCTAATGCTAAAGGCGATGAAGATAAAATTGCTACCGGATTACATACACTTCATGAAGAAGATCCTTCATTCAGTGTACAATATGATTCTGAAATAGCCCAGACAGTAGTTTCAGGACAAGGTGAATTGCAACTTTCATTAGCTGTTAAGAGACTTAAAGAGCGTTATAAGGTTGATGTTGATCTTATTGAACCCAAAGTTCCATATAAAGAAACGATTAAAGGCAGAGTTGATGATGTAGAGTACAAACATAAAAAGCAATCTGGTGGCAGAGGACAATACGGTCACGTTCACTTTAAAATGGAACCACTGCCTCGCGGAACAGGATTTGAATTTGTAAACGCTATCGTTGGCGGAGTTGTTCCCGGTAGATTTATTCCCGCTGTTGAAAAAGGTATTATCGAAACTATGAGTAAAGGTGTTATTTCGGGAAATCAGGTTGTTGATGTTAGAGTAACTCTTCATTTTGGCTCTTATCACGATGTTGATTCAGATGAAATGTCATTCAAAATTGCCGGATCGCAATGTTTTAGGAGAGGATTTCAAGAATGTAAACCTTGTTTACTCGAACCAATATACGAAATTGAAGTAATTGTTCCTGATGAATATATGGGCGATGTAATGGGCGATATTTCAAGCCGAAGAGGGAAGATATTGGGAATGGATTCTGATGGTCATTTTCAGATTATAAAAGCTAATGTTCCGCTTGTTGAACTTCATAAATATTCATCTCAATTAAGAAGTCTTACTCAGGGAAGAGGTGCTCATAAATCTAAATTCTCTTATTATGAAGAAGTTCCAAAGGAAGTGGAACAAAAAGTAATTGATGAGTACAACAAGTCCCGTGAAGAGGAAAAATAATTTATAACATTGAAAGCTGTCTTTTTTATGAGGCAGCTTTTTTAATATTATGGAAAAACTTTGGTCTCCCTGGCGTTCAGAATATATAGAATCATTTAAAAGTGATTCGGATTCCAACAAATGCATTTTTTGTCAAATGGTTGGATTAGATCCCTTCGATGATAATAACTTAATAGTAGATCAGTCGGAATTTACATTTACAGTTCTTAATCTATATCCATATAATAATGGACACTTAATGATTGTCCCTAAGCGACATCTGAGTGAATTTCCGAAATTGAATGCTAAAGAATCATCTGAAGTAATGAAACAATTACAACATGCTCAGTTAGCATTGACCGAAGTTATGAAACCTCATGGATTTAATATCGGAGCTAATATCGGTCGTGTTAGCGGTGCAGGAATTGAAGAACATTTACATTTTCATATTGTTCCCAGATGGAATGGCGACACTAATTTTATGCCTGTAATTGGGGAAGTAAAAGTCATATCACAAGATCTTCTTGATACTAAGAAAAAATTGTTAGAAGCTTACAAAGAAATTAATCTGTAATCATAAACTGAGAACTCATTCATTTGAACATTAAGAAAAATATTATACTTAGCATTTTACTGTTTATTATTGTAGTTACTATCTCCTCGTGTGTTGACGGAGAAAACAATGAAAGTAAAGCATGGAATCTTAAGTACAGAGACGGGCTATTGTACAAAGATTCTTTGTCAACTGAACCATTTACGGGGCGTTATAAAGGTAAAGTAATGGGTAAAGATATAGAGTACGATGTCGTTAACGGAAAAAAACATGGAACTTTCGTTTTGTATCATAGAAATGGTAATGTTGATACATTTGGATATATTTCTGAAAATAAAAATCATGGTGAATGGAGATATTATCATCCAAATGGAATATTAGAATCTGTAGGTATGTTTAAAAATGATAAACCAGACAGCTTCTGGAACTGGTATTATACAACCGGTTCATTAATGCAGGAGGGAAAATTTAATGAGGGCAAGAAAGATGGAGAATGGAAATTTTATGATGATTTGGGAAATCTTCGGTTGATGATGAAATATAAAAATGATGAGTTGAAGGACTCAGTAGCTTATGAGTTACCCGAAGTTTCTGATAGTTTAGTTTTTAATAAAGATTCCAACAGTGTCTTATGATTCGGATAATTTGAATTACATTGAAGCTTTAATGTTGTTTTAATAGATTTAAACGCAATAAAATTTAATAACGGAAAAAAAATGAAAATTCAATTACAACTATTTCTTTTCTCGGTCCTTTTAATTGCAGTGATAGCCGGATGCAGCAGTAAAACCGATCAGGAATATTTTGATGAGGCTCAAAAATATTTTCAACAGGATAATATTCCCGAGGCTGTAACTTCATATGAAACATTAGTAAACGAATTTCCTGATAGTAAATTGGCACCTAAAGCTATGATGCAATTAGCCGGAATTTATCAAAGTAAAAAGTTAACAAATCTATCTGAACAGGAATTAATAATAAAAGCTAATGAATATTATATGGAGGTATTTGAAAAATACCCAGCTAGTGAAGATGCTCCAACTGCATTATTTATGGCGGGATTTTTACAGGCTAATGAAATGAATGATTATCCTCAGGCTACAAAGACTTATAATACTTTTTTAGAAAGATATCCTGATAATGAAATGGCTGTTGCCGCTAAACAAGAACTGGAAAATATGGGATTATCTCCCGAAGAAATTCTAAGAAAAAATCTTGTAAAGCAGGAATAATGTCTTCGTCAGTTTTCGATTTTAAATCTTATCTGAATCCCTCTACAGTCTCTAAACTTAATAGTCTTGAATTAAAAGCCAGGATGGTTGTAGAAGGTTTTATTGTTGGTCTGCATAAAAGTCCGTATCATGGATTTAGTGTTGAATTCAGTCAACACAGACCATATATGCAGGGAGACGATTTAAAGAGTGTAGACTGGAAAGTTTATGGCAAAACTGAAAAGTACTTTATAAAGCAATATGAAGAAGAATCTAATCTAAAAAGTTACATTATATTAGATTCAAGTAAATCGATGGATTTCAAGTCAGGTAGTAATATTTCGAAACTCAATTACTCAACTATATTAGCTGCAGCTTTAAGCTACTTGATGATAAAACAGCAGGATGCTGTTGGACTAGCCTTATATTCTGAAAAAATAAATAAATTGCTCCCACCTAAAGCTTCAAGAACCTATCTTCAGGAAATATTAAAACTATTATCATCCGTGAGTGCCGCCGATAAAACAAATACTTCCTCCTCACTTGGAGAGATTGCAGAGAAGATTAAGAGAAGGGGATTAGTAATTATAATTTCTGATTTTTTTGATGATGTTGACACAGTTATCAAATCACTAAAAAAATTTTCATATAAGAAGAATGAAGTAATTGTTTTTCAAATACTTGATCCGGTTGAAAGAAGTTTTGCTTTTGGCAGAGATGCAATATTTAAGGATATGGAAACTCTTGAAGAAATGACAACACAACCGTATCAGATTCAGAAAGCATATAAAGATGCGATGGAAGAATTTACGAATAGGATTAAACGCGAATGCTTGAACTCAAATTTTGATTATAACCTGATTGATACATCAACTCCTTTTGATACTGCATTGTATACCTACATACAGAAGAGAGTACGACTCTACTAAAAAAGATTTTTTATTTCCTTGAAATATTTTTGTGATAATTCCTCAGCCTTAACCATCTCCTTAGCCTCGGTAATTATACGGATAATCGGTTCTGTATTGGATTTTCGAAAGTGCACCCAATGATCCGCAAAATCTATTCTTAATCCATCTTCAGTATTTACTTTTTCAGATAAGTTTTTTTGTTTTAAGGTTTGTATAACTATATCAGCAGAAACATTTCCTAAATCTACTTTCTTCTTCGAAATGAAATATTTCGGAAGTTTTTCTTTCAAGTCTGAAAGTTTACAATTCTCTTCGGTTAAATGTTGAAGTGTAATGGCGATTCCCATCAAAGCATCCCTGCTGTAGTGAAGTGCAGGATAAATTACACCGCCACTTCCTTCACCACCGATTACTGCATCAACTTCTTTCATTTTCTTAACAACATTCGCTTCACCAACAGAAGCACGAAAGACTTTACATCCAAAACTATCAGCAACATCTTCAACTGCTCTTGTGGTGGAAAGATTAACAGCTACATTACCCGGAGTTTTTGATAAAATGAATTTCACAACTTGTGCAATTGTATTTTCTTCACTAAATGGTTCACCTTTATCGGTAATCAAAACTAATCTATCAACATCCGGATCAACTACAACTGCAAAATCAGCTTTATGTTTTATTACAGATCCCATGGTATCTGATAAATTTTCTGGAAGAGGCTCAGGAAGCCGTGAAAAGACTCCTGTCTTCTCACAATTTAATTCAATTACTTCGCAACCAAATAATCTTAACAGATCAGGAATACAATATGCCCCAGCACCGTTAACACAGTCTGCAACAACTTTAAATTTCTTTTTTCTGATCTTTTCAATCTCAATAATAGGAAGCTTAAGAATTGCATCGATATGATTTTTAATCCCTTCAGAGAACAATGTTCTTTTACCGATATTTTCCCATTTCTTATAAATTGATTTATCATCTAAATATTTCTTCATCAATTCATGTTCTTCGGGCGACATAAATTGTCCGGAACTGTTTAATAGTTTGAGTGCATTCCATTCATTTGGATTATGACTTGCAGAAATAGCAATTCCACCTTGTGCTTTGAGGATTTTAACGGTGAACTGAACGGTAGGTGTGGGACAAATTCCAATATCGATTACATCTAAACCTTTTGCTAATAAAGTTCCAGTAACGATTTGATTTACCATCTCGCCTGTTATTCTTGCATCTCTACCAACAACAACTTTTCCTTTTCCAATGAAGTCCGCATAGGCATTCGTGTATTTAATAATTACTTCAGGATCGAATCCATCACCAATAATTCCGCGAATGCCGGAAATACTTACCATTAATGTGGGCATTACTTCTCCATAATTCTTAATGTAAAAATAATGAAATAAAATTAGTTTTGTTTGAAGTCGGGGATAATGAAAGATTGAATTTGATTTATCAAGATTAATCCCGAACTTGAGCTCGGGGTATATGTAATTCCCTAAAGAAGAATGGACTTTAGCTCCATTAAACATATTCTAATTTTATTCTAAGAATCATTTTATAAAGTTTGAAGCAACTCTTATATTTTAATAAACAATATATTATGAAAAAGAAAATCCGGAAAATAAATCAACTACTTATAGAACATTTTGGAATTCCACCAAAAGCAAAAAAACTTCCCAACCCTCTGAATACAATAATCGGAACAATTCTTTCACAGAACACTAATGATCAGAATTCATATAAAGCTTATAGAAATCTTAAAGATAATTTTAAGAATTGGGATGAACTTGCTTTACTAAAACCATCACAAATAGAAAAGTATATTAAAGTAGCAGGTTTAGGCAAACAAAAATCAAGGGCTATTTATGGAATTCTTAAATCATTAAAGAAAAAACAAAAAAGAATATCCTTGAATCACATTAAAAATATTTCTGATGATAAGATTCTTGAGGAATTGACTTCATACAATGGCATAGGGGTTAAAACTGCTAGCTGTGTCTTGCTATTTTCTTTGGATAGAAATATTTGTCCTGTAGATACGCACGTTCATAGAACTTTAAACAGGATTGGAATTGTAAAAACAAATAATCCAGAAAAAACGTTTTATGAAATATTGAATAAAATTCCTGACGGCGTTGCTCACTCATTTCATACAAACTTAATAAGACTTGGCAGGGAATTCTGTAAACCTGCAAAACCAAATTGCCCACAATGTCCGGTAAATAAAAATTGTAAGTATGAGTACAAGACAAAAAATTCAAAATCAGATTATAAAAAGAATGATTTTATGTTATTGGATAATTTGAATTGAAAACTTAGCAACCTTCTTTCTTTTTCTTTTTGGTTGTTGATCCAACTGGAGAAGTTGTCTGGATCTTCGGCATTGTTAATGTAGGAGTATTATTATTATCATTAGTTGTTGAAGAAGTTTCAATCGGACTTCCACCAAAGAATTTACTTACTTCTTTCATCTTATTGAACATAGCAATTGATTCATCAGTACTGTCAATTGGTGCAGCAGGGAAGAGTATTTTATCTTTCCATTCATCTAATCCACCGATTATAAAGTATGACCTTTTATACCCTTTGGATTTTAACAGAAATAAAGCTTGTGAGGAATGAATTCCACCGTCTGAATAAAGAATTATTTTTTCATTTCGTTCAATGGGATAATTCATCAAATCAGCAAGAGGGACATTCTCAGCAGTTGGAATGTGATATTCGTTAAATGATTTTTCATCACGAAGATCAATCAATCTATAATCCATTTTACTCTGAATAATCCAATCAGCAAGTTCTTCTACTTCAATATGATCAGCTCCTTTTGATATTAGTAGCGCTAATTCATTTGTATCAATTTTAACTTTGTTAGTATCTGAAGGTGAACCAATTATTAAAGCAGTTAAGCCGAATATGACAGCAACAAATGCTAATTTTTTATTCAAATTAAGTTTACTAAAAAACTGTAATCCCATTGTGCGGGATTTTACTTCATTCAACATGTCTGAATTCCTTTATTTAAACTTTTTTATTTCCGAATTTTTTCTCAGCCCATTCTGAAGCGGCAAATGCACCAATTGATATCAGAACCACGAAGAAAACAATCATTCCGTATGGCAGATTAATTAATTCAGGTAAAGTAATTACACCCATATTTGTAGAATAAAAGAATCCTGATAATAACGGAAAAACTTCAACGAAGAAAAATATTCCCGCCATAACGCCAATCAGAAAAACTATGGCATCTATTCTACCAGTTGAAACCGCAACACAGGATGTTCCCGGACAATATCCGCCGATAACAAATCCGACGCCTAAAATTAATCCACCTGCAATTTGTGGGAGCAAATATGTATTACTTTTATAAACAAGACTTAAATCAATAAAACCAATCCAGTTTAAGTAGAACAATCCGAGCATAGCAGTAACGATAGCAGTGAACATAACTTTTAATACAGTCATATCCCTTAAATAAAATTGAGCAGCAAGTTTTCTTGCGCTTCCGAATCCTGCTCTTTCAAGAAAAAAACCGAAACCAATTCCAATTGCAAATGCAACAATCAAACTGACATCATAGTTGAATAAACCGAATTTATAAAAGGGTGCGTTCATATCCATTGTCTCCTCATAAAGTAAGCAGCAGCATAAGCTCCTGCAAAAACCATCAACATAAAAGCCCAGCTTCCAACGTTAAGTAAAGCACCACCGGTTATAGCTTGTCCGCTTGTGCAGCCTCGTGCAAGCTTTGCGCCAAATCCCATTAAACCGCCACCGATGAAAGCAAATAATAACCTGCCTTTGATAGAAATTCTTTCACCTTTTTCGATTGTCTTTTTTATTCTTCCGCCTAAGGCGCCTGAAATAAAACCGCCCACAAAGACACCCAGTACTTCAAAAACTAACCAATCTTTCAACGGGTTGGTCGTTCCATCTCCGAGATATCCCTGAAAGAACTGATTCGATTGAGCGTGTAAAGGAGCAATTTTATCAACTCCTACTGCGACCAGAGATGAGAATGCACCTGATGCACCAAGTCCTCTTCCCATAATTACAAAAGCTGCAAGAAGAACGAGTCCTAATCCGATTCCGGATAAATAAGGATTCCAGTAAGGTTTAGAAACCTTTTCTGCTTTCTTCTCTTCAACAGCAGAAGATATTTTTTCATTTAGATCATTTGATATTGACGACATTTATATTCTCCACTAATAACTATTTAGCTAATGTTGTTGTAATCCAGCCACTGTATTGACCGGCTTCTACAATTATAAATCTCAAAAGTAATCCTCCTAGAATAACAAGAATCGGTGCAATAGGAGTATGTTGTATTTTGTGATTAACAGCAAGTGATTGTATGAATAAAGGAATTACTATTCCAAGTCCTATTACAAAAACCCAAAATACAGGTGCATAAGGACCGATGAGCAGTAAATTTGCTGCATCAATATGAACCTGGGCCGTTGTAAAAAGCCCGATAAAGAATAAAAGAAAGATGAAAAGTTCAATTATAAGAAAACCATTATCAGCTTTTGCGAGTAGTTCTCGTTCATATTTATCTTTTGCAATCATATGAACAAAGGCGGCAGCAGATGACAATCCTGAAACAAGGAATAACATCCCAAGAATGCTGCTGTTCCACAATGGTCTTGCAACGAGTGAGCTAAGCAGAACACCGGTATAAATTCCCAACATTCCACCTAAAATCATGTTTGCAATTCCTATGTTTTTAATTAGATAAGGATGTTTAGATAACAATTCATTTATCTTTTTAACAAAAGGAATTTTTTCTTTCAAATAATCAGATGGATTAATTAAAAGCATTGCAATCAAAGCCGGATAAACAATTATAAGAATCCAGGATCCCCATGACATTGGTGATGTTATTTGAAAAGTTGTGTAAAATCTCCAGACATGAATTTTATATTCTATGTCAAGAAATAATGTAAACATACCAAGGCTTAATACTATCATACTTATAACAGGTAGGTAAAGACAGGAGCAAAGATGTTCTTTATACCTTCCTTTGAAAATAAAATAGCCTGAAATTATCATCATCCCGGCAACGAGGCCGCCAATAAAAAGATAAACAGGAATTTCCCATCCCCAAACATGTACATTTGGGTCTATTAGGTGATTATTTCTGGTTGAATATAATTCGTTCATAATATTTATAATCTTTAAATCAAATAATAAACGTGTGGTTTAGTTCCGGCTTCGGGAATAAGTGTTTTATATTTCCGTTTTGCAAGAAGTTTACTTACTTCACTTTGCGGATCATCAAGGTCACCGAAATACATACAATATGTCGGGCATACAGACACGCAGGCAGGTTTCAATCCTTTTTCAACACGATGTGAACAGAATGTACATTTGTCTGCATATCCTTCAGGATTTATGAATCTTGCATCGTAAGGACAGGAAGCCAGACAAGCTTTGCATCCTGTGCACAGATCGTGATGAACCAATACTATCTCACCTAATTCACTAACGTGACTTGCGCCAGTTGGGCAGCAGGAAACACAAGGTGGATTTTCGCAATGATTGCACCTTTCTGATCTTATCTCCATACTAAGTTCAGGAAATTTTCCGATTGATTCGTAGTTTATCCAATCACGATTGTAACCTTCGGGAACATTGTTTTCTGTTTTACAGGCAACAACACAATCCATACAGCCAACACACTTTTTTGTATCAATTACCATTGCAAATCTTGCCATCTTAGACCTCCGCCTCGAATGTCACAAAATTTACATTCATTGCTGTGCCGCCCATAAGAGGATCAATTACATAATTTGTTATCAGTTGAGCATCGCTTGCACCTTTGAGATAAGCACCACGCAAACCTTTTGACGTGTGGCCAAATCCATGAACCATATAAACGCAATCGGTTCTGATTCTCTCTGTTACTCTTACTTTAACTTTATTACTTATTACACCATCCTGATTTTTTAATCTGATATATTTTCCATTTTCTATTCCGTAACGTTGAGCAACATCTGTATTAATCCAAACTTCATTTTCATTCATCATATCTTTAAGAACAGGATTAGATTGTGTTCTTGAAAATGAATGGACAGGTGCTCGCCCGTAAAGTAATCTGAAATATCCGGAAGGTCCTTCATTCGGTTTTTTATATTTGGGAACAGGATCGAATCCTGCTTCAGCAAGTTGAAGTGAATAAAATTCCACTTTACCAGATGGAGTAGGAAATTCGACAGGAACACCTTCATCAAAATAGATTGGTTGTTTTGTTCCGCGAATAATACCTTTTTGTTTTAATTCATTAAAATCATAACCGGAGTTGGTTATTCTATGTTCAAGATATTCTTCAATATTTTTCCACGGGAAATAATGTCCAAGGTCTAATCGTTCAGCAAGTTTCTTTGCAATCCACCAATTCGGTTTTTGATCATTTGGTGGATCAACTACAGGCTGACGAATTGCAATAAAAGGATCACGAAACCACTCAACATTAAGTTCATCATGCCGTTCAAGATAAATCGATTCCGGTAAGACAACATCTGCCCAACCGGTAATTTCACTTGGTATCACATCAATGGCAACCATCAAGTCCAAATTTTGAATTGCTTTAATAGTTTCTTTTTCATTCGGTAAAGAATGAATCAAATTGGTAGCATAAACAAACCAGCCTTTAATGGGATATGGCTTACCGGTTAAAGTTGCTTCACGAATTCCATTTGTAATAGTTTCGTGTGCAAATGGATATTTATTATTCGGATTATCAACCTTTCCTTTTTCAGAGTGAGGATATCCCGGATATGGATAACTAATAACATCCATACTTTGAGGATAATAAAAACCACCTTTGCGTCCCCAATTTCCCATAAGAGCATTTAACATAGCTATAGCGCGGCTGCGCTGAGCATCATCGCCATACCAAGTAACGTGTCTACCGGGATGAATGAGAGTTGCAGGTTTGAATCTTGCCATCTCTCTTGCTGTAGCACGAATAACATCAGGTTCAATTCCTGTTTCAGGATAAGCCCATTCAGGGGTGTATTGCTGAATTTCTGTAGCAAATTGTTCGAAGCCGAATCCATAGTTACTAACAAATTCCGTATCGTATATATTTTCATTAACAATTACATTCATCCAGGCAAGAATTAACGCAAGGTCGGTTCCCGGTTTTATAGGCAAATAATATTTTGCTTTACTCGCTGCAATTGAATAACGAGGATCAACTACAATTATGCTGGCATTTTGTTCAATAGCATGAGAAAATTCCTGCACTTGTGTATTGTGCATGTTCTCACCAAGATGTGAACCAATCAACACAATACACTTTGCATTTCTAATATCAGTTCTCTCGGGTGAACTTATGTCTTCACCAAAAGTTAAGCGAAATCCAACATCTCTTGGACCTCTGCATTGTGCAAACGAGGGAGCTGAAATATTTGGAGAGCCATAAGCTTTTATTGTATGCTTCAAAAAGTTTCCACCAACACCGTGACTGAAAAGAGCAACAGCTTCAGGTCCGTAATTAGCTTTTATCTTTTTCATCTTTTCGGCTATATAATCGAAAGCTTCATCCCATGTAACTTCAATCCATTTTTCTTCTCCACGATGACTTTTTCTTATCAGCGGAGATTTTAATCTGTCAGGATCATAATGTGCACCAACTCCGCCGGTTCCGCGCGGGCATAATCTTCCTTTACTCAGTGGATCTAAAGGATTACCTTCAACTTTCCATAGCTTACCATCTCTTACATAAGCTATTGTGCCACATTTCCAAAAACAGATATCGCAATAAGTAGCTACTTTGCGAATACCTTTTTCTTTATTACCATTTATTTTGTCAGCACTTTTTACAATCGTGTTAATGGAACCTGTGAGCGTAGCGGCTGTTAAAACTGTTGCACTGCTGATTTTTAGAAATTTTCTTCTTGATAATGAGTTCATATTGTTATGACTGAGGGATATTTTTTATAGCTTCTTTAACCGTGGAGCAATCTTGAAATGAAATATAAACTTGACAATCCACACACTCAATTGATGCACAAAGATTATTTATGTGATTATAATTCCAGCATGGTCGTTTTGATTCTGCATATGCCCGACAATTTTTTCTATCTTCTTCGGCACAATGAATTATCTGCCAGCAGGGAATCATAGAGAAAAGAGATTTTATTCCTGCAATGCTGATTTTCTTTTCCTTAATTGCTGTTCTTATACACTGTAAACGTTCGATATCGGAGTCGGAATAAAGTCTATGCCCGGTATCTTTCTGATATGGAAGTATTAAACCTTCGCGTTCATACATTCTTAAAGTGTGAACAGAAATACCAAGTAATTTCGCAGCATTCCTTATTGGGTATTTTGGCTTAAAATAGTCTTCGTTCATAGTATTCAATAATTGATATTTATAAATATCAACTTGTTTGCCATTTAAGAAATGTTGATTATTTGTTGAATATTCCCATAAAAAATGATACAAATTTTCATTTGAAAGAAAGATATAAGTTCAAATTCCAATAAATGAGAAATATGAAGTATTATTTATTACAAACATTTGATTGATAGCAAGCAAGATTGACTATGGTTGATTTATTTATATATTTCAATAGTTTTTTTATTAATATATGGATAACAGCATAAAAATTTAAGTTGTTTTCTCATCTGATCTTCTACAATTAATTTGAAAGGAGAACGCAATGAGAGGATTATCATTCATTACTATTCTTATTTCTTCTCTATTTATTACTTCCTGCGGCACTGATGACATCGATATGACCACTACTCGCAATGAGGTTCTGAGTGTTCTTGAGGACTATCAAACTGCCCATGAAACACAAAATATTGATTTGCTCAGAAATTGTTTTTCACCTAAATCTGATATAATCATTCTGGGGACGGATGAAAAAGAACTTTGGGTTGAACGGGAATCTTTACTTCAGGAACAACAACGCTTTTATGAATCAGTTGATGAAGTAAAACTTTCGGTAAGAGATAAAGTTGTAAAGATGTGTCCAACCGGACTAAGCGGCTGGTTTTATATGCGTGTAAATTGGTTTGTAAAATCGGGTGATGATAAATATACTCTTGAAAATATAAGAACAACAGGTGTTATGAATAAAGAGGATGACCAATGGGGAATTGTTATGATGCATACATCAATGCCGGTAAAAGGGCAAGCAGTAAGGTATTAAATCTATATCACAACCCTTATTTTCGTTTATCGATTTTGAATTCAAGGGGTGTGATGTTTCAATTCATTTTGTTTTTCTTAATCTCTAAGTCTGCGGCATCAAGTTTTGACCAATTCATTTTTTTCAATAGGAAAAACTTTGCCTGCTGCAATCTATTACTCCTGCATATAGAATAAACAAAACGGTTAAAACTAGTCCCACCTATAAAGTCCTGCAGAAACTCCCATAAGTATTGCTTCTAAATAACTCAAAATTGTAATTTATTTTTATCCATTTTCTCAAAAATTAATCCAAATATTGTAGAGTAAGATTTGGGAGTTCTAGCAAGGTTTCGATTTCTAATTCTTAAAATCGAATACTAATAATTTATAAATGACTAACGGGTCAAAAATTAGTTTTTCATAGTTTTATTTTATAAAATGAGCGTCTATATTTGCAAACCCAATAACTAGAAATAGGATTGATAAAATGCCAAAACACTACGAAATTGCAATTTTAGGTGGTGGTCCCGGTGGGTATGTAGCTGCGATTCGTGCGATTCAGTTAGGATTCAAAACAGTAGTAATTGATAAGGATAAATTAGGAGGAATTTGCTTGAATTGGGGTTGTATTCCTACTAAATCTCTTCTTAAAAATGCTGAAATATATGATACCATTCAGAATCATGGAAAAGATTTTGGAATCTATGCTGAAGATATAAGCTTTAACTTTAATGAAATTATCAAAAGAAGCCGGAGTATTTCTGATAGAATCACAAAGAACGTTGAACTCTTAGTTAAGAAAAATAAAGTTGACAGGATAAAAGGATTTGGCAAACTATCATCAAAAAACCAAATTGATATTTATGATAATGAAAGTAAAAAAACAGATTCAATTACAGCAGATAAAATTATAATTGCAACTGGAGCAAGACCAAGGTCAATTCCAAACATTCCTTTAGATTATAAAAATATTATTACTAGCACGGAAGCGATGAATCTTTCCGATCAGCCAAAAGAACTTATCATCATTGGTGCAGGAGCAATTGGAATTGAGTTCGCATACTTTTATTCTGTTCTCGGAACAAAGGTAACTGTAATTGAAATGATGGATAATATCCTTCCGATAGAAGATGTAGAAGTTTCTCAAACTCTTGAGAAAAGTTTTAAGAAACGCGGAATTGAAATCTATACGAAGACGACCGTTGAAAAAGCTGAAACAAAAGAAAAAAAAGTAAAAGTTATAATTAATCAAAATGGTGAAAAGAAAGAATTAACAGCTGATAAAGCCCTATGTGCAATTGGAGTTATTGGAAATGTTGAAGGATTTGGTCTTGAAAAATTAGGTGTTGAATTGTTCAAAAATCATATTAAAGTTAATAAGGAAACTTATGAAACTAATATTCCCGGTATTTATGCAATTGGTGATGTGATTGGTCCACCCTGGTTAGCGCACGTTGCTTCTGCTGAAGGAATTCATTGCGTTGAACAAATCAAAGGAATAAATAATCCGCCCGTCGATTATAAAAACATTCCGGGATGCACTTACTGCCAGCCTCAAGTTGCCAGTGTTGGACTTACAGAAAAGAAAGCTATAGAACTTGGTTATGAACTGAAGATTGGCAAGTTTCCATTTATGGCAAGCGGAAAAGCTTTTGCTGTTGGCGAGAGGGAGGGGTTCGTTAAACTTATTTTTGATGCTAAATATGGTGAACTGCTTGGCGGTCATATAATAGGTTCTGAAGCTACAGAACTTATTGCAGAAGTTGTGTTAGCCCGTGCGATGGAAGCTACAGGTCATTCATTAATCAAAACAGTTCACGCGCACCCGACTTTATCTGAATCGATTATGGAAGCCGCTGCACAAGCTTATGGCGAAGCTATTCATATTTAATAGAGTAAGATTAAGAGAAAGAGTAAGAAAAAATTGATTGAAAATAAAAATAAAATACTTTATTACGCAGATCTAGGTTTTGTTGATTATAAAGAAGCGTGGGATTTGCAGTATAGAATTCACGAAAAAAGAGTTACAGGTAAATCAAAAGATCATTTGCTTCTTCTAGAACATCCTAATACTTATACTTTTGGCAAAACTGCTGATAGATCGCATCTGGTAGGGAACGAAGAGTTTCTAAAAGAAAATAATATTTCTGTTTATGATATTGACCGCGGCGGCGATATTACATATCACGGACCGGGACAAATTGTTGGTTATCCTATCATCAATCTGAATGAATGGCATCAGGATACTCATAAATACCTTCGTGCACTTGAAGAAGGCCTTATAAAGGTTTGTTTTGAATTCGGTTTGATTGGTAAAAGGGATCCAAAATACACAGGTGTCTGGATTGACGACAAAAAAATTGCAGCTATCGGAATTAAAGTTAGTCGATGGGTTACGATGCATGGATTCGCATTTAATGTAAATACAGATCTTAGTTTATTTAATGGAATAATTCCATGTGGAATTTCGGATAAAGATGTTACTTCTCTGAGTAAAGAGACTAATAAAACTGTTGAGATAGGTTTGGTTAAAACATTATTACTTAAACACTTTAAAGAAGTATTTGAGTATGATTCTATTGAAACTATTTCAAGGAATGAACTTATAAAACCTGAGTTAATCACTCAATAATAAAAAGGTTTTTAATGGCAAAGAAAAATATGAGCAAAGATATTCAGAAGGTTAAGGAAAAAGTTTCGAATCCTCCAGGTAATGGAAAGGGAGGAAAACAAAACTCCATTAAAGGCGGAAAGAAAGAATTTAGTCGAACAGAGCTTTTAAATATTCTGAGAAAGATGCTCCTGGCCAGGACTCTCGATAATAAAGCAATGAATCTGTTGAAACAGGGAAAAACATTTTTTCATATTTCTGCTTCCGGTCATGAAGCTGTTCAACTTGCACTTGGATTACAGCTTGATCCTAAAAGAGATTGGTTATTTCCTTACTACAGAGATTTAGCGACGGTATTAACTGCTGGAATTACTCCTGAAGAAGTTTTTCTACAAACATTTGCCAAAGCAGATGATCCTGCAAGTGGTGGAAGACAATTACCCGTCCATTGGGGATCAACAAGATTTAACTTACCTTCACAATCAAGTCCGACCGGAACACAATTTTTGCAAGCAGTTGGAACTGCTCTTGCCTCGGTTAAAAAAGGTGAAAAAAATGTTTCTTATGTAAGCAGTGGTGAAGGAACTACGAGTCAGGGTGAATTTCATGAAGCCGTGAACTGGGCAAGCCGCGAGAAGCTTCCAGTTCTTTTTGTAATTCAGAATAATAAATATGCTATATCTGTTCACGTTTCAGATCAAAGTGGTGGGAAAGATAGTTCTATTGCAGAAATGATGACCGGATTTCACAATCTTCACGAGCAAGAATTGACGGAACAGATTTTTTTGAATCTTATGAAAAAGTTCAGGAAGCAATTGAGTATATAAAGAATGGCAAAGGTCCTGCTTTAATTGAAGCAGAAGTTGTCAGATTATCTTCTCATTCTTCCTCAGATGATCAAAAAAAATACCGTGATAAAAAAGAACTTGAAGAAGAATCAAAAAATTGTCCGATTGAAAAATTCTCTAAGATACTTATGTCAAAAGGAATGCTTGATGAAAAAGAATATGAGAATTTGAAAAAAGAAGTTGCCGATGAAATAAATGAAGCAGCTGATAAAGCGTTAAAAGCTTCTGACCCAAGAGCTGAAGACGTAGACAAGTATGTTTATGATGAAAGCGGATTCCGTGATACACTTGATTATGAATCATCAACACCTTCAGGTGATAAAATTGTAATGGTTGATGCAATCAATCATGCTTTAAATGAAGAAATGGAACGTAATCCGAATATGTATATTTTCGGTGAAGATATTGAAGATGCAAAAGGTGGCGTATTTACAGCTACAAAAGGATTATCAACTCGTTTTACAAAGAAAAGAGTTTTCAATTCTCCGCTTGCAGAAGCTAGTATTATGGGTGTTGCGATTGGAATGACTTACACAGGACTTAAACCTGTGGTAGAAATTCAGTTTGGTGATTATATCTGGCCTGCATTTCAACAAATGAGAGACGAACTTGCTACAATTCGGTATCGCTCAAATAATTCGTGGGAGTCGCCGGTTGTAACCAGGGTGCCTGTAGGTGGATATATTCATGGAGGACTTTATCATAGCCAGAATATTGAATCAATCTTTGCACACATTCCCGGAATTTTTATTGCATATCCTAGTAATGCAGCAGATGCAAAAGGATTGTTAAAAACCGCTTGCAGAATAAAGGATCCTGTTCTGTTCTGCGAGCATAAAGGATTATATAGACAAAGTTATGCAATCACTCCCGAACCGGATGAGAATTATCTCATTCCTTTTGGCAAAGCAAAAGTTGTAAGAGAAGGAAAAGATGTTACAGTTGTTTCGTGGGGAGTTTCTCTTTGGGATTCTGTTCTTGCTGCAAAAAAACTTGAGGAAGAATTTGAGTACTCTGTTGAAGTAATTGATTTAAGAACAATCATTCCGCTTGATGAAGAAACAATTTTTAATTCAGTTAAGAAGACAAATAAATTAGTAATTGTTCACGAAGATACATTAACAGGCGGATTTGGCGGCGAGATTGCTTCAAGAGTTTCAGATACTTGTTTCCAATATCTTGATGGTCCAGTAAAAAGAATAGCTGCATTAGATGCACATATTCCTTATTCACCAATACTTGAAAATGCGGTACTCCCAAATCGTGATAGAATTTATAATGGCATTAAGGAATTGATTGAGTATTGATTGTTAAGGCTAAGGATAAGGCGGAGGCAAAGGTTAAGAATCATTAACCTAATTGATGTTTGAATAAATAAATATTAATTGATTAGGAAATCAGACAGAAAATATAAAATGAAATATCCGGATTTTACATCCATGCCTGTTTGGCAAAAAGCAATATCACTACTATTGAAAGTTTATGAAATAACAAAGTCTTTTCCTCCAGAGGAAAAATTCGGAATGACAAGTGATATCCGCAGATCAGCAAATTCTATCGTACATAATATTGCAGAAGGATTTGGAAGATTTGAACCGAGGGATAAAACAAGATTTTACAAAATCTCCAGAGGAAGTGCTTATGAGTTAATGAGCCAAAGTATTGTTTCCTTTAAATTAAACTATATCCCGGAAGAGATAATATTAGAAAAATTAATTTCCTCATCGAATGAGATTATTCAAGAGTTAAATTCATTAATAAAATCTATTGAACTTAAATAATCTTAGCCTGAGCCTCAGACTCAGCCTAAAGGAGTAACTATGGAAGTGATAATGCCTAAGATGGGTGAAAGTGTAAACGAAGGCACTATAATCAAATGGCATAAAAAAATTGGCGATCTGGTTAAAAGAGATGAAATCATCTTTGAGATAAGCACCGATAAAGTTGATACCGAAATTCCATCACCAGGTGAAGGTGTATTAAGTGAAATTTTGATTCAGGAAGGTGAAACAGTTGAGGTTGGTACTGTTGTTGCAAAAATATCAGGTGTTGGAGAATCAATTGTTAAAACGGAAGAAGCAGTTGAAAATAAAACTGAAGTAAAAGAAAAAAATATAGCTGATGCGAAAAAACATGAAACATTTCGGGAAGCTGAAGCTTCAACTCAAAGAACTGGAAACTTGATTGACATTGCAATGCCAAAAATGGGTGAGTCCGTTATGGAAGGAACCATTATTAAGTGGTTTAAGAAAGTCGGTGACAAAGTAAAAAAAGATGAGACAATTTTTGAAATTAGTACTGATAAAGTTGATACGGAGGTTCCATCTCCTGAAGAAGGCATTGTTGCAGAAATTCTTGTTGGAGAACAGGAAACTGTGGAAGTTGGAACTGTAGTTTTAAGATTATCGGTCGGAGCCGAAGTAATGGTTTCAAAATCATCTGAACAAAAAGTCGATAAAGTTCTGGCTCAGGAAAAAGTTCAAAAAGTTGAGTTGATGCATCATGATAACTTTGGGAAAAATATTAATATTCGTTCCAAATTACACGGAATCGGTTCAGGATTTTTCTCACCACTTGTATTAAGTATTGCACAAAAAGAAAATGTTAATTCTGCAGAACTTCAATCAATAAGCGGCAGCGGATTAGAAGGAAGAGTAACTAAAAAAGATATACTAAACTATTTAGAATTAAGAAAATCAGGTAAAGTTGCCAAACAGAAAACATCGAACGGGCGAGTTTATTCCGCAACTTATTTCTCTGGTGAAGTTGAAAAAATTCCTATGGATAACATCCGGCAGAAAATAATGCAGCATATGATATTGAGCCGCGATACATCGGTTCATGTTACTGAAATGACTGAAGTCGATATGACACGTATTCATAAATTTATTGAATCAAATAAAGATGAAATACTTAAGAAAGAAAACGTTAAATTAACTTATCTGGCTTTTGTTGCCGATGCGTGTGTTAAATCTTTGAAAAAATATCCAATCGTAAATTCCTCAATCGATGGGAACACAATTATTCAGAAGAAAATTATTAATCTGGGAATTGCTGTTGCATTGGAACCCGATGGACTAATTGTGCCAAATATTAAAGATGCTGGTGGACGAAACATTACAGGAATAGCACGTTCAATTTCAGATATTGCATATAGAGCACGCAACAAAAAACTCACTCCGGATGATATTTCAAATGGTACATTTTCAATAACAAACTACGGAGTGTTTGGAACCATTTTCGGAACACCGATTATCAATCAGCCGGAGGTTGCAATTTTAGGTGTTGGTGCCGTTATTAAAAAACCAGTGGTCATTGAAATTGATGGTACTGACACAATAGCAATCAGGAATATTATGACGCTGACAGTAGCCCACGATCATCGTTTAGTTGATGGTATGATCGGCGGTATGTTTCTAAAAGAAATTAAAGACATCCTGGAAAATTTTGGACCACAATTTTTTAATTAGAAAAGAATATGATAAACAAACATCAACGTGCATTTAAAGAAACAGCAGAAAAAGAAAATAAGGATTTAGGTAAAAGACCTGATTGGCTTAAAGTTAAATTACCATCAGGTGATAATTACTCTGATGTTAAAAAATTAATGCGCAGACAAAACTTAAACACAGTTTGTGAAGAAGCCCGATGCCCGAATATTGCTGAGTGCTGGAATCATCGCACTGCAACTTTTATGATTCTTGGAGATACTTGCACGCGCAGTTGCGGCTTTTGTAATGTTAAAGTTGGTATGCCTACAGAACTTGATCTTGATGAACCAAAAAGAGTTGTTGAATCAGTATTAGAATTAAACTTGCGACACGTTGTAATAACTTCTGTTAACAGAGATGAATTAAAAGATGGCGGCGCAATAATATTTAAAGAATGTGTTCGATTAATCCGTGAACAAAAACCCGATTGCACGGTTGAAATTCTTATTCCGGATTTTAAAGGTGAAGAACATGCTTTTAAAATCATAATGCAAAAACCGCCGGATATTCTGAACCATAATCTTGAAACCGTTCCAAGACTTTATTCTGTTGTTCGTCCCCAGGCAAAATATCAAAGAAGTTTAAATCTTATTAGATGGTTTAAAAACAGGGGATTGAAAACCAAAAGCGGAATAATGGTAGGTATCGGTGAAAAACATGAAGAAGTTTTAGAACTTATGAAAGATTTAGCTTCACACGGTTGCGATATACTTACAATTGGACAATACCTTCAGCCATCCAAAGTTCATTTACCTGTCAATAGGTTTGTTACTCCCGAAGAATTTGCACTATATAAAACAGAAGGTTTGAAAATGGGCTTCAAAATTGTTGAATCCTCACCGTTGGTTAGAAGTTCATATCATGCTGATGAACAAGCACGTGCAAACTTTTAATTTTCAGTTAACTTTAGTTAACAGATTATTCTTGTTTATTACTTTAGTTTTTGACTATTTTGTGACCCGGAAATAATATTTTATTCATCTTTTTATCAGCAATCTAAATGAAATTTTGGTTACCGCTTATCCTATCTTTTAACATAATCTTAACTGCAAATCCACAAAGTCAAGATGATTACACATTGTTAAAAACAATGGACGATGATAATTCCAAGTACACTAACGTTGGTAACATTGGCTTAACAATTACAAACTTTGGCACTTACGGGCATGGTTTTTCACTTTGGCCCGATCAACCAAGCTGTGAGTACCCAAGAGGTTCAGGTATCGAACACATTTTTGATGGTGGTTTATGGATCGGTGCATTTACATCAAACGATTCTTTAGGTAGCGGAAAGCTAGGACCATTTGTTACTACCGGCGCTGTCGATGCTGCATCAGTAACTTCTAGAGGTGGTGGATTCGAATTTACTAATGCTGTAGGCGAAAAAGTTGTTGAACGATCTTCTCTTTATGATTCACCTAAGTATCAACCCTCTGCCATTTCTCATCAAGATTTTGTGATGAGTTATACTGACTCTAACAAAGTTTTAAGTAATGGTGAGCCAATAATTGACCACAATCCTCTTGGTGTAGTTGTTAATCATGAATCATATGCGTGGAATTTTCCCTTTGCAGATTATTTTGTGATAATGAATTACACAATTAAAAATACATCGAACAAATACCTTGACAGCATTTACGTTGGGTTATGGACTGATGCTGTAGTGCGTAATACAAAAATTACCGGCAGACCATCTGGAAGTGCATTCTTTAATAAAGGTGGAAACGGGTACAATGATTCTATTAAAATTGCTTACGAGTTTGATTCTAATGGTGACCCGGGTTTTACGGATAGTTATCTTGGTGTTCAATTTCTTGGAGCAGAACCAAGATTATCAAAACAAATATTACTAAATGGTGATTCTGTTTCCACTGTTAATTTTGTAAGCTGGCAGTTTAGAAATACTGATGATCCAAACTTTTTTGCTCCACAAGATGATATTGCTCGATATTCCAAAATGCAAGGATATTTCGGTGGATCTAATAGATGGTTGGATGGTATAGACCCTTCGTCATTAGTGACACCATCAAACAGATCTATAATGATTACACAGGGACCTTTTCATTCAATAGCTCCAGGTGATTCAATTAACGTTGTATTTGCAATCGTAACAGCAAAAAAATATGGTGATGAGCTCGCATCATTAGATACAGAAGAACAGAAATCAAATCTTTATTTAAGTGCTGATTGGGCATTGCGTGCGTACTTTGGTGAAGACAGGAATAGAAATGGTATTTTGGATTTGAATGAAGATCTGGACGGTAACGGAAAAATTACCCGTTATATTCTTCCAACGCCGCCAACAACACCTAAAGTAAAAGTTGTGCCCGATAATCAGAAAGCTACAATTTATTGGGATAATCGTTCAGAGATTTCTGTTGATCCGATTTCCGGCAAAAAAGATTTTGAAGGATATAAACTCTATAGAACTCAAGCTGGATTTGATCTAACGCAGGCTCAAGATCTTCAGAAATCTTTAGTGATATTAGCCGAGTTTGATAGCACTGGAAACGACATTAGTTATAATACAGGTTTTTCTGCTGTAAGATTAGATGAACCTATTACTTTTCCTAATGACACCACAAATTATTATTACAAATTTGAAATTGGAAATTTATTAAACGGCTGGCAATATGTTTTTTCAGTAACAGCTTTTGATGAAGGCGATCCGGAAAATGAACTTGATGTTCTTGAATCAAGCGCAATAGCAAATTATGAAAGAATAGTTCCAGGGACTCCGGCTGTGGAAAATGAAAATGTAGAAGTAGGAGTGTATCCGAATCCATATTACGGAAATGCAGTTTGGGATGGCGTTTCCGAAAGGCTTAGAAAGATTTATTTTTATAATTTACCGACTGAGTGCGATATTACTATTTATACATTATCAGGTGATGTTGTAAAAAGACTAACACACGATGCTTTGAGTAATGGTTCTGATACACGATGGTTCGAAAATTATGCTAGCGATGATAAACAAAAATTTGCTGGCGGTGAACACGCCTGGGACTTGGTAACTGATAACGATCAGGCAATTGCAACGGGTTTATATCTATTTTCTGTAAAGAATTTATCAAACGGAAATATTAAAACAGGAAAATTTTTAATTGTTAAATAATAGGAAAATCAAATGAAAAATAAATTATTTTTAGTGGTCGCAGTTATGTTCATCACTTCGATGAATGTACTTGCACAAACTTATCCGGAAGTTTCAATCAGGGATATTCAATATATAGGTCCCGATTCATTAAATGTTTATTTCACTGATGACGTTGCTGGTCCTTATGAAGGAGAAACGGTTACTGTTACAGGTGTTGTGATGACACCTCCCTACAAAGACGCTGATCCTGCAAATGGTACTTTAATGTATTTTGGTAGCACACTTGCCGGTTTCTTTTTGCAAGATACAAGTGAAACTGAATGGGGTGCTATTTTGGTTCTCATATTGAATCCTGCGAATTATCCGGCGTTTCAAGCTCTGGATAGCGGAGCTGTAGTCAAAGTCACAGGAGTTGTTACTCATTATGCCGGTTCGACGTCAAAAACAACAGAATTATTTTTGTTAAGTTTTGACGGTACCGAAGTAATAGATTTTGCTCAGAGACCTGAACCTGTTGTATTAACTTTAGATTCGTTGAAGCAAATTGGGACGAGCACTAGCCTGGCAATTGCTGAAAAATGGGAAGGGGTTTATATTGAAATTAGAAACGTAAAAACACTTGATAGAAATTGGACTACTGGTGGATTTAGGATAATTGACGAGAATAATACAATTGCTAGTATTTATACTAGATCAAATAATATTTATACCGCAATACCCCCTGCAGATAATACGGTTTTAGAATATATTCGTGGTTATATAGAGACTCGAAGTGAAAGTTCTGGTGGAGCGGCGATTTGTCCAATGTATTTAGACGAGATTAAAATTTCTGCATTTCCACCATCAATTACAGAAATAACTAGAGATTTAATTCTTGTTACTCCAGGGCAAGAGGTTAACATTACAGCAAAAATAAAAGATCCAGATGGAACAGTTGCAAATGCAAAACTATATTGGAGAAAGAATTCAGGTGCAAATGTTGAAGTTGCAATGACAAACATAACAGATAGCACTTTTCAAGCAGTTATTCCATCACAACCGGATTCCTGCATCATTGACTTCTTTTTACAGGCAGTAGATAATGAAGGTAATACAGCAACAACTCCATCCGACACGGCAAGTCATTATTTTTATCTTGTACTTGATAGACCGTTGACAATCCAGGATGTTCAATACAGTCCATTTGGTGGTGGATATAGTGCTTACAATAATTACGAAGTTACTATACGAGGAATTGTAACCGCTGATACCTCTGATATTCCTCTTGGACCGCAAGTTATTATTCAAAATGGTACAGGTCCCTGGAGTGGTATAAGAATTAATGGAACTGAAACTTTATTACTAAATAAAGGTGACGATGTAACTGTAACTGGCACCGTTATTGAAAATTATAGTGTTACTAATATTACCGGAATTAGTAGTCCAGCAAATGTAATTGTTAATTCAACAGGTAACCCGTTACCTGCTCCGCAGCCTATAACTACGGAAGATATTAATCTTAAAACAAGTGGGACTATTTTAGCTGAGCAATGGGAGAGTGTGTTGGTTAAATATTTAGATATCACAGTCACAGATGAAAATGCCGATGGTAATCCTGGTCCTTCCACTTCAAACTTTGGTGAAATTCTTGTTGCAGACGCAAGCAGTGTTAATACAAGAGTAGAATTACAAGATGGCAATCATCAGTATCATAACTTCTGGGATGCGGCACTTGAGCTTGTTCCAACACGCGTTTTAGTAGATGATATGATGGATGAGCTTGTTGGAATTATGTATTACTCTTTTGGTAATTATAAACTTATTCCAAGAACTGATGCAGATTTTGTAAATTATGTGTCCGATGTTGAAGATGATATAAAGACAGTTTATGAATATAAACTTGTGCAGAATTATCCCAATCCGTTTAATCCAAGTACAAAAATAAATTTCTCACTTCAAAAAGAAGGTTTAGTTACATTAAAGATTTACAATATTCTCGGTCAGGAAGTAGCAACCTTATTAAATGATTTTAGAACTGCAGGCTCTCATTCAATTAGCTTTGATGCAAGCAGACTTTCATCAGGAATTTATTTGTATAAAATAGATTCTAATGGTTTTACTCAAACTAAAAAAATGATGCTCATTAAGTAATGAACAATGCACAATTTACAATGAATAATTAAAAAGTAAGAAATGGAAAAATTCAAATCATCATACAAATATTTCTTACTCCTGATTTCATTAGGATTAATATTTCTTATTTCCTGTTCGGAGGAGTTTCCTGATCAACCTCAAGGAAACTTACCTCCTGAAACAGGAATGTTCTTGTATCCTGATTCTACTGTCGCACAACAGCTTAGCAGGCTAAGAGTTCATTGGTGGGGTGATGATCCGGACGGTTTAGTTATCGGTTATTATTTTATGTGGGATGGTATTGATACAAAATGGACTTTTACCACAAAAAATGACAGCACATTCTCTTTACCTATTGGAACTTCTGACACAACTTATAACTTTTTAGTATCGGCTGTGGATGCTCAAGGTAATGGAAAATATGATTCGAAGATTTTTCAAAATGGAATTGATTTTGGACCGGAACCATTTATAGATAAAAACAATAATGGCGTTTTTGATGAACGGTGAAACATATTACGATCTTGGTTTGATTGATCCAACACCGGCATCGACTTTATTTCCCATTAAAAATAGCGCACCAGTTTTGAGCTGGAATGAGTTATCATTTTTGCCAGATACATCTTTTCCGGTAACCACAATTGCATGGAATGCTTCTGATCTTGATGGAGATGAATCAATCACTGAAATTCAGATTGCCCTGAATGACACAAACAATTTTGTTTCAATTCCGGGCAGCGTTCGATTAGTAACCTTACGAGGAATTAATTTAGACGACCAAAATCCCGAAGTCGAAATTTTAATAAACGCTTCTCCGCAAAATGTGCATTCAGAAAAACTTTTAGGATTAGTTCTAAACGGAAATAATAAAATCTTTATCAGAGCTTCCGATCTTTCGGGCGCTTCTTCTGATATAATTCAATTACCGGATACTTCTTCAACATGGTATGTTCAAAAGCCAAAGGGAGAAGTATTAATATTTGATGACTTTATAAGTTCTACTTCAGACATAGTGGCTGCGCAATTTTACAATCAGATTTTTTCGACAATGAATAATGGTGCTCTGGCAGGAAAGTTTGATGTATATGATCTTGCTAATAATCCAGTTGCATTTGAATCGGTTACAATTTTAGAAACGTTAAAATTGTTCAAGTATGTCTTTTGGTATGCCGGTTCAAATCCACGGTTAGATTTATTGAACATTGTAACTGAAAAGTTTATGCAAGTAAATGGCAAAATTGCATTCTCAATGACATTCCAGGCTTCAAGTTCAACATTCTTATTCGATCTTTCATCATTGCAGGGATTTCTGCCAATAGATAGTGTAAGTGCTATTTTAGGAAACGGCTATTTACTCTTAGGTGCTGACGTTCTTCCATCATCACAAAATGATTTTCCTGTATTGGAAACTTCGGTAACTATTTCATTTACCAGATCATATACACCAAATTCAATAATTGCTGAAAATATTTATGATCTTTATGACAGAGATGGAATTCCACTCGGCAATATCGCGTTCAGAACAACTTCTAAAAATCTGTTTTTTATAGGATTACCATTGCATCAATGTAACGGTGGTCCTGCAAATGTACCTGCATTACTTACAAAAATCTTTTTTGAAGATTTTGGAATAACTCCATGAATAAGATTTTTATTGCACTTTTAGTTTTTGTATTTACAACATTATCGTATTCTCAAAATACAGGTAATATTGCCGGAACAGTAAATGATGCGGAAACCGGAGATGCCTTACCGGGCGTTAATGTTATTATCAAAGGTACTTATTACGGTGCGGCAACAGATTTAAATGGCGGGTTCAGAATAAATAATATTTCTGTTGGAACTTATAATGTTGATATTTCTTTAATCGGTTATAAGACAATGCAGTTTACAGGAATAAAAGTTGAATTCGGAAAAACTATTCAGCTTGATGTTAAGCTTGAAGAAAGTGTCTTGACGCTTGATCAGGATGTTGTTGTAATTGGGGATAAACCGTTACTTGATGTTGAAGAAACTCAAAGCAAAAGAACTATTTCAAGAGAGGATATTGAAATAGCAATTGTTGAAAACATAACCGATCTTGTAACCCAGCAGGCAGGTGTAATAAAATCGGATAATGCTATTCATATTCGCGGCGGTAGAGCTTACGAAAATGCTTTTTTATTAGACGGTGTATCGGTGCAGGATCCTCTTGCCGGAACTGGATTTGGTCTTCAGTTAAGTGCCAGTGCTATTGAAGAAGTTGAAGTTATAACCGGCGGATTCAACGCTGAGTTTGGACAGGCAACTTCAGGTGTTGTAAATGTTAAAACAAGAGAAGGCGACAGCAAATACAGCGGATTTATTTCTTATAAACGGGATAATTTCGGTGAAAAAACTTCTCCTCACGTTTTCAATCTTGATGTCCTTGAGGCAAATTTTAGCGGACCTGAACCCATAACTTCTTCTTTATTGCCTGCACTTGGATTGCAGATTCCCGGGGAGATTACTTTCTTTTCAAATTTTTATGTAGGAATGAGTGACGGAATTACTCAAGGCTATTATAAACCAACTGCACAGCAACTAAATTCATCAACATTTTTCGGAACAAGTTTTGCTCCCAGGGCAGAAAATAGCTGGTTCTGGCTTGGCAAAATTACTTACAAATACGCTCCTACATTAAAATTTTATTATTCATTTAATCAATCGGTTAATATCAATCAGAATTCCCAATCGCTTCAATCCAATCTTGAATACGTTGAACCAAGTCCGGGTTATCAATACAGTTATCAAAATATTTTAGATGATGCAAACACATTTACGCATAATAATAAATATCATTCATTTGGAGTTACACATACTTTAAGTTCAAAAACTTTTTACGAATTCAAAGTAAACAGTTTCTACACAAACCTTCGTGCAGATGCAAATGGTAAAGATTGGTTTCTGTACAATGAACCAAAAGATATTGTAACATTTCCGATTGAATATTATAATCTTGATAGAGATACGATTGGTATAATTCCGGGTGATGGATTCTGGGATGTGGGTAATCCTTTTACCTGGCGTGATCACTATGTGCAGGAATTTTCAGTTCGCGGAGATCTAACACACTTTTTTGATGAGAAAAATAAATTCAAAGCCGGTTTCAATTTGCAGTTCCAGGAAATGCAGGTTATTGATATTTATAAACCGTGGATAGGTGATCTTGGTTTGAATAATGACATTTACAAGGTTTATCCTGCATTAGGTTCTTTCTACGCTCAAGACAATATTAACTTCAGCGGAATGATATTAAACTTCGGTTTACGAATGGATTACTGGTTTCCCGGTAAGTATGTTGATGACGCAATTGAAAATCCTGAGGTTGTTACTATTCCCGATGAGATAAGAGAAAAATATAAAAATGATTCTTTCTCTTGGTTTGGTAACAGACATTTCAAAGCAAGAATAAGTCCGCGCCTCGGTATTTCACATCCGGTATCTGATAATCAAACTTTATTTTTCTCATACGGACATTTCAGTAAATGGCCAAAACCGCAATTTGTTTATGCAAAGTTAGATCCATTAAATGCACAATCATCATTTCAGAGATTTGGAAATCCGAATCTAAATCCAGAAACAACAGTTGCATACGAACTTGGTTTAAAAACACAATTTTCTAATGATGATGTTCTGACTATTACTACATATTACAAAGATATTTTTGATTATGTAAATACTAGAACTGCAAAAATTGTATCGCCAAGATTTTCAACTCAAAGCTTTATAACCTATGTAAATTCTGATTATGCTCGCTCACGAGGGATTGAACTTGAATACCGTAAGCGTATAGGAAAATGGTTTAATGGAAATGCATCATTTACTTATGCAATCGTAACAGGAAAGAGTTCTTCTGCTGATGAAGGTGTTTTAGTGTTACAGGGAGATTTAAATGAATCTATTAAAGAGCAATTTGTTCCATGGGATAAGCCTCTTACTGCTTCATTATCAACAAGTTTTTATATTGAGAAAGATAAACCATTACTTGGCTTTGCTCCAGGCATATTAGATGATTATAATATTTACTTAAGGTGTTTCTATCAATCCGGTAAAAGATATACACCGGCTGTGTTTACAGGATTTACTGACGAGCAGGGAAGAGCAGAATATGAATATGTTACTAATGAAAGATACAGCGAAATTGGTGATGATTGGTTTTGGATTGATTTGAATTTTGAAAAATATTTTCAACTTGTGGATGTTAAATTCTCTGTATTTGTGGAAGTTAATAATCTGTTAGATACCAAAAACTCGGCAATTATAAATCCTGTAACCGGCGAGGCTTATGAATTAGGCGATGATATCCCTGCGAGCTGGAACGATCCGCGATATCCTGATTTACAAGCTCCGATTTCATCGTATCCTTTTAATCCTGCAAGATATTTAACTCGTAGAAATATAAAATTTGGCGTTAGTATAAGATTTTAATATGAAGTATTTAATAACAATAGTTATAGTAGTTTTAACCTTAACTGATATAAAACCTCAGCTCCTTCCCGTTCTTGGTGGTCAGCGCGCAGGTATTTCAACAGCCCAGTTCTTGAAGATTGGTGTGGGTGGAAGAGCATCGGCTATGGGTGATGCATTTGTTGCAGTAGCGAATGATGCTTCCGCTTTATACTGGAATCCTGCCGGACTTACACAGTTCAATGAACATCAGGTTATTTTTTCCCACAACGATTGGGTTGTTGATATTAACCATGATTTTGTCGGTGGTGTATATCATCTTGATGATGCAAATTCATTCGGCATTGGGTTCACAGCATTAACAATGCAAAAGATGCCTGTTACAACTGAGTTCGCTCCTTTCGGAACGGGAGAATATTTTGGATTCAGTGATATTGCCCTTGCATTCTCGTATTCAAGAAAGATGACAGACCAATTCAGTTTCGGTGGAACTGTCAGATATATAGAAGAGACCCTTGACAAACTGAAAATGCGCGGATTTATGATTGATCTTGGTACTTTTTATTGGACTGGATTAGGATCAACGCGATTTGCTGTTACAGTTACAAATTTTGGAAATGATCTTGCTCCCGATGGCGAAGTTGTTCTAATCGGAAACAGAACAAAATCTGACTGGCAGTCTTTCTCACCGCCAACAATGTTTAGAATCGGATTTGCTTTAGAACCTTACCAGGATGAGGAACATGTAATTACAACATCAATTCAATTGAATCATCCGAACGATAACAGTGAGAATATTTCAACAGGATTTGAATACAGCTGGAACAAAACTGTATTTCTGCGTGGTGGGTATAAGTTCAATGTTGAAGAACAAAATTTTACTTTCGGAGCCGGAGTAAATGCACCAATAAGTATTGCACAGTTTTCTCTGGATTATGCTTATTCCAATTTTTCAAGATTAGGTTCTGCTCACAGATTTTCAATTATACTTGGCTTATGATAAAAATTAAATCTCTGAAATACATTTTTGTAATAGTAATTTTATTTCTTGCAATTTCCTGCAATGATAAATTTGATATAACACAATTTCAAACTGATGATCCCGGAAACATTGCAGGCGATACAATTTATATTAAGCTAAATCCTGAGTGGGGAGGTTTTAATCATCCGGAAGATATAATTATCGGACGAGAACCATTGATTTACGTTGCAGATACAGATAACGATCAAATCGTAATGCTAAATCTTGATGGGCAAAGATTAAGTACAAGATTTATTAAACACCCTGTTGCAATTGCACAGGATTACAGATTAAATCTAATAGTCTGTGCTCAGTTTGATACTTTAGGACAAACATTTAGTGCAGTTTATAAAATTGATTTAGTTGCCTCAAATCATAATTTAGCAACTGCTCCAATCAAAAGAATTTTGCCTCAATTGGCTGATTTAAATAAACCTGATAGAAAATATACTGGTGCTGCGGTTTTTTATGATAACTCTTATTTAATTGCCAGAACAGGACCTAACAATTCTAACTTAATTGATCCGGATAATTCCTTGTTGAAATTTGTGGTTAAGGATAATGGTACTAAAGACTCTCTTATTGGCAGAGTTCCCTTGCTTGATCCAATTAGCACTGGTATATTATCTGTTAACAAGCTAAGTTCGGTCAAATCATTCAATAAAAGAAGTTATGATATTGTAATTACTCTTATTGGTGATAACAGTTTTAAAACACAGTGGTTCAGGTATGTTAGTTCACAGGATTTTACAGGGTATCAGAATAACCTTACTCCTGCCGCAAGTGATTTAATGACACCAGGTTTTTTTAGCACCCCCGAAGGTTCAGAAATTGATGCTTCCGGAAACATATATGTTGCAGAAGCTTCACGAGACAGCGTTTATAAGTTTAATTCATTCGGAGATAAATTAATTGGATTTGGCGGTCCAAGAGTTTTTTCCGAGCCTTATGCAGTCGCATATTTTGATAAAATACTTTATGTGGCTGACCGGGGAAATAACAGAATACTCCGATTCATTTTATCAACGGATTTATAATGAGAAATTTCACAAAACTGCTCTCACTTTTAATTATTTTTAATTCATTCATTTTTGCTCAGGATCCCGTGCCAATCGATTCTATTAAAAGAAATGATGCTAACGGTGTTTTACTTTATCTTGGTCAAATGTTCACAGTTTCCGGAGTTGTGACTTCATCAAATCATTTTGGTTCAAGTGGACCAGCTTCTATTCAGGATCATACAGGAGGACTTTCAGTATTTGGAAATGTATTTGCAGGTGCTGTTTCTATTGGTGACTCAGTTACAGTTACAAGTACACTTGCTCAATTTTACGGGCTTTCAGAATTTGATTATTCTGTGAGCGGTTCCTCATTTATTAACCACGGACAGGTCTCTTTGGTCGAACCTCAGATAGTTACTGTAAGTAATATTTTAAATCAAACCTGGTATGATTTTGAAGAGTACGAAAGTAAACTTATTCGGATTAATAATGTAACATTTTCAGCAACAGGAAATTTTGCAAGCAATACCAATTATAATATTACAGATGCAACGGGAACAATTTTACTTAGAATTGATGATGGTGTCACTTCAATAATTGGTCAGCCAATTCCAATTAGTTCTGTTGATGTAATTGGGATTTTAGGGCAATGGGATAATTTAGTGCCCCTCAGTACCGGGTATCAGCTTATGCCCAGATTTTTTGCAGACATTATTTATGATGATACACCATTAATACTTAATCCTGTTGTTGCAGCTAACATAGATTCAAATTCATTTACAGTATACTATAGCACGGCAAGAAATGGTAACAGTCAGGTTAAATATGGTTTAACTCCAGCTCTTGAACTTGATTCAGTTGTGATTGATACAGACACAACTTATCACGTTGTACCTGTTGAAGGTTTGCAGGAAGCTAAACTTTATTATTACCGTGCTTATTCTACAAATGAAGCGGGAACCAGTTTCAGTTCATTACAAACAGCTACCACTTCATCTACTGATCCAACGCTAGGAACAATTAACGTTTACTTTAATTTTTCTGTAGATACTACCGTTGCAATTCCGGGTAATGCCGCGAAGGGTAATGTAAATTTTGAACAAAAACTACTAGAAAGAATAAACAGTTCTGATTCTTCGATCGATATGGCTCTTTATAGCTTTGATGGACTGCCAAACGTAGCGAATACTCTAATTGCAGCTAAAAACAGAGGAGTTAAAATAAGAGTTGTTTATGACAACAGAACTACTCAAGCAAGTATGCTTGCTTTAATAAGTGCCGGAATTCCTGTGCTTAAAAGAACGAGCGGATTAGAAGGAATTATGCATAATAAATTTATAATTTTTGATGCAAGAGATTCAGAACCAACAAACGATTGGTTATGGACAGGATCGTGGAATATCACGTCTACTGAACTCAGTTGGGAAAATAACGTTGTTGAAATAAATGATCCTACTATAACTTCAGCTTATCTTCTCGAGTTTCAAGAAATGTGGGGTAGTTCAGATGATTTGCCGAATGCCTCTCTTGCTAAATTTGGAATTCAAAAGTCAGACAATACACCGCATATTTTCAATGTTGGCGGAAAAGAGATTAGATCTTATTTTAGCCCATCAGATGGAACTTCTTTAAAGATTGTAGATGCAATTAATTCTGCAAGCAATAATATATATTATGCTCTATATTCATTTACCAGAGATGATATTGCAAGCGCTATTTATCAAAGATATTTGGCAGGTGTATCGGATATCAGAGGTTTAATTCGTAATATAAATGATTCAGGAGGTGAATATATATTCCTTAATACATTTTCTGAATCACTTCAAGATGTACTTAGTATTTTACATCACAAATACGGAATTATTGATGCATCTTTTTCCAACAGCAACCCTTTAACAATAACAGGTTCTCACAATTGGTCGAGCGCTGCTGAGAATGACAACGATGAAAATACTTTGATTATATATGATGTTTATGTTGCGAATCAATTCATGCAAGAGTTCAAAAAAAGATATAATGAAGCTGGTGGAACAGGAGCGTTTGTAATTCCTGTAACAGATGTTGAAGATTATGGGATAGCAGAGTTTAATTATTCTTTGCATCAGAACTATCCTAATCCATTCAACCCAGTTACTACAATCCGATTTGAAGTGCCGTATTCTCAAAAAGTTGAGCTAAAAGTATTTGATATTCTCGGCAGGGAAGTAAGAGAATTATACAATGATATTGCATCGGCAGGAGTTGTTGTAATTGACTTTAAAGCAGATGACTTAGCTAGCGGTGTATATATATACCGATTAAAAACAGAGAATTTTATAGATACGAAGAAGCTTATATTACTTAAATAAAGTCTGCTTTTCTACCGCACTAAAATTTGTATAAAAAGGCCTTAATACTTAATTTTGGCCTTCCATTTTCACACTATTAGGGATCAAAATGAGCGAAAAAAAAGGAAAAATAATACAAATAATCGGACCTGTTCTTGATATTGAATTTGAAGAAGATCAGCTGCCTGAAATTTATAATGCATTAAGTATTCCTAGAACTTCAGTTGAGGGTGTTAAAGAAAATCTAACCTGCGAAGTTCAGCAGCATCTTGGAGAAGACCGTGTACGCGCAGTTGCAATGGATTCTACAGATGGTCTAGTCAGAGGTATGGATGTTTTCGATCTTGGTCAACCTATTTCTATTCCAGTTGGACCGGCAACTCTAGGAAGACTTATAAACGTCGTTGGTAAAGGAATTGATGGCTTAGGTGAAATAAAAGCTGAAAAGAAATATCCAATTCACAGACCTGCACCTCTTTTTAAAAATCTATCAACACAACAAGAAATGTTTGAAACTGGTATTAAAGTTATTGATTTAATGGAACCATACAGTCGTGGTGGTAAAACGGGTTTATTCGGTGGGGCTGGAGTTGGTAAAACAGTTATTATTCAGGAGTTGATAAATAATATTGCTAAACAGCATGGCGGTTACTCGGTATTTGCCGGAGTTGGTGAAAGAACGAGAGAAGGAAACGATCTCTGGCTTGAAATGAAAGAGTCCGGGGTTATTGATAAAACAGCACTCGTATTTGGTCAGATGAATGAGCCGCCGGGAGCACGTTTAAGAGTTGCCCTTACCGGATTAACTATTGCTGAATATTTTCGCGATGAAGAGGGAAGAGACGTTCTTCTTTTTATTGATAACATTTTCCGTTTTACTCAAGCCGGCTCAGAAGTTTCTGCTTTGCTTGGAAGAATGCCTTCTGCAGTTGGTTATCAACCAACTCTTGCAACAGAAATGGGTGCTCTTCAGGAAAGAATCACTTCAACAGATAAAGGTTCTATTACTTCTGTTCAGGCTATTTACGTTCCCGCTGACGACTTAACAGATCCTGCTCCCGCAGCAGCTTTTGCTCACCTTGATGCAACAACGGTATTAAGCAGACAAATATCAGAACTTGGTATTTATCCGGCAGTTGATCCGCTTGATTCTACATCAAGAATTCTTGAACCGGGAATACTCGGTCAGGAACATTACGATGTTGCTAAAAACTGTACAGAAATTCTTCAGCATTATAAGGATCTTCAGGATATTATTAGCATTCTCGGCATGGATGAATTGTCAGACGAAGACAAGGTTGTTGTAAGAAGAGCCAGAAGAATACAAAGATTTTTCAGTCAGCCTTTTCACGTAGCTGAGCAGTTCACCGGTTATGCAGGAAAGTATGTGAAACTTGAAGATACTATAAGAAGCTTTAAAGGCATTATTGACGGCAAGTATGATGATCTTCCTGAAGCAGCTTTTATGTATTGCGGATCGATCGAAGATGTAGTGGAAAAAGCAAAAGGTATGGAATAATGTCCGGGTTGTTACTCGAGATATTAACACCGTCGAAGTCGGCTTTTAAAGGTGAGATCAGTGCAATTACAGTTCCCGGATCAAAGGGAAGTTTTCAGGTATTGATAAATCACGCACCTATTGTTAGCACTCTTGAAGTCGGGCATATAAAAGTTGAGCTTCTTGATAAGTCAATTCAAAACTTTGCTACAGGCGGCGGAACTATTGAGGTTAACAATAATAAAATCTTATTGTTAGCCGACTCAATTGAAAAAATAGAAGAGATTGATGTTGAGAGGGCAAGACAGGCTAAAGAACGCGCCGAAGAAAGACTTTCACGAAGAAATGTTGATAAAGAAATTGATGTGAGAAGAGCCGAACTTGCGTTAGCGAGAGCAATTAACCGGTTGAAGCTTAAAGAAAAATAATCGATTAGAATAATTTTAGATTTGATAATTGAAGGATAGTTGAGTTAATCAGCTATCCTTTTTTTATTTGTCATTCAAATACCCATCGCTCAGTACGATTTGTTTCAGGACTGATGATTCGGCAATATGTTCATTCAGTTTGTTGAAGTATTCTATAAGATAAGACAAACGTAGATTCTCATCTTTAAGTATTAACAACTCCTGCTGTTGTTCTAAAGTTAAACCGGATTTTTCCGCAACCTTAAAAGATTTTATCTCAGTTTTTTTGAATCGCTTCCAGAAGGATTCCTCAAGATGAAAATTTGCTTTATTTAAAATCTCTTCAAATTTTTCTTTCATCTTATCTAGTAAATTAAAATCAATTATGTTATCATCATCTTCATATTCTGTTGCTTCGGCTTCAAGATAACCGTCTGGATTCATTGAAATCTCACCAATTAAGTATCTTTTAATACCTTGAACAATAATATCTGATTCTCCGGTTTCATAATGTTTTATGACCTCGCTTACTCGCGTAAAGACTCCAACATCAGAAATTCTTGTTCCGAATTTAGCAACAGTTATAAATCCCGAACCTTCGCTCATACATCTGTTGAGAAGCTTTCTATATCTTTCTTCAAAAATATGCAAAGGATATCTAGAGTTGGGAAATACAACTAATTGAAGAGGGAATATGGGTATCTTTTTCTGCATAAGCATTTGATCTCAGAATACAGATTAACGATTGTTGATTTCAGAAGGTAAATCCAAAATCTTCAATCGTTAATCCTTGTTCATAAATCGGATTTAATTCCGAATTGTCATTTTGCCTTTGAATAAAGCTCTGATACTTTATCCCAATTAACAACATTCCACCAATTCTCAATGTAATCAGGTCTTCTGTTCTGATATTTGAGATAATAAGCGTGTTCCCAAACATCAAGTCCAAGAATCGGTGTGCCCTTTACTTCAGTTATTTCCATTAAAGGATTATCCTGATTTGGAGTTGAAGTAATAACAAGTTTTCCGCTAGAAACTACTAACCAGGCCCATCCTGAACCGAACCGGGTAGCTGCAGCAGTTTTGAACTGAGATTTAAAATCAGTAAACGAACCAAATGCAGATTTAATTGCATCACCAAGTGCTCCTGATGGTTCGCCGCCGCCGTTTTGTTTCATTAAAGTCCAGAACAAAGAATGATTCCAATGTCCACCGCCATTGTTTCTAACAGCAACAGGATATTTGGAAATGTTAGCCATTAAATCTTCCAGAGATTTTCCTTCCATCTCTGTACCTTCAACAGCTTTGTTAAGATTTGTAACATAAGCGTTATGATGTTTTGTATGATGAATTTCCATAGTCATTTTATCAATATATGGTTCAAGTGCATCATAAGCATAAGGTAATTCGGGCAATTCAAATTTAGCCATAGCGTTATCTAACCTCTTTATATTTTGTTTTGATAAATTTTCTAGTGTCGACTGCACCGGAGCAAATGCCGAAATAATCGGAATTGCTCCAAGTGCCATAATAAATTTTCTTCTTTTCATATCTAATCCTTTTGATTAAACTAAACTCCAAAGGATTCACCACATCCGCAAGTTTTTGTAGCGTTAGGATTGTTAAAAACGAATCCTTTTCCGTTAAGTCCATCAGAAAAATCTAATTCAGTTCCACTCAGATAAAATAAACTTTTACCATCAACAATAAGTTTAACTCCATCTGTTTCTATAACAGAATCACCCTCACGTTTGGCAGAATCGAATCCAAGAGAATAAGTAAGTCCTGAACATCCACCACCTTTAACACCAACTCTTAAACCGAAATCAGCAGAAATTTTATTTTCCTGCATTATTCTTTTTATTTCTTTTGATGCTTTCTCAGTAATGGTAATTTCAGATTGAATGTCTAAGTCATGCATAATAATATTGGTTCCTAAATTTAAAAGTGAAAGGGATCACCTGGTTGAGCAGTGGCAAATTCAGGATAGTTCACTTTCCAGCTTTGATGATTTACTTTTACAAATACTTTATCGGTCTCAAGCAGATTAACAAATGCATAAGCATATTTTTCAGCTTGAGGATAAGTGATTTTGATTCCTTTTTTCTCAAAATAGCTTCTTATTCCGTATTGCAAATCCCGGAAAAAGAAATTTGAATTATGAAATAATGGAAATCTGGTTTTCAGGAAATTCAATATCTGATCTTTTTCCCGTGAAAGAATATTTTCATTTTTTTTCAATTTGTTCCTCGTAAATAATTTATATGTAAAATAATAGCTCTAATAACAGTTATATAATATGAACTAACTTAGTATCCTGGAATACTTTATCAAGTTTCTGCTGAACTAGAATCAATGGGTCTCGGATTTTACAAAAATTCAAATGAATACAATGATCTTCTGTACTGTTTTCATTAAAGCATGAAATTATTTTGTAATCTTTTTCGACTGCACTTATTAACTCGGTTAATGAAATCTCCTCAGGTTTTTTAGAAAGATTATATCCGCCTTTAGAGCCTTGAAATGAATTAATAATTCCCATTTTTACCAAATTTTGAAGAACTTTTGCCAATAATTCATAGGAAATATTATAACTTTCGGATATTTCTTTGGCAGTAACACATTGACCATGATTATTCAAAGCCATATATCTGGCTGCCATAAGTGCATATTCTGCTTTTTTAGATAATTTAAACATATAAGACTAATATTGTCCAATTAACTTAAAGAAAAATTATCAAAATTCAAAAACAAAATGAGTTTAGAAACCAAGGATTTTTATTGATTCTTTTGCAAGGTTTACAATTGGAGTAAAGTAAATCCCGAAAAATAATACAGGAATAGTAAGAGCTAAAATAACTAAATAGTTTAAAACTGAAACTGGAATCACTACTTTTTCTCTATCGGATTGTACAAGATATAGATTCTTTAAAACCCGAACATAGTAGTATAGAGAAACAACAGAATTAAGTATTGCAATTACGGCAACTGCAATCATATTAGCATCAATCAGAGCGATGAAAATATATAACTTCGCTATAAATCCAGCGGTGGGCGGCAAACCGGTTAAAGAAATAAGAAGAATAGCGAGAACTACACCTAAGAATGGAATAGAACTGCCAAGTCCTTTATAGTCGTCAATATTTTCAGAACCGGTTTTATTTGCAATAATCATTACAACATAAAATGCACCCAGGTTCATAAAAAGATATATTATGAAGTAAAGAAGAACAGCTGTTAAGCCTTGGTCTGAAAATACAGCTACACCAAGTAAAATATATCCTGCGTGCGCAATGCTTGAATATGCCAGCATTCTTTTCAGGTTATCTTGCCAGAGAGCAGCAAAATTTCCTAAAGTCATGGTAATAACAGATAAAATGATCAACAAACTTTGCCAGTCAAAAAGATTGATAAAATACCAATATCCGCTGCTGCTTGTCGCACCGGAAAAAGTAATCTTAAGGAACCGTATTAATACTGCAAAACCAGCGGCTTTGCTTGCAACAGATAAATATGCAGTTATTGTAATTGGTGCACCTTCATAAATATCAGGTGTCCAGAAATGAAAAGGTACGACTGAAATTTTAAATCCGAATCCAGCAATTATCATAAGAGAAGACATAATAAAAGTAACATCGAGAACTTTGAGAGAAATTAACATCGAATTAATTTCATAAAGATTTGTGGCTCCTGTCATTCCATAAAGTATAGAAATTCCAAAAAGCATTATACCGGAAGAAACACCTCCATAAATAATGTATTTAAGCGAAGCTTCACTGTTACGAATTGAGTTCTTTACAAATCCTGCAAGCACATAAGACGAAAGAGATAACAATTCAATTGAAAGATAAATCAGTATAAGGTCAGCAGAAGAACTCATCAAGAACATTCCTAAAATCATTCCAAGAATAAGAGTATAGTATTCACCGTGTCTGTCCTTACACTCTTTTATTTCTTCTGATGATATAGAGAATAAAACTATAAATGCTGTAGTAACAAGAAAAATAAGTTTAAAGAATGCACCGAATGGATCAATAACCATTAAGCCTTTATTTGAAGGATTAAGAAAAGCAAAATTTGAATAGTCGAATTGTTCAATTACAAAGTATCCGGTAGTGAAAAGTCCGAGTAAAGCAATATATGGAAGTATATGTTTCTGTTTTTGAAAAATAAGATCGAATAATACAATAAGAACGAGAGTAATTGCTAAAACAATTTCAGGTTTTATTAAGTATAACGAACTTGTAAAATCAATAGGTAACAATTTAATCTTCCGAAATTAATTTATTTAAAAACCTGCTGAACTATAAAACGCCTGCGCATCAGAAATTAACTTAACCATTGCATTAACAGATGAATTCATCAGATCGAGCATTGGTGAAGGATAAACACCAAGGAAAATTATTATAAGAGTTAAAGGAGTTAACATTAAATATTCTCTTGCTGTAAGATCTTTTAATGAAGACCATTTTTCATTAAGCTGACCGAGAAAAACTCTTTGTAAAGTCCAAAGCATATAACCTGCACCCAGTAAAATTCCCAGAGTTGAAATAATTGTAATAACTCTGATAGAATCTTTTCCAAAGGCACCAAGGAATACAAGTGCTTCTGAAATAAATCCGTTTAATCCGGGTAAACCAATAGCAGCAAAAAATGCAACAGAAACGAATCCTGTATAAATCGGCATTTGTTTTCCGAGACCGCCGAAAGCTTCAATATCTCTGGTATGCGCACGATCGTATACTACACCTACTATCAAGAAGAGCATAGACGTAATTATACCGTGATTGAACATTTGTAATATCGCGCCTGAAATTCCAATTGTATTCAGAGAAGCCATTCCAAGCATTACAAAGCCCATATGTGATACTGATGAATAAGCAATAAGTCTTTTAAAATCTTTCTGAGCCATAGCAGCCAAAGCGCCATAAATAATGTTTATCATTCCAAACAAGGCAATCCACCAGGCAAGATTTTGAGTAATTTCAGGAAAAATCGGATAAGAAATTCTTAATATTCCATAAGTACCCATTTTAAGAAGAACTCCGGCAAGAATAACACTTATAGCAGTTGGAGCTTCTACGTGTGCATCGGGTAACCACGTGTGGAAAGGAAACATTGGAATTTTAATTGCAAATCCAGCAAACAGTGCAATATATGCTATGAAACGAAGGTTATGCGGATTTAATGGTGATAAAATTCCAGTTTGAGTGAAATTAGCTGTATTCATCATCTCAAGCATATTGAATGTGAAAACTCTGGTACCATCAGCAAGAGTTTCCATAGAACTGAAATAAAGTCCTATCATTACAAGTAAAATAAAAACGGAACCAAGCAACGTATATAAAAAGAATTTTATAGCAGCATATTCTCTTCGAGGACCTCCCCAAACACCAATGAGAAAGTACATTGGGAGAAGCATAATTTCCCAGAATACATAAAACAAAAAGAAATCGAGTGAAACAAATACTCCCATCATTCCTGTATTAAGCAGTAGGAACATTGCAAAATAACCTTTAATGGATTTATCAATACTCCACGAAGATAATGTTGCAATAAAGGTTACGATTGCAGTTAATAAAACCATTGGAGTACTGAGACCATCAACGGCAAGGAAGTAATCTATTTTAATTTTTCCTATCCAGGAAAATCCATCTATTTCTATCCATCTGAACTTCTCAATAAATTGAAAAGATGCTGCATCATTTATTCCACCAAGTGCAAAATTGTAATTCATCAGCAGAACTGCTGCTAAGATAACCTGAATGCCAGTTATCAAAAGAGTTAAACTCTTGATAACAATACTTTGGTTTTTTGGTAAGAATAAAATAATAACCATCCCGACTATGGGAAGGAAAGTAATCAAACTTAGAATAGGAAAGTTTTCCATTTAGCTACCTAAAAATTCTTAAATACAAAAAGTAATATCACAATTGAAAAAATAACAAAGAGTATATATGTCTGGACTTTGCCAGTTTGAAATTTCCTGAACAGAATTCCTATGAAACCACTAAAATAAGCTGTGAAATTAACAAAGCCATCAATAATAATTCTATCAAATCCGCCAATAAAAGACGAGAAAATTTTTGTTATCGATGCTGAACCATCTACAATTCCATCAATAATTTTCAAATCGAACCACGCAAGAAAACGACTTAACCCAAGCGTAAATGCAACAAATGTTGAATGATATAATTCGTCGAAATACCATTTGTTAAGCGAAAACTCATATATCGGTTTAATTTTAACAACAATGTTATCAACATTAATCTTTTTCCATTGATAAGCATAAAAAGCAAAAAATATTCCGAGAATTGCAACAATTAAAGAAAGTATCATTGCCGGATAATGGGCTGAGTGCATTGCTTCAGAGTACAGCTCAGAATACATAGGCTGATGGGAATCTGTATGCATTTCCTCCTGGCTGTTCATGAATTCAAAACGTGAACTTGGTGGAGTATGCAATTCAGGATTCTCAATCCATTTAGTTAACACCCATCCACTGTCTGCATTAATTGGATTTGGAGTGTACCAAAAGAAAAATGATAACAACGCAAGTACAACTAAAGGCATAACCATAGCAAATGGTGATTCGTGTGCGTGTTCAAATTTATGCTGATCCTGCGGCTTACCATGAAATGTTAGAATAATTAATCTAAACATATAAAATGCTGTTAACATCGCTACCAGAAATCCAACAGTAGGGAATAACCAGTGCCCGGTTAGTGATGCGAAGGCATAAGAGCTCGCTAAAATTCCATCCTTACTTAAAAATCCTGATGTTAATGGTATTCCACTTATTGCTAAAGATGATATTAAAAATGTTGCATAAGTAAGCGGAAGTTTTTTCCTGAGTCCACCCATTTTTGAAATGTCTTGTTCGTGATGCATTGCATGAATAACAGAACCCGAACCAAGAAACAAACAAGCTTTAAAGAATGCGTGAGTAATTAAATGGAAAAACGCAAATTTATAAGCACCAACTCCGAGTGCCATTATCATGTAACCAAGCTGAGAAACGGTGGAATATGCTAAAACTTTTTTAATATCATTTTGTGTTAAAGCAATCGTAGCAGGAATGAATGCCGATAACATTCCGATAACAGCAATAAATAGCATTGCATCTGCAGTTAGTAATCCGAATATTCTGATTACAAGATAAACACCAGCAGCGACCATCGTTGCAGCATGAATCAATGCACTAACAGGAGTTGGGCCTTCCATTGCATCAGGCAGCCACACGTGAAGAGGGAATTGAGCTGATTTACCAATTGCTCCGCAAAATAATAATATGCCTGTTACAGTTAACCAGAATTGTGAATCGAACGGTAATACTCCGTTTGAAAGCTGTGTAAAAATATCACTAAATGAAAATGTACTATATGTTAAAAACAAAATCAGGATTCCGGCAAACATCCCAAGATCGCCGACTCTATTCACTATAAAAGCTTTCTTACCGGCATCTGAAGCAGATTTCTTTTCAAACCAAAATCCTATGAGTAAGTATGATGACAAGCCTACAAGTTCCCAGAAAATGTACATCATCAAAATATTGTTGGTTAGCACAATACCATTCATAGAAAAAGTGAAAATACCCAGATAAGCGAAATAGCGATTATATCTTTCGTCACCTTTCATATATGCTATTGAGAAGAAATGAACCAGCATACTAATTAATGCAACAACAAAAAGCATCAGTGCTGTTATATTGTCAATTAGAAAGCCAAGTTTAAAACTTATATCACCAATGAATGGAGTGTTTTTGAATGAGAACCACTCGAATTCTGATGATATGCTGTTATCCCCAAAGAAAGCAAGCTTTGAATAAAGTAGATAGACTGCTGCTAAAAATGAAATTGTTATAACTACATTTTCAAAAATAAAAATGGGTTTAACTTTTTTCCCGAGTAAAAGAGTGACTATGAACCCTAATAGCGGAAGAAAAAGTACGGCTATTGCAATATTTATTAAAGTAACTTCGTTCATTTGTCAATCTCTTAATTGATCAATTTCATCGACATTAATATTTGCCAGATTTTTATAAATATTTAATACGATCGCTAAAGCTATAGCCGCTTCAGCTGCAGCAAGAACAATAACAAAGAGTGCCATTATCTGTCCATTCAAACCGAAATTGCCGTATCTTGAAAAAGCAATAAAGTTAATGTTAGCTGAATTAAGAATTAGTTCTATTCCCATAAGAACCATGACGGCATTTTTTCTGGTAATTACGGCATAAATACCCAATGAAAAAAGAATTGAACTGACAACTAAAAAATGATTTAATCCAACTTCAACCATATTACCTTCTTGCAATAGATGCCGCACCGATCAGTGCGATTAATAATATAATTCCCAGGAGCTCAAAAATTAGAATATATTCATTCATTAAAAGATGACCAAGAAGCCCGGTCGTCTGTTCCGGAATTTTAGATTCTTCAATTTTCCAATTAGAGTTTAGCATTGCAGCCAGCAAGGCGCCGGAAAACAAACCAACTCCTAATATTGCAGAAAAAATATTAATAGTTCCGGTTTTTATTTCAACATTTGTAATTTTATTTGTTAGCATTACACCAAAAAGGAACAGAATTAAAATACCGCCTACATAAACAATCAATTGAACGATTGCCACGAAATCAGCGCCAAGCATAACGTAAAGACTAGCGACGCCTAAAAATGTAAACAGCAGATAGAAAGCCGAGTGTACAATATTTCTATTGGTTACCACTAGAAATGCTGATATCAAAGTAATAGCTGCAAATAAATAAAATATTATATCGTAGAGATTCATTGGTTTTCTGGTTTTTTATCTTCAGTCGGAGTTGCTGCCTTTTCTGCTGCAGCCTTTAATTTTTCAGCTTCTTTTTCAGCCATAAACTTCTCATAATTAACACTTTTTTCTTTTCTTTCCTGATGAGTTAAAGTCACAAAGTCATAAACAAGTTTATTTCTTTCAAATTCTGAAAACTCATAAACATCTGTCATATAAATACATTCAGTAGGACAGGGAAATACACACAACTGGCAATAGCAGCATTTTGCAAAATCAATATCAAACCTGGTTACCCAAAGAGCTTTTTTCTTGCCGTTAGATGTTTTGCCAAGATCTTCACCCGGAATTGATTTTACGGTTTCGATTGTAATGCAGCTAACCGGACAAGCTCTTGAACACTGATCGCAGCCGATACAATCATCCATATTTACATAAAGTCTGTTTCTTTCTCTTTCAGGCAGTTTGGGTCTTACGTCAGGGTACTGAATAGTTACTGCTGGAATGAAGAGATGCTTAAATGTAACCTTCATTCCAATAAAAATTGTAATGAGTGCTGTGAAAATATTTCCGAAATATTCTTTCATTTAGAAAACAGATATAATTCCAATAATAATTAGATTAACAAAAGCAATTGGTATCAAGTACTTCCAGCTTGCAGCCATCAGATGATCGACTCTTAATCTTGGTAAAGTCCATCTTAACCACATTTGAACAAAAACAAAAAATAATCCTTTAGCTGTAAACCAAAGAAATTGCTCAAATGGAATGATCCATTCTGCACCAATAAGATTTCCAAAGTATCCAACAGGCGATTGATATCCACCTAAAAATAATGCTGAGATGATTACTGAAACTGCAAACATGTTTGCATATTCTGAAAGAAAGAACATTGCAAACTTCATTCCCGAATATTCTGTATGATATCCGGACACAAGTTCAGACTCAGCTTCAGGAATATCAAATGGTGTGCGGTTTACTTCTGCCAAAGTGGAAATATAAATAACAAAAAATCCGATTATCATAAAAGGTATTAGCAGCAATTTATGTAGAAGATCGTAGTTACCGCCAAATATATTCCAATTCCAGAATTGACCCGTTTGCATTTCGCTTAATGTATGCAGATTCATTGATCCGGTCAGCATAACAATACTTAAAACAACAAGAAGAGTTGGGATTTCATAACTGATAATTTGAGCAGCAGCTCTCATAGCGCCGAGAAGAGAGTATTTATTATTTGATGCCCAGCCAGCCATTAAAATTCCTGCAACCACAAGTCCGGTGACACCTATGATATAAAAAATACCGATGTCGATACTAGAACCAATAAAAGCAGCACTAAAAGGTATCGCTGCAAAAGCAGCGTAAGTTCCTGCAAATACAATTATTGGAGCAAGATTAAAAAATAATTTATCATTTTCTTTTGCAACAATATCTTCTTTCTGCAACAATTTTATGATGTCGGCTATAGTCTGCAGTAGCCCATGATATCCAACTCTCATAGGGCCTAACCTGTCCTGCATATGTCCCGCAATTTTTCTTTCCAGCAGAACAGCAACTAAGGCGAAAGGAAGGATAAAAATGAATAGTGGTAGAAGAGCCATAATAATCATTGTGATTATATCGCTACCGGTTAGATTATATAAAACATTATAAAGCATTATTTGTCTATCTCCCCTAAAACAATATCAATACTGCCAAGAATTGCAATTACGTCTGCAACAAGGTGACCTTTGCACAATTCATTCATTATCTGAAGAGTAACAAATGATGGAGCACGAACTTTAACGCGAAATGGATTTATCGAACCGTCACTAATAATAAAATAGCCAAGTTCACCGCGCGGATTTTCAACTCGTGCATAAACACTACCAACCGGTGGTTTTATTCTTTTAGGAATTGCTGAAGCAACATCGCCTTCAGGTAAAGAATCTAATGCCTGTTCAATTATTTCTAAACTTTCTTCCATTTCATGAACACGAACAATATATCTGTCCCAGCAATCACCAACCGTTCCCACTTTGCCTTCGCCAACGGGAATATCAAAATTGAATTTGTTATAAACAGAATAAGTGTCATCTTTACGAATGTCCCATTTCAAACCGCTTGCTCTTAAATTCGGACCGGTCACACCAAAATTTATAGCTGTTTCAGCGGGAAGGATTCCAACATTTGCAGTTCTATCAATAAAAATTCTATTGTAACTAAGAAGATCATTAAGTTCTTTAAGATTAGGTCTGAATTCTTTTATAAACTCCTTGGTGAGTCGTGTAAAATCGGGATGAAGATCATGAGATACACCACCAACCCAAATATAATTGTACAGTAATCTTGCACCGCAAGTAATTTCAAATAAATTCAGAATCTTTTCTCTGTCTCTAAAGCAGAAAAGGAAAGGAGTGAATGCACCGATATCAGCACCATAAGTTCCTAGTGCAACGAGGTGAGAAGCAATTCTTTGCAGTTCACTCATAATTACACGAATATATTCAACGCGCTCGGGTACTTCGATTCCTAATAATTTTTCAACTCCAATTACATAACCTAACTCATTGCCCATGGACGCGAGATAATCCAAACGATCTGTGTAAGGAATAACCTGAGAATAATTCATTGCTTCGGCATGTTTTTCAAAACAACGATGGAGATATCCGATATGAGGCACAACTTTAACTATTAATTCACCATCAAGCGTTAACTCAAGCCTCAGCACACCGTGTGTTGACGGATGCTGTGGACCCATATTTAATACCATTTCTTCAGTTTTAACAGCCATATTTAATATGGTACCTTCATGCCATGATAAAATTCAGGATTTTCATAGTCTTTCTTTAGTGGATAACCTGCTTCCCAATCGTAAGGCATCAGAATTCTTCTTAAGTCAGGATGATTTAAGAACTTAATTCCGAACATATCATAAGCTTCACGTTCGTGCCAATTTGCACCTTTCCAGACTTCAACAACTGAGGAAACTTCAGGATTATCTCTATCCGTAGAAACTTTTAACAATATCTTGTGTCTGTAAATAGTAGATTCAAGATGATAGTAAACGCTGATTGTTCCACCATTCATAATCTCTTTACCGGATTCATCCTTAGACTTTTCACCATTATAGTCATCTACACCGGACATATTTATTAGAGAGTCAAATTTCAGCTCTTCATCATTAGCAAGAAAATTGCATATTTTATCAATCTCAAGAGGGGAGCTGACAATAATAGGATCAACAGGAATATCAGACTTATATTCCAAAATGGATTGATCGAATTTAGCTTTTAGTATTTCAAAAATTTCTTCAGACTTTTTCATAAACTTTTTTTATTTGTCGCTCTACTCTGATTTTTTCTTGAAGTTTTAATAATCCTTCTAAAAGTGCTTCCGGTCTTGGAGGGCAACCTGGGACATAGACATCAACAGGAATTATTCTGTCAACTCCTTTTACAACATGATAGCCATGCTCCCAATAAGGACCACCGCAATTTGAACAACTACCCATAGATATAACGTATTTTGGATCAGGCATTTGTTCATACAGTCTTTTAATACGAATTGCCATCTTAAATGTAACAGTTCCTGAAATAATTATAGCGTCGGATTGTCGCGGTGAAGGTCTGGGTATTACACCAAATCTATCGAAATCATAGTGAGAGGCAGAAGTAGCCATCATCTCAATTGCACAGCAAGCAAGTCCGAAGCCCACTTGCCATATTGATGATAAACGTGCCCAGTTAAAAAGATCTTCTACTGTTGTTATTACAATATTACCGTCAGTAAATTCTTTATCTAGAAAACCCATTAAGATTAACCGTTAACTTTCAGTAGTGGATGTTGATTTAATTTTTTGTAAAACAGGCGGTTTAACCATGGGTCTATCCCATTCAAGGTCACCTTTACGCCATTCGTAAGCCATTCCAAGACCAAGCAATAGTAGAAAAATTGCTCCGATCAAAAACCCGAAGAAACCATATTCTTTATAAACCAGTGCCCAAGGAATTAAAAGCACAACTTCGACATCGAATATTAAAAAGATCAGGGCAACTACATAAAATCTAATATTGAATTTAACCCAGGGAGATCCTTCTGGATTTTCGCCGCATTCGTAGGTCAGAAGTTTTTCATGGGTAGGTCTGTGAGGTCTTAATAATTTGGCAAAATAAACAATCGCAACAACGAAAATAATCGCTATTGAAAAGAAGACAAAAACTTTACCGAATTCAGTTAGCATTAAATATTATAAAATTTAGTTTCAAACTTAATTCTTCATTTGAGTAATGTCAAGAAATGATTTTATTAATATTAGAGTATTTCAAACATTACATATAAATTAGTTTTAATGTAAAATATCTATACTTTTACGATATAATTTAAGATTATTTTGTATTTGTAATTAACTCTATAGAATAATGGCTCATTCCAACCTTTGCGTTTCAAAAGCTATAATCAATATCGTAAATCTTAAAAAGAATTATTTAAATCTTCGTAGAAAAGCTAACGGTTCAAAAGTAATGGCAGTTGTTAAGGCTGATGCTTATGGACACGGAATGGAAATAGTTGTTAAAGCGCTTAATTCTCTTGGCAGTAAAAAACCTGAATATTATGCAGTCGCCTTAGCTGATGAAGGCGCTGATCTCAGAAAATTGAAAATATCTCAACCTATTTTGGTTTTTGATACAGTATCTGAAGATAATGTTCATAAATATTTCTATTATAAACTCATTCCAAATATTTTTGATCATTCTCACCTGAATATTCTTGAGAATTACAGAAAAAGATTGAAGAGAAGAGAATCATCAATTAAATTTCCTATCCATATAGAAGTAGATACCGGTATGAACAGGCTTGGTATTGATTATGCTAAAGCTTTCGATTTTATAAAAAAACTCTCGGACCATCCTCACTTTTATGTTGATGGAATTTATACCCATTTCGCAACTTCTGATGAAAAAGATAATTCATTTGCTAAACTTCAATTAAAGAGATTTAAGCAATTAGTTGTCAGCCTTAAAAAACATAAAGTGAATTATGGATTTGCTCATGCAGCAAATAGCGGTGCTGTAATCAACTATCCGGATTCTTATTTTGATATGATTAGACCTGGAATTTCACTTTATGGATACTATCCATCTCAAAATACAACTGAATCAGTAAAGCTTTATCCTGTTATGTCAATTGAAACAGAAGTCGGAACTATAAAAACTATTTATCACGGTGATACGGTCAGTTACGGAAGAAAATATAAAGCAAAAAAACAAACGAAGATAATTTCTTTGCCCTTAGGTTATGCCGATGGATTCAACAGGAACCTTACCAACAAAGCTAAGGCAATTATTAATGGCAAGATTTATAATCAAGTTGGTACTGTGACAATGGACAGGATTATGTTTGAAGTTGGTAATGATAAAATTAGTATAGGTGATAAAGTTATACTTTTAGGTAAGCAAAAAAATCTTCAAATTACAGCATGGGATTGGTCAAATATTCTAAATACAATTCCTTACGAAATCACGTGTGCAATTAATAAAAGAATTCCAAGAGTGGTTAAGAATTAAATGGATCTGATTAAGCAATATATTACTCAATGTGTAAATGCAGCTTCTAATAATCTGCGCCTTAACTCACAGCAAATTGAGATTGTAGCATTGTTGAAGGATATAATTAATAAATCAGAAGATTTGGGTAATGATTTAATTAATATGAAAAAGATTACCGAACTTTCAACTCTAGCAATCAGACTTAATGAGATTTATAACTTCCTGACACAGAATCAGATTGACTTATTGAAGATATCAGATCAATTCAAAGATCACAGCAGATATCTGATTAAAGATCTTAATCATATACTGGAAAATGTAACACCTGCATCCTTTCAGTTATCAATCGATAAGCTTAATAAAAAAAATATTCCTGCAAATGAAATAAAAATTGATCTTTTCAAAAGACATTCTGAGGAAGAACTATTTGTTAAACCAGATCAGAATAAATTAAAAGAAACACTTGTTCTCGAATCAGCAAACGAAGACGAAGATTTATTTTTTCAGAACTATGAAGCAACTATACTAAAACCAATAAAATCATTAGACCGCATGCTGAAAAATTTGGCTAAGAATGAAATTGATTATGATCAGATAAACTCTTTTGCAAAAATTATGAAAGAAAACGGTTTACTCAGCACAAAAATTGGTTTTACCATAATTGCAAACATGCATTGGATTATTTCAAAAGCATTAAATCTTATTAAAACCAGAGACCTTATGCCCGGGAAAGAAGTAATTGAAAGCATAAGAGCTTGTTTGATTGTTATTGTAGCTGTAGTTAAAGAGAAAGAAGTTGATATATCAAATTATTTAAATAAAGCCGAAGAATTCGGTAATCATCTTTCCGTAACAAAAGTGGGTGAATAAGCGAAATGAATTTATATGCAGTAATAATGGCAGGTGGAGTTGGATCACGATTCTGGCCAAAAAGTACAAAGAAAACTCCGAAACAGCTCATTAAAATGATTAGTGATCGCACTCTTATTCAGGATACCGTAAAAAGACTTGATGGACTTGTAGATAATAATCGTATTTATGTTGTGACGAATTCTCTGCAAAAAGAGGAAGTAGAAAGACAGCTTGTAAATATTCCGAATGAAAATATTATCGAAGAACCTTTTGGTAGAAATACCGCTGCTTGTATTGGACTAGCTTCTGTGATAATCAGAAAAAAGGATAAAGAAGCTATTACAGTTGTACTTCCGGCTGATCATATTATACACGATTCTGAAGAATTTCAAAATTCAATTATGCGAGCTGCAGAATTTGCTAATGAGTCAAATGGATTAGTTACAATTGGAATTAATCCTTCAAAACCGGAAACAGGTTTTGGTTATATTCAGGTTGAGGATAGAAATGTAAAGGATAGTATTTACAAGGTTCAGACTTTTGCAGAAAAACCAAATTATGCTACTGCAATCAGATTTATTGAAAGCGGCGATTTTTTCTGGAATAGCGGTATTTTTATTTGGCGAACTGATGCCATTCTTGATGAAATAAAAGTTTTAATGCCGGATCTGTATGAAGGTCTTGAAAAAATTGATATAGCCATCGGTCTCCCAAAATACAATGAAGCGCTTAAGAATATTTATGGTCAGTTAAGAAAAATTTCGATTGATTACGGAATTATGGAAAGATCAAAACGAGTTTATCTGACCAAAGGAAATTTCAGATGGAGCGATATAGGTAGTTGGGAAGAAGTCTATAGCCTTTCTGAAAAAGATAACGACGGAAATGTAATTAACGGCTTGGTTTATACAGATATGGTAATTGATTCCTTTATTCATTCGGAAGAAAAATTTACTGCGGTGATAGGAGTTGATAATCTGGTTATTATTAACAGCAATGATACGCTTCTTGTTTGCAGAAGAGATAAATCTCAGGAAGTAAAAAAAGTAGTTGATTATCTCAAGCTAAACAAAATGGATCAATTCCGTTGAGTTGAAGATTCATTATTATAATTTGTTTACATTTATTGTTAATACTAAATTTGAATAGAAAATAATTATAAGGTTTGTAGATTATATTTGATACCTTCCATTTTTTCATCATAAGTTCATCTCATAGTTAAATTTAGGATCGCATTTGCAGATTGTAAAATCACCATTAGTAGAAACTAAAGAGATTCAGGAAAATATTTTTATTCAAAAAATATTATCGCCTGAGATTGCTTCAAAAATAAAACCGGGTCAGTTTTTGAATATCCGTGTATCTGAATCTGTCTACCCATTGCTTAGAAGACCGTTTAGTATTTGTGATGTTCAGAATGATCATATCTTTCTTATGTACAATATCCTTGGTGAAGGCACAAAAATTTTAGCCAATAAACTTTCTGGTGATTTAATTGATATACTTGGTCCCTTGGGAAATGGTTTTAATTTTGAAGAAGGTGATTATCAAACTGCTGTTATTGTTGCTGGTGGATTAGGTGCTGCACCTTTTCCATTCTTCACAAGAAAACTTCCTGAAAATAAAAATATTGTTACTTTTATCGGCGGAAGAAATAAAAAAGATGTTATTGCTTACGGATTAAAAAATGTTTTCAAATCCAGCGATGATGGTTCTGAAGGAATGAAAGGAACAGTTGTCGATCTTTTTAGCTCTCATCTGAATGAACTGAAAAAGTCAAAAATTAAAATATTTGCCTGCGGACCAAATGCAATGTTAAGAGCTTTGAAACAAGTTTGTATCGATAATAATATCGATTGTGAAGTTTCAACAGAAGCTGCTATGGCTTGCGGATTTGGTATCTGTCAGGGATGCCCGATTGAATCGAGCAAACATCAGGATTCTTATTTACTGGTCTGTAAAGATGGTCCTGTATTCAATATAAAAGATGTACTGCTATGATAAACATTGATCTTTCTGTAAATATTGGAAAATTAAAACTGCGTAATCCAATAATGCTGGCTTCCGGTACTGTTGGGTATGGAAATGAAATTGCTGAATTCACGGATTTAAATAAAATCGGTGCCATTGTAACAAAATCATTAAGTCTTAAACCAAGGAAAGGAAATCCTCCGCCGAGAATAGTTGAAACTCCATCTGGAATGCTTAATGCAATAGGACTAGCAAATGTTGGCGTAGAAGAATTCATAAAAGAAAAAATTCCATTCTTAGAAAAATATGATGTTCCTCTCATTTGTAACATAGCTGCATCAACAATTGAAGAATATGTTGAGTGTACAAAAATTCTTGACAGTGAAGAAACAATCAAAGCTTTTGAAATAAATGTTTCCTGTCCTAACGTTAAAGATGGTGGATTGACATTTGGTAACGACATTAAAGCAGTTGCAAAAGTGACAGAAGCAGTTCGCGTTGTTACCGATAAAACTCTTATTATTAAGCTATCTCCAAATGTTTCATACATTTCTGAATTTGCTCGGGCAGTAAAAGATGCTGGTGGAGATGCTGTATCAGCAATTAATACTTTAGTAGGAACTTCTTTTAACATTCAGACCAGACGACCAAAAATATTCAACGTGAATGGAGGGCTTTCCGGTCCTGCAATCAAGCCGGTTGCATTAGCTAAAGTTTTGGAAATTTCACGCAATGTTGATATTCCAATAATTGGTGTCGGTGGTATTATGAATTGGAAAGATGTTATTGAATTTATGGTTGTAGGTTCTTCGGCAGTTCAGATTGGCACATTAAATTTTATTGATCCAACTGCACCTGGAAAAATTGTAGATGAACTTGAACAATTCTGTAAAGAAAATAATTATAAAAAGATTTCTGAATTAACAGCTTCGTACATTATTTAAGTATTATGATTAATTATAAACAAGCCCTAGATAAATTATTTGCACTTCATACATTCGGTATAAAATTAGGCTTAGAGAATATAAAAAGTTTTCTGGATTACTTGGGCAATCCACAGTACTCACTTAAGGCAATTCATATCGCAGGTTCAAACGGAAAGGGAAGTACTGCAGCTTTTATTGCAAGCATTCTTCAGGAAAATAAATTCAGAGTCGGGCTTTATACTTCACCGCACTTCGTAAAATTTAATGAACGAATTACAATTGATGATTTGCAGATTGATGATGAATACATTGCTGATTTTTTTAATAAACACGAAGCGTTTATTGATGAATTTCAACTTACTTTTTTTGAAGTTACTACTGCATTAGCTTTCCAATACTTTGCAGATATGAATGTTCATTACGCAGTTATAGAAACCGGACTTGGCGGAAGGCTTGATGCAACAAATGTTTTAAAACCTTTAGCTTGCGTTATTACTTCAATTAGTCTTGAACATACAAATGTTCTTGGAAATAGAATTGAAGGTATAGCTTATGAAAAGGCAGAGATAATAAAAGAAGGTGCAAAAGTATTTCTTGGTTTACTTCCTGCCGAAGCAGAAAAAGTTATTGATGAAAAGTGTAAACAGTTAAGTTGTCAGATGTTTAAGATTGAAGACTATACTCTTGAAAAGGGAGACCGTTTAGAACTTTATACTGAAGAACTTGAACTGATTGACTGGGTAATTCCGTTAAAAGGAAATTATCAAAAGTATAATGCAGCTTTAGCCGGACTTACGGTTACAAAAACTATTCAACTCGATGATCAAAGTGTTATTCGAAAGGGAATAAAAAACGTAATTGTTAATACTGGCATTCAAGGGAGATATGAATATTATCATAAAAAACCGACGGTTATTTTTGATTCAGCACACAATCCTGAAGGAATTATTGCCTTTTTATCTGAGTTTAGAAAAGAATCCAGTCTATATGAAAAGAAAATTTTATTGTTTGGTGCTATGAGAGACAAAGATATTCCCGGTATGCTTAAGCCTCTTATACCATTTTTTGATCAGATTTTGATTACTAAAATTGATTATGAAAGAAGTGCGCAAACAGAGCAGTTAATAAGTATTGCGCACGAATTAGGGGCAAAAGTTGAAGTTTGTAAAAACTCAGTTGATTGTGTTCAGGGGTTCTTAAAAGTCAGCAAGAATAATTGTCTTGTAGTGCTCGGAAGTATGTATCTGCTTGGCGAAATAAAATTAGCTCTGAGCAAATGAAATACTTGACTTTCTCTTACGCTTCTTTTATGTTTGGTTCAGCCTCTTGTTCCAATCAACAAAATAAAGAATTTGAAACCCCAAGAGCTTTTCAGGATAAATTTTTATTATTTCAAATAATTGTTTAATTCACATTTATAATATCATTTTAGGGTTAACTTATGCCAATGGATATCTCAGAACTGAAGTCAAAAAAAATCGTTGAACTTAATGCTTTAGCCAAAGATCTTAATATAGCAGAGTATAGCGATTTGAGGAAACAAGAACTCATCTTTAAAATTTTGGAAGCACAAACCGCCAAAGACGGATTGACCTTCTCAAAAGGAGTTCTTGAAGTCTTACCCGATGGCTATGGCTTTCTTCGATCTTCAGACTATAACTACTTACCTTCACCGGACGATATTTACGTTTCTCCTTCTCAAATTAAAAAGTTTAGTCTAAGGACAGGAGATTTTGTCAGCGGACAGGTTCGGCCTCCAAAAGAAGGTGAAAGATTTTTTGCTCTGCTAAGAGTTGAAGCAGTTAATGGACTAGCCCCTGAAAATATTCGTGAAAGAACTTTATTTGACAACCTGACTCCAGTCTATCCAACAAAGAAACTTATTCTGGAATCTGCTCCAGGCGAATACGCTATGAGAATTATGGATATGTTAAGTCCTATTGGTAAAGGGCAGAGAGGATTAATAGTATCACCGCCAAAAAGTGGTAAAACAATTCTTCTTCAGAAAATTGCCAACTCAATCACAAGAAATCATCCTGAAGTTAAACTTATTATATTATTAATCGATGAGCGTCCTGAAGAAGTTACGGATATGGAAAGATCAGTTAAAGCTGAAGTTATAAGCTCTACATTTGATGAACCTGCAGAGCGACACGTTCAGGTTGCAGATATGGTTATTGAAAAAGCTAAACGACTTGTTGAAGCAAATGAAGATGTTATTATTCTTTTAGATAGTATCACTAGATTAGCACGAGCTCATAATATTGTCGTTCCTCATAGTGGTAGAATTCTTTCAGGCGGCGTTGATTCAAATGCGCTTCACAAACCAAAAAGATTTTTTGGTGCTGCAAGAAACACAGAGGACGGCGGCAGCTTAACCATTATTGCTACTGCACTTATTGATACAGGCAGCCGAATGGACGATGTAATCTTCGAGGAATTTAAAGGCACGGGAAATATGGAATTAGTTCTTAACAGAGATTTAAGTGATAGAAGAATTTTCCCTGCGATGGATGTCAATAGAACAGGAACTAGACGAGAAGATCTGCTTCTGAAAGAAGATGATCTTGCAAAAATATATATACTCAGAAAAATTATAAGTGATTTTGACCCAGTTGAAGCAATGGAATTCTTACTCGATAAAATGAGAGGGACTAAGACTAATAAGGACTTTCTCAATAATATGAACAGTTAACAATTGTTTTATTATCAAAAATAAAGTTGGGCATTATTTAATACTTGTTTTTTCATTCACTTGTATTGAAATAAGTTTAAGTCCATTTTTCGGATAAAAAGTGAAAATATATTTTCTTCTTTTAATTATAATTCCTGTTTTTGCTTTAGCCCAACCCGGCTTTCTTCCTGAATTAAATCCTATTGATTCTGAACTTCATATAATTAAAGATGAAGAAAGTTTTAAAGGTTACTTCCTTTACAAAATTCCTTACAACGAACTTGTCTTTCATAAAAATGGAAATTCATTTGAAGCAGGTCTTAAACTTGGAATTGAAATAACCGAGCAGTCCACAAAAAAAGTATTACGTAATTTTAAGCAGCATGCCGCATCAGTTTCTGATTTTGATTTAACAAATTCATCAAGAGATTATATTGAAGGATTTTTAGAATTTAAGGTTGAAAAAGGCCACTATGAACTTCTACCTGTTTTCAACGATCTGAATTCAAATCAAGAATTCAGAACTGCACCTATATCATTTAATACAGATAGCATCAATATAACTTTAGGCAATCCGTTAATTATAAATTCTGAAAAGTATTTATGCAATGATATTGAATTTCATTCCTTAGCAAATTATTCTTCGAGCATTCCATTTTCAAATGAAAAATATTCTATTTTAATTCCTGTTTATGATAATAAAATTACTAACCTTAATGTTGAAATTATCAGTGATGAAGATTCAGTATTTAACAGTAATGTGAGTGAATATTTCGAAGCAGCATTTAATTTTTCTGTATGTAATGGAAGGATTGTTCTTGATCAGGGAAATAATATTGTAACTTCTAAGTTTTTTATCATCCGGGACATATCTAAAAATTTAAAAGAAGGAATGGCTGTTCTGAATGTTAAAGTTGATTCATCAACAGATAATAAATCTAAGTTTCAAATTCCTGTAAGATGGATAAATAAACCAAAATCTTTAATAGATCCTGAAAAAAGTATTGATTACCTTCTTTTCATAGAAAATTCTGAATCTACTGAAGATTTAAGAAAAGCATCAAGTGAAAATCTTCCACGTGCATTATTTGATTTTTGGAAAAAATACGATCCAACACCTGAGACAGCTTTTAACGAGTTGATGCACGAATTTTATATGCGTGTTGATTATGCCGAGATTAACTTCAGAGCTTTAGCCAGTAATAATGGTGCTACATCTGATAGAGGCAGAATTTATGTTCAGTTCGGCAATCCTGATTCAACTGAGCGTTTTACTGATGAATATGGCAGAATGCTGGAAACATGGAAATATTTTAATCCTCTCAGGACTTTTATTTTTATTGATAAAAAAGGTAACGGCAACTTCACATTAATTAATAATCAATGAAACGTTTAATTTTTACATGTGGTGATATTAACGGTATAGGTCCCGAAATTGTTGTCAAAGTTCTTCAACGACTATATGATAAACGAGTTCGGGAACAGTTAATTTTTATATCACCGGTTAATGTTTTTATAAAATATTATCACTCAACTTATTCAGGATTTCCGTTTCAGGTTGTCGATAAGAAAGAACTCCATCTTAGTTCCGAAAGAATTTTAGTTTACAATCTGCCTAAAGTTAATATGTCGATTGGAAAACCGACAAAACAATCCGGCAAAACAGCCTTTCAATCTCTTTCTGAATCATTCGAACTGCTTAAAAATAAATATGCTGATGCGGTTGTAACTGCACCAATATCAAAGTATGCTTTAAGTTTAGCCGGAATTGATTTTCCCGGGCAAACTGAAATGTTTGCTCAGTGGTGCAATGAAAAAAAATATATGATGACATTTTTATCTTCCGGCATGAATGCCGGGTTGATGACTATTCATTTTCCATTAAATAAAGTTAGTTCAAAAATAAATTCGAATAAAATTAAGTCTGCAATTGATCTGATTACTAAAACTGCTAAGAATGACTTAGGAATTAAAGAACCTAAAATTGCTGTACTTGGATTAAATCCACACGCCGGTGAAGATGGATTGCTCGGTAGTGAGGAATTAAAATTCATCAAACCTGTTTTAGAAAGAAAAGAATACATAAGTAATGTAGATGGACCTTTTCCTGCTGATTCTTTTTTCGCAACGAAAAGATATAAAGATTATGATTTTGTTTTAGGTATGTATCACGACCAGGTTTTAATTCCTTTTAAGATGATGAATTTTAACACAGGCGTAAATTATACCGCAGGATTACCAATTGTAAGAACTTCTCCAGACCACGGCTGTGCTTTTGATATCGCAGGAAGTCAACTGGCAGACGAATCAAGCATTTATTCAGCTTACTTGTATGCTAAAAAAATTGTCCAAAACAGAAAAAAAATCAAAAATAACTGAAGTAAAACAATACAGTCTTGTATCTGAAATTTATTCCGATCTGATGAAGGAAGTAAATTATGTAAGATGGGCAAAATACATATACCTAATAACCAAAGATAAGATTCAACTGAATTCTGAAATACTAGAGCTTGCCTCTGGTAGCTGCAATCTTTCAACATATCTTCAATCTAAATACAAAAACATTATTTGTACAGATATCTCAAAACAAATGTTAATGCAAAGTTCTTACAAGAAAAAGATTGTCTGTAACATGCTTCATCTGCCTTTTAATAAACAATTTGATTTAATCTTTTCAGAATTTGATAGCATTAATTACATTCTAACGCAAAAAATGTTGTCAGCTTTTTTTAAAGAAATTTATAGATATCTGAAACCGGATGGAATATTTACCTTTGATGTAAGCCTTGAAAAAAATAGTTATATTCATGAAAAAGATTCAAAGAAAAACGGTAAAACTAGAAATTACAGTTATAAGAGAAAAAGTATTTACGATCCGAAAACCAGGATTCACCGAAACATTTTTGAGATAACTGATAAATCGGGGAATGTATTTTCAGAAATGCATAAGCAAAAAATTTATGATTTTAATACTTATTTTAAACTATTGGATAAAGCCGGTTTGTATGTCGTAAATTGTTATAAGACATTTACATTAAAAGAAGGTTGGGCGAACACATCCAGAGTTCAGTTTATAGTTAAAAGGAGATAGGATGCTATCAATTCAGAATGTTTATTTTGATTTTGCCAATCAACCTGTTTTTTCAGATCTCAATCTGGAAATGAAGCAAGGTGATTTTGCATTTATTATAGGTAAAAGCGGAGCAGGTAAAACTACATTGTTGCAGTTTATTTATTTTAATTTAAAACCTCATTCGGGCAATATTATTCTTCAGGATTTTAATTCAGCAACAATCAGGTCAAAAGATATTCCTCTTATCAGAAGAAAAATAGGAGTTGTATTTCAGGATTTTAAATTATTGAAGAACAGAAATGTTTATGATAATCTTGCATTCGTTCTTGAAGTGACTAATACTCCAAGAAGAGAAATAAAAAGAAAAGTTAATAATGCACTTTCAGAAGTTGGTTTGTCTCATAAAAGATTAAATATGCCAGACGAGCTTTCCGGCGGTGAAAAACAAAGAGTAGCAATTGCCAGAGCTTTGCTTAATGATCCAATATTAATTCTTGCAGATGAACCAACCGGAAATCTTGACCCTGAAACATCTAATGAAATCCTTGATATTCTTTTGAAGATTAATAAAAGTGGTACGGCAGTTTTGGTTGCCACTCATAATTATGATATTGTAAGAAAGGTAAATACAAGAATATTTAAAATTGAAGATGGAAAAGTTGTTAAGGGAATACTAAAAACAAATACTAACTGATCATACTTCTTTTTTCTAATGCCTTGGTAATTTCCTGATTTACTTCTTCAATGCTTCCCAAACCGTTTATAGCTATAGCTTTACCATGAGCCGCATAATAACCAAGAACAGGTCTGGTACTGCTGTTAAAAATATTCAGTCTGTGTCGAATTACCTCTTCGGTATCATCATTTCTTTGGTAAAAACTATTTTCAGCATTGCATTTCGGACATTTATTCAGTCCTTCAATTACTTTTAAAACAAAAATAGTTCCGCACTTCTTACATGCACGCCTGTTGCTCAGCCTGCTTACAATTTCTTCTTCATCAGCAGTAATGTGAAGAAGCAGGACATCATTAATATTAAGTTCGTTAAAAAGTTTATCCAAAGCTTCAGCTTGAATTGTAGTTCTTGGGAAACCATCGAGAATAAATCCGTTGCTGCAGAAATCTGAATTAAGAGTTTCTCTGATTAAAGCGATCATCAAGTCATCGGGAACAAGTTCGCCTCGTTCCATAATCTGCCCGGCTTTTAATCCTAATTCATTTTTATGCCGAACAGCTTTTCTTAAAATATCGCCTGTTGATATATGAGGAATGTTATATTCTAATGAAAGAATTTTTGCCTGAGTACCTTTTCCCACACCAGGAGAACCAAAAAGTATTATTCGCATTAATTTCTCAAAAATTTTGTATTAAGTTAGAGTTATTAGGATTGTTAATCAATATTTGTGATTGCAGTATTAGTTTTGCCTGGAAGAATATTTTTCCTTATTTTATTAAAAAACTCTTCTAACAGCTTACTACTTTCATCTGCATAAATACCTGAATACACTTTTATTTTATGATTTGTCTTACCTTCTTCGGCAAGGTTATAAACACTTCCGCAGGCACCGAATTTAGAATCGTGAGCTGCAAAGTATAACTCATTAATTCTTGAAGAAAGTAAAGCACCTGTGCACATTATGCAAGGTTCAAGTGTTACATATATGGAACATCCTTCAAGTCGCCAATTATTTAGATGGTTGCAGGCAGATGTTATGGCAATCATTTCAGCGTGAGCAGTCGGATCCTTCAACCGCTCAATTTGATTATAACCACGGGCAATAATTTTGTTATTATGAACTATAACAGCCCCGACAGGAACTTCAGCATCTTCAAGTGCTTTTTCAGCTTCCTTAAGAGCAGCAAACATAAAACGATATTTATCTTCCGAAAAAATCAAACTAAAAAAGTCTTTAATTATCAAAAAGTAAATGCTAATAATGATTTGCCGACTGGAGACTGTCGACTGATAACTGAAAGAAGTACGCCCGGAAGGACTCGAACCCTCAACCCTTTGATCCGAAGTCAAATGCTCTATCCAATTGAGCTACGGGCGCATAATACATTAAACAGATTCAGTATTTACTTATGAAATATAATATTATTGTTTTGAAATATTCTAATAATATTTCTTCTCTGCGGTCATCCAAGGAAAGTAAGGAAAGAAAAAGTTGCAGAAATCTTAGACTATGACTTCATAAGAAATTAGTATCTAATATCTATAGATTTAACGCTTAATCGTCAAAAAGATAAAAAGATATCAAACCTCAACCGTCGTAAAATCTTTTTCCGGAATTTCCAGGTTAGTTAGTTCTTTTGTTATCGAAATACCCGGATCAGGATATTCATAAACAGGCATTCTTGCTTCAGTTTCTCCAATCGAGTATCCATAAACTCCGATATATTCTTCTTTGTTTTCACCTATCTCTTCAAGCTGATTGAGATATTCACTAATAGATTTAGATTCAATAACCACAATCTTTTTCATATTTTCAATTATCGGACTGTGAGTTCTTGTACCGTCGTGTTCAAATTCCAGGATCCTTCTTCCATAACGGGTGATGCCAATAACACGAAATGTAAGACTTTTACCAACCCCGGGAAGATTTAATACATTTCTGTCCGTAGCAAGAAACGGAATATTTTCAGCTCTGCGCACGGAATTAATATTCTCAAGAATATTTTCCGGCTCATCCGGAAATCCCTTTATTAAATCTATGCTGCTGTCAGATAAATTACCAATAATTTTTTCTTCTATACTTTCCTGAACTGCCCGTCCATTTGGAGCGAAGCTGAAATAATTTTCCATATATCCTTTAACTGAGAAAGTATAATAGGGAAGAACACCTATATCGTTAAGAACTTCTCTTAATTTAAGATTATGACCTCTTCTTGAGGCAGCAGCCGTAAATACATGCTGATTAGTTATAATCCAACCGGCAGAAATAAGTTTTTTAATTCCTTCTTCAGCTTCCGGTGTGACTTCCATAGGAGATTCGAAATGAGTTTGAATAACAAATTGTCTGATGCCTATCTCAGATGCTTTTTCTTTAAACTCTTTCAAAATCCTTACAAGATTATCCGTTATTCTTTGAGGAAGATAAGTAGGTAATCTAGTTCCAAGGCGTACACGCTGAATTTCAGCATATTTTTTGTTTTGCGGTCGTTGAATATTTGAATCGCGTTTTCTTTTAGCCATGCGGTAAAGAGAATCAAGAATTTGTTCAAGAGATTTATCTGCACTCATAAACGCATCGCCGCCGGTTATCAGTATATCACGCAGTTGAGAGTCATTTTCAAAATAGCCCATTAATTTTTCAAGTCTTTCAGACCACGTTTCATCCGGTTTAAGCTTGTTAAGATTAAAGTTAAGATAGCCGTTCTGAAAATCGTGCATACGCTGGCAGGATGAACATAAACCTGCGCAGGCTCTTCCCATTGTATCGGGAATTAAAATTGCAACTTCAGGATATCTTCTGTGAATATTATGATGAGAGGGGAGTATCCATCCTGCGGCATTAGGTTTTCCCGGTTCAACTTTATCTTCCTTTTCCCACGCTGTAATGAAGCCGAATTCATCAATCAATTGGCGGCTGTAAACAACGTAATGACGTATTGCAAGATCTGCTCCCACTGCAAAATGGGGAACACGTACATGCAGAAGTGATAAATAATATGGATTGACAAAAAACGGAATTCCTTTCTTTTCTGCTTCGTGAAGAATGTTCATTGTATCTGGGTCAAGTGAGTAACCAAGAAACTCATTTAATAAATCAGGCGATCGTACGGCAAATCTCAAATGGAAAGTACTTTCTTTCCACCATTCCAGAGCAACGGACAATTTTTGTTCACGGGTTAAATCCGGATCGAATTTATACTTTGAATCATTAATTTCACCTTCATCAATTTTATCGATGATTATATTCAGAATTCTTTCCCTGTTCTCTTCTCTTAGTTTCACAATTCTCGGATCTAATCCTGATGGAAATCTGTTCATCCATTCTTCAAGCTTATCCTTTGAGAATTCCTCTTTCGATTCCTTTCCCATTAATTGTCTGAAAAGATGGATCATATCCTCAAAAAAATCTGGTTTTGCTCCGCCGGTTCCTTTGTTTACACCAAGCCAAATAAGTTTAATTGGATTACTAACGGCTAATTGTCCACGCAAATTCAAATCAATAAATTCACGTCCGGCGTTATCCACATAATCTAAAATTCTTATAGCTGCAATATCACTCCACTGAAGCGACTTAAATGACACTCCGCTATTAATGCTTTTTTCATAATATTTAATCGCATCAGGTCTGTCTTTTAACAAACTGATGATCCAGTGTTTCACACCGATGAGAGCTTCGGTCTCATTCTTTGCTCCGAACATAATTTCTTCAAGCTTAGGATTTTCTTTGAGAAGCGCTTTTAAAACGCGGTGTGATTTTACCGTGATTGCAATTTTATCTAATTCATAAACTTGCGACATTTTGTTCTCCTTAATTTTTCAACCAAAGGCAAAGAGAATGTCCATTTTCTGAAGGGGGACAGGACTTTGAGGATGCCAATTTTTTGTTAAAAATAAGAAAATTAAAACTGAGATTCCATAAAATTGATAGTGCATTATTAATACTCAGTTACTTTTATAAATATGATTCCAATACTAATTTCAGACAATGGTTTTTTAATAAGTACTATTTCTAAACGTTAATGGACTTTTATAGAGAATTCTTTTAATTTTACTCGTGCTTATGTATAGACCCTCTTTACTTACCACATTTTTTCCGGAGGGGGGAACTTTTTACGGGAGAAGACCAGTACATTTAATCTGTGCAGTTTAAGCAATAATTAACTGCAAGATTGCATCCAATGGAGGTAATATGTTAAGCTTGAAATCATTTTTAATTAAGTTCATCATCTTTTTTCTTTATTTTTTATCAACATCGTATTCTCAATCGGAATATTGGCAAGCAACTAATGGACCGGATACCGACCCAATAGAATCATTGATCGTAACAAATAATGGCACACTTATAGCTGGTGGGTCTAGTTTATTCCGCTCAACTGATGAAGGAAATATCTGGACAACTGTAAGTGGCGATGTTGCTTTTCAAGATATAACGGATATCGCGCAACATCCAACTGGTAAGTTGTTTGCATTATGCTGGGATTCCAGATCCGATATTGTTTCAATTTATATGTCAATTGATGATGGCAATCTCTGGAGCGAAATTCAAACAGGTCTCCAACACTTTTATGCTCATTGTTTAGCTATTAGTCCAAGCGGAACAATACTATTAGGCGGAGATGACATTATTTATAGGTCAACTGATGGTGGTTCTACATGGACTTCGCATCCACAAGAATTTATATTTTACGGTTCAATCAATACAATAATCTATGATAGTAGTAGTGTTGCATATGCAGGTTCGGTTTGGGGTGTATGTTATTCCACGGACGATGGTGAAAGTTGGAATGTACTTGGAACATACAGACTTGGGGATTACATTTCAAGTTTAGCAATCACAAAGACAGATGAAATTTTTGCTGGAACTTACATGCATGGTATTTATAAACTGAATGATTATTCGTCGTATTGGATACCTATCGGTCTTACAGGAAAATCAATTCTTTCGATGATAACTAACGAACGAGGTGATGTATTTCTTGGGAGGTCAACTGGAGAGGTTCTTAAATACATAGGAGACACAAATTGGGTATCTCTTGGAACTGGGATTCCTAGTACATTTGTTTGGTGTCTCGCTTTAGATTCGTTAGAGTATATATATGCCGGTACAGAAAATGGTACAGTTTACCGAAGTAATACTTCAGTGACTGGCGTTGTTAATAATTCTCCCACCGAATTGAAACATTTTTATCTTATGCAGAATTATCCAAACCCATTCAATCCAACAACAATTATTAAATATGATTTACCCGAAGACTCAAAAGTAAAATTAATAGTTTATGATATTCTTGGTAATGAAGTTGCAGTATTGGTTGAAGAAGAAAAACCTGCAGGCAGTTACGAAATTACTTTTAATGGAGAAGGATTGCCTAGCAGTGTTTATTTTTATTCTATGCAAGCTGGGGATTTTCATCAAGCTAAGAAAATGATCTTATTGAAGTAAACGTAAGTATAACCTCTTTAATTTGTTAAATGTATTAGCCTTCACGATAGGCGGATAAATTTGGCTGAGGCGGATGAGTAAATAAATGAGAACTAAATCAACTGTTGTGTTTTACCCGGCTTCCTTGTTACGGGCGGCGGGTTAGAAAAAGGCCGTTAGGCTTCTTAATTCATTCTTTAAGTTTGTCTATGCTTAATAAATCAAAATTTCGTTTACCAAAGTTTGACCCTGAAAAATTAGCTTTCTTTTGGCAACAAATTGGTTTTTGCGTTATGCAAATTCAGACTTTTGAATTAACTCTCGGCTATTACTTAACTCAAGTTCATAAAATTGATCTTGATATGAGTGTAAATAAAATTACAAATCTTTATGACAAGTACGGTAAGTTTACAATTGGACAATTGTTCAAAGAAGTCAAAGAATGTGAAAAGTTACGTGATGAATTAGAGCAGAGAATAAACAATTTTATTAAAGAGAGGAATTGGTTAATTCATAATAGTAGGAAAGAAAATGAAAGTGATCTGTTCATTGAAAGTAAATATAATTTATTAATCCAACGTATTAACAGCTTAGCTGATGAAGCATTGTTTTTGGCTAAACTATTCCAAGAAAAATCTGAAGAATACATACTTAAAAATAAAATTATGTCAGAAGAACAATTAGATCACTATACTCAAATTTTACTTAATTCTTTTGGCAAAGCCTAACCGCCTCTCCGAAGGAGTCCTTTGGATAACGCCGACCGATACGCCAAAGGCGGATAAATTTGGGTGAGGCGAACACGTAAATAAAAAGTTGTATCAACTATTCGGTATTGCAGTTCTGGCTGCCGGTTAGCGGCAATACCGTTAGGCTAAATGAAGTGGAAAGGTAGAAATGAAAAGATTAGCAGTAATTTCAGATATTCACGGAAATATTCTTGCTCTAGAAGCTGTTGTTGCAGATATAAAAAGAAAAAATGTTGATACTATAGTAAATCTTGGAGATCATATTTCAGGACCACTTTGGCCAAAAGAAACAATAGAATTTCTAATGCAGCAAGAGTGGATTCAAATATTGGGAAATCATGATAGGCAACTGATTCAACAAGAACATAAAGATCATGGTTTATCAGATAAATATGCATTTCAATATTTAGATAATAAAGAGATAGAATGGTTACATTCTTTACCTCCACAAATAGTTCTAAATCAAGGAATATTAGCAATACACGGTACTCCACAAAAAGACACAGAATATCTTTTAGAAACAGTTGAAAATGGAAGATTGAGACTTTCATCGCGAGAAGAAATAAAGTCAAAACTTACAGATACAACTTTTCAAGTTTTACTTTGTGGCCATTCTCATGTTCCACGCATAGTTTTTCTTTCAGACGATAAAATAATTTTGAATCCTGGAAGTGTTGGCTTACAAGCCTATGAAGACGATTACAATGGACTTCATATTACAGAGTTAGGTTCTCCTAATGCTCGATATTCAATTTTAGAGTATACTGACAATAGCTGGTACGTTGAAAATGTAGTAATTCCGTATAAACATAATATTGCAGCTTTACAAGCTAGAAAAAATAGTCGAACAGATTGGGAGATTGCGTTAGAAACTGGCTTTATGAAAAAATAAAAAAATACATTTAGGCTAACATGCGAATTAACCGGACGCCGTTTTCGGAACGGCATTTTTGTAATTATGAAGTTGCGTTTAAATTGGCATTGTTATTTAGGGCAACACCATTAGGCAAATAAATATTTAATACACTATTTTTTATTTAAGAATAATAACATTTTATTTTAGATTAGAATATGACAAAGCTAAAAGAACTAATCAAATCACCGCATATTCAAATTGCTCTTGCAACAGGGGTAAGTATTATTATAATGGCATATGTATCTAAGCGGTTGCTATCCGAACCTATTGGATACTTGTCTTTGGCTATTCCACCATTTATAGCAACAATTTATGAGGCCATATTAAATAAATATAAAAAATCTAAAATCTGTACAACTTGGTATTGGATTGTAGCAATCTTCATTGCAACGGCTTCAGTAATTATATTTCATATGCTATAAATTGAAATACAAATATTTTATTTCCGTTTTGGCTAGGCAAATTTTAGAACTCTGATTTTGGTCGAAAATAAAAATAATTGTGTTAGTCAGCACTATTGTTATAGACGGATTCATTACTTAGGTGTAAACTGAATTAGGCTTAAGAACGTTATGCTAAATTAAAAAGTATGAGGTTTCTATGAATACCTTCAAAACATTTCAATCTCGTTGTTTCCGACTCTTCCTTTTTTTTATTTTTATAAATCCTTGCAGCAGTATTTATTCACAGCAAGAGAACTTGACGGATTATATTCCCACCACATTTGAAAGCGAAGGCTCAAAGATATTTGGCAGGTTTTATAATTCTGTAAATGATAATCCTGCTCCAACTGTAATTTTGCTTCATGGATTTCCTGGTGGTGAAGGTGATCTCTTTGGTTTAGGTAAAAGATTTAAGAAAGATGGGATTAATGCATTTGTTTTTAACTTCAGAGGAAGCTGGAAGAGTGAAGGGATTTTCTTAATTGAAAATTCATTGAAGGATGTCACTAGTTCAATTAATTTTTTAAAATCATCTGAAATTTCAAAAAAATTCAACGTTGATACAACTCGAATCATTCTGATAGGATACAGCACTGGCAGCAGTATGGCACTATTGGGTTCGTTGGCTCATCCTTCCATTGAAAAAATTATTTCTATCGGCACTACAGATTTCAGCGTTCTGGCTTCTATGATAGAAAACAACGAGGATTATAGAAAAGTACATCAAGCCGTTTTGGATGAAGTTATGTCCGATTCAGCAGCAATACGAAGTATAGGTGGAAAAGCAACTCACGAATACTTGATTGCCCATAAAGATGATTTTAGTTTAGTCAAGCATTCAAATGAATTAGCAAAAAAGCAGATTTTATTAATTGGTGGTTGGAAAGATAATTTGGCAAGTCTAGAGGATCATATTTTACCATTTTACCGGGCATTACAGAAAAACAATGCTGAAAAAATAAAAATTCAGATGTATGATACAAATCATTATTTCACCGACTTTCGCGAACAGCTTTATCTGGATATTCTCGAGTGGATAAGGATGTAACTTTATGAAACTTAAAAATCTTCTAATCGTCAACGCTATTATATTAGGTGGCAGCGGAATCAGCGCTGTGCTGTTACCGTCAAGTGTGTTATCACTATATGGTGTCGAACTTGGACCCGCTGTGATAATGATGGCACAATATGCCGGATTAGGATCTGTAGCCATTGGACTGGTGGCCTGGCTTTCAAGAAATGTAGAAGATATTAAGGCTCAACGGGCCATCGTTATTTCTTTTTTGATCACTTATATAATTGCTATTATTATATCTGTACAAGGCACAATTTCTGGGATTATGAAAACCGGCTGGCCTGTCGTCATACTATATGTTTTTCTTGCTTCAGGATATGCGTATTTTTATTCCAAAGGGAAGTATTCGCTTTAAATAGGAAGACTATTCAATTGAAACTGTTAGGAATGCAATAACCTCGGTTGCCCTGATGAGTAAGTGGTATTTTGAGGACATATTCTTATGTAACCTTCAAAAGTCTTCAGATAAAAATGATTTTCAAAATATTACGAGAGATATTATTACAGAGATGAATGGTTTTTTGAACTTGATGAAAGAAGTTAAAGATAAAGGCATTATTAATTATTCTAATATGGTAAAGCTGTGAGTTTACGTATAACCTCTTTAATCCGCTAAAGGCGGACAGGTAAATAAATGAGAACTCAATCAGCGGTTGTGTTTTACCCGGCTTCCTTGTTTTTGTCGGAGGGTTAGGCGCAAGGTTGTTATACCGCTTGCAGTTACATAAAAGTTATGAGCATTTTAAAAAACATTAAGGAGCATATTGTATGGAAATAAATTCGAGTTCACTAAAGAACACTGCAAGAATTGCCGGCTTACTGTATCTGATTCTTGTCATAACAGGCGTCTATGGTATTATGTATATACCATCACAAATTATTGTACCTGGTGATTCTGTTTCTACAGCCAAAAATATGATTTCCAATGAATTATTATTTCGTACAGGCGCCCTTAATGATATTATTAGCAACACCATATTTTTGTTTTTGGTTTTGGTTCTGTATCGACTGTTCAAACAGGTAAACGAGAATCAGGCTAAGCTTATGTTTGCGTTAGTGATTGTGCAAATTCCTATTGTTTTTATGATGGAGGCATTCAATATTACTTCCCTTATGATTTTAAAAGGCAATTTATTGAAAACATTCGAACTAAGTCAGAGACAAGATTTGGCGATGCTATTTCTTAAAATTAATGACTATGGAACATTACCATTAGAAATGTTCTGGGGTCTTTGGCTTCTACCATTTGGTCTATTGGTTTATAAGTCGGAATTTATTCCTCGTATATTTGGGATATTGCTTGTTATTGCAGGAATCGCCTATATGATTGACAGTGCTATAGCTCTGCTTTTTCCAAGCTTGAGTTCATTTGTGAATCAACCCACACTTTTGCTTGTAGCAATTGGCGAAATATCAATAACGTTCTGGCTTTTGATTAAAGGAGTTAAGACAAAAGAACGGAAAATATGATGCTTTTTAATGCGGTATAACCAGCAAATCATGCGGACGCCGTTTTAGTTCGGCATTGTTTTAATATTTGTGGTACGCAGCTTATGCGCAATCCGTTATAGCGCATAAAAAAGAAGGATAAAAAATGAGTACATTTAAACTTTTAATAATGCATTCATGAAGCCATAAACCTTAATTGTCTTAAAAAAAGGAAACGATATGAGTAAATTAACATTTGGAGTCATTGGTACTTCAAAAAAAGAGGATGAGCAACGTATTCCAATCCATCCGGAGCATCTGCCACGGCTTCCCGAACAAATTCGTCGCCAACTGATATTTGAGGAAGGCTATGGAGCGCCGTTCGGTATCGCCGACTCGGAAATTGCTGACAAGACAGGTGGCGTTGCCACACGCCACGAACTATTGGCCAATATTGGGAATGTAATCCTTGCCAAACCAGTGTTAGCGGATTTCGAAGAACTGCGTGAGGGTGGAATCCTTTGGGGCTATCCGCATTGTGTACAGCAAAGGTCGCACACTCAGGCTGCAATCGATCGCAAACAGACACTTATCGCCTTTGAGGATATGTTTGTCTGGGGACCTAACGGACAGATTGGGCGCCACACTTTTTATAAAAACAACGAAATGGCAGGTTACTGTGCGGTTTTACATGCACTGCAACTTAAAGGAATCGACGGGCATTATGGTAACCAGCGCAAAGTGATCATTTTTAGTTTTGGTGCAGTCAGCCGGGGAGCAATATACGCCCTTAAAGCACGTGGCTTTAGAGATATCACAATTTGCATTCAACGTCCCGACCACGAAGTGCGTGAGGAAGTTCTTGATTGTGAATATGTCCGTATTCGGGAAGGCAATGAAGGTGAAGCGCGCATGTTGTTAGTAGAGCACGATGGGACTGAGCAACCATTAATTGATCTGATCAAACAATCAGAGATCATCGTGAACGGAACCCTGCAAGAACCAGATCATCCTATTCTTTTCGTTACAGAAGATGAAATATCTTATCTCAAACCAGGCTGCCTTATTATTGACGTAAGTTGTGATGAGGGTATGGGATTCTTTTTTGCCAAACCAACCACATTTAAAAATCCTATGTTTAAAATTGGAATGGTAGATTACTACGCCGTGGATCATTCACCAAGCTATCTTTGGGAAAGTGCCTCGCGCTCTATCTCTGCTGCTCTCATTGTCCATTTACCGACTGTGGTGGCAGGTTATGAGAACTGGCAGCAAAATGAGACCATTCGACAGGCTGTGAATATTGATGCCGGCGTGATTCAAAAACCTGCCATTATATCGTTTCAGAAGCGCCAGCCATTATATCCCCACGCACCCATCGATACAGGGAAGAAATGACGGTTTGAAACAGTTAATCAAAACTCTATTATTGAAATAGGTTGGATAAGTGTAGCACATAACATCTTTAATCCGCCAGATTTTTTAGACTCCGCCATAGGATGATAAATTTGGCTGAGGCGGACAAGTAAATAATTGAGAACTCAATCAAAGGTTGTGTTATCTCGATATCACGGGATCACACGCCATTATACTCATAGATAAAAAAAATTCTAATTAGTAATAAGGATTTCTATGAACGCAGCTAAAACATTTTTCATATTCTGTTTTTTATTGCTCATTATAGCTGAGACTAAAGCTCAGGACCAGTATAAACTTTGGGACGGAGAACAAAAACCTTTTTATAAAGAGAACAACTTGAAGGAATATGAAAAAGAGTCGTGGGGTGAGATTTGCGCGTTTGACGTTATAGACCCGACGCTTACTGTTTACAAAGCGGAAGGAATTAACAGTGGCAAAGCTGTAGTTATTATACCGGGGGGCGGTTATTCGGCAGTGGCAATTTATCATGAAGGACACGATCTGGCTAAAGTACTGGCAAAATATGGAATTACAGCGGCTGTTTTAAAATACAGGCTTCCTAACGCTGAATCATCCGACAAACCGGAATTAGTGCCTATAACTGATGCAAGAAAGTCTATTAAATTACTCAGAGAGAATGCTGAGAAGTATGGTGTTCAAAATGACCAGGTTGGAGTAATGGGTTTTTCAGCCGGGAGTCATCTCGCCACTGTAGTAGGTTTATGGAGGAGTGAAGACGGAGAAGAAAACCCTGACTTTACTGCCCTGATTTATGGCGTAACTACTATCGACTCGATTAATTTAAAATGGCTGGAAGACGACTTATACTTAAGAAAAATGACCGAAGAAGAAATTGCTAAAAATGAATTAATTAACCTGATAACTGATGATACACCTCCGGCATTTTTAATCCATGCCTATAATGATACTGTCTGTAAAGTTAAAGAGACAACACTATATTCACAAAAACTATTTGAACATGGAGTACTTGTTGAAACGCATCTGTTCCCCAGAGGTGGACATGGATTTGGAATGGGCCGTAAAGAAGATGGTACTGATCAGTGGGTACAGTTGTTTATTAATTGGTTAAAGGTAAATAGTTTTTAGGTATTTAATGAAACTGGATTTTGTTGTCAAAAACAAAACATGCGATAAGAATGGGAATAAAATGTAAACCTGATCAAAAATATTAACGATCTTTATAATTAGAAGATCTATTTTTATTTTTGATGAAATCATAGAGGTCAATAATGATTGAAATAATTCTTGATTTGATGAATGAGGTGAGGCGAGTTCGATATGCAACTAAACTCGTTTTTATTACAATATTTATTTTCTATCCATTAAATTCATTTTCACAAGAAGCCAGGTTTTCTTTCGATTCTAGTTTAAATAAATCACTGACGTCTAAAGTAATTTACAGAAACCCGCAAGTGATGACTGTTGACTATACCTTCGAGTTAGTTCCCGATCATGCAAAGATTGACAAGGGCAAAGATCTTAAAGTATGGATTCCGGTTCCCCGTGAGTGGGATTCACAGAAGGCGGTAAAGATCCTTGCCATCGAACCTGTACCACATTATACTTATGAAGATCCAGAACATGGTAATAAGATACTCTTCTGGGATTTTGGGAAGGAATCAGTAAAAGATTCCTATCAGGTGAATATTAAATACCGCTTGGAAATTTTTGAAGTCCATTGCATAATTGATCCTGAGCAGATAGGCTTATATGATAAGAATAGTGAGAATTATCAGCTTTATACAAGGAGTACAAACAAAATAAATATTACTTCAGAGTTAAAAGAGCTCGCACAAATAGCTGTTGACAATGAAAAGAATGCTTATCTGCAAGCGAAAAGGATTTTTGAATTTGTAAGAAATAGAATTCGCTATAAAACAGTTAGGCGTGAAAGAGGTACTGGTATCGAATCTATTTTGGATTTTCCTGTCTCTGATCCCATAACAGGAGAACAATATTATGAGGGCCAATGTGACCATTACAGTACTTTTTTTATTGGACTGTGCCGTGCAGTAGGTATTCCGGCAAGAGGAGTAACCGGTATGGTTGGCTGGGATCCATCCATAAAGGAAAAGGACTTAAAACCTCACACGACAAGACATACAAAATTAACAGCAGACGGTTTAGCTGCTACAAGGACTTATGGATCAATGGTTGGTCATATTTGGGCCGAGTTTTACCTTCCCGAATACGGATGGATACCCGTAGATCCGACATGGGGAAAATTCGGTCATCAAGGCAATAAAAAAATTATTTTATCTAAGGGCTTTGATGTAAAGATAGGTCCGTATGCACCACAGGATGAAAGTGAAGGCTATGGCGATCAGTGGATACCTCTTTATAAAGGAAGAGCAGCTATTATAGGGTGGGGTGTATGGAACATCGCCAAAATTGGTATTGCGAAAGCTAAAATTCTACAAAATTCCGATCCATTTCCAGCTGACAGCTATGCTGAATATGCTGCTCAACTCTATCCGGAAAATGAAGAAGAAGAGAAGCTAAGAAATTGGCGACAAAAAGTTCTGCTTTCATTCTATAATGCAAAAAGAGGAGATATAAATAACGGTGAATTATTTGAAATAAATCCTAGGCTTAATGAAAATCGTGAAGCATACCTGTGCCATTTGCTTCGTCAAATTATAGGAGATGAAAAATTTCTTAAGATTTTCCGAAGCTATTTAGATCTCCGGCTTACTTCCGGTAAATCTGTTTCAATAGAAAAATTTCAAGATATTGCCGAACGTATGCATGGAACTTCACTCGATTTCTTCTTTAAACAATGGTTGGGTAATATTGCATTACCACAATTTAAGCTGGATAATATTCTGATAGAAAAAGTCTTAAATCAATGGAAGGTGTACGGAAGTCTTCTGCAGAAAGGAGAAACAACTTATCAAGTTCCTGTTGAACTGGTCCTTGAAACAGAGAAGGGTCAGGAAAGCAAGGAAATCTGGTTGGATTCGAAAAAAACTGATTTTGAGTTTTATACAACAGATCAGCCTAAAAAACTAATAGTAGACCCCGATTTTCATATTCCAACTATCCGATGGATGCCAACTCGTATTCGGACATTTTGGGATTTTTATCCGGATGGGATTATAGTTTATGGTACATCCAGCGAAGGTGAAGACAACAAAGCCGCTGCTATATTGTTCGATGATAAGTGGCTCGGTTTAGGACAGGAATCAATAAAGGCAGATACCACTATTACCAAGGAGGATTTGAATAAACATTTTGTTGTACTTATTGGTCGTCCGAAGACAAATAAAATCGCACTGCAACTAAAAAATGCTTTCCCAATTCTATTCGACAAAGATAAGTTTTTATATCAGGATATTATTTATAATAAACCTTCACAAGGAATTGTTTTGATTACAGAGAGCACTGTTAATCCAAATGGATGGATTATACTTCTTGCAGGTCTTAGCAACAATGCTACCTTAAAAATGAGTAATCTATCTCCATATGATCCAGCTGCTTCATATATCATTTTTGAAGATAAAAATGTGTTAAGATCAGGTTATTGGGAAGAAGACAATAGCGACTTAGTTTGGAACTTCAAATAGATAGGAGTGGGTCAATATATCTGAGAATCTAAATAATGTAGATTGAAAAACTCCTCAACAGCGACCCTCGATAGATCGGGGCAGGCTGGTTAGCGGTAATGTAGTTAGGAAAAAATCCGAAATGAATCTTAAAGACCAGATGGAGCAAATATATGGTAGTAATCTTCCAGACAAGATACCATGGAATATAAAACAGCCGCCAAAGCAACTTGTCGAACTTGTTGAGTGTGGAAAAGTTTTTCCATGTCGTACAATAGATCTTGGATGTGGTACTGGAAACTACGCAATATGGCTCGCATATAGCTGTGATAGCTTTTGCAGTTAAAAATTAAGAAAAGGAATCTGATAAATTGTTCCAATGATGGATGATTATTTCTAACATCACCACTTCGAGCGGAACGGATATCAAACCGAATTTTAAAGCAAATAAAGGAGAATGAAATGACTAAGAAAATTAAAAAGCCCAACTTAAAAAAATAGTGGAGCTTTTTCTTAGTACACCCGCAGGGATTCGAACCCCGAACCTCCTGATCCGTAGTCAGGTGCTCTATCCAATTAAGCTACGGGTGCGGAAATAATTAAGAATTAAAAATGATGAATTACGGTGTAAATATAGTTTATTTTGATTTATTAATAAATGTTCAATTTTATAAAAAAGGGTGTCGCTTCCGACACCCTAATCTTAAATGATATTGAGTTTTGTTTACTTAATTCTTGTAAACTCAATTCTTCTGTTTTTCTGTTTTCCTTCCGGTGTATCATTCGAAGCAATTGGTTTATCCGGTCCGTAACCCTTTGTAAAGATTCTATCGGGAGCAACACCCTGGCTTACAAGCCAGTCTCTAACAGCATCTGCACGCTGCTGCGATAAGCGTTCATTAGTTTTTCTGCTTCCGGTAATATCTGTGTGTCCGCTTATTTCCACAACTATTTCCGAATAAGTTGTAAGAGTTTTTAAAGCCGTACGCAATACATATTCCGATTCAGGTGTAATTGTTGATTTGCCTGTGGCAAAAGTTATTCCTTCAAGAATAATTGGAACACCAACTTTTACAACATCATCTTCAGCATTAAGCGGATCGGTTCCTCTTTTTAATTCAACTCCATCATTGATAGTTCCACCATCAGTATCTTTATTTAATGGATCAGTCTTGTATTTCATTACTTCGTCAGTATCAGATAAACCATCACCATCAGTGTCAGCTTTTAATGGATCGGTTTTGTATTTTAATAATTCATTGCCATCATTCAATCCATCGCCATCGGTATCATCTTTTAACGGATCCGTTAGATACTTACTGACTTCTTCGAAATCATTCAAGCCATCATTATCTGTGTCTTTATTAAGCGGATCGGTTTTATACTTCATTACTTCTTCAGAATCTGTTAAGCCATCACCATCGGTATCCGGATTATTAGGATCTGTTTTATACTTGAAGATTTCATTATAATCGCTTAATCCATCAAGATCGGAATCAGCCATTAAAGGATTAGTTTTATACTTGTTAACTTCTTCACCATCTTTTAATCCTTCACCATCGGTGTCCGGATTATTTGGATTTGTGCCTAGAGCTTCTTCTTCACGTTTTGTTAATCCGTCATTGTCTCTATCAGAGCTTCCACTCTCACCTGTAAATGTTAGTCCGGCAGAAAGATTAAAATATGAATCCCATATTTCATCACTGCCGCTTCTGTAGCCATCAAGATCGTAAGTAGTAGTTAATCCGCCACCAATCGCAAAATCAAGCAACAGGGTAGGGGTTACAGCAAATTCAGCACCGATACCGGCAGGAATAATTCCTACCCATCTTTTTGTTTCTACTGCAAGCCCAACTAAATCATCGGTTGGCTGTGTCTTAAGTTCATAATTCATTAATCCACCGCCAAAGTAGAAATAAGGATTCCATCCGGAAACATCCCATGGACTTACCCTGAATCTTAGATTGAGGGGAATAATAGTAGCTTCATATTCTCCAAATGATTCCTCTGTTTTAAACATCGCACCTCCGGCATAAGTACCATAACCTGCAGTTAATTGAAGCTCAAGAGCTTTTGTTAACTCTATAGCAAGAAAACCCTCAATCAAATATGAGAATTTGTAGGAATCAAATGAAAAATCATCATTCCCACCGAATCCAATGTTTTTGAATTCGTTTTCAGGGAAAAGCTGATTATATCTAAATCCCAGTTTAGTACCCCATTCTTTATACTGAGCATAGTTACTCACATTTGCAAAGAATAATGCGAGAATGAAAACAAAAATTATTTTTTTCATGGCTTTTCCTTTAATTATTGGATAGTTATCATTTTTATTAAAAAGCAGCTCAATAGCAATACTTTAATATAATAAAAGTTAAACTACATTATTCGCTTAAACTCAATTCTCCTGTTCTTCTGTCTTCCTTCAATAGTATCATTTGGTGCTATGGGTTTATCAGGACCGTATCCCTTAGTAATAATCCTTCCAGGATTTATTCCGTTCTGCACTAACCAATTTCTTACTGATTCTGCTCTTTGTATTGACAAGCGTTCGTTGATTACTTTGCCTCCGGTATTATCAGTATGACCAGAAATTTCAACAACAATATCAGGATAAGCAAAAAGTGTTTTCAATGATTGGTTTAAGAAATATTCTGACTCTGGTCTAATGTCTGCTCTGCCAATTTCAAATGTTATTCCCTCAAGAATCATCGGGACTCCCACTTTAATTATATCATCCGATTCGTCTAAAGGATTAGTTTCTCTTTTTAGCTCTGTAAGATCATCCACAGTTCCTTGATCTGTATCTCTTGCATTTGGATTCGTTTTATAAATCATAACTTCTTCATAATCACTCAATCCGTCGGCATCAGAGTCAAATAATTTTGAATTGGTTTTATAAGTCAATATTTCTTCATAGTCTGTTAGTCTGTCTTTATCTGTATCTTTTTCGAGTGGATTTGTTAAGTAGTTTTTCAATTCTTCAAAATCGTTTAATCCATCTTCATCGGAATCTGCAAGTAACGGATTTGTGTGATGGATAGTAACTTCAACTTTATCATTCAATTTGTCCTTATCGGTATCTTCAGAAAGTGGATCTGTTTTATAATGCAAAACTTCTCTAGAATCTGTCAATCCATCTGAGTCAGTATCAGCCAGTAATGGATTGGTCTTATATATATTAATCTCGTCACCATCATTCAATCCATCAGCATCACTATCAGGATTTTTTGGATCGGTACCGATTTCTAATTCTTCTTTCTTTGTTAGTCCATCTTTATCAACATCTGATGAACTGCTTTCACGTGTAAAAGTCAAGCCTGCAGTTAATGCAAAATATGTGTCATATATATTCGTGTTGCCCCGGTATGCATCAAGATGGTATGATGTAGTAATTGCTCCACCGATTGATAAATCTAATAGCACATTTTGAGAAAGAGCGATTTCTGTTCCGAATCCTATAGGAAGGTTTCCTGTCCAACCGTCTTCTCCAGAGTTATCAGGATTAATTAACCCTGTACTAGAAATTTTCGTCCTATCTACATAAAGTACCCCTCCACCAATATATAAATAAGGATTCCATCCCATAACATCAAAGGGATTTAATCTAAATCTTAAATCAATTGGAATGATTTGGGATTCATACATAGTGTTGGCGCGATCCAAACCTCTATTATATCCAAATCCTGCATTAACTTGTAATTCTAACAATCTGGATAATTCGAACGCGATAAAACCTTCAGTTAAAAAAGAAAATTCATAAGTGTCAAATGATAAATCATCAGTTCCGAAGTATCCAACGTTTTTGAATTCATTTTCAGGAAAGATTTGACTATATCTGAAACCAAACTTGGTACCCCATTCTTTATACTGTGAGAATGAATTTACGGAAAGAAAGAACACCGAGATAACAAATACATAAAATGAAGTTTTCATATTAGTAAGCTCCCGATGATTAAATAAAATAAGAATTACTATTTAAAATATACCGAATATTGTTATATAATAAAGAAAAACTAATAAAATTCCGAATAATCCATTTTGAATAGTCTACGAAAATATATTTACCAGAGATTTAAGGTATCTCTCTTTTGAATCGAAGAATTAGTTTCAACATCACATTCAACGTCAAGTTATTATGTTCTAAATAAAAAGACTATTTTCGCAGAGTTTTAAACAAATAATTCATTTTTATTGCCTAATTATGTGATTTATTGAAATAAGGAAAATATATGAAGTTTACTTTCCAATTAACTTTACTAATAATTTTATTTTTCAGCAGCTTATTTACTTCCTTCGCTCAACAGAGACCCAATATGCAGAACTTTGAAGGGGGAAGCATTACCGGACGTGTATTAGATTTACCTACTAAGGAACCAATTGAGTATGCTAACGTTGTTTTGATTTCAAGACGCGACAGTTCAATTATGAACGGAACTGTAACTGATAAGAATGGGATGTTTAAATTAGAAAAACTTCGACCAGGAAGATTTTATCTGGATGTTAGATTTATTGGTTATCACGATATTCGTCAGGGAATTGCAATAAATCGCGAAAAATTAAACTGGGAACTCGGCGATGTTTTAATTTCTCCCGCTGCAATTAACTTGGAAAGTGTTGTAGTTGAAGGTGAAAGATCTCCTGTAACCTATCACATTGATAAGAAAGTTGTTGATGTTAGTCAAATTCAGACCGCTATTTCAGGCAATGTGGCAGAGGTATTAGAAAATGTACCATCCGTTAGAGTTGATATTGAAGGAAATGTTAGTTTACGTGGAAGCCAGAGTTTTGCAGTATTAATTGATGGTCGTCCTTCCATAATGGATCCTCAGGATGTATTACAGCAAGTTCCGGCAAGCTCAGTCCAAAGTATAGAGATTATAACTAATCCTTCTGCAAAGTATGATCCAGAAGGGACTGCCGGGATCATCAATATCATAATGAAAAAAAATCAAAATATTGGTTTAAGCGGAATTGCAAATGCTAACGTTGGATTAAATGAAAAGTATGGTGGTGATTTTATTGTTGAGTATAAAACTGAATCTATCAATTATAATTTTGGTATGGATTACAATAAGAGAATATTTCCAGGTGAAAGCAGAGAAGAAAATATTTTCTACCTAAATAATGATTCATCATATCTCAACTCAACAGGAACATCCGAATTTGGAAGAACAATGTATGGATTAAGAGGCGGAGTGGAATTTTTATTAAGTGAAAGTGATGTGATCAGTTTAAATGGAAGGTTCGGATCGAGAGAAGGGCAGAGGAATTCCTATTTGGATTATAATTCAATTAAACCTGGTTTACCGGATTCTGCTTATCAGAGTAATAGCTTGAGAACTAGAGGAGGTGGATATTATTCATTTGCAACAAATTATTTCAAAAAATTCGCTCAAAAAGGTCATGAATTAAAAACTGAACTCTTTTACGGTTATCATGATCCTGATGAATCTACTACAACTTCAGAATTTTTTAATTCATCACAAACGAGCGGAAGAAAAACTACTGAGTCAGGCAAGTCAGAAGATTTCCGCGGGAAAATCGATTATTCATTACCACTTAATGAAAATAGTAAATTTGAAGCGGGTTACCAATTTGATGGAGACAGATCAGAGGATGTAACTGAATTATTTGTATACAACCAGTCAAGCGGTCAATATGAATATCAGGACTTATATAGCAATCAATCAAAGTATTTTAGAAATGAACATGGATTTTACAGTTTGTATTCTAACACTTTTGGAAGTTTAGCATTTCAGGGTGGCTTAAGAGCCGAATATACTTACAGAAATACTGAAGTAATTAAAACTGCTGAAACATTTACAATTGATAGGTGGGATTATTTTCCAACTTTCCACACTTCATATAAATTTGATGAGGGCACACAGTTAATGGCAAGTTATACAAGGAGAATTGAACGTCCTAGAAGGTGGTATCTTGAGCCCTTTATTACCTGGGTTGATGCAAATAATGTTCGGATCGGAAATCCCGGATTAAATCCTGAGTTAATTGATTCTTATGAAACAGGCATTCAAACATTTATTGGTAAACTATCTCTTTCTGCAGAACTTTATTATCGTATGACCCATAATAAAATTGAAAGGATAAGGATAATTGATCCTGCATATGGAGAAAATGTCACTTTTACAACTGTTGGAAATATCGGGAGAGATTATTCATTAGGAACTGAGTTCATGATGATTTTTGATCCGCTTGAGTTTTGGAGCGTTAATTTAATGGCTGACCTTTATGATTATAAAGTTGAAGGAACATTATACGATATGCCTTTTTCAAGATCTAGTTTTAATTGGAGTACAAGATTTAATAATGTATTTAAACCTTTGGCAAGTACACAGTTCCAGATTAATTTTAATTATAACAGTCCATCAGTTTCCTCCCAGGGAAAATCTGAAGGATATTACACAACTGATTTAGCTCTGAAACAAGATTTCTTTGAAAAAAGTTTTTCCTTAACTCTTCAGGTTCGTGATTTGTTCAGTACTGCCAAACGTGAATTCTCTTCTGAAGGGCCTAATTTTTATAAGTATAATTATTTTGAACGAGAATCACCTATGGTAATGTTAACAGCTCGTTTCAATTTTAATAACTTTAAACAGAATAGAGAAAGAAACGGGAACGAAGAGGGATCTGGTGGTGATGAAGAATTTTAATTTTATTCTTCCTTAACATATTCACAGTCTTTTGGAATTTCCGGTTTAACTAATAAAGTATCTTCACGGAGCAGAACGACTTGTCCAACGGGCATGCCTTTTTTCTTAACTACATATTTTTTGAAGCAAAATGAAACCGGAACTAAACCTGCTGTTTTAGATTTACTGTGGTAAGCAGCAAGTGAAGCAACTTTTTTTAGAACATATTTGGGCACAGCTTCTTTAGTATTATCTATCCTCAAAACAACGTGAGAACCGGAAACTGAACGTGCGTGAAACCAATAATCATTTTGTTTTGCGAATTTGGTAGTTAGCAAATCATTATTTTGACTGTCTTTGCCGACAAAAACGTGATATTTATTATCAACAAGATAATGTTTGAATTTTGATTTAATATCATCGCTCTTTCGAGTCGATTCTTCATCTTTAATCTTTAACTCTTTCATAATATGATTTAGTTCCTTTAGTGAATCAATTATAGCCAATTTCTCTTCTAAGTTCTTATACTTTTCATATTCTTTTTGGGCAGATTTTAACATGCGAACCGAATTCTCGATTGTTAATTTTTGTCCCTTAGCTTTTTCGAAATACTTATCTGCATTTTGTTTTGTATTAAGCTTAACATCCAGTTTGATTTTTATCTTTCGGTTAAATGCATCATAAATATCCTCAAGTTCAATTTCTTTTTGTCCGGCAGGAATATTATTAAGATTTATTAAAATTAAATTACCAATCTTTGAATACTCTTCAGATTTGTCACCCTTATCAATTAAAATTCTTAGATTGTTAATTTTAGATGCAATTTTATTAAGTTCGCGCTCGATGTATTTCCTAATCCTCTTTTCTTTCTTTTTCCACTCATCGAAATAGTATTTCTTACAAAGAAATAAGTTCAGTGCAGTTATCAGATCATCACTAAACAATATTTCCGTATTAGGATAAATATGGAATTTCTCAAATGCGATGTTTACTTCACTTGAAGTTTTATTAAGAAATACGGCTGGTCGGGAAGAAAATATTTCTTCTACTACATTTTGAAGAACTAAACCAGGCTTGCCGCTTCTGGATTTACATTCCTGAATGATTTCCTTACCAATAATTGGATATTTTTTTTTAATAGAATCAAAATTATTTTCTTCTGCATTTAATTCTAAATCTAACTGATTGGGGGTTATGATATACGTTTTGGAGAAAAGTTCAGTGATAAGCTCATCAATATTTTCTTCCTCAGCTTTTACAAAACTTTCAATATTTTTTTGAAGATCAATGAAGTGAACATTTGTATATTTTCCACGGATAGTAAAGAACAAATTGCCCGATGAAGTAATGATGGAGATTATTCTATCATCGTTAGCAATAAATATTCCTTTTATGGTTGAATAGAGTGCTTCATTAAATAAATTAAAAGTGTTTTTTTTTGCTCTAATAAAATTTTCTTTAATTGTCAGATAAATATTCCCCGGATTAACATATATTTCAAGAAATATAGATGAATCAGAATTGCCGGCTTCTAGAATTAACTTGTCTTTATCCTGAGTAAAAATATCAAGAATCTTTTTCCCGGAAAGCAGGGGATTAAGCTCAATGACAAGTCTGTTCAGGAAAAAATAATTTTTATACATAGATATTAAAACATTAAAATATTTTTCTTTTAGAAATATAACTCAATTGTTTGTTTATTTTTACTTCGTGATACAGGATTTATAACAATCTATAATCTATATTTAAGATTGTTACTTCAAAATCACTTTGATATATTTGGCACATTATTTTTTAGAGGTACAAATTGAACATCTCTGCAGAAATTGGAAAGTTTAAAAAAGGGTTTCATCCTTCATTCTGGGTTGCCAACGGAATGGAACTTTTCGAGAGATTAGCTTATTACGGACAGGCAACAATTCTTAGTGTTTTTCTTCGCGATCATTTAAAATTCAGTGAGGTAGAAGCAGGACAATTATCTTCGATATTCGGCGGATTGATTTATTTCCTTCCAATTTTTGCCGGTGCTCTGGCTGATAAATTTGGTTTTAGAAAAGCTTTTTCATTTGCTTTCTTTGTCCTGGCAATTGGATATTTTTTAATTGGTTCAACGGGAATGTCCGCTTTCGCTGGTTGGTATTCAGATACTAATTTATTTTTGATCCTTTCAATCATTCTAATTTTTACAGCAATTGGTGGATCATTTATAAAACCAAGTGTTTTAGGAACAATTGCACTTACGTCAAATTCAGAAACTAAATCCCTCGGTTATGCAATTTACTACTGGTTAGTAAATATGGGTGCTGCTATCGGTCCTTTGCTTGCTTATCTGGTTCGTGATTCGATAGGAATAGAGTTTGTTTATCTGGTTTCTGCATTTAGCTGTGCCTTAATGTTTGTAACTACATTAATATTTTTCAAAGAACCTCCTGCAAAATTGAGTGAGGAAAGAGATTCTTTACTTCAGGTTACAAAAAATTTATGGACTGTTGTAAAGAATATTAAGTTTATGATTTTCCTTTTACTCTTTGCTCTTTATTGGATTGTCTTCTGGGAGTTTTTTATAGTAATTCCATTTTACATCTCAGACTATGTTTCTCCAGAAGCTCCAATTGAATTAATTCTATCTGTCGGAGCATGGACAATCATCTTATTACAAATTCCGATTAACAGATTAACAAAAAATATTCCTACTGATACAGCAATAATGATTGGATTTGTTTTTGCTGCAATTAGCTGGTTCTTATTATACTTTTCATACATAGCCGGAATTACAGTAGGCCTCGGATTAGTTATTGCTACAATTTTTATATTTTCAATTGGTGAGCAAACTCAAGCACCAAGGTTTTATGAATATCTTGCAGACCTTGCTCCAAAAGGTCAGGCGGCCTTGTTCCAGGGATTTGCATTTCTTCCGATTGCAATTGCTTGGTTAGTAGGCGGAACATTCGGCGGATGGATTTACCAGACTTTCGCAACAAATGCAGGACAACCTGAAATAGTTTTCTTAATAATAGGGTTTATTGGAGTTGCCGGAGCAATTTTGATGTTTTTTTATAATCTTTATATGAGGAAATTAAAACGGTCTTAATTTGAATCTGTTAGTTAAATTCTATTTTGGCTATTTTAGTAAAAGATAAATTAGCATAGTCGTTTTATTTCATTGGTATTATATTTTTTAAAATGAAAAAACTATTAGAAAAACCTTACGTTAAAAAAATACTGATTTATTTCGCGGGTTTTATTTTATTAATACTTCTTTTTGATAATCTGTTATTACCATGGTATGTAAGTTCCAAAGAAGTGATTGTGCCAAAGGTTATTGGGAATCACAAACAAGAAGCTATAAAGATTTTAGAAGATGCCGGATTTGAACCAATAATTGCTGATACTTCCTTTGTAGAAAATTTTGCTAAGGATCATGTTTTTTTACAAAAGCCTGAAGCTGGTAAAATTGTTAAAGAGGGAAGAGTTGTTTATTTATTTGTTGGTGGAGGAGAACAATTTGTTAATGTTCCTCTTCTTAAAGGAAAGACTATTGTAGATGCTAAATTTGCTTTGGAAAGAGTAGGATTAAAATTAGGTCAGGTAAATGAAGTAGCGTCGAATTATCCACGCGATATGATTTTTGATCAGCAATTTGTTGAAGGAACTCAGCTCAAGAAAGGACAATTGGTAGGTATTACGTTAAGTTCAGGTTCTGCTACTGGTGATATTATAGTTCCCGATTTGATTGGTAAATCTTTAACTCAGGCAAGAATTTTATTAAATGATAGTTCGTTTGTCGTCGGAAAAATAAATTATCAAATATCCAGCACACTTCTTCCTAATACAGTATTAGATCAATATCCTGCTCCGGGAAATAAATTAAATGCCGGTGAAAAAGTTGATCTTTTTATTACAAAAACAGGTAGCCTCCCGCGCAGTGGTGAGGAATCGGAATTTTGATTATGAAATTATTAGCCCCTTCAATTTTATCATGTGATTTTACAAACCTTGCTCAACAGATTCGACTTGTAGAAATGGGCGGAGCAGATTGGATTCACTGCGATATCATGGACGGCAAGTTTGTTCCTAATATCACCTTTGGTCCCGTTATAGTTCAGGCGGCTAAAAAAGCTTCGCATCTTCCTATTGATGTTCATTTAATGATAAAAGATCCTGATAGCTTTTTAGAGGATTTTATAAAAGCCGGTGCAAATTATGTTTCAGTTCATTATGAAGAAGTTTCTCACTTAAACAGAACTATAATCAAAATAAAAGAATTAGGTGCAAAAGCCGGTGTGGTTGTAAATCCTGCAACTCCAATAAGTGTTTTAGTTGATATCGCTGAATATGTTGACCTCGTTTTGTTAATGACAGTCAATCCTGGTTTTGGCGGACAAAGTTTTATTTCTAATTCTCTTAAAAGAATTAAAGAAGCAGTTGAATTAAGAAAAAAACTTAACGCAAATTTTTTGATCGAAGTTGATGGTGGAGTAAACAATAAAACTATAACGAAAATTAAAGAATCTGGATGTGATGTCTTTGTTGCTGGTTCTGCTATTTTTCACTCTGATAATATTTCTGCAGCAACAACTGAGTTAAAAAACCTTATTAAATAATTTTGTGGTATTTTTGATTTGAAAGAAGCGACTTTAAGTCGCTTCTTTTGTTATATTTTGAACAATCATTTTTAGAGATAAGTGATAATTCTTGATAATTCAAATCCTTAATCTTTCGTTTTCAGAAGTTTTTAAGAAATACAGCAACGAGTATAAAATATTCCGTGATGTATATTCTGTTGGTTTATTTGGACTCGAAATACGGAATATATCCTCGGATATGGCAAATATTGTTCAGAAAATCGTACTTCAGGAAAGAGAAATCTGTTATAAAAAAAACAGGGAAGATACTACAGATATTTTCATTACCGGATCAATCAATTTACTCAAGGAAATTTCAAGAAAAATTGTTTCTTTTGGTGATGAAGATCTTGGTTATCGTATAGTAAATGCAATTAAAAATTTTGAGGAATATGGTTCTCAAAGTTTTGCTTTTAATAATCGTCTGTTTACATTTAATAAACCTTATATAATGGGAATTTTAAATATTACTCCAGATTCATTTTCGGACGGAGGAAAATATCATGATTATGAGTCTGCAGTTGAGCACGCTCTAAATATGATTGATGACGGCGCAGACTTTTTAGATATTGGTGGCGAATCAACTCGACCTGGTTCCGAACCCGTTTCTGTCGATGAGGAAATAAAAAGAACAATTCCGGTTATAAAAGAAATAAAAAAACTAAAACCTGATTGTGTGATTTCGATAGATACAACAAAATCTGAAGTTGCTAAAAAGGCTTTGGAAAACGGAGCTTCAATCGTTAATGATATCAGTTCTTTAACATTCGATAAGAATATTGCTTCAATAGTTCAAAAATTCGACGCCGGTTTAGTTTTAATGCATATTAAAGGAACTCCAAAAAATATGCAGGATTCACCAAAGTACGATAATGTGATTCGTGAAGTTTATGATTTTTTATACGAACAAACTAATTTTGCAGTTCAGAAAGGAATTAAGAAAGTTTTTGTTGATCCGGGTATTGGATTTGGAAAAAGAGTGGAGGATAATTTTGAAATTCTCAAAAGACTTGCAGATTTTAAATCTCTCGGATTTCCAATTCTAATTGGATTATCCCGAAAATCTTTTATTGGCAAAACTTTAGACTTACAAGTTGACCAAAGGGATGTACAGTCAACAATTCTGGAATCCATATCAGTTCTTAATTCTGCAAGAATAATTAGAACTCATAATGTTAAATTGGCATTACAATCAACAAGATTACTTGAAAATTTTATGTAGGAATAATATTGTTTGATATATTCAAAATAGGATTTTTAACAATAACCTTTATAGATGTTATTGATATAGCTCTAGTATCTTTTATAGTTTATAAATTATACACTTTGCTCCGAGGAACTATAGCTGCTCAGATATTTGTCGGATTGATGATAATTCTCTTAATTTCATTTTTATCTCAAGCAGCTAATCTGCGAGCAGTTAGCTGGCTGCTAAAACTCCTAACTGATATTTGGGTAATTGCATTCATAATTTTATTTCAACCAGAAATAAGGAGATTATTAGTTTTACTTGCCAGAAATCCATTTTTAAAGCCTTTCATTAAATCTGATATGCCAACAGCAACCGATATTGTTGCAGAAGCTGCCTTTGAACTTGCGCAGCAGCAACACGGAGCTTTAATAGTCTTAATTACTTCAACAGGAATAAGAGGTTACGCTGAAACCGGAGAACCTTTGAATGCAAGATTAAATAAGTCGTTGCTAACTTCAATTTTTTATCCAAGGTCACCGTTACACGACGGAGCGGTAATTATAAAGGATAATATCATCGAAGCTGCACGATGCACTCTTCCTTTATCTGCCCATACTAAAATAGATGGTGAATCTTTAGGAATGAGGCATAGAGCCGGTTTGGGAATTACAGAAGTTGCTGATGTCTTAAGTGTTATTGTTTCTGAAGAAACAGGTCAGATTTCTATTGCTGAGAACGGACAGTTGACAACAGGATTATCCAAAGAAGCATTGAAAAAAAGACTTTCTGAAACATTTAAACCGCCTGCAATAAAGGGATGGAAAGGTTTGTTTGAACAATTCAGAAAAAATAAATAGAGTGTGTGCAGTCATCCCTTTATATAATAAAATTTTAACTATTGGTTTGGTGGATTTTCCTACTATTTATGGTGAGGAAAATAGTAAAGTAAAAGCTATTAAAGGTTTTACTAAAGTGTTATTGAGTTGATTATGTCTAAGAAAAGAAAATGGGAAATTGAATCTCTAAAAAAGACAAAATCTTTTATCACAACTGCAAAAACAGTTTTAAATGATAGGATTGATACTTTTCTTGAAACAGTCATAAGATATTTTGAAGATAGTTCTGTAGAAAACCTGCACGATGTAAGAATTTCTTTAAGAAGAGTAAGATATTCGATGGAACTTTTCTTAATTTGTTTCGAAAAAAAACAGTTCGTGAGATTCTATAACAAAATTGAAAAACTTCAGGATTTATCAGGTTCTGTCCGCGATCTTGATGTTCTACTTGAAAATGTAAAATCATTATTGGATCAAGGAAAAATTAAGGCGTTACCTGAATTGAATGAAAGAGTTATTTTAAAAAAAAGTGAATTGGAAGAAACATTCAAATTCGATCTTATGAAATTTTTGCACAGCAAAAATTTTAAGGATTTTACAAAAGCATTACAATAATAAGAGGAGATATATTATGAAACTAAAATATTTTTCTCATTCTGCATTTCAAATTACAACAGAAAAAGGATTAAAGATTCTGATTGATCCTTTTCTTGATGGAAATCCAACTTCACCTGTTAAGTCAAATGAAGTTGACGCAGATTACATAATTCTTACTCACGCTCATGGTGATCATGTAGGTGATGGTTTAGAAATCGCCAAAAGATGTAATTCAACTTTTATATGCGTTAACGAACTCGCTGAATGGATAAAATCTAAAGGTTTTAAAGCACACAATATGCATATTGGTGGCAGCCATAAGTTTGATTTTGGTAAAGTGAAATTTACAATTGCTCATCATGGCTCGCTTACACCTGATAATCAATACGCAGGGGAACCAGCAGGAGTAATTGTTACAATTGATAATAAGTGTATTTACCATACCGGAGATACAGGTTTGTTTTATGATATGAAATTAATTGGCGAGATGAATCCAATTGATTATATGCTATTACCTATCGGTGATAATTTTACTATGGGAATTGATGACGCAGTAAAAGCAGCAGATTTTGTTTCTCCTAGAATTTCAGCTATTCCTATGCACTACAATACTTTTCCTGTAATTGAAGCTGATCCGAAAGAATTCAAAACTAAAGTTGAGGCAAAAGGAATTGGATGTAAAGTAATGAATTATGGTGAAGAAATTACTCTTTAAGAATTAGTTTTTATAGTGATGATAATGACTTATTTTTGTATTTAATTTAAACAGAATCCTTGAATGGCAAAAATTATTTCCATAGCGAATCAAAAGGGAGGAGTAGGTAAAACTACTACGGCAATAAATCTCTCCTCTCTGTTAGCAGCAGCCGAAAAGAAAACTTTATTAGTGGATATCGATCCTCAATCAAATTCTTCATCCGGATTAAGCGCTGCCAATCAATCTCCATCGGTCTATGATGTTCTTATTGGAACGGAAGAAATAAGAAATGCAATAATTAATTCTTTTATGCCGCATCTGGATATTCTTCCTGCAAACATAAATCTCGTCGGTGCAGAAATCGAGATGGTTGATATAGAAAGCAGAGAAGCAATACTGCGCAAAGCCTTAGCACAAATAAAACATGAATATGATTTTATTGTAATTGATTGTCCGCCTTCTCTCGGTTTGCTTACTCTCAATTCATTGGCCGCCTCTGATTCAGTTCTAATTCCGGTGCAATGTGAGTATTTTGCTCTTGAGGGACTTGGACAACTGCTTAATACAATAAATATTGTTAAAAAACATTACAATCCTGACTTAGCAATCGAAGGTGTTTTACTTACAATGTTCGATACACGATTAAGATTATCTCATCAGGTTGCAGAAGAAGTGCGAAAGTATTTTGGAGAAAAAGTTTTTAATACTGTCATTCATAGAAACGTTAGAATTTCAGAATCACCAAGCTACGGCAAGCCAATTATTTTATATGATGCAATTTCATCAGGTGCAAAAAATTATATGTCATTTGCATCTGAATTTTTAGAAAGGAATTCGGTAATTACTCAGAATAAAGAACATGAGCAAAATTAAACCAGTTTTAGGAAGAGGTTTGGATGCATTGATGAATCCCAATGCAATTGTAAATCAGGATCTGGTTCAACCACCTGATTATTCTAATATTAAAGATGATGACGGTAAACTCATTGATATATTAGCCAGGATAGCTGTAGAATTTATTTCTCCGAATCCATATCAACCTAGGATGGGTTTTGACCCGCAGGCACTGGAAGAATTAAAAAAATCTATAATATCAAACGGATTAATCCAGCCAATTACAGTAAGAAGAATTCAGGGTAATCGTTATCAACTAATTTCAGGCGAAAGGAGACTGCGTGCATATAAAGATATTGGCTATAAAGAAATTCCCGCATATATAATTAAAGTTGATTCCGACGAAATTTTATTAGCACTTGCATTGATTGAGAATATTCAACGTGAAAGACTTAATCCAATTGAGATTGGAAGAGCGTTTAAAAGACTAATGGAAGAATGTCATTTAACACAGGAAGAAATTGCTGATAAAGTAGGAAAAGACAGAACAACAATTGCAAATTCAATTAGGTTGCTAAAATTACCTTATAAGATTCAGGAAGCCCTTGTTAATGAAGAGATATCATCAGGGCATGCAAGAGCGCTGATAAATATTCCAAACGAGGCAACTCAGATTCAGATTCTTGAAAAAATCCTTGCCAATAATCTTTCAGTAAGAAAAGTTGAACAGCTTGTTAAAAAAATAGGTCAGGAAGAAAAACCTCAAAAAAAATCTTTTTCAATACCGGGAGGGAACAGATTAGTATCTGCAAACTTCAAAGATGTTGAAGATAAATTAAGAAAAATATTCGGAACAAAAGTATCTTGTAAACAAAAGAAAGACGGTTCCGGAGAAATAATAATTGAGTTCTATTCAAATAATGAACTTGAAAGACTATTCGAACTATTCGAAATCATTGATAAGAATTATAATTAGTACAGTTATACTTTTTATTTTTCTCACGTCAAATCTTTTCTCTCAAAGTGAAGAACTTTTGATAAAAGAGGAAAAAACTGATACTGTGTTCGTTATGCAGAAATCCCCGTGGGGAGCAGTACTTCGCAGTGCTGTTATTCCCGGTTGGGGTCAGTTATATAATGAATCTTATTGGAAGATTCCCCTTGTTTGGGGATTTGCCGGCTGGTTTGTTTACAATTGGATAGATACAAATGATGAATACACAAAGAATAGAGATTTATATATTGAAACTGATCAGAGAATTTATTTATTGAAGAGAGATTTTTATCGAGATCAGCGCGACAACTTTGCTATTTATTTGGTCTTAACCTATTTACTTAATCTTGTTGATGCTTATGTGGATGCACACTTATTTGATTTTACTGTTAGCGAAGAATATCTTACAAGAACTCCGCAATTAAATATCCGTATTAATTTTTGAGGCATAGATGAAAAACGCTGTCATCTGCAAAAATTGTTCTGCTGAAAATTCTATTTATACTCATATCTGCACCAGCTGCAAATACTTTATACGAGACAAGGTATCGAATATTGATATTGGGGAAACTATCGGATCAATTACTGAATCACCGTCTACTGCCTTCAAAAAAATAATTTTTTCAGAACATAAAAATTTTATTGTCTTTCTTACAATACTTTTTGCATTACGAATTTTAATATTGAGCCGTTTTGTTTCTTTAATTTTAACAGAGTCGGCAATATCAACTTCACCAATAATTAATAGTTATTTAATTGTACTTTCTTCTGTTGTTGTTTTATTTGTATTAATCTCAACACTTATTTCATTTATATTGAACAAAAAAGATTATAAAGTAAGATTCAGGGATATATATTCGCTAAACATTTATTCAACACTACCGAATCTTTTTGCAGTTATAATTTTATTCCCGATAGAATTAATTGTATTTGGCGCGTATCTCTTTTCGAATAATCCTAATCCATTTCAAGTAAAAACGACAATTGCTTATATACTGTTTTCATTTGAGTTAGGAATGATTTTATGGTCTATTGTTCTTAATTATAAAGCAAATTATACTTTAACTTCGAGCAAATCAGTAAGCCTCATCATAACAGCACTAAATTATTTTCTTATCATTGCACTCATTATAATACTTGCTGTTACCGTATTCTTCATTTAATTTCCATTAAGTATTAAATAAATCTTAGAGAAAAAATTATGTCGCTTAAGACCGATGTTTTAATTATCGGAAGCGGAATAGCCGGTCTATTCGCTGCACTAAAGATTTCAGAGTTTGCAGATATTATTCTTGTTACGAAGAAAGATAAAGCTGAATCAAATACAAACTACGCTCAGGGTGGAATTGCATCTGTAATCGATTCTTCAGATTCGTTTAATAAACATATTCAGGATACACTTATTGCCGGTGCGGGATTGTGTAATCGGGAAGCTGTTGAATCAATGGTGAAAGAAGGACCGCAAAGAATTAAAGATCTTATAGAGATTGGTACAAGATTCACTCAAAAAAATGGCAAATATGATCTTGCAAAAGAAGGCGGGCATTCAATGCCGCGCATCCTTCACACAAAAGACCTTACGGGAAAAGAAATTGAACGAGCCTTAATAGAAGCTGTAAATGAAAAAAACAATATTAAAATTATTGAAGATGCCATTGCAATAGATTTGCTGACTGAACATAATGTACTTGGATTGAAAGAGTCAAAGTTGAACAATCGCAATTGCTGGGGTTCTTATGTGCTTGACTCAACTAAAAACAAGGTTATTAAAATTTCTGCGAGAGCAACCATTCTTGCTACCGGTGGATTAGGGCAGGTTTATCTTCATACCACAAATCCGGCTATTGCAACGGGTGATGGATTTGCAATGGCATATCGTGCCGGAGCAAAGATAGCTAATATGGAATTCATACAATTTCATCCAACATCTTTCTATCAGATAGAAACAAAAAATTCTTATGATACTCCTTCATTTCTAATTTCGGAAGCCGTTAGAGGATACGGCGGAATTTTACGAACTATGGATGGAAATGCTTTTATGAAAAATTATGATTCACGACAGGAACTGGCTCCGCGAGATATTGTTGCCAGAGCAATTGATAATGAACTAAAAAAAAGCGGAGATGACTTTGTTTATCTTGATATTACTCACAAAAATCATGATGAAACAAAAGATAAATTCCCAAATATTTACAATACTTTAATGCAAAGCGGAGTTGACATTACAAAAGATTTCATTTCTGTTGTTCCGGCTGCGCACTATGCTTGTGGCGGTGTAATGGTAAATCTTGAAGCAGCAACTTCATTAAACGGATTGTTTGCTTGTGGTGAGGTTACGATGACTGGTGTTCACGGTGCAAACAGACTCGCCAGCAATTCTTTATTAGAAGCTTTAGTCTATGCATACAGAAGTTTCGAATACATAAAACGATTTCTTAAAGAGGAACAATCTGATATTCCTGAAATACCTGAATGGGATGATTCAGGTACTTTAAGTGCAGATGAACATGTTTTGATCACCCATAGCTTAAAAGAAGTTAAGCAGACTATGGGAGATTATGTTGGAATTGTACGATCGAATCAAAGACTAGAAAGAGCATCTAAAAGAATTCATACAATATTTATTGAAATAGAGGAGTTTTATAAGAAAACAAAAGTCTTCAATAAATTGTTAGAATTAAGAAATTTAATAACTTGCTCCCATATTATTATTAAATCAGCAAAGTTGAGAAAAGAAAGCAGGGGATTGCACTTCACTATTGATTATCCGGATAAGTTATCTGACTCAGAAGTTAAAGATACGATAATAGAAAATGTTCACTCCTGATTATCAATCATAAACTTTACTATAGCTCCATACCTGATTCCTTTAGTACTAGTATATACATTATCTAATCCTAATAGTTTCAATAAATTCAATAAAATAAGTGATCCAGCTAATATAATATCTTCACGTCCTTTCATAATATCTCGCCATTTATTTTTTATTTCCTGTGATGACATAAGCAAGAGATCAGAAATTATTTTATTTATATCAAATAAACCCAACTCACTTAATTCAATAACTTTCTCGCTAAAGTCTTTTAATCCGTGTTTGATACTTGATAAAGTTGTAGGCGTTCCAGCAATTGCAACAGGAAAAGCATTATTGATCTGAAAATCCTTTAATTCTCGAAATAATTTTTGAATATATTCATTTAATAACTTAACTTGCTCCGGAGTTGGTGGATCATTTATAAAGAATTTCTCAGTAGCGGAAACTGCTCCAATCTGAAAACTTTTTCTAAAGTATATATCATTTCTTGATCCATATATAATCTCTGTACTACCACCTCCAATATCTATTACCAGAAATTTATCTTTATCTAATATTCCAGAAGTTGCACCGAGAAATGAATAATATGCTTCTTCTTCACCGGATATAACTTTAATCTTATAATTAAATTCTTCACGGACTTCCTTAATAATACATTCCCTATTCGAAGCTATTCTAAATGGATTAGTAGCTGTTAAAATTACTTTTATTACATCATAAGAATCAATGATTATTTTATATTCTTTTAATACTGTTTTAAGTGATTTGATTTTATCGGAATTTATAGGCAAACCCGGATTTAATCTTTTACCTATTCTCGGCATTCTGTGTTCATTTCTTAAAGAGGTAAATGTTTGATTCTTTAGATCAACCTCTGCAATTAATAGAAGAACCGTATTGGTGCCAATATCTATTGAAGCAATATTCATAACTTTTCACTAATTTGAATTAATATTTATTTTAAATTTATGAAAAAACAATCATTCTTTTCTAAGTTATTTGCATCATTTGCATTGGCTTCTGGAAGTATATGGATAGGATCATATCTGGTAAAACTCTTTCTTATTTATCAGTTATTCGAACCAAAGGACTTAATTCTTAAAGAGATGTTCTTAATTAATGATATTAACACAGTTTTATTATCTATGCTGCCTGCTTTTATAACACCCTTTTTGGCTTATATAATCATGATTATTTCGTTTGTTCTTTTTCTATTATTTTCGAAAATCAGTATAAAAGAAAACGGGTGGTTGTTTATTTCGATAATGATAATTTTAATTACGCTTCCGTTTGAGTTCTATCTTTTGATAATAGATTACAAAATTATTTCTTTATTGCTGCAATCATCATTTAGTGCAGATTCAATTATTATTCTTGTAAGAGATAGGATTACATCTCTAAGTAGTTTTCCTATTATTGAAATACTAAGTTATTTAAGCATTTTATTTCTAATTATATTTAAACCGCTCACTATTAAAAATAAAGTTACTTAATGAAAATCAAAGAGAAAGAGTTTGAAGATTTATTTCAGGATTTGAAGGCACTTGCTTCGCAACTAGGTGCTACTGTGAGATTTGAAAAGGGCGACTTTAAGGGCGGTTATTGTATCCTTAAGGAAAGCAAAGTAATTGTGATCAATAAAATGGCGAATCTCCAAAGGAAAGTTTTTATCCTGTCTATGGCATTAAAAGAACTTGGAGTTGACGATATTTATATTAATCCAAAGTTACGTGAAATAATTGAAGAAATGAGTGAAGCTAAATGAAATTTATTATTATTAATGGTCCTAATTTGAATATGCTAGGAGATAGGGAGAAGGATCAATACGGAAATTTTTCATTGTGGGATATTGAAAATATTTTAAAGAAAGAATTCCCAAAAGTTTCGGTTACATTTTATCAATCAAATCTAGAAGGTGATTTAGTTACCATAATACACGAAGCGAATAAGGTATATGATGGTCTGATAATAAATCCCGGTGGTTACGCTCATACATCCGTTGCAATACATGATGCATTAGCTTTATGTAAAATTCCTAAAGTAGAAGTACACCTTTCTAACATTTCTCAGCGTGAGGATTTCAGACAAAAGACTTTAACAGCCAAGCAGTGTAATGGATACATCTCCGGACTTAAAGAGATTAGTTATCTATCAGCAGTTTATTCACTGATTAAAGTTATAGAGAACTACTAGAATAATAGTTCTCTTAATCTTATCTACTTCTTCTACTATCACACTTTAGTTCAATATTAAATTCTTATTATTTCAACAAAATCTAACTATCCCAAAAAGTTTTGACTTTATTTAATAACTGCATCTTGCTATTAAATAAAGCATTAGTTATTTTCGTTTCAACAAATTATCTATGCTTATGAAAGACCTTTCAATAAAAAAGCTTTATTACTCAATTAGTGAAGTAAGCAAAATAGCCGGTATTGAGCAATATGTTTTGCGATACTGGGAAACAGAGTTTGAAGAGCTTAAACCTCAAAAAAACAGGGCAGGAAACAGAATATATACGAATAAGGATATTCAGTTAATTCTGCACATCAAAAATTTGCTTAGAGAAAGAAAATATACAATTGAGGGAGCAAAGAAAATTTTAGAGAATTATACGCCGGATAAAGTATTACAAGTGTCAGAACCGGATAAAAATTCATCCACTGAAGCTGAGCCTATATTTGTAAAGAAAGAAAAGTCTACTCTAAAGAAAGACCTTGAAGAAATAAAAAGTATTTTAGAACTTCTGGTGTCAAAATTATAAAATTACGGAACGTGGCGCAGCCCGGTAGCGTACCTGAATGGGGTTCAGGTGGTCGGGGGTTCAAATCCCCCCGTTCCGACTTAATAAATCCTTTCCCCAGTATATCAACGAGCATTTTATAAACTGCATTTTTCTACTATTCTTTTTGATTAAAGACCTGTTTTATTGAACAATATTATAAATTTGAGCAACAAATTATTCTTTTATTTATAACTAAGAAACACAATGAAAAGAAAAATTTTTCTTATCGTTTTTATATCATTCTTCACATTAAGTATCTTCTCACAATCCATACAGCAATTTGTTAATATCGGTGACTTTAAACTTATTAATGATGAGATAATTAAAGATTGTAAGATCGGTTTTCGGACTTTGGGTACTTTAAATGAAGATAAATCAAATGTAATAATTTATTGTTCCTGGTTTGAAGGCACTTCTGAGGCAATTGGAAATCTTATTGAAAAGAAAAATTTTGTTGATACATCAAAATTTTACATAGTTGCTTTTGATGCTCTTGGAAATGGTGTTTCTTCATCTCCTTCCAATTATGAAAATAGTTGTTTCCCGGAAATTACTGTAAGAGATATGGTTAATGCTCAACACGTACTGCTGACAAAGCATTTGGGATTAAATCATATTTATGGAGCGATAGGCGGATCAATGGGCAGTATGCAGGTTTTTGAATGGGCCGTTGCTCATCCAAATTATATTGATAAAATTGTTGCCTATGTAAGCACACCTAAAATGACAAGCTATGATCTTCTCTGGATGAATACTCAACTAAAAATAATTGAAACTTCAAAAAAATATGGAGCTTCTGAGAAGGAAATAAAAACCATTACTAATATGATGACGGCACTATTTGCCAGAACTCCAGACTATGTAAATGAGAATGTTAAATTAGACGAATTTCAACCCTATCTTTCATCTTTTGAAAATAAACCTTTAACTGTATTTACGGTGGATAATTATGTGGCTCAAATGAAAGCAATGATGAAACATGATATATCAAAATATTTTAATAGTTCCATGGAAGAAGCAGCTAAACATATTCAGGCAGATCTTTTCATAATTATCTCGAAAAATGATTTAATGGTTAATCCATCTACATCTGTTAAACTTGCTGAAATGACTTCGGCAAAGTTACTCGTTTTGGAAAATAATTGTGGACATCTTGCGGTTGGTTGTGAATTAGATAGATGCAGAGAAGAAATAAATAATTTCTTTGAGAAATAAAAATTACTTAGATATTTTTCCCGTAGCTTTCCAAATCCATTTGTGTAATTTGTGAATCAATCCAATTGGTTCTGTAAACATTATTACACATTGATTTTGAATTACATCCATTCCATTTTCTTCACAATATTTTACTGCTTCCGGAGAAACTGATCCGAATTGCATCCAAATCTTATTTATTCTGAGTTCATTTGCTTCTTTAACAACTTTCTCAGTTTCTGCTGGCTGTACTACTGTAACAAGAGTATCTACTTTACTCTGAATATCTTTTAATGATTTATGAATCGGTTTACCGTTAATATTTCCACCATTAGGATTAACAGCAGAAACATTAAAATTTCTGTCTATAAGATGATTGTAAATCGCAACTCCGAATCCTTTACTTTTTGAGGAAACTCCAACGATTGCAATATGTTTATCGTTTAGAAAAATTCTTTGCTTTATTCTGATCTAGCATTTAGAATTAACCTCAATTTTTTGTTCAGTTATTTTTAGAACCACTAAATTTTTCGAAAAACAATACATAAACGGAAATTAATAAAATTGTAATTGCCTGATAATAAAAAGGTGTTGCAAAAAGTCTATCCGTTAAAATTCCGGTTTCGATTGAAACATATTTTAATAAATAATAAGCAATCTTGCTAACTATAATACTTAACAGCAAAGAAATAATTCTGCTGTTAAGCTTCTTAATAAATACAAAGTATAGAATTACATTAAGTAAAAGCTCTGTGCTGAGAAGCCCTGCTTTAACAAATGAAGGATGCGATGAAATAAGAAATGAAAATAGAGGCAATGTTAAAGCAATAATAAAAGTATTTCTCTTTGATGTATGCAGCAAAGTAAATACTAACGCAAACCTCATCGGTTCTAAATAATAAAGAGGAAATACAAGTAAATGAGATACTGCCGGAAGAAAATAAATAAATGATAAGATTACAAAATCAAAAATTACGATCCCGCTGTTTGATTTGATGACCGGTAAACTAATAACCTTTTCCATGCTTGCCTCTGAAAAAAATGAAATTATGTTACAAACATAATTGAAAAAACTTATGCCTTCAACCAAAATATTATTCCCCGCAGAAAATTATTTTATTGTTTCTTTTTTACTATGAGACGTGTAAATTTGAAACGATTATTAAGGACTCATTATGAAAAGAAGAGATTTTATCAGTAAATCAGTTAAAGCAGGCTTGTTAGCTGGTTCTGCTTTATCATTAGGTAATTATTCCAAACTATTTGCTTACAATTCTTTTATCCCTCCTGATTCATACGATCTTGCTGCAATAAGAGGTGGTGAACCGGATGCTATGTTTGATGAAGCAATAAAAGCCTTAGGTGGAATGAGTAAATTTGTCAAGAAAGGTCAAACTGTTGTTGTAAAACCGAATATAGGCTGGGATGTATCTCCCGAAAGAGCAGGTAATACAAATCCATTGTTAGTAAATAGAATAATTAAACATTGTTTTGAAGCAGGTGCAAAAGATGTTTATGTTTTCGATAACACTTGTGATAACTGGAGACGTACTTATACAAATAGCGGAATTGAAAAAGCAGCAAAAGATGCAAAAGCAAAAATAGTTTCCGGCGCAACAGAAAATTATTATCAAAAAGTAACAGTAAAGCAAGGCAAGAAATTAAAAGAAGCAAAAGTCCACGAGCTAATTTTAAGTTCAGATGTTTTTATAAATGTTCCAATACTGAAACATCACGGTTCCGCAGATCTGACAATTTCAATGAAAAATTTAATGGGAATAGTCTGGGATCGCGGTTACTGGCATAGAAATGATCTTCATCAATGTATTGCAGATTTTACTTCTTTCAGAAAACCCGATCTTAATGTTGTTGATGCATATTATGTAATGAAAAGAAACGGACCAAGAGGAGTTTCAAAAGCTGATGTTGTTACAATGAAATCACAAGTTGTTTCATCAGATATTGTTGCAGCCGATGCTGCAGCAGCAAAATTGTTTGGCAAAGAACCTGATAATATAGAATATATTAGAATTGCAAATGAAATGAAACTGGGTGCAATAGACCTGGATAAATTGAATATATACCGAAAAATATTTTGATTAATTGAATTCATCAAAACTCAGAAAAATAAGAGTAGTTGTTTCTATATTTTTTCTAATAATTACAGCAATTGCTTTTCTTGATATAAATCATGCTATTCCAACAGAGATAATTAACTACTTTTTATATTTTCAATTTGTCCCTTCAGTTCTAAAATTCTTTAATGTTTATACTCTTCTTGCAACAGGATTCATAATTGTTACGATTCTGGTTTTATTGTACGGCAGAATATACTGCTCAAGTGTTTGTCCTATCGGGACTCTTCAGGATATCTCATCAAATATTTCAAAGAAATTTAATAAAAGGAAAAAGTATCACTACACAAAAGAATACAAATGGCTAAGGTATACAGTTCTTCTTTTAACATTAGTTTTTATATTGGCTGGAAATATGCTTCTTCTAAATCTTCTCGATCCATATAGTAACGCAGGAAGAATATTTGCACAACTTATAAATCCTTTAGTCATAGCAGGAAACAACTTTCTATCATTTACATTAGAAAAGCTTGATGTTTATCTTATTTATCCAATCGATCCAAAATCTTATTCATATCTGCTGACGCTTTTTCCATTTATATTTTTAGTTATTATAGTCTATCTATCTTACAAACGCGGAAGACTTTATTGTAATACAATTTGTCCTGTCGGAACTTTATTAGGATATTTATCTAAATTTTCTTTCTATCAACTTAAAATAGACAAGACTGAATGTGAAGGATGCGGAGTTTGTGAAATAGTTTGTAAATCGGAATGTATAGATTTCAAAACAAAGGAAATTGATTTTACACGCTGTGTTGCCTGTTTTAACTGTATGGATGTTTGTCCAAGTGAAGTAATATCATATCAACACAACTGGAAGACGAATGAATTTGATGTGAACGAAAAGGATAATTCAAAACGTGAATTCATTTCAAAAACTTTTATTTATTTCATTGGATTATCAGGTATATCACTCTCTCAGGTAAAAATAATTCCTGAAAAAGAAAGTACGGTTCCTGTAAACAAAAAATTAAATGTCATCACCTCCGGGATCCAAAAGCTTAGATCATTATAACTTAACCTGTACTGCTTGTCATCTTTGCGTTACAGTTTGTCCAACAAAAGTTTTACAGCCGTCATTTCTTGAATTTGGATTTCTTGGAATTCTGCAACCCTATATGGATTTCAAAACAAGCTTTTGTAATTACGACTGTGTTTCTTGTTTAGAAGTTTGTCCTACCGGTGCGATTATTCCTCTAAAACAAGAACAAAAAAAAGTAGTCCAAATTGGTAAAGCAATTTTTGTAAAAGATAATTGTATTGTTGAAACAGAAAAGAAAGCTTGTGGAGCTTGTTCAGAACATTGTCCAACCAAAGCAGTAGATATGGTTGATTATAAAGAAGGATTAAAAATTCCTGAAGTTACTGATAAGTTCTGTGTTGGCTGCGGAGCGTGTGAATATGCTTGTCCGACTATTCCATATAAAGCAATTTATGTGGAAGGAAATTCAGTTCATCAGATTGCAGAAAAAAGAAAGCTTGAACAACTTGAAATAGAAATTGATCATAAAGAAGAATTCCCATTCTAATTATTTCGTTTCCATGTAACCAAAATTTTTAATACATATAAAAATATCCACTATTATTCTGTTTCATTAAATATCCTTTATTACTTAACTTTGTTTGTAAATATTTTAATGATACACATTTAATTTTATATGAATTACGAAGAAGATAAACCAATTTCTTATTGTGGAATATTCGGCGTTTACGGTTCAGATACTGCTGCTGTTCAAGCTTATTATGGCCTCCATGCATTACAACACCGCGGACAGGAAGCAACCGGAATTGTAACCCGATCATTCAACGGAGATGGAAGGGCTCACTTTAATATTTTTAAAGGCGAGGGATTAGTTTCAGAAGTATTTGAAGATTCAAATCTTCTACGTGATGTTCTTATCGGTAATTCTGCAATCGGGCATAATCGTTATTCAACTACCGGAACTGCCAAATCAAGAAAAAACATTCAGCCATTTATGGTGAATTACAGACTCGGTAATCTTGCCATAGCTCATAACGGAAATTTGACAAATGCTAAACAGTTAAGAGAAGAACTTGTTAATGAAGGAGCAATCTTTCAAACTACAAGCGATACAGAGGTGATACTCCATCTTATTGCACGATCAAAACTTGAAGACCAGATTGACCAGATACTTGAAGCATTAAAAAGAATAGAAGGCGCATATTGTGTTACTATACTAACCGACGATAAACTAATTGCTGCACGCGATCCTTATGGATTCAGACCATTATCTATCGGTATGCTTGATAATACTTTTCTTGTTGCTTCAGAAACTTGTGCGTTTGATATTCAATCAGCTACATTTTTAAGAGAAGTCCGAGCAGGTGAATTGATTGTAATTGATGATGACACAGTTTACACAGGAAAAATAAAATCCTTTAAAATTGAAGAAAAATCCAGAGAACAAAAGCACTGTATTTTTGAGTTCATATATTTTTCACGTCCTGATAGTTTCATCTTCGGACATTATGTTGATAAGATGAGAAGAAAACTTGGTAAAGTGCTTGCTCGAAAACATCCTGTTACTGATCCTGATGGTGAAAGGATATATGTTATAAGTGTTCCGGATAGCTCCAATACAACTGCTTTAGGATACGCAAGGGAGTTTGAAAAAGAGGGAATTGATTCCCGGCTTGAAATCGGCTTGATAAGAAGCCATTACATTGGAAGAACTTTTATTCAGCCGGGACAAAGTCAGCGTGAAACAGATGTGAGAATAAAATTTAATATTGTGAAAGGTGTTTTGGAAGGCAGAACAATTGTTGTGGTTGATGATTCAATTGTTCGCGGTACTACATCAAAGCAGCTCGTAAAACTTTTAAGAGAAGGAAATCCAAAAGCTATTCATCTCAGAATTTCATCACCTCCAATAATGCACCCTTGTTATTATGGAATGGATTTCCCAAGCCGCTCTGAACTTATCGCGCATAGAATGCACGGAAATATTGAAGAGATAAAAAATTATCTTGAAGTTGATAGCATAGAATACTTAACTATTGAAGAGATGTTGGAAGCCGTTTCTGAAGCAGGAACTAAAAACTTCTGCACGGCATGCTTTTCAGGTAAATATCCAACACCTGTCGATATCAATTTTAAGAAGGAAATGTATGAAGTTTAATGCGCTGTTTTTTTTTTATTCTTTGTAACCGCAACTTTTTCATTTTCACAAACCACTTACTTCATAAAATATAAAAACTCTGTTCCGGTTGAAGAAGTTGACAAAAAAATATCTGGAAAAAGATTTAGCAGACAATTAGCAAACCGGGGTACATCTCTTCCTGAATTTGATTTAAACTATTTTGCTAAAGGATTAGGAAGGGAAGATGAGGTCCTCGGTAGAATTGTTAAAGTCACTTTTGAAGATGAAATTAGTGAAAGCGTATTTTCTACATTCATCATAGGTGATGACGAGATTGAATATTTCCAGCAATCTGTCACTTATCAAATCAATAGCTTACCAAATGATTCATTAATTAATCAGCAATGGGGACTCTTTAAAATCCAGGCTTTTGACGCTTGGAAAGTTACTACAGGCACGGAAGACGTTTTACTTTCGATTATTGATACGGGAATTGATTATGAGCATCCTGATTTGATGAATAAAATCTATCTTAACTCGGCTGAGATTGGATTTGACTATTTAGGTCGAGATAAACAATCTAATGGAATGGATGATGATAATAATGGCTTTATTGATGATTATATGGGATGGGATTTTACTGATCGTGTCGGCTTTCCATTTGACTCGCTTGGTGGCGATTATTTAGCGTGGGATAATAATCCTTATGATGAGAATGGTCATGGAACTTCTGTTGCGGGAATAGCCGGTGCAGAGATGAATAACATTACTGGTATTGCCGGATCTGCTCCTAATATAAAACTTCTAAATCTTCGTGCCTTTGATCCAGGTGGCTATGGAGAAGAAGACGATGTCGCGGCAGCAATATTATATGCTGTTAAAATTGGTTCAGAAGTAATTAATATGAGTTTTGGTGATAACTCTTTTTCATTTGTACTTCGTGATGTTATAAGATATGCTTATTCACAAAATGTGGTTATGGTTGCAAGCTCAGGTAATTCAGGTTCCAGTGAACCTCATTATCCGTCAGGTTATTCTGAAGTTATATGCGTTGGTAATTCCACTGATCAGGATTTTGTTGCACCAAACTCTAATTGGGGTTCGACAATAGATCTTGTTGCACCCGGAAGCAGCATTGTAACTACAGCAAAAAATAATAGTTATGCAACCATAAGTGGAACTTCAGCCTCTGCGCCTTTCGTGTCTGCAACTGCCGCACTTATTTTATCTATTCAGGATTTTACAAATGAAGAAGTAAAGCAACTGTTAAAATCAACCACTGATGATATAGGTGAACCCGGCTGGGATTTGAGAAGTGGTGCAGGCAGATTAAATATGAATAATGCATTGACAGTACTTGCTCCTGCAGAAATTAAATTCTTTCATCCGTTAATGGATTTTGGAACCGATAAGAATTCCGTTGAGATAGTTGCCTCTGTTTTATCACCGTATTTTGTAAAATATGATCTTGAAGTTGGACGAGGAATAAATCCTACTCAATGGATTAAATTAATCGGAAATGGAAAAAACCAATTTGCTGAGAGTTTAATCTACGAATTGGATGTTAATACATTTATTGAAGATGCATACACATTGCGTTTAGTTGTTTTTCAGTCAAATGGGCGTACACTTGAAGAGAGAGTTAATTTTTACATAATGAGAACTCCACCTGAAATATCTCTTGTTGGATATGGTGCTATATATTATGGAGACAGATCAACAATTCAGTCTGAGATATATACAAATCAACGATCGATTGTCAGAATGTATTATAAAATGTTAGGCGAACCCGAATTTAATTTTATTACTCTTGATGGCTTTAATACAAATAACCAATTTGTAAAACAATTTCACTATGGTTTTATTCCAAAAGAAATTGTTCAGCCATCCACATTATATGAAGTCTATTTTGAAGCTGAGAACCTAGCAGGATTAAAAACCGTAGTCTTGGATTCAACTAATAACAACAACTATTTTTTAATAAGAACAGAAAAATTACCTGAACCGATACAATTCAGTTTAATGCCATTTAGTTTACCAAATAGTATAACGCTATTTCCAAAACCAGTGAGTTTTCTTTCAGATAAGCATAATGAAGTTTTATTACAACTTTTCTATCCGAGTCAGAATGTGGTTTTTGGCAATTACGTTTTAGAAGCTGATCAATTCATTAAGGAAGATTCTGATTCACTAATTAATCGTTATCCTCAATTATATGGTGATTTTAATAATAATGGACTGAAAGATTTAATAACACTAAACTTTACAAATGTAATATCTTTAGAACAAAATCAAGCGGGAGCATTCTCTTTTAACAGAAAAGATTCTACTAATAAAATATTTTATCCTTTACTGATTGATGAGCTTATCAACGATGGAAATAAATATTTAATTACTCAATATTTCAATCCGGATCGATATCTTATTTGGAAAGTAAACCAGGAGCTTAGCACAACTTTAATAGACTCAACTTTTTATATCTCAAAACCGGATACTTTGGGATCAAATTATACAACAAAAAATATTTTGGTAGATGACACCAATAAAGATGGCGTGAAAGAAATTTGGTTTTTAGATGATGACGGCGATTTAAAGAGTTTTAGAATAAATCAAAATCTTACTTTTACAAAATCCGATAGCTTTTATACATTCGGTTTAACGCCACCGTTAGATCAGGATGTTTTGAGTATTGGAGATTATAACGGTGATGGAATAAAAGACTTTGCCATTCTTTTTAAAACTAACTCAATATCTCCTTCATTTTTATTATTAATTGTAACTTTTATAAATCATAATCCACAAGTTATATCGCAAAAGATATTTTTGGATCAATCTGCAGAATATATCGGCGGATTGACCTTTTCTAAAATCTATCAGTCTCTAAAGTTTTTAAATATTGACGGTGATGATCAGGATGAATTGATTGTTAACATATTTCCTTATACTTATATATTCAAGCATTCGAATCAGGAAGATAAAATTGTATTTTATACTGAAGGATCCAACACTAAAAATGTATTTATTGGTGATTTGAATCAGAATGGTGTGACTGAAATCGGTTTAAGAATAAATAATGAATTTAAATTTTATGAATTTTCAAATGTAGTCAGGACACTAGTTCCTGCAAGCTTACAGGGATTTAGTCTGAGCTCAAATGCTATTCAGCTCAGTTGGATTTCAGATGCACAAAAATATTATATTTATAAAGGACTTGACGCTGCATATTTAGAACTTATAGATTCTACTTTAGAGAAAATCTATATTGATAATAACGTTGACTCAAATAAATATTACTATTATGCAGTTCAGGCATTCGATCCTTCTAACCCTGAACCATTATCCGGTTTAAGCAACGTCATTGAAGTTTATTCTCACGTACCTGCAAAACCTGTAAAAGCAGTAAGTAATAGTAACAATAGTGTTATAATTACTTTTTCAGAAAAGATGAAAAACACAATTGAAAATCTTCAATCGTTTGAAATAATTGGAGTAGGTTATCCGAATTCAATTTCACCTTCAGATCAGTATTCGTATTTACTATCATATAATGAACCATTGCCTGTTGGAGATAATAAAATAGCAGTTAGCAAGATAAAGGATTTTTATAATTCACCAATTGCAGAAGATACATTATCCTTTTCGGTACAATATGCTCCTGATGAAATTGATTTCTTTGTATCCTCTTTTGAAATATTAAATCCATATCTCATAAAAGTAGTATTCAATTTTCCGGTCGATCCACAAACAGCAGAAAATGTAAATAATTACTCCTTCGAACCATTAAATAAAGTGAGTGATGTAAGAATTGATGCAAGCGACAATAAAGTAATTTATCTTGATCTTAAAAGTCAAAAACCTGTTGGATCAATTGGAAAAGAATATGTTTTGAGAATAGAAAATGTTTTTTCCGATTTAGCCACGGGAAATATTTTAATTCGTTCAGGTGCTGGCAGCTACATTGTACTCACAGGTTTTGCAAATGATTTATCTGATGTTTATGTTTATCCGAATCCTGCAAGAGAAGGGGAGAGTCAAGGTTTTATTACCTTTGCAAATCTTCCGCAAAGAGCAAAAATTACAATATGGGATATTAATGGAATTAGAGTAAAAGAATTAGAAGAACTAGATGGTAATGGCGGAGTAGATTTTGATCTTACTAACGAATTTGGAGAAAAGATTTCCACAGGTGTTTATATTTATAGAGTTGTTATGATTGATGATCAAAATAATGAAGGTGAGGAAAAACTCGGTAAATTTGCTGTGATAAAATGATGTTTGAATTAAAAGAAATATATACTAAGTCCAACTTATTAAGTTCATTCAGACTTCTTTTAGCAATTCCTCTTTGGTTATTGCTGGATGATTTTGAAGCCAATAGATATTATGTTTTTGGTCTGTGTGTATTTGCTGCTTTCACAGATATACTTGATGGTTATTTGGCAAGAAAATTTAATGAAGTTACTGAGTTTGGAAAAGTAATAGACCCTCTTGCAGATAAAGTTGCAATGGCAGCAGTTATAATTAAACTTTATTTTATCGGTGAGATTCCACCAGTATATTTTTATTTAATTATTGGACGTGATTTACTGATATTTTTGGGTGGGTTATTTGTCTCACAAAAACTTGGTAGAGTGCTGCCATCGAATAAACTAGGTAAAATCACTGTGTTAAATATTGGTCTGATTATATTTTTTATACTTCTTGGTATAAATAAAGAAAGCTTGATTTACATTACATTCTATTACTTAAGTATCGTATTGATATTCGCATCATTTACAGGTTATATCATTAGAGCTGCAGAATTCATAAAACGGAATAATAATGAGTCTGTTTAAGAATTTTAATTTCAATAAACTCAAAGAGGGTCTGTCAAAGACCAGAAATAAGATTGCTAGTTCCTTTCAAGAAACGTTAACCGGTAAAGCAGTAATTGATGATGTTACAATCGATCGATTAGAGGAAATTCTTGTTTCGTCAGATATAGGATTTGATACTGCTGAAAAAATTATTGAAAATGTTAGAATTAACCTTAAGTCAGAGAAAGAACGTTCACAAGTAAATATTATAAAAATTGTTCGTGATGAACTTGTAAAACTACTCAATGAGAATAAAAAGAATGGAATTGACCACACAAAGTATAAACCTTTTGTTATTCTAATTATTGGAGTGAATGGAGCAGGGAAGACTACCACAATTGGTAAATTGGCTAACAATTATAAAAAGATCGGCTGTAAAGTAATTGTGGGTGCGGCTGATACTTTCAGGGCTGCTGCAAATGAGCAGCTAGATATCTGGGCCGACCGTGCTGGTGTAGATATAATTCAACGTAAACAAGGCTCTGATCCTTCTTCTGTTGCTTATGATACCGTTAAAAAAGCTATGGATGAGGATTATGACATAGTTCTCATAGATACTGCCGGAAGGCTGCACAACAAAGCTAACCTTATGAATGAACTAAATAAGATTAAACGGGTTATTGCAAAGCTTTTGCCTGATGCTCCTCATCAAACTCTACTTGTTTTGGATGGTAATACAGGACAAAATGCTATAATTCAAGCTGATGAATTTTCTAAAGTCACTGATTTATCCGGACTGGTAATTACAAAATTAGATGGTACTGCTAAAGGCGGAGCAATCTTTCAGATTGTTGGTAAACAACAAGTACCAGTAAAATATATTGGTATTGGTGAAAGCATCGATGATCTTCAAGAATTTGATCCTGAAGCATTTACATCAGCCATATTTGAGAGTTGATTGCTATGCTAATGAAACGACCTAAACACAGAGTATTTGATTATCCACCAAGATTTTATAAACCGGAAGAAGACGAAAAAGAACGTAAGAAAAGAAAATTAGGATTTTCACGACTTCGTACATTCAAACCACGGAAGAGGAGTCCGATTTTCTGGTTATTTCTTATAATTGTGATTATTTATTTAATACTTAAACTTAATAAACTGATATAGTAATTTTTCTTAGTTTACATAATATACATTATCAGACACGCAAATAAGCCGGACGCTTTAAGACTCTAACATCCGGCTTTATCGTTTTATCTAATATTTGAAGAAACCTTCTCCCGATTTTCTGCCTAGTTTCCCAGCTGCAACCATCTTTTTTAATAATGGACATGGTCTGTATTTTGGATCATTAAATCCGTTATAAAGAACTTCCATTATTGCAAGGCAAACATCCAGTCCAATAAAATCTGCCAAAGTCAACGGTCCCATTGGATGATTCATTCCAAGCTTCATAACAGTATCAATATCTTCTTTTGATGCTACGCCTTCCATCAATGCAAAAATTGCCTCATTGATCATTGGCATCAGAATCCTATTTGATATGAAACCAGGATAATCAAACACTTCAACAGGTTCTTTATCCAATTTGATTGAAAGATCTTTTATCATGCTGAATGTTTCGTCAGACGTTGAGTAACCTCGGATAATTTCAACTAATTTCATAACTGGAACCGGATTCATAAAGTGCATCCCGATAAATTTATCTGCTCTTGCTACCGATGATAGCTCGGTAATTGAAATTGAAGAAGTATTGGAGGCAAATATAGAATCAGGTTTTACTATTTTATCTAAAGTCTTAAATATATTAACTTTAGCATCCTTGTTTTCATAAATAGCTTCAATAACTAAATCAACATCTGTCGGGATATTTTGAACACCTATAATTTTATTTATTCTACTCAACGAACTTACTTTATCTTCATCAGTTATAAGATTCTTTTTAATTTGTCTGTCTAAGTTTCCCGTTATAGTTTTTAATGCCTTAGCATACAATTCTTCAGAAGTTTCACAAAGAAAAACATTAAATCCTTTAGCAGCAAATACATGTGTGATTCCATTTCCCATGGTGCCGCCACCGATTACAGCAATTTTGTTAATATTCATTTAAAACCTCACTTTTTAATTATAATTTTTAACAATTACAGCCGATGCTTCCCCTCCACCAATACAAAGCGAAGCAATACCAAATTTTGAGTTTCTTTTCTTCATTGCGTGAATCAAGGTTGTTAATACACGTGCTCCGCTTGCTCCAATTGGATGACCAAGAGCTACTGCTCCACCATTGACATTAACTTTTTCGTCTGTGAGTCCTAATAATTTATTTACTGCAAGTGAAACAACTGCAAAAGCTTCATTGATCTCAAAAAGATCAATATCTTCAATCTTCATAGAAGCTGTCTTTAATACTTTATTTATTGCATCAGCAGGAGCTGTTGTGAATTCTACAGGAGCCTTTGCAACAGAACTTTGAGCAATGATTTCAACAAGAGGTTTAAGTCCTAACTCCTTTGCTCTATCTTCACTCATAATCAATAAAGCAGCTGCTCCGTCATTAATACTTGAAGCGTTAGCCGCAGTGACAACTCCGTCTTTTTCAAAAACGGGTTTTAATGTTGGAATTTTATCAAACTTTACACGCTCAGGCTCTTCGTCTTTATCTACTATTGTATCCCCTTTTCTTGATTCAATTTTCACTGGAACAATTTCTTCTTTGAAACTTCCCTTTCCAGTAGCTTCTATTGCACGTTTGTAACTGTTTATAGCAAACTCATCGAGTTCTTCTCTCTTGAAAGAAAAATCTTTTGCACACATTTCAGCGCAACTTCCCATATGAATATTATTATAGACATCCCAAAGACCATCAAGAACAATGATATCGTGTATTTGTCCGTGCCCAAGCCGATAACCGTTTCTTGCATTTAACAAAGCATAAGGAGTATTACTCATACTTTCCATACCTCCGGCAATTATAATGTCTGCGTCGCCGGTTTGAATTGCTTGTTGAGCGAGCATAACAGCCTTTAATCCACTTCCACACATTTTATTTATAGTCATACATTCTGTTTTTTGTGGAAGCCCTGCATACAGAGCTGCTTGCCGACCGGGTGCTTGTCCTTGAGCTGTCATCAGAACATTTCCCATAATAACTTCATCAATAAGATTAACATCAATACCTGTTTCGTCTACGACAGATTTAATTGCGATGCTGCCCAATTTAGCAGCACTCAAAGAGGCTAAATTTCCGCCAAACGAACCAATTGGAGTACGCTTAGCAGATACAATAACTACTTTCTTCATATTTCTCTCCTGTAATGATTTATTCTTGGCTTTAAATTAAAGAAAAATATTTTAAGAATCCGAGGCGGAGATATGTTATTGAGGAATTATTGCAGATAATTCGGAAACTAAATTCCCGATAGCTGTATTTAAGTTAATGTTGTTTTTGAGAGAATTACTTATCGTATCGATTTTATGTGTAACACCCGTTAATTCAATATCAGGAAATTTTGTGTTAAATTTTTGAAGTGTTTCGAGATGATCGCTGAAAAAATATTCATCATAATTATTACGATAACGGTGCAGATCATTCAACCAGGTAATAATCATTTTTATAAGCAGCTTAAACTGGGTTTGATCTTGATTTTCAACAATCTCAGAAAATTCTGAAAATGCCGAGTGAAATCTTTTACCAAATGAAAATCTTAATATCCGGATCGTTCGTTCCCTTAAGTCCTCGAAATCATTTTCAATAAGTTCTAATGCTGAAGTAACTGCTCCGTTAGCAAACGGGACAACTTTTTCTGCAATCGTTTTTTCTACATTAAAGTATTTTAATAAAATATTAATAATATCATCATTACTTAAAGGAGCGAAATTTAGAATCCAGCATCTGGATCGGATTGTTTCTCTAAGTCTTTCGGGATATGCTGTACATAAGATAAATATTACTCCTGAAGGAGGTTCCTCTAGATTTTTAAGCAGTGCATTTTGTGATTCTTCATTCATAAGATGGGCATCGGAGATTAAGATAATTCTATATTTAATATCTCCAAAGCTGATTGATAGAAATTTATTTATATCTCTAATACTGCTGATCTTTATGTTTTTTGTTTTAGGTATGTTGACTTTATAAAAAGGATTGACTGATTTTTCAATTAACTCTTTCTTGATGATTTCAATTTCTTCTTCAGATAGTTTTTCAAAAGGACCTGAAGAATCTGTTTCATTTTTACCGCGAGGTAAAGGATAAATATATTTTATATAAGGTTCATTTAATTTTTCAATATTAGAAATCAGAAAATCTTTTTTAGTATCATCTGAAAATTTCTCGGCTATAGCTTTTGCAAATTGAAGAGCAAGAAATTCTTTGCCAACACCATCGGTACCTTTAAACAAAAACGCGTGCGGAATCATTGCTGAATCAATTATTTGATTCAATGAAAAAGCTGCTTTGTGTTGACTCTTTATTTGAGATAAATATTTATTCATAAAAAAAGGCGCCGAAGCGCCTCTGTTAAAAATCTTCTTCGTTGTAGAAGAAATCCTCATCTGTGGGATAGTCCGGCCAAATATCTTCTATTGATTCATAAGGTTCGTCAGAATCTTCTAATTCTTTTAAATTTTCTATTATGCCGTATGGTGCCCCAATTCGTTCAGCATACTCAATCAATTCCTCTTTTGTGCAAGGCCAGGGAGCATCATCCAAATATGAAGCAAGTTCAACAGTCCATATCATATTCCTAAAACTCCAGTTTGATGATTATTTAACCTTTGTATCAAAATAATTAATATCTTCGAAGAAAAATTCCGTTGGATCTTGAGCAATACCATTGTGATGAACTTCGTAATGCAGATGAGGTCCTGAAGATAAACCTGAATTACCAGTTTTAGCAATCAAATCACCACGCTTAACAGTCTTCCCTTTTTTAACAAGGACTTTGGATAAATGAGCGTAAATGGTTGAGTAGCCAAATCCGTGGTCGATTTCTATAGCCAATCCGTAACCACCTTTTCTACCTGTAAAAGTAACTACACCATTACCAGGAGAATGAACGGCGGTTCCAGTATTAGTAGTAATATCTAAACCACTGTGCATTTGGTATGTTTTTAAAATCGGATGTCGTCTCATTCCAAAACTACCGTTAGAGTACTCTCCAACTGTTGGAAGTATTGCTGGAATTGCTCCGAATAATTTTTCATTTTCACCGAGCTTATTGGTAATCTCAATGTACTGACCTTTTTCAAATTCAAATTGTCTAAGAATATTATCTGCAAAATCCAAAGCATCAGATAAGTCAAGATTTTTTCCAAGTTTCAATAAATCCATCGAAAAATCAGATGAAGAACCTCCCGTACCAATTAACTTTTCCTGCTGACTTAAAGGTGTAAGATTAACTGCAAGTCTCAGATCATTGCTTAGTTGGGATAGATCGACTAATTCTTTTTGAATCAGAGAGTAATTCTCACTTAAATCAAATAATTTAGACTTTAGAGCTTTGTTCTCTAATTTAAGTGAGGATATTTCTTTTTCGGGATTAAAATAATCTGAAAAGAAATAAAAACTACTAATTACAGTTGTACTAAGAACCAGTACAGCAACTGAAAAAAACAGTATGGTTTTTGACTTAAAATCCTTTATTTCAACGAATTTTAAGCTTTTTTCTGAGAAGTAGTAGAATTTTTTCATAAATGAAGCCGAAACATAATATTAAGGTCTTGGATTGTCAATAGCTGAGAAAAACTACTCAAAATCGTGTTCAAAATAGTCTATTCCCCTGTTAATACTATTGCCTTTTTCTTGTATTTTTCTGTTAAGTCTATCCTGAAAAATTTTGGCCGCATCGTGACCATAATGCTTTAATAAATAATTAAGACTTATCACCTCTGAAATAACTGTAATATTCTTACCGGGAAGAATGGGTAATTTTACATAAGGTAAATCAACATCGAGAATTTTAATTGAATTATCATCCAATCCTGTTCTGGTATAATGAGAATTATCATTCCAATGTTCTAGTTCGACAACAATCTCAAGTCTTTTTTGATAACGTATTGCTCTTATTCCAAACATACTTTGAATATCTAATACGCCAAGTCCTCGAATTTCCATAAAATGTTTACCAATATCCGTGCCGGCACCCATTAAAATTCCTTCACCTTTTTTTGTTAGGACAATCACATCATCTGCAACCAGCCTATGTCCCCGTTCAACAAGATCTAAGGCTACTTCACTTTTTCCGATGCCAGATTCACCCACAAAAAGAATTCCCACTCCATATACGTCAACAAAAGAACCGTGTAAGGTCAATCTTGGAGCAAACTGATCATCAAGAAAATCACTCAAAAAATAAACTAATTTGGTTGTTGAAAACTCAGTACCAAACAATGGAATTTTATATTCTTCTGCTTTTTTTAACAGTATATCAGAAGGCTTATTATTATTAGTTAGAATTATACAAGGCATTTCAAATTTAAATATCTTATCAAGAGATTCTTCAACTTTCTCATCCGGCAGTTGCTGTAAATAGCGCATTTCAGTATTTCCGAATACCTGAACTCTTGCATAAGAGAACAAATCAACAAACCCGGCTAAGGCTAAACCGGGTCTGTGTAAATTCTGTTCAAATATTTTTTTTTCGAAATCGTGATTTTGAGAATAGAGATTTAGCTTACAGATGTTATCCCCCTGGTTATAGAGAAAACCAACTGTTATAGATTCCTTTCTCCAAATTGCCTTATTATCAATTTTTATCATTTTACTCTGGCAGTAGTTCTTTTTGATTTAATAGTTTTAAGTTGTTTAGCAAGTTTTTCGACAGAGGCAATTATTGATTTTTTAAAATCCTCAGAATGATCGGTTGCATTAAGAATTTGTCCTGGAATACTTACAGTTATATCTGCAATTTTAATACTGTTCGTAGGATTCTGAAAACTCAATTTAACATCTGCGCTAAGAATATCATCATTATATCTATTCAGAACTGAAAGCTCATCTTTTACAAATTGCTTCAGTGAATCGTGTGCTTTAAACTTTCTTGCTGTTATTGAAACATTCATAATTTCCTCCGTCCTTAAGATTTTGGATGTGACTTTTTATAAGTGGTTTTTAATCTTTCAATACTTACGTGAGTATAAATTTGTGTTGTTGAAAGATTTTCATGACCGAGAATTTCTTTAACTGCTCTTAGGTCTGCTCCATTATCTAACATGTGAGTTGCGGAACTGTGTCTTAATATGTGCGGACTTTTCTTTTTGAGTTCTGTTACTTTAGAAAGATATTTATTTACAACTCTATAGACGAACTCGGAATACAATCTGTTTCCTGTTGGAGTTCTTAAAAGCGGGTCAGAAATTTTTCCTGCTGGATTATTTTTTAAATACTCATTGATTACTTCAACCGATTTATTACCAACAGGTACTATTCTGACTTTATTACCTTTACCAAGAACTCTTATGATTTTATCCTTATCATCAAAGTCAATTCTATTAAGGCTGCACAACTCTGAAACACGAAGTGAACAACCATATAGCAGTTCAAAAATTGCTTTTATTAAATAAGCTTTCTCCTGTTCTTCCTCCTCGGCTTTTTGAAATACCTCGAGGATAATCTTTGCTGATATAATTTCCGGAAGCTTACGATTTAACTTAGGGTTCTTTATATAAGCTGCCGGATTACTAATTAAAATATCTTGTTGAAATGCATACTTAAATAAACCTCTTAGTGATGATAAAATTCTAGAGATTGATACTTTATCTAAATCTTCATCATTTAAATTCATCAAAAATGATTTTACAAATTTTTCAGAAATATCATTAATGTTTTCTTTTGAATGATCTGAACAGTAGTTAACGAACCTTGAAAGATCTTTTGAATAATTTCTGATAGTATGCTTTGAGTACCGTCTAACCGAAGAAAGTTCCTGAAGATAATTTTCTATAACACTTCTAATTTTCATAAGAAAAGATTTAACTCCACTTTAAAAGTTAAAAGAGTACAGAATTTTTTGGATTTTATCAATATTATCTAAACAAATCAATATTCAACTACAATAAAGCAAAATTATATTTATTAGTCAATTCATTTTCCACAGTTTTCATAATTTTTTTTGCAGATTCTTTTGTATCATCATACCCAATTAAGTGAAGAATTCCATGAATAACTAATCTTTTCAATTCTTCATTTAACGAAACTTCATATTTTTTGGCATTATTCTGAGCATCCTGATAGGAAATGAAAATTTCTCCATCAAGCATAGAATTACTTCCGGAATAATTGAATGTAATAATATCGGTTGAATAATCGTGACTTAAATATTTTTTATTGATTTGTTGAATCTGATCGGAGTTGATAAAATTTATTATTAGCGAGTCGATCTCAAATTTGAGTTCATTCCTTAAAGATTTAACAAGCTTATGAACCGCAGCTTTTTTTACTATTGAATGATTTGATGTAACAGAAAGATTTTTAATCAAAACACTATCTATAAATATTTTTGTTTTAATGAGTTAACAGTGATCTCAGTATATTTTTTATAACGCTCTGCTGAAATTTCAAACTCCAGCATTTCTTCATCGGTAAGATTTCGAACAACTCTCGCCGGAACTCCGGCTACAAGTTTACCGGGAGGAACAATAAATCCGGGTTTTACAACAGCGCCTGCACCAACCATAGATTTTTTCTTAATTACAGAACAATTGCACCAATTCCAATTAAGCATGAATCTTCAATAGTGCAGCCGTGAAGTTTTACTGAGTGTCCGATCGTAACTTTGTTTCCTATATTTAATGGAAATTTTCCGTTTGTAACGTGCAACATTGAGCAATCCTGGATATTGGTCATCTCACCAATTTTAACATAATGCACATCACCGCAAATTACGGAATTGTACCAAACACTTGAATCTTTTCCAATTTTTACATTACCAATAATTTTTACACCTGATGCAAGAAAAACACTTTCGTGTATTTCAGGAAAAAAATCCTGGTAAGGAAATAATTTTATTTCTTTTTCTGTTTGATATATTTTGGAGGCATCCACTCGTCATTATTCCATTCAATTAATTGCAATGTTATATTCCCTATAATCACTTTCATCTCAGCTACGATTGGAATTGCATAACTATCATTTGAAAACCAACCTTCAAACTCCCCTGTTAGTCCGAATATACTTACAAAATCAGTTGTTCCATCTAATTTAACACAGTCAACTTCATAATCAAGAGCGTCAATTGAAACAGGAATGCTTTTATTATAAAAATTAATTATTGTGTTTTCACTTTTTTCATTTACGAAACAAGGAATATTATAAGTCTTATTCTGCCCGGTTCTCATTCTTGCATAGTAAAAAATTGAGAGTCCATCCTGATGCTCTTTTCCTAAAATAGCAGTTGAATCGATCCAGGTTTGGGGTGGATTTAACCTTCCTCTATAAACGTGAACTGATTTATGATTTTTATCAAATGTATACTGAGTGAAGGAAGTATCCTCATCACTAAAAACAGTTCCCCTGAATACAAGAGGAATCTGGTTTTGATTAAAAATACCTTCATAAACCTGATGAAGACTTACAAAAGGAACACCATCATAAGAATCAATATAGGCTATCGTTTTATATATAGTGTCACCATTTTCAACAAAAGCATCTGTAATTTTTAAGCGTATCTCGCCAAGTTCAAAAAACAAATACTTCACTAAATAACGAATTTCTTCTCCGACTTTAAGAATTTTACCATCAACTTTTTTATCCGTTTGATTAATACTAAACGAGAATGATGAAAAAGTAAAAATCAAAAAAACGGGAAGAAATAACTTCTTTAACATTTTACATATTCGCGAGATTTTTTGCTTCATTAAATAAAGTCACCGACTTCAACATTTGATTATCATATTCAAGTAGTACTGAATACCATCCTTCATTCTTCCAATAATTTCTTGCAATCTGGGCTTTTAAACGAATTTTAATGTAGTCTTTATCAATTTTATACTCATCTGGTTTAAACTCAACATCTTTTGATTTTGCCAGATTAATAAATTCCTGCAATATTTGCTCACTAATTTCAAATTCTGATTTGAATAGTGAAAGATCGTGACCAAATTTTTTAGAAATATTTTCAGAGTTCTGATCGAGGTATGAAAGAACAAACTGGTAGAAAAGATTATTTCTTAATAAGTTGCGTGTAAAATCAGTTACCGTATCCGACTTTATAATATAATCAGGGGTTATTCCACCGCCACCGTAGACTATTCTGCCTTTATTAGTTTTGAATACAGGTTTTATGGAATCTTCTTCAGCAGTATGATTGATGTTATCACCTTCTTCTTCATCAATTTCAGAAATTTCGGAGTAATATTCATTTTTATCTTTCTTGTTTTTATAGTCACGCTGAATTCCTCTACCAGAAGGAGTAAAATATCTGGAGATTGTCAATCTTAAAGCAGAATTATCCGGAAGTGAAAATTGTCTTTGAACAAGACCCTTGCCAAATGAAGTTTCGCCCACGATCAATCCCCTATCCCAATCCTGAACTGCTCCGGAAACAATTTCGCTGGCAGATGCACTACCTTTACTTATTAATATAATTATCGGAATCTTTTCAAATGGATATGATTTTTCAGCGAAATACTCTTCATCAAATTCTTTTCTTCTTCCTTCAGTATATACTATTTTCTTTTTGCCATCTATGAAGAGATCTGCAATCTTTACAGCCTGATTTAGATAACCACCGGGATTGCTTCTTAAATCCAGAATAAGCTGCTGCATTCCTTTATTCTTCAAATCGTTTAAAGCATCTTCAATTTCGTCAAATGTAGTTTCTGAAAATCTTGAAACACTCACATAACCTGTTTGATTGTCATACATAAAGTGTGTATCAACAGAAAATAATGGAATAGTATCCCTTGAGATAGTATAATCGACTTGTTTATTAACACCCGGACGAACAATTGTAACCTGGACCTGCGTACCGGTTTTTCCGCGTAGTTTGGTTCTTACTTCTTCATTTGTGATGCCTATTACATCAGTACCGTCAATTTTAATTATTCTGTCACCAGGCATAATTCCAAGTGCTTCGCTTGGTCCTCCGGTAATTGGAGAAACAACAGTAAGAGTATCATTCACTACCTGAAATTCAATTCCAATACCTTCAAAATCACCTCTGAAAGATTCTTCAACCGATGAAATTTGATCGGGTGATATATAAACAGAATGCGGATCAAGTTTACTAAGAAAACCATTAATGGCAGCTTCAACAAGTTTTGGAGTATCAATTTCTTCTACGTAATATTTTTCTGTGTAAATGAGAACGTCATTTAATTTTCTAATTCCATCTCTTAAACTGTCTCCTGAAAATATCTTTTCAAGTTGTATTCCTAGTACAATGCCAATAATTAATATTATTATTAAAAATGGAAATCGATTTGATTTCATATTAAACTCTCCGGATAGAAATAATAAAATAAACTTATTATAGAATTATGTTGCTTATAAAAGATATAAAAAATATTTATAAATTTGGAATGACTAATATTTGCCTACAGGACTATTTGTCGACTTCAGGCTTCATTTGAGGGAAAAAAATAACATCACGAATTGAAGTCTGATTTGTTAAAAGCATTATTAATCTGTCGATACCAACACCAAGTCCTGCAGTAGGCGGCATTCCGTATTCAAGAGCACGAACAAAATCCTCGTCAATCTGATGAGCTTCTTCATCGCCTTCTTCTTTCAATCGTACCTGATCTTCAAATCTTTGTCGTTGATCAACCGGATCATTTAATTCAGAAAAAGCGTTACAAATTTCTCTTCCTACAATATAACCTTCAAATCTTTCAACAACGCCTTCTTTTGTTCTGTGTTTCTTTGCAAGCGGAGATAATTCAAGAGGATAATCAATCACAAATGTTGGCTGAACTAGTTCAGGTTCAACGGTTAGACTGAATAATTCATCTATTAATTTTCCTTTACCGTGAACTGCAGATAGATCAACTCCATATTTTTTAGCAGTTTTTTTTAGTTCTTCAATAGGAGCATTGATTACGTTTATTCCGGTTTTTTCTTGAATAGCTTCGATCATTGAAAGTCTTCTCCAGGGACGCTTAAAGTTAATCTCTTTATCATCAAATTTGAATGTTATAGTATTGAATACTTCGAGGCAAACAAATTCAAACATCTCTTCAACAAATTCCATCATCCAGTTATAATCTTTATAAGGAACGTAAAGTTCAAGCATCGAAAATTCAGGATTATGAGATTTATCCATTCCTTCATTTCTAAAATCTTTAGCGATCTCATAAACACCATTAAAGCCACCGACAATTAATCTTTTAAGATAAAGTTCATCAGCTATTCTCAAATAAAGATTAATATCAAGAGTATTATGATGAGTTACAAATGGCCTTGCTGCCGCACCACCATACAATGGTTGAAGTATTGGCGTTTCAACTTCAAGATATCCTTTGCCGTCAAGAAATTTTCTGAGAGCAGAAACAATTTTTGTTCTTTTGACAAAAACATCTTTGACTGCAGGATTGACAATGAGATCAAGATATCTTTGGCGATAACGTAATTCTTTGTCGGCAAACTGATCATAGACGATTTTATTTCCTTGCTCATCAATTACTTCTTTAGCAATAGGTAAAGGCTTCAAAGATTTAGCAAGCAGTTTCATACTTGTTGTGTGAACAGAAATTTCACCAGTTTTGGTCTTAAAAACAAAACCTTCAACGCCAATTATGTCGCCAATATCTAAAAGTTTAAAGGCATCATAAACCTCACCGATTTCATCTTTCTTAAGATAAATCTGTATTCTGCCTGTATGGTCCATGATATGAGCAAATGAAGCTCTACCCATTCTTCTAATCGCCATTATACGCCCGGCAATCTTTACATTTCTTTCTTCACCTTCTTTAAAGTTCTTTTTTATATCTTCTGAATCAGAATCAACATCAAAAGAATAAGCAAATGTTTCAAATCCTTTTTCTTTTAGTTCAGCTAACTCTTCGTATCTTCTTTTAACTAATTCATTAAAGCTCTGTTGAACTGAGTTATCCATTTAATCTCCGATTTATTTTCTTTTGAAATTTATAAGTCTTAAACAAACAAGATCCTGAATGTTTTCTGCAAGTTTTACAGGAACATTAAAGTCGTTGCAAATCATAGAAAAAACAATTGGTTCGTTATCGCCTGTTTTTGTATAACCAGACAGACTTCTTACTGCTCTGATGTAACCAGTCTTTGCTCTTACAAGTTTCTGTGCGCGAGTATTTTTCATTCTGTTGCCAAGCGTGCCATCAACTCCGGCAATTGGCAGTGAATTATAAAATGTTGTAAATAATTTGCTGTTAAAAAAATATTTAAGTAAAGTAACTATCTGCCGCGGAGTTACCATATTCTGATACGATAAACCGCTTCCATCAGCTATTACAATATTTTCAGGATTTAGTCCTATTTCCTTAAATATTTCTTTGCTTGCATCAACTCCATTTTGGACAGAACCAAATCCTTCTATTTCCAAACCAATAGTTTTAAGTAATTGCTCTGCATAAAAATTATGGCTTCCTTTGTTAATAACTTTAACAATTTCTGCCATATCAGGTGAATAATAAGAGAACAAATATTTTAAAGATGAGTAATCCAAGGTCTTACCATAATCATCAATATCAATCGGATATCCTCGAACTGTAATTCCTTTTTGCTGAAATACTTTATTCAAAACTACCATTGCAAATTGAGTTGGATTATTAACTGTAACGTAAGTTTTAAGTGAATCAATCTTTCTGCTGAATGTTCCATAAATTGTTACGACATTGCTTCCTCTTTCGCGGTTAACACTAACGTCGGTGACAGAATCTTTAGAAACTAAACGAACTTCATTCCTGATTACTACATAATTAGTTTCAGGCGATGTAAATAGCTCCAGAGTATCTTTTTCAGAATTATACTTAAGAATAATATCAACACAATTGTCATTTAATGATATTGCACTTGACTGAGCGGCATACCAGTAACTTTCATAATCCCACGACCAACCTTTTCCTAGGCCAAGATCATCAAAAAGATTATCATCGCCTATTATGTTGCCCTTAATTTCATCTATTCCTAAAGAAAGCAGTGAATCTGCCCATTCAGAAAAAACTGCATAAACATTATCATCATGAAATCTGCCTGAAATAGTCGGATCACCTCTACCATTGATTATAAGATTACCTTCGAGAATAGAACCATCTAATTTTCCATCGGTAAAAATATTTGTAGAATATTTGTAGTCTTCACCAAGAAGTAATAATCCTGCAGCAGTTGTGAACAATTTCATATTTGAAGCAGGAACAAAAAATTTATCCTCATTTCTTTTATAGAAATATTCCCCGGTTTCGAGAGATTGAATGATTACTCCCCAATTTGCATTGCTGAATGTCGGATCATTAAATATATCATCCATTTGCTCGCAAAATTCAGAAATGGTGGAATAAGTATAAAGTGCTAAAGAATCATGTAATTTTACATCTGATGAGTCCTGAGCATAAGTTGTAAAGAAATGAAATGAAATAAAAATGATTAGTAGTTTATTTAGCATAATTCTTAAATAGATTTTTTACTTCTAAAGTAGTTAGCTTTCTATATGTACCTAAAGGAATATCAGCAACCATACCTGCAAAACTAATTCTGTTTAGTAAAACAACAGTATACCCCAAAGCTTCGAACATTCTTTTAACAAATTTGTTTCTTCCTTCGGTGCAGGTTACAATCAATCTTTTGCGATCTTTAATTTTCGGAAATTCAGCTTTTGTAAAAACTCCCTTTTCACCTTCAATATAAACGCCTTTTAACAAAGTAGATTTGTCATCATCTTCTAAATTTCTGTCAAGATTAACTTCATAAACTCTTAGAATCTTGTTCTTGGGATGAGTAAGAAGATTTGAAAAGTTACCATCATTAGTTAAAAATAAAACTCCTGTTGTATTGTAATCTAATCTTCCAACCGGAAATATTTTTTGATTAGTCTTAATCAAATCAACAACTGTCATTCTGTTTTTTTCATCATCAGTTGTGGTAATAACACCTTTGGGTTTGTTTAGAAGATAATAAACGTATTGCTTTTGTTTTATCCTTTCGCCGTCAACAAAAACTTCATCTTCATCAGGGTTAACTTTAAAGCTAAGCTCAGTTATAGTTTTCCGATTAACAGTTACCCTTCCCTGCAAAATAAATTCTTCAGCTTTTCTTCTGGACGATATTCCACTTTCCGCAATAAACTTATTCAGTCTCACCGGCATCTTCATTACCTTTCTCAACAGTATTCACAAGATCCTCTTCAATAGCGTTCATCATTATTCTATTTTTTTGTTCGATGAAGTCATCATCCTGCATAATTTCTTCAATTTCTCTTGGCTTTGGCAAATCAGTCAAATTATAAAGTCCGAAATACTTCAAAAATTCATCTGTAGTGCCGTAAAGAAGAGGTCTGCCAACTGTTTCAGTGCGCCCAGTAATAGTAATTAATTTCTTTTCCAGCAAAGTACTAAGAATATAGTCCGAGTTTACGCCTCTTATCGACTCAAGTTCCGGTTTAGTTATAGGCTGCTTGTAAGCAATGATGGCAAGAGTTTCTAATGCTGCCTGGCTTAATCTTCTTTTTGTTTTTTCTGATGATAAAAACCCGACATACTTTGCAAATTCTTCTCTTGTGGAATGTAAATAACCTTTTGCAACCTTACTAATCTTAAATGGAACTGCGTATGACTCATATTTACTATTTAATTCATTAACAGAGGTTTCTACGTCTTCAGGTGTAATATCAATTTCTTCGCCGTCAATTCCCTTTATCGCACGAATAATTTCAATTTGAGTTAACGGTTCATCAGCTGAAAAAATCAGCGCTTCAATTATGTTAGTGTATATTTTATCCATTTATCATCGAATGAATTATGAAATCATTAAAATTAATTGATGGTTTTACTCCAACTTGTTGCATTTTTACAAGTTCAAGTAATGCAACAAAAGTAATTACAATTCTTATCTTCTCCTTCATTCCGTGAACTAATGAAAGGAAGTGGATTTCCTTCAGTTCATTTACTTTATCTAAAATAAACTGAATCTGTTCATCAATGCTGATATTTATTTTTCTTATTTCGTGAACAGGTTTTTCTTTTATTCCTTCAATTACTGACTTGAATGCTTTTGCCAGATCATAAATAGTTATATTCTTTAGCAAATATTCATATTCTGCAGGAGATTCTTTCGGATCAGTATCCGTATTGCCTCGAAAAGATATTTTACGTTGATTAGCTTCGAAGAATAATAATTCTTCGGCTACCTCTTTATATTTTTTATACTCAAGCAATGCTTTTATTAAATCAGCACGCGGATCAATCTCTTCACCTTTTTCATCAATCTCTCTTGGAAGCAACATTCTAACTTTAATGTGCATCAATGTAGAAGCCATTAAAATAAAGTCGCCGGCAATTTCTAAATCCATTAGTTTGATAAAATTCACATATTCAAGAAATTCTTTTGTGATTTTTGAAATTGGAATATCATATATATTCAATTCATCTCTTTTGATAAAGAACAATAAAAGGTCTAGAGGACCCTCAAAATGTTCTAATTTTATTTTGTATAGATTATCCAATTTTCATTTTCTCTCTTACTTCACTCATCGTCTGTTCAGCAACTTTTCTTGCTCTTGCTTCACCATCGTTTAAAATATCTTTTACTTCATTAAGATTATTTTCAAAATGATTTCTCTTCTCAATTATCGGTGCAAGCATTTCTGATATTTTTACAGAACATTTCATTTTACAATCAAAACATCCAAGTTCACCGCTTCTGCAACCGCTCTCAATATTTTTCACTTCTGCCGCATTGAATTTTTTATGATAAGAAAAAACAAGACAAATATCAGGATTGCCTTGATCACCTTTTCTTATTTTTTTTGGATCAGTAACAGCTTTTTTCATTTTAGCTTTTACAGTTTCAGGATCATCTGAAAGAAGTATTGTGTTGTTTAAAGACTTACTCATCTTTGTATTTCCATCCAAACCACTGAGTCTTGCAAATTTTGTAAGTAAAGGTTCTGGTTCAGGGAAAATCTCATCATATTGATTGTTAAATCTGCGAGCAATCTCTCGAGATATTTCAATATGTGGAACCTGATCCTCGCCCACAGGAACGTAATTCCCTTTATAAAGAAGAATATCAGCAGTTTGGAGAACAGGATAACCCAAATGACCGTAAATGACATTATCGATATGCAGATCTCTTATCTGATCTTTTAGCGTTGGATTTCTTTCAAGACGATTTACTGAAATTAACATTCCGAAAATAAGAGTTAACTCGGTATGCTCTTTAATTTGCGATTGTCTGAACATAGGACTTTTACCAGGATCTAATCCTGCAGACAACCAATCAATCAGCATTTCAATAGAATTCTGATATACCTGATCGGTATTCAAATCTGTAGTGAGAACGTGATAATCAGCGATCAGATGAAAGCTTTCGTATTCTTTTTGAAGTTCGACCCAATTTTCGAGTGCACCAACGTAATGACCAATATGCAATTTACCGGTCGGTCTCATTCCGCTTAAAATTCGCTTTTTTAGCATAAACTTTAATTAATATTAAAAAATAATGACGAAAGATAATAATAATGAAAGTAATAATCTCAGTCAGACATCAGGATAGATAGAGATAAGGTTTCCACTTATCATCCAGTTTACCAACCACATTTTTAATAAACATTACGTGATTTGGTTTAAATGGACGATTAAGCAAAGGCATTCTTGCTTCTTCCGGAGTACGATCACCTTTTTTATTGTTACAATGAGTGCAAGCACTTATGAGATTTTCCCAGGCATCATCACCTCCCCTGGCTTTGGGAAGGATATGATCAACAGTTAAGGGAAGATCTCCCCTGCCGCAGTAAGCGCATTTATATACATCTCTTCGCAAAATATTTCTTCTGGTAAGAACAACCTTTTTGTACGGAACATTAACATATTTTGCAATTCTGATAACACTTGGCCAGGGATAATTTTTTCTGATTGTGCGGATTGATTTTCTATCATCAATAATGATTAGTTCTGCTTTACCAAGATAAAGTAAAATAAAAGCCTTTTTAATATTGCAAACAGAAAGGGGTTCATAGCTCTGATTTAATACCAAAACTTTAGCGTTTAATTTACCATTGTAGGAATGAGATCGTTCGAAGACTTACTCCTCTTTAACTTTTTTATATTTAATTAGAAAATAAATTCTGAATACGATGCGGAGAATTAATAATGCAATTGAAAAAATCAATATTCCAAAAAAAGAATCTTTTGGAACCATATTTGTTAACATAACCAGTAATAAAACTGCAATAACAATAATGGAACCGTAATTATAATATTTGTACCAATCAGGAATCATAAGTTTTACAAAAAAAGTTAAGTAAAACTACAAAGAAGGAAACTATTTTACAAAGCTATTTTGGGAGAGGGCAAGAGATTTTGTAACTACTTCATTTTATAAACAATAGCCACACAAGCAACATAATTATCTGAATGACTCATAGATATTTTAATGTCTTTATCTTTATTAATGAACTCTTCAAGTTTACCGGAAAATTTGGCAATAGGAAGACCATTTGGTTCATTCATAATATCAATATCCTGCCAGCTGATTTCCCTGCCCCATTCTGAAGAGAGTGCTTTATAAATAGCTTCTTTGGCAGCAAACCGGGCAGCAAGATGCTGATATTTATTATGTTTTTGAAGACAATATTCCAGTTCATTTGGAGTATATATTTTACTAAGAAAGTGATCACCAAATTTATCAACGCTTTCCTTAATTCTGTCTATTTCAATTATGTCTATTCCAATTCCCAGTATCATTTATAATTTACCTTTATGTTAATATCCTGCAGCAGCACCATAACCACGAGAGTCGGTTGAACCGTAATAAATTCCCATATCTTGATCAATCAGAATTGCATCAACTCTTCCAAGAATTCTTTCGGAACCTATTTTGTGCCCACGCTGAATCAAATTAAATTTAACATCTTCAGCTAATTCGAACGGTTCATAATCAATTACATCAGGCATCCATTGATGATGTATTCTTGGTTTGTCATTTGCAGACTGAATATTCATATTAAATTCGATTACATTTAACAAAACTTGTAATACAACTGTCATAATAGTTGAACCGCCGGGAGATCCAATTATTAAATAAGGCTTATCATTTTTTAAGACAATTGTTGGAGTCATTGAACTGACCATCCGTTTGTTAGGTTCAATTTTGTTAGCTTCGGCACCTGTCAATCCAAATTGATTTGGAACTCCGGGCTGAATGCTAAAATCATCCATTTCATTGTTTAATAAAAATCCTGCGCCTTCAACAACCACTTTTGATCCGTAACCTGAATTAATAGTTGTTGTTGTACTGACAGCATTACCAAATTTATCTACAACCGAATAGTGGGTTGTCTCTTCACTTTCATTTAAAGAAAATACATCCGTTGGTGCAATCAATTCTGATGGAGTTGCAACCTCAGTAATTCTGGCAAATATTTCTTTTGCATACTCTTTAGAGATTAAATCATCTTGAGGAACATCATAGAAATCAGGATCACCAATATGCAATGAACGATCAGCATAAGCATATTTCATGGTTTCAACAAGCTTATGTATATATCCACTGCTGCCCCAATCGCTTTTGTTGAATTCATAATTTTCTAGAATGTTTAATATTTGAACAAGAACTATTCCACCTGCACTTGGAGGACCCATTGAAATAATTTCGCAATCACGATAAGTTCCGAATACAGGCTTTCTTTCAACAGGTTTATAATTTGCTAAATCTTCAAGTGTTATCCATCCGCCAAGTTCTGAGACTTGTTTTACTAATAGATCTGCTACTTCACCTTTATAAAATCCTTCAGTTCCATACTTTTTAATTGTTAGCAGAGTCTTAGCTAAATCTTTTTGAATGAAAATATCGCCCGCCTGATAAGGTTCACCATTTTTTGAAAATATTTTTATGGAAGATTCATATTCGCTGAATTCTTTTAAATTGGCCTTAAACGAGTTCGCTATTCTGTACTCCAGTTCAAAGCCATTCAAAGCCAAATCAATTGCAGGTTGAATCACATCCTCAAGTTTCATTGTTCCATATTTTTCAAGAGCATAGATTAGTCCTGCAATACTGCCGGGCACTCCTGATGATGTTGTCCCTGTTTCACTCATATTAGGAATTGGAACTTTATTTTCATCAAGATACAAATCAGGATATGCAGAACCCGGTGCTTTTTCTCTATAGTCAATCGTGGTGGAAGTTCCATCATTCAATCTTAGAACCATAAAACCGCCGCCGCCAATATTACCTGCAGACGGATGAGTAACTGCTAAGGCAAATCCAACCGCAACAGAAGCATCAACTGCGTTGCCGCCTTTTTTCAATATTTCAATTCCTACTTTTGAAGCCAATTCGCTTGCAGATACTACCATTCCGTTTTTGCCTGCAATTGGTCCGGGAACTTGAGCCTTAATAATTATTGAGAATGAAAAAAATATAATTAATGAAAATATTTTAGAATATGTTTGCATCAACTTTAATTCCATCACCCTGTAATTGATCGATAAGAATTTTTGTAAGCTTATTCAATTGATCTAACGCAGATTTAATATCATTTATCATTTTTTCATCATATAACAATTTGCCTAAAGCATTTTCCTGCTCAATTGTTTCATCTGTGAGTTTGTTTATTTTCAAAAGCAAATCATCAGTTTTATCCAATACTTCTTTAATCTTTTTAACTGATTCACCCATTGCATCTTTATTCGTTTTAATAAACTCTTTTGCCTCATCGGTTAATTCAACTGTATTGCTTGTCAGAGTTTTAATTCCTTCCCTGTTTTCATCAATCATAAGATTTAATTTTCTGCTGACTTCTGTAAGATTAGAAAGCGAAGTTTTAATATCAGATTCCATTTTTTTATCAGTAAGATATACATTCATTGAGGATAGAGTGATTTTAATATCTTTAAGCAAAGTTACAAGATCATCCTGAACCGAACCGAATACAGCCATAACAGACGGAATATCAGATAGAAATTCACCATGGTAAATTTCATTAAGATTTAATTTTTCATCAGAACTTCCCGGATAGATCTCAACTCTTTTACCACCCATCAAATCAAGCATATTCAAAGTGAATCTGGCATCGCTTCGCAAATCAACATCATCATCAACTGAAAGTGTCACCAAAACATTATTGCTCTCAACTTTCATATATTTAACAAAACCTTTTCTAACTCCATTAACAGTTACATTGTCGCTTATTTCAAGTCCCGCAACATTATCGAACTTTACGGAAATATTTTGTTCATTTGAATGAATTGTGAAATTTTTTGCCCAACCGAGAATCCATAATAATACTATCAATCCGACTATAACTGTAAGTCCGACTCTTATTTCAGTTTTTCTTTCATTTTTCATTTTCTGTCTCTAATATTTTTTTTATCTCTTCAAGTTCAGATTTTGTAATGATACTGTCAGATGTAATTTGTTTAAACTGATTCCAGAATATTTTTTGTGCAGAATCAGATTCATTCAGAATATCAAGATCTTCTATATATAAACTTAGAGAATTCAATAAAGAATCTTTTTCTGGCGAATCCTGAATAAAAGATAGTTCTTCCTTAAAGCTTTTCTCAACTACAGGCATAAACATTTTTTTTGCCGGTTTAATAACCCATTCATCTAGCTTGTATTGAATTATATATGCAATCGCTGCTACAAAAATAGTTAATATTATTATTGATTTAACGAAGCAGCCTTTTTTCATGGTTGAAATCTATTTTATTTTTTCAATTACAACTTTTTTAATTCTTTTCTTCTGAATTTCTTTTACTGTGTAACGAAATCCTTTAAATGTAAATTTAAAACTTTCCTGAGGAATGCTTCCCGCTTGATTTAGGACAAAACCACCAAGAGTATCAAATTCCTCATCCTCATTTCCTATTTCAGTTCCTAAACTTTCATTTATTTCATCAATTGAAATTTTTCCTAAAGCCAACCACTTATTTTCTTCAAACGAAGTTATCGGATTTTCCTCTTTATCATATTCATCCCATATTTCACCCACAACTTCTTCAATAATATCTTCGAGTGTCACTAAGCCTGATGTGCCACCATACTCATCCACAACTATTGCAAGATGCATTTTCTTTTCCTGGAATTCTTTCAATAGTTCGCTGATCAATTTTGTTTCGGGGGCGAATAAAACATTTCGTGATATTTTCTTTAATGAAAGATGTACTCTTAATTCAGGATTTCTGGAATACGGCAACAGATCTTTAGCAAAGATAATTCCTAATATCTCATCGAGATCATCTTTATAAAGAGGAATCCTGCTATGCCCGGATTGTGTTATAATTTCAAGAAGTTCATCGTACTTAACATCCGTAGCAACAGCTATTATATCTACACGTGGAGTCATTATTTCTTCAACAGTTACAGAACCGAAACTAACAAGACTGCTTATGAGATTGTGTTCATCCTCTTCAAGTGCTCCTTTTTTGTGACTTATAGAAGTAAGATGAGGAATTTCATCTCTGGATATTGCAGATTTTGATCTGTCAATCTTCAATTTGGAAATTGAAAGTTTTATAACTTCTGTAATGAATTCAGCGATTGGATAAATAACAATGTTAAAATAATACATTGGTACAGCTATCACTCTGCTGAAAAGATAAGGATTTTTTGTTGCAGCAACTTTTGGAAAAAGTTCACCAAAAATTAAAACTAATATTGTAAGAAGAATTATTTGAACTGTAAGTGCAATTTCCGTTGAGATTGAGAAATAATCAGCTGCATCAAACGCAAGAAAAACCGCAACTATTGAAGCGCCAACATTTACTGTAGTATTGCCGATGAGAATTGTTACAAGAAGCCGGCGCGGGAAATTAATTAAATTTAACAGATACCTGCTTATTATTTTATTAGCTTTGAAGTGGCTTTCAATTTTCTTTTTATCCAGCGAAAACAGAGCAACTTCAGAGCCTGAAAAAAAGGCTGATGCTAATAAAAGAACAGCAAGAATTACAAGTTTTACTGACCAATCAATATCCAAATACTATAATATTCCCGCGCTATTAAACAAATCTAATTAAAATGGTAAATCGTTATTATCCTGAACATCAGGGGCTGCAGCAGATTCTGTTGAGCCGTTAGAAATCTCTTCGTCTTTTGCACCGCCACCTGAGGTTTCCAAGGGGATAATTTTTTCAGCAATAACATCTGTTGAATATCTTTTCACTCCTTCTTTATCAGTGTATTCACGTGTAGTCAATCTTCCTTCAACATAAAACTTTTTCCCTTTTTTAAGATTATCTTTCATAAAATCTGAAAGATTAAAACCAGTGATTCTATGCCAAGTAGTTTCATTTACCCAATCACCGCTTTTCCCTTTATAGCCGTATGTTGTAGCAAGTGAAAAGTTGGTTATTGCAAGATTATTATCTGCAGTAAACCTGGTTTCGGCATCTCTGCCCAGATTACCAATTAACATTATTCTGTTTAATGAAAAAGCCATTGCAGCCTCCAATTTTTGTTAATGAGTTTTGTAACAATTTAATAAAATAAATAATAAGATAAATATCATTACCTTATTTATTTACAGTAATTATCCATGCATCACTGAAATCAGGGATTTGCCTTACGTTATCTCTTACAATTTCTGCTTCCTGCCGAAATTTATAAAATGGAACAATTTGAACAACATATAAATTGACCCTGTCGCTGTATGAAATGCTAACTTCATTTAGAAGCTTTTTTCGACTCATATCTGCAAAACTTTCTGCTCTATCCTGTGTAGTGAACGCTCCTATTTGTACTACATAATAAGTTTCTTCCAAAGTAGGATATTCTCCTGTAGTGGGAGGAGTAATTGTGTTTTCTACTGGAACTTCATCAAAAATATATACTTCTTCTTGTTTTGTCGTTTCTTCAGAAGTGCCAGCACATCCTGATAATCCCACAATTATCATAAGACAAATTAAATAAACCTTTTTTAGATTTTTCATTTTCATTATCTATTGTTTTTGTTACTCTAAATTTAAACTAAAATTAAGGATAATAACAATATTCAAAATTGATTTGGAATATTTTGAAGACATCGTTTCAATTATTGGATTATGTGCAAGTAAAAGCATCAAAATAAAAAACCCGCTTAATGAGTTTGTAATAAGCGGGTTGTTTAACAAAACATAAAATTAAAATTAGAAAGCAAATTCTAAATTAAAACCAAATAAATTGGTCGAATTTTCATACAAACCGTTGAACGGAATATCGGAGTCGGTAACATCCTGTTCAAATGAAATGTATTGATAAGCCGCGTCAACTCTAATATTTTGAGTTATTTGATAACCTAGACCAACTGTGATATCATGACGGTCAGCACCAGGAAGAGAAGGATCCATGGTTTTTGTCGGAATAGGAGTAGCATCATAAGCATAACCGGCTCTGAAAGCAAAAGCATCCATGCGGTATTCGCCGCCAAGACGAAGAGTTATTGAATTTTCCCAATCTTTAGCAACGTTCAGATCAGTCCAAATCGGAATTACACCCAATACGGGATGAGTGATGGAAGTATTATTTTCGAAGTCAACTGCAAGTTCTTTATAACTTTCCCAGCCCACGTATTGAAAATCAGCGTTTAATGTCAAGTTTTCCATAGCATTATAGGAAACCCCTAAACGTAAATCAAAAGGCATAGTTAATTTAGCTTTGCCTTTTCCTTCTGGGAAAAGAGCATCGTATGATTCGGGTAAGTTATTAAAGGTTAAATCACCATCAAATTCAATTTCAGCTTCGTGTCTGTAAGACAAACCGAATGAAAGATCTTCGGTAGCTTTATAGAGCAAACCTACGTTAAATGTATAAGCAGCATCTCCAGCACCTTCCAAATTAACTCCAACGTTTGGTGCCGCCGTTAATGGTGGAACTAAAAGATCAACATTTTGTAAGAATTGTACGTCTGAAATAATATAATCAAAACCAATACCTATTGAGAAGTTATCGCTAACTTTATATGCTACAGTTGGGTTTATGTAAAAAGTCCTCAATTCAGTTTTAACCGCAAGAGCTTTACCGATCCAGGTTTCTGGCCATTCTGAACCAAGTCCGTAAGGATTATAAACACCAATACCGAATGATAAACCGTTATCCATACTATAAGTTGCGTAGAAGTTTATTGGTGTAAATGTCCTATCAACTGTTGTTGAAGTAATAGTAAGCGGAGTTGGGCCGGTAAAATCATTTGAAGGCATGATGAAAGTTGCGCCAGCAAGAATATTAAAACCCCTCAAATTTGATATACCAGCAGCGTTATAGTAAATAGAAGATGCATCTGAAGCTTGACCAACAAATGCGAGTCCCATTCCCATTGCTCTAGCACCTTGAGTAGCAGTTTGAAAACCTCCTGCTAAAACAACAGAACAAGAGAAAATGAAAACCATTAAGAAAGTACCAAATCTAAGTAACATGAGACCTCCGATATATTATGTGATAAAGTTAATTTAGAGTCATTCGATCGAAAATAAAAAAGAATTTTTTTCAACAGCATTGCCCTCTGTAACTTTCAGTTCAGTAATTGTTCCTGAAGAAGGAGCTTTGATTTCGTTCTCCATTTTCATTGCTTCAAGAATAATGACTGAATCTCCTTTTCCAACCTGTTCCCCGGATTTCTTTTTTACTTTCAGAATCATTCCCGGCATTGGTGCTTTAACAATAACTTTATGCGCGTATAATGCTTCTGCTTTTTCAAGAAGATTTGATGCTTTTTCCTGTAATGCAGTTCTGCTTATTGTTTCAAATAACTTACCGTCAATAAACAGATTCAGTATCTCTCCCTCTGATTTTTGAGCCGATACTTCATAAACTCTATTATCAATTTTTAGAACACTAGTTCCATTTGATAATTTGGTCAGGTCAAAATTAGCCTTTTTACCATCTATAATACAAGTCTCATCATCAATTATTTTTATCTGCCGCTTTTTACTATTTACAGTAACAATGAACTCACTCATAAAGTAATTCTCCCCATTTGTTATCTCTTCGTTTTACAGCTTTAAATCCGTTTGAAGAATGATCATATTTTAAAAGTGCTGCAAGAATGGCGGCTGCTTCTTCACTATTATATTCTTTATTATCAGGAGTAGAAGATAAAATATTTGAAAGATTTTTATCGATGAAGTTTATATCATAGTTTCCTTCAATAAAATCATTATGATTAATTATGATTTTAAGAAATTCAATATTTGTCGTTAAACCTGAAATGTAATATTCAGAAAGTGCTCTGTTCATTTTATTTAAAGCTTCAGGTCGATTTTTGCCCCAGGTAACCAATTTTGCAATCATAGGATCATAAAACATAGAAATTTCTGAACCGGAATTACATCCTGAATCAACTCTAACACCAGGACCACTTGGTTGATTATAATGAGCAATCATTCCAGTCGAAGGTAAAAATCCGTTGAAAGAATCTTCGGCATAAATTCTGCATTCGAGAGCAAAGCCATTTATTTTTATTTCGTCTTGTTGAAAGGAAATTTTATTTCCTGCAGCTATGGAGATTTGTTCAGCCACGAGATCAACACCGCAGATAAATTCAGTTACCGGATGTTCAACCTGAAGTCTTGTATTCATTTCGAGGAAATAAAAATTCTTATTCTTATCCATCAAAAATTCGATTGTCCCAGCATTAAAGTAACCACAAGCTTTTGCAGCTTTGATAGCAGCTTGTGTAATCTCATTTCTTGTTAATTCATCTACAAATATTGAAGGAGCTTCTTCAATTATTTTCTGATGCCTTCTTTGAATTGAGCACTCGCGCTCAAATAAATGTCTGTAATTGCCAAGTTTATCTGCAATCACCTGAACTTCAATATGTTTAGGATTCTCTATAAATTTTTCAATGTAAATTGAGTCATCGGCAAAAGCTTTAAGCGCTTCCCTTTTGGTTGATTCTAAAGCAGATTCAAATTCGCTTTCATTGGAAATTTTTCTCATCCCCTTTCCACCGCCGCCTGCAGAAGCTTTCAATAAAACTGGATAGCCAATTTCTTTGGCAATTTTTTTACCGTCATTTACAGAAGAAATTGCTTCTGTTGTTCCCGGTACTATCGGAACATCATTTTTCTTCATTAATTGGCGTGCTGCAGTTTTGATACCCATCATTTTAACGGAATCAGATGATGGACCGATAAAAGTAATTCCACTTTTTTCAACTTCTTTTATAAAATCTGCATTTTCAGAAAAGAATCCGTAACCAGGATGAATTGCATCAGCACCAATTTCTTTTGCTAATTTTATTATTTTTTCTTTATTGAGATAGGATTGATTAGATGGAGCGGGTCCAATTAGATAAGCTTCATCGGCAAATCGTGTATGAAGAGATTTTTTATCAGCTTCAGAATAAATTGCCGCAGATTTAATTCCTAAATCTTTGCAGGCTCTTATAATTCTGAGAGCAATCTCTCCTCTGTTAGCAATAAGAATTTTATTGAACAATGATACCTCAAGATATTTCAGCTATTGTTATTCCCTCACCGCCTTGATCAAGCGGGGCGAAATAAAATGCTTTAACTTTATCGTGATTTTTTAATAAATCTTTAACTGTTTTCTTTAATGCCCCTGTGCCTTTACCGTGAAGAATTTCGACTCTTCCTAAATTCGATTGATAAGCATCATCAATGAATTTAATGACTTTATATTCTGCCTCTTCGGAACGATCTCCTCTTATATCCAACCGATAACTCGAATCAGTAGTTATAAGATAATCATAATTATTACGAATTTCTTTCTCTTTAACTCCTTTTGAAGGGACCAGATCAGATAATTTAACCTGCACTTTTAATGTGCCGACTAATAAAGTTGCTTTATTTTTATTGGCATTTAGCTCAATAATTTTTCCGGAAGTTGAAGAAATTTTCACAGCAGCAAAACTTCCGACGCTAAAATTGTATTTTTCATCAATCGAATCAATATCCGGTTGAATAATATTCTCAGCTGAAATTTTTATGCTTTCAATTTCTTTCCTGGACTCCTTTGTTACTTCTTTAGCAGCACCTGATTCTTTTATATCCTTTATTACTTTTTCAATCTTCTTATTGATTCCCTTAAGATAAATTTCGGCATCTGCTTTGGTTTTCTTTAATATTTCCTTTTTTTCACTTTCAAGTTTATCGTAACTGTTTTTGTAGAGATTTGATAATCCTTTCAATCTTGTATTCTCAATCTCAAGTTCAGCAAGTTTTTTATTCAGATTATTGGACTTAAGTTCAATATCTGAAAGGAATTCCTCCAGTTTATGTTTATCGGATTCGATGTTATTTTTTGCATCAGTGAGTAACGATTCTTCAAATCCTAATCTGCTTGCAATTTCGAAAGCGTAACTTGAACCTGGAATTCCCAATACAAATTTGTAAGTCGGAGTCAATCTGTCGTGATCGAACTGCATTGCTGCATTTTGCATTCCATCTAAACTGTAAGCAAAAAGTTTTAAACTTCCGTGATGAGTAGATGCAAAAACAAGAGAGTTTTTCTCAAGAAGCTTCTTTAGGATAGCCGCAGCAAGTGCGGATCCTTCAGAAGGATCTGTTCCCGTTCCAATTTCATCAAGAAGTATTAAAGATTGATTGTCTGCTTCCCCCAAAATACTTTTAAGATTTTTCAGATGAGAACTGAAAGTTGAAAGATCATCTTCAATTGATTGTTCATCACCAATATCAAGAAGAATTTTATCGAAAATATGAAAATTTGAATCAGGCGAAACTGGAATATGAATTCCTGACTGTAACATAAGAGACAGCAATCCAATAGTTTTTAAAACTACTGTTTTACCGCCTGCATTCGGGCCGGTAATAATAATTACTTTTGAATTATCTAAATCAACATCTAATGGAACGGTTACTTTCCTTCCGAGTTTTTTTATCAAAAGCGGATGACGGGCATCTTTTATGGATATTTTCTTTTTCTTATCTATTTCAGGAAATGAACCAATTATTTCTAATGAATACTTTGCCCGGGCAAAAACGGAATCAATATAGGCGATTACATCAAGAGAACGTTTTAGATAATTTGCATTTTGACCAATGTATTTAGTCAATTCTTTTAACAATCTCTCGACTTCTCTTCGTTCAGCAAAAGATAAAGAAACAATATCATTGTTAAATTCTAAAGTTTCTTCAGGCTCAATGTAAACCGTTTGACCTGTAGATGATTCTGAATGAATAAATCCCCTTAAATGTCTTTTATGCTCAACTTTAATAGGAATAACCATTCGTCCATCACGTAAAGTAAGATATTCTTCTCGAACAAAGTCTGCTTCTTTTAAACTTTTTATGATTCTGTTAATTGCTTTAACAAGGTCATCTTTTTTATTACGTATATCTTTTCTTATTTCAGCAAGCTGTTTGCTGGCATTTTCTTTTACCTCGCCCTGTTCATTAATAATTTTCAGTATTTGATGTTCAAATAATTTGTCATTAAACAATCCTTGAGCATTTTCATAAAGTAACGGAACCTTTTCAGAATTGGATTTTATAAACTGCAGCAAAGTTCTGGATATTCTCGTAAGGTTTAATATTTCCAGGATTTTTTTACTACTGATTAAACCCCCATCAATCCTGCTTTGCGATAATGCTTCATCGAGCATAGGAATATAATCAATCGGCGGATTCGAAAGATTTATAAGTATCTCTTTCGCTTCATTTACTATAGTTCCCTCTTTATAAATAAAATTATAATCTGTGGAAAGAGTTAAGTTGAGAAGCAATTCCTTTCCTTTTTCAGTAATTGCAAAAGAAGAGAGATGCTTTTGGATCTTATTGAACTCAAGTTTTTCAAGAGTTGCAGGTGTGATCATTGAAGAGAATCTTTTTGATTGATATAGTTTTTAATTATTTCTTCAGTGCTTGGAGTATAATCTTTCAGATAGTTTATTGTGAATGGAATTACATTGTGCGTGTTGTGATATAACAATGAAGAATCCTGCACTTTTTTACTTGGGAAATCAAATATATTTAACAATAAAAGAACAGCACTAAGAAAAAACAATAACTGAATTACTCCAACAATTCCTCCCACGATCTGATTGATAAGATTATTAACCTTGTCAAAAGGATGAACAACTCTTTTCAAAATGGCAAATACTACAACTGTTCCAAGAAATAAAATTAATCCTGCTATTATTTCGGCGAGATATAATTCTATACCAAAAACATTTTCAATTATCAAACCTAATTTGGAAGAAAAAAGCGCAGTTACAAGAACGGCTACAATCAAACCGAGTATGCCAATCAGCTTGCGGACAAAACCATCCTTAAATCCTAAAATAAACCCGATAATAAGAATAAGAAAAATAATTATATCAACAGTATTCAATTTACACTCAAGAATTTTTCAACAATACCTCTGACCATTTTACCATCCGCTTTGCCTTTAAGTTCTTTCATAACAGCAGGCATCAGTTTTGCAAAATCCTCTTTAGTTGTCGCATTCATTTCCAGCGATAATTTTTTAACTTCAACAAAAATTTCTTCTTCGTTTAATTGTTTGGGAAGATAAGACATAATTATTTCAAGTTCAGCTTCTTCCTGCTTTGCGAGTTCTTCTCTACCTGCATTTCTGAATTGTTCAATAGATTCTTTTCGTTTTTTTGCGGCAGTAGTAAGTATTCTGATCTCTTCTTCGGGCACAAGTTGTTTATTGCTTCCGCTCTTTTCAAATTCGAGTATCAACGCACGGATTGAGCGTATGGTTTGAAGCCTGATCTTATCGCCTGACTTCATAGCATCTTTAAGATCCTGACTAATTATTTCTTTTAAATTCATTATTAAAGCCTTACAAACTGAAAAGGCAGGTTCATCATAAACAAACCTGCCCTTAAATGATAAGTAACAAAATTACTAAATCAGATTTTTATATTTGCCGAATAGTTAATTCTTAGACAGTAAGCTTTTCTAAGCTCCTGTTGAATATCGGTTACCATTCCCATATCGGATCCCTGATCAATTCTTAGTGATACGATAATGTTAGGCATAGCCTGACTTTTTCCATGCATAATAGGTCTAACTTCTTCTAACTTTACAATGCTGTCATTTATTTGCATTTTATTAGCTTTCCCAACCCAGAGATAAGATATTAGTCTTTTATTCTCAATCTTTTCTATAGCTTCAGCTTCTGGTAACTTAAAATCAACTAAAACATCAACTTCTCTTAAAGTTGTAGTAACCATAAAGAATAAAAGAAGCATGAAAACTATATCGGGCATTGAAGCGGTTGGAATTTCCTGCTTAATACTGGCTCGTTTTTTTTCAAATTTCATCGTTTTTCCTAAATTCTTTATTTCTTTATTACTTCAGGTTCAGCTAGTGAAATAATGATCGGAACTGCATCCCTGACTTCTTTTTGCTGTTCCGGAATCAAATCATTATATTTTTTTCCATACCTTGAATTAGCATGTTCATCTCTAACTTCAAAGAAAGCCATTTTAATCTGATCAAGTGCAGTTATATAGACATTGTAGACTGTTTTTCTATCTGTTTTAACAGAAACTATAAGTTTCTTGTTCAAAGGCAGATCAATTTTGGAAGTGATTCTCGGTTTGATAGTATTCTTAACCTGAAATACAGATACAAATTCTCCATCAATTAATACATCACCGTTTTCATTGATCAATACAGCTGCCATACGATCAGGATCAACTTTTACTTGCTCTTGTTCTTCCGGTGGAACATATTCAGGTAATGTTAAGCCAATACCTGTATCAACATCAATTACTGTTGAAACCAAAAAGAATAAAAGAAGTAAAAATGCTATATCTGCCATAGATGCCGTAGGTATTGAGGCTTCAGCTATTTTTTTCTTTTTAATCATTGCCAGAATTCTTTCTAAAATTTTTCTTAATTCATTCTGATTGTAAAAATCAGATTAACCTTTTTTCTGCTTAATTTCGTATAAAGCATCAATCAGTTCAATGGAACTTTCTTCCATATCGCCTACCAATCTATCAATTCTGGAAACAAAATAATTATAGAATACTTGAAGAATAATAGCAACAACGAGACCAAATAAAGTAGTTAAAAGAGCTACAGAAATACCTCCTGCAACAACAGCAGGTGAAATCTGAGCGGCTTCTTTAATAGCATCAAAAGCTTCAATCATACCCTGAACTGTACCGGTAAATCCAAGCATTGGTGCAATTGTAATAAAGGTTGAAATCCAGATAAGACCTCTTTCAAGGAAACCCATCTCAATTCCACCATAAGCAATAATAGCTTTTTCGGCTGCATCAAGACCTTCATCAGCTCTAAGTAAGCCGGCATAAAAGACAGATGCGATGGGTCCGCGAGAATTTTCGCAAACTCTTTTAGCTGATTCAACACCACCCTCATTAAGAGCTTTTTTTACTTTTACGATAAATTGTTTTGTATTAGTTTTTGCGCGGGTAAGAGTCCACAATCTTTCAAATGAAAATGCTAAACCCAAAACCAAACAAGCTAATATCGGCCACATAAAGCCCTTGCCAGCTATAAATTTTTCGGTCAGATAATTTAATGTGCCGCCATCATTTGTTGCTTGAGCGATTACATTATATATCGACGCGATGATTCCTGATAGATCCATGGTGAGATTTCCTCCTAATATGTATTATTTGTTTTCTATAGTAAAAATAATTCAAGAATTTTATGAAAATAACGTGACTACAATAAGTATTTCACATTTCAAAGTCAACAAAATATTATTACCCGCAGATTAAATAATTCTATAATTCCGCTAAGCAAATTTACACATTAAATCTGTGTTTTAACTCAATAACATTGCCTGAAAGATAATTAAAGCTGTTGAATACAGAAAAAATGAGTTCGCCAATTTCCTCTGGCTTCATCCAGTCCTCATAATTTTCAGCTTTCATCCACTTTCTGTTTGCAGGTGTGTCTATTATAAAAGGTGCAATTGCATTAACCGAAAGTTTAATTTTCTTCCCTTCTTCAGCAAGTGATTTTACCAGATGTGATAGTGAAGCCTTTGACGCACCATAAATAGATTTATCAGGAGCGGAATAATGTCCTGCATAAGCAGAAGTAAAACATATGGAACCACCAGACGAATCTTTTACAATACTTGCGAAATGTTTAGCTATAAGGAAATTGGTTTTAAGATTCATATTAATCATCTTATCAAACTCATCAACTTTAGTTTCCCAGGTTGGAACTCCCCCAAAGAATCCACCAATTGTGGAGAAAAGGAAATAAAATGTTTCCGAATCTCTTTGAAAATTCTTAAATGCTTTTTGAACACTTTCTTCAACCGAAAGATCTTCAATAATAATTTGTTTGATTTTTTTATCCGAAGTTTTTAGATCAAACTTACGATCAAATAAATAAATACTATCAAAATTCTTTTGCAGTAATATTTTTACAACCCCTGAACCTAACGCACCGCCAGAACCAAAAATCAACAAATCTCTTTTCAATTATTACCTCACATATCTGAATATAGCAGTAACCGGAAAGTGGTCACTATACCCACCAAGGTATCTTCTTCCACCAAAAGTTGGGAAAGGTGTTCCCTGAAATGAACCTGAATGTGTTACCATAAAATCAGGTTTATAAACTTCAAAAGAACCGCATTTATAAAGTAACCTATAACTAGTAAGTAATTCTCTGGAGATTATTATTTGATCGAGCATATTCCAGTTATCCCGATATTTATAAGAACCTTCTCCAGATTCATATCTTTGATACGAAGTATTGAATAAACTAGATACTTTTTCCTCAGTTAAACCCATATTAGAAATTGAATCACACAAGAATGGAGCTGCCCTAAGAGTATTAAAAATTGAACTGTTTGTCGGTTCATCGTTAAAATCTCCCATAATAATAATTTTTGCATCAGGACTATACTTTAGAACCGTATCAACAGAATTTCTTAATGTTTGTGCCGCTTCAATTCTATTTGCTTCAGATTCTTCTTCTCCACCTCTTCTGCTTGGGAAATGATTTACATAAATATGAATTGTATCCTGGGAAAGTGATAATAAAGTCACGTGTAAAACTAATCTTGTATTAAATCCGGCAGATAACTTAACAGTGTCACCGATTACAGATAATAATTTAAACTTATCTGCTCTATATATTAGTCCGTTATCTATTCCTCTGTTATCAGGCGATTCAACTGCAACAGATTTATAATTGAAATCTGAAAGGAAATTATTTGCCATAGAATCAAGAAGATATTGATGTTCAAGTTCACAAACTCCAAGAATGTCCGGAGCATTGTTATCATTCATTGATCTTATAATGCGGGCAAGATTATACATTTTTCGTTCAAGTCGTTCTTCTGTCCATTCATAACTTCCTGATGGAAGAAATTCTTCATCACTTTTGTTTGGATCATCTGTAGTATCAAATAAATTTTCAAGATTCCAGAATGCGATAAATATATATTCATCGGGATTTTGAGCACATTTAGAAAAAACAGTTGAACTGAAAAAGATGAGCAATAATAAGAGAAATATTTTTTTCATTAGATCTTTCAATATATTTAAAATTATCACGACTAACATATGAAAGACAGACCTATTAGAAAAGAACTAATTAAATCCACCAAGCACTCTTTCTTAATATTTTATGTTACGGTTCTTATTCATATTTTGAACTTTAAATTATTCTTCATACTTAATACTTCGAAATAAATGAGCAGTAAAAATTTTATTATTATAGATGCACTTGCACTCGCCTATAGAGCTTACTTTGCATTTATAAACCGTCCTTTAACAACAAGCAGTGGCGAACCTACATCAGCAGTCTATGGTTTTATAAACCAGGTTTTAAAAGTCCTGGAAGATCATAAACCCGATTATATAGCAGTTGCATTCGATTCAAAAGAAAAAACGTTTCGTCATGAACGGTATGAAGCTTATAAATCATCTCGGGCCCAAATGCCTGACGATATGATTCCTCAAATAGAAAGAATTAAACAAGTAATTAATGCTTTGAATATTCCCTACTATATCCTTCCCGGTTACGAAGCTGATGATATTGTAGGTACGGCTGTAAAAGAAGCGGAAACTTCCGGCTTTGAATCTTTTGCTATAACTCCTGACAAAGATTACTTTCAACTTGTTACCGATAAAGTAAAAGTTATAAGACCGGGCAAATCAACTGATGAAGCGGTTCTTTATGATAAGCAAAAAGTAATTGATGAATTAGGATTCGAACCGAAATATATGGTTGATTATCTTGCACTTATCGGCGATTCAAGTGATGATATTCCCGGTGTTAAAGGAATCGGGCCAAAAGGTGCAGTACCATTAATTCAAAAATATGGAATAATTGAAAATATTTATGAACATATTGATGAAATTGAAAAGGCAGGAATAAAGAAAAAACTTATTGAAGACAAAGAGAATGCGTTTTTATCCAAGGAACTTGCAACCATTAATTGTAATGTTCCCATGGAGTTTGATTTTGACAAAGCAAAATTTGAAAAGCCGGACTTCGATCAGTTGAAGGAAATATTTATTGAACTTGAATTCAAGAATCTTTATGCACGCCTAATCAAAGTTTATAATTCAGATTCCAAAACCCCGGAACAAAATAAAGTTGAAGTTGAAGATTTTAAATCAGATGAATTAGTATCGTTCGATAAAAATAAATCAAAGTATCAACTAATTACTGAAATTGATTCTGCAAAAAAACTTTTTAATAAACTAAATAAATCAGACTTATTTGTTTTTGATACTGAAACAGATGATCTTGACCCGTTTAAGTTAAAGCTTGCTGGCGCCTCATTCTCTGTTAAAGAAGGTGAAGCTTTTTTTATTGCAATAAATCCTGAAGATGAAGATAATTCTTTGTTTAACGAAAGGTTATCTGACCGACTTCCCATCAAAGATTTTATAAAGCTGTTCAAACCTTTATTTGAAAATAAAAAGATTAAAAAAGTTTGTCAGAATGGTAAGTTTGATATTTCTGTTATGCGAAGTATAGGAATAGGTGTTGAAAACTTTTACTTCGATACAATGCTTGCGAGCTACTGTCTCGATCCTGATCAGAAACATGGAATGGATAATCTATCTGAGAAATATCTTAACTATAAACCAATTCCACTAAGTAATCTGATTGGAACTAAAAAAGATCCTACCAAAATATTTGATGTGGATATAAAAGAACTTTCTGATTATGCTTGCGAAGATGCTGATATAACATTTCGTCTTTATGATAAACTTGAGGAAGAATTAAAAAAAGAAGAACAGGCAAAACTTGCTTATGAAATTGAATTTCCTCTTGCTCCGGTACTCGAAGATATGGAACACAACGGAATTAAAGTAGATAGCAAAGCATTAAAATCTTTCAGTGATGATCTTCTAATTCTTTTAGATAATTATACAGCTGAGATTTATAAATCTGTTGGAACTGAATTTAATATCAACTCTACAAAACAACTGCAGGAAATATTATTTACCAAGCTAAGTCTTTCTAAAGGAAGAAAAATAAAAACTGGATTTTCAACAGATGCGCGTGCGCTTGAATATCTCCGCGGCGAGCATGAAGTGATTGATATAATTCTAAATTACCGACAGGTTACAAAGCTTAAATCTACCTATGCTGATGCAATTCCAAATCTTATTAACCCGAAAACCGGAAGAGTGCATACGGATTTTAATCAAACTGTCGCTTCAACAGGCAGGCTTTCAAGTATAAATCCTAATCTTCAGAATATTCCCATTAGAACAGAAATGGGAAAGGAAATTCGTAAAGCATTTGTTCCCAAAGATAAAAATTATGTTATTCTAAGTGCAGATTATAGTCAAATTGAGTTAAGAATATTGGCGTCAATTTGTGAAGATGAGGCTTTGATGAAAGCTTTCAAAGAATGTGAAGATATTCATACAAGCACGGCTGCTCTTGTATTTATGGTAAATAAAAAAGATGTTATTCCTGATATGCGTCGTAAAGCTAAAGAAGTTAACTTCGGAATACTTTATGGTATTGGGCCATTTGGATTGAAGACACGATTAGGTGTAACTCAAACACACGCAAAAGAAATAATTGATACTTACTTTAAAACTTTCAAGCGCGTAAAAAACTTTATGGATGATTCCGTCAACTTTGCAAAAGAAAAAGGTTACGCAGAAACATTAATGAAGCGAAGAAGATTCTTAAAAAACATAAACAGCGGCAACAGGGTTGTTAGACAATTTGAAGAGCGTGTTGCTATAAACATGCCAATTCAAGGAACTGCGGCTGATATGATTAAGATTGCGATGATTAAAATTCACAATGAGCTGAATAAAAGAAAATCTAAAACTAAAATGATTCTTCAAGTGCATGACGAACTCCTGTTTGATGCTCATAAAGATGAAGTAGATGAACTACGTCCGTTGATTAAGGAGATAATGGAAAAAGCATTGCCGCTAAAAGTTCCCGTAGTTGTTGATACTGGAGTTGGTGATAACTGGCTTGATGCACACTAGAATTTATATTTTATCTTTGAATTGAACATAAACGAAATTAAATGAGTAGTAATAAATCATTTACGAAATAATATTTTTTTATCCTGATAAATGTTTAAATTACTTTAACAAATTTATAGTTCAAAAGTGAGCATTATTTGATTATATACTGATGAACACTCAATTAAGATTATCTAAATACATCATCGTACACTGGAAAAGAATTCTGTTAGGATTTTTTTTTACATTACTAATGGGATTTAGCGATGCACTTTTAGCACCTGCGGCAGGATTATTTATAGAAGCATTCAGTGATATATCTGCTTCAATTCAATCTAATCAAGAAATTTCCATTCACATTAAATACAATCTGTTAGGGCTTTTCAATATAGATTTTCTTCGAGTTGGAATCGAACAATGTACGAATGCGCTCTATATCTTTATTATGGTTTTACTTGCCTCGGTAATATTAAAGGGAATATTTGTTCTTTTTAAAGAATTGTTGATGAACTCAGTTGTTCAAAAAATTCTAATGACTGTGAGAAATAATATTTACTCACACTTAGTGCATTTGCCAATGAGATTTTTTGATGTGCGAAAAACCGGTGAACTTATGTCAAGATTAACCTATGATGTAAATATGCTCGATTCATCATTAAATTCATTCGTTTTAATTATACAATCACTTATCTATACTATAATATTTGTAACAGGTATGCTGCTTATAGATTGGCAATTAACATTAATGTTTTTGATAATATTTCCGTTGCTTGGACTAACAATTAAATACTTTGCTACAAAAATCAAAAATATCAACAGAAGAATTACAAATAAACTCGCCGATATATCTTCCTTTTTGCAGGAAACCATTTCATCAATCAAAATAGTTAAATCATATACTCGAGAAAATTTTGAGAAGGAAAAGTTTAAAACTAAAACAAAAGAAAGTTATAACTTTTCCATTAAATCTGTTTTTTTAGTTGCACTTCTTAAACCCGCAAATGAAATAATAAGTACAAGCGGAATGGTTTTGGTTTTTATGGTTTGTGGTTTAAAATTGATAAATGGAGACTTGCTGATTGGTGACCTAACAATGTTTATAACTTTCCTAACGATGGCATACAAGCCAATTAAAACACTTGGAGAGGTAACTGAAGCTTTACAAAAAGCGACTGTATCAGCTGAAAGAATTTTTGAAATTTTTGATTCACAAAATGAACCGATAAAAAATGTAGAAGCAAAAACTTCTTTAGGAAATATACATGGCGATATTATATTCGAAAACGTTTCATTTTCTTACGACGGTACGGAAAGAATATTGTGCGATGTATATCTTAATGCAAAAAGTGGAGAAACGGTTGCTTTTGTAGGTCCAAGCGGAGGAGGAAAATCTACAATTATAAATATCTTAATGAGATTTTATGAAATTGAATCAGGAAGAATTCTTGTTGATAATATTGATATTTCTCAAGTAAAATTAGAATCTTTGAGGGCACAAATTAGTCTTGTTCCCCAGGAAACTATTTTGTTTTCAGGAACTGTAATAGAAAATATTAAATATGGAAATCTTTCTGCAACTGATGCAGAAGTTATTGAAGCTGCAAAAAAAGCTAATGCTGACCTTTTCATTCAAAACTTACCACAGAAATATAATACAGAAATTGGTGAACGAGGGCTACAACTTTCTGGTGGACAGAGACAAAGAATAGCAATTGCAAGAGCGATATTAAAGAATCCAAGAATTCTTTTGCTTGATGAAGCTACAAGTGCTCTTGATGTTGAGTCAGAAAATCTTGTTCAGGAAGCACTAGAAAATTTAATGATTGGAAGAACAACATTTGTGATTGCACACAGATTGACTACAATACACAATGCAGATAGAATCTACGTTATAGATAAAGGTAAAATTATTCAATCCGGCAACCACGATGAACTGATAAAACTCGATGGATTGTACAAAAGACTCTATTCAATTCAATTCAAAGAGAACAAGCTCAAGTGAAAGCATTAAAATCTATTGAGAGATTTGGTAAAAAACTTCTGACCGCATTATTAAAGTTTTTTATAAAAAAAGAAGTTATTAATGTAGCTGATCTTAATCCTTTAGCGGTTAAGCGAGTAATTATTGTTCATCTAGATAGAAAAATTGGGAACCTTATTTTAACCACTCCTTTAATTGAAAACTCAAAACGTGTTTTTTTAAATGCAGCTGTTGATATTTTAGTCGCCCATCAGGTTAAAGCATTGCTTGAATCTAATCCATTCTTAACAAATATTTTTGAGTTCAATCATACTAAGTTTATTAAGAATCCCTTTAATTTATTTCAACTCATTCGTTTATTGCGAAGAAGAGAATATAATCTTGCAATTGAAAGTTCTAATCCTGCTGGTACATCATTTTTAAATGGGATTATAACTTACCTCACAAAAGCAAAATATAAAATTGGTTTTAGCGGTGGCGGTGGAGAATTATTTACTAATCTTCATATCACTTCTAATACCAATAATCATTATTACATATCAAAACAAGAATTAGTTAATTTATTTTCTAAGGAAAAAATAATCTTTAAACCAAAAATCTTTACAGATAGTAATGAAGTTAAAACACATAGAAAAAACATATTTGAAAAATTCAATATTAAAGATGAACAAAAGTTTATAGGATTATGGATTGGAGCAAGAGATAAGAAAAAATGGGATATAGAAAATTTTAAGTCTATTTATGAAAAAATTAAAATAGAAACAGACTATTTCCCTATCCTGCTATTCGGAATTGAAGAAACTGATGAATATTCCGACATAGAAAAGAAGAAGTACAATGCAATTTTATTTAATGATTTACGAGAATTAAAATACTTTATTTCATGTTGTGATTTGTTTATTTCCGGCGATACAGGTCCGCTTCATTATGCTTATGCTCTGGGGATTTCCACAATTGGAATTTTCTTACAGGAAAACTACGACACTTATGGTTATAGTGATGATCGGATAAGTTTTGTCTTAAAGCCAGATAAATATGATGCAATGATTAAAGAAGCTATTAATATTTGTAAATCGCTCGAAAATAAAATTAACTAAAATATAATTAAAGATATTTTTGATTCTAATCATTTAACAATTTTATAGTTTTTGTACTCTCCTATTCGATAACCATTTAATTTTTCTATCAGATCAAGTAAATTCCTTTTGAATCCCTTTTTAATAATTTGCGAACCTAACTTGAAATCACTAACCTGATTTTTAATTCGATTCTCCATAACTTTTGGATGAGTCCCTGTGAAAGCTTGAATAGTCTCAGTTGTTGAAAAATCAAATTCTACTTTGTTTGGAACATTTTTTTCAATCCAATCTTTACTATGCCAGAGCGAGTGAAAATACTTTACCTTAGTTTGCATTAACTGCGGTGGTCTTGCCCATCCATAGTGATAAATATATGCATCAATAAATTTAACTCTAAGTTTTCTATTGTTAATTCTAAAACCCTGAGCATCTTTAAATGATTGAACACCAATTTTGTTTCTTACAACTCTTATTTCTCTTCTGTACCATTGACGTGAAGTTGCGATGTAATTGTAACTTCCGTAAAAATGTAAATAATTAAACAATAGCCCTTCCACATTTATATTCTCTAAATTCTCAAACATTGCTTTTTTAACCTTATCTATATACTTCTCGTGCACAACTTCGTCACCTTGAATATAAAAACACCAATCTCCTATCGTTTTTGATAGTGCGATGTTTGTCTGCTCAGAAAGAATTAATCCACCTTTTCTTAATTCGGGATTCCAAACTGTGTTATAAACTTTTATCTTTGGGGAGCCAATTGATTCAATTATTCTTGAAGTGTCATCATTACTATCACCATGTACAATTATAAATTCATCACATATTGGAAGAATTGAATTGACTGACTCAATGAAAGGAAAATCATATTTAACTGCGTTTTTTATGAACGTAAAGCCTGAGACTTTCATTATAACTCTTTATTTATCAAAAAGTAAGAATATCCATTGAAAATTTTAATTTTATATCAATCTCCTTGGTGGAATGCTGCTGCCTATTACTCATTTAACTTAGTTAAATCCTTAACCCGAATTGGTTGCGAAATTATTTTTGTAGGTAAATCCGATACTCCCATCGGTAAGAGAATTTCCGATGACCAATTCAGGATAGCGGACATTAATCTATTTGAAAAAAATCCAATCAATTTTTATAGCAATATAAAAAAAGTGAAGGATATAATAGTTACTGAGAAGGTTGATTATCTCATTCCAATTAGCGCACCAGGACATATTATTGTTGGACTTATTAAGATGTTTTCCGATAGAAAGTTACCAATTATAAAAGTTTGTCTTGATAATGTTCGACCGGTAAAAAATTTACTAAATATTTATTTGCACAATACTCTAACTGATTATTTCATTTTCCCAGGTAATTCTACAAAAGTTAATTACCATTCTTTTCAGTTAAATAATTTTTCGATAATACACGCTCCAATTGATGTTAATGCATTTTTAGATTTTAGTCCTGCAGAAGATTATAAAACAGTGTTTGGAATTCCAAAGCACAAAGTTATTATTAGTTTTATTGGAAGATTTTCACCTGAAAAGGGCATCTTTTTTTTACTTGATATTATGAAATCAGCTTTAAGCCAATCGGATAATTTATTTTTCATTTTATCCGGTTCAGAAGAACAAATAAAATATGCTGATGTTCAAACTAAAATAGCTGAATATAAAATTGATGATAAAGTAAAAATTATAAATAAAGTTGATGATGTAAGAAAAATTATTTCAATTACTGATATAGGAATTCTTTCATCGCGATTCTCTGAGTACATTTGTAGAATCGCTATGGAATTTATGGTTTTCAAAACACCAATAGTTGCACCTAATGTTAACGTAATTCCCGAAGTTGTTGGAAACGATGGCAGTGGATTTGTGTATCAAACAAACAGTTCTACTGAAGCAGCTAGCTTAGTTATTAAACTGGTGAACAACTCTGAACTTCGTAATCAAATGGGTGAAAATTCCTATCAAAGAATTAGGCGGTATTATGATACAACTGAATTTGATAATCAAATAAAAAATATTTTAGAATTTGTAAAATGAATATTCTTGAATTCTGTTTCTCCAATGCATGGGGTGGTTTAGAAATCTACGTGGGCACATTTGCAAAACAATTTAAGAAAAGAGGTCATAATGTTGTTGGCATTGTAAATTCCGACTCGAGACTTGAAGCTGAATTCAGAAATAACTCGATTGAATGTTTCGCTATAAAACAAAACTCAAAATACTTAGACTTTATTACTGCAAAAAAAATAAAATTTTACATTGCAGAAAAAAAAATAGATATAATTCATGTGCACCAATCAAAAGATTTAAGCACAGCAATTCTAATTAAGAAAATTCTAAAACCATGTAAAATATTTTTTTCACAACAAATGGATTCCCGATATAACAAAAAAGATTTGTTCCATCGTTGGGTATATAAAAATCTTGACTACATTGTAACAATGACAAATGATATGAGGTTGAATCATATTAATCATACACCAGTAAAGGACTCCCAAATATTTACTATCTATAATGGAATCGACCTTGAAAGATTTAGTTCGCATAAATCGATAGATAAGGAAAAATTTTTTATTAAGAATAATATTCCATCTGATAAAATTATTATTGGCAGTGTTGGAAGATTAGATAGCTTAAAAAACCAGGAACTTTTAGTTGATGTTGCTGCGAGGTTAAATAATCAAAAAATACATAACATTCATTTTATAATAGTCGGTGATGAGACCGATTCAGTTACGGGTAAAGGTTACAAAGAAGAACTAATTGCTAAAATTAAAAATTATGGAATTGAAGATTATTTTTCATTTTTTAGATTTACGGATAAAATTGAATACTATTTTGACTTAATGGATATCTTCGTTTTGCCTACTGATAAGGAATCTTTTGGTTATGTTTTATTGGAGGCAATGGCAAAAGGCAAACCGGTGATAGCTTCAAATCAAGGCGGACCGAAAGAGATTATCAGTGAGAACATTAATGGTTTTTTATTTGAGCCAAAAAATGTATTTGATTTAGCAGAAAAATTATTATTGTTAGTTAATGATGCAAACTTAAGAAGAGCTATGGGTGAAGAATCTAAGAATATTGTGAAAACAAAGTTTGATGTTAATGTTACAATTGATAATTACTTAAAGTTTTTTGAATATGCACTTGATGTTTAAATTGAAATATAATAATGATGATTTCGTTCTCCTTAATGACGAATGGATTACCATACTATTATAAGCATGTAAATTGATCATTCTTTATAAAATTTAAAATGATAATTGATGAATCAACTAAAAGTTATATCGCCTGCTAAAATCAATATCGGCTTGAATATCATCAGAAAAAGAGATGATTGTTATCACGATCTTGAAACAATTTTTTATCCTCTTAAAATCCACGATGAAATAACTTTTACAAGGTCCGATAAATTTTCTTTTAGAAGTAATGATGAAAATTTGAATAAAGAAAAATCTAATCTTATAATTAAAGCCAAAGATGAACTGGAAAAATATTCAGGGACTCAAATCAATGTTGAAATAGTTCTTAACAAAAATATTCCTATCGGAGCTGGACTCGGAGGCGGTAGTTCAAATGCCGCTGCAACTTTGTTAGCTCTCAATAAAATGTATGAATTAAATATCGAAGCTGAAATACTTTCGGACATTGCTTTACAATTAGGTTCTGATGTCCCCTATTTTCTTAATCCTGTTCCATCTTTTGCTGAATCCAGAGGTGAAATTCTTTTTCCGCTAAACTTAAGGATTGACAAACCAATCTTGATTGTAAACCCCGGTATTCACATATCAACAAGATGGGCTTTTGGTCTTATCAAACCGCATTCACCGGAAATCAGTTTAAAAACTTTTGTCAAATCAGGAATAATTGAGTTTAATGAATTACAAAGAATTGCAGTTAATGATTTCGAAAATATAGTTTTTTCCGAATATCCTGATATAAAATTCATAAAAGATAAAATGATTGAGGCAGAGTCTTTGTTTTCAATGATGACAGGAACAGGTTCTACGGTTTTCGGAATATTCGAAAATAAAAAAGCAGCCATTAAGGCTGCTCAAATATTACCTGATAATTACTTTAAATTTATCAACGATTAAGTAACTGCGCCTTCAGTAAATTCAACAAATCCCTTTGTAGCATTTATTTTAACAGAAATTCCGTAAGGAATAGTTACAAGTTCTTTTATATGTCCATAAGGAAAAGTGTAGACTATCGGTATTTTCAGAGAACAGATGTAATCATCAATTACTTCACCGAGAGATAAAGATTTTGTATTTGGATCAGGTTCGTAACAATCAACAAATCTTCCTAGAATTATTCCTTTAACTTGCTTAAAAACTTTAGCCAATCTTAATTGATTTAACAATCTGTCAATCTTGTACGGTTTCTCGTTTATATCTTCAATAATTAAAATTTTGTCTTTCATTGATGGGAAATACTCTGTACCTAATAAAGCGGTAAATACAGCAAGATTCCCACCAATAATTCTACCTGAAGCCATTCCTTTGCAAAGTTTTGGAAGTCCGTTAGTATAATCTTCCGGAAGTTTTACTCTTCCAAGCTTTTTGTTAGAAGTTACTATTTTCCAAAACATTTCTGTTGTGTATGGACTTACTTCATTCCAGAAATCAACTGCAACCATTGGACCAGCAAAAGTTACTAATCCTGTTTTGCTAAATATTGCATTTTGAAGAGAAGTTATTTCACTGTAACCCACAAAAATTTTGGGATTTTGACTAATCAATTTGTAATCAATTTTATCAATTAAACGGAATGCTCCGTATCCACCTCTTAAACTAAATATTGCCTTTACATTTTTATCTTTGAACATTGAATGAAAGTCTTCTAATCTTTCATTATCCTCACCTGCTAAATAACCGTGAGTTTTTCCAACATTCTTTCCAATTTTTACTTTATATCCCAATTTTTCAAGATATTTTACTCCTTGTTCAATTCTAATTGATTCTTCTGGCGATGAGGCGGGAGAAATCACACCAATTAAATCACCTTTATTAAGTTTCTTTGGTTTCACAATTCGCATATCGAACCTGCCTTGTAATGATAATGTTAAATTTGAAGTTGAAGATAAATAAGAAGTTATTTTGGAACAAATAAAAGAAGCACTGAAAATCCGATAACTAACATTTTTTATACGATTTTTAGCTAAAGCTAATTTTATTAAGTATTCTATATATAATAGGTTAAGCTAATATTCTTAAATTTATTTTGAAGTAAATCTATGTACAATAGTTATAAATTTTTGACCATTCAAATAACGAGTTTTATTTAAAATCATTGTTTACAATGATAAGTTTATGCCAATAGCGTGTTCAGAATATCCAAAATTATAAGTGATCTCCATTAGCATCTGTTTTATTATTTCATTAACGAAATAGAATTATTATCTTTAAGCAAATATTTAGCAGATCATTTGAAAAAAGTCAGAGTAAATGATTTAACAATTTCTTTATAGAAACTGACTTTCTTAAGATATTTTCTATATAAATTTGGAAGTTATAATAAATATTATAAGGTAAATGGAAAAACCTAAAGCGCTATTCATTTGTGGTTCCCCTAATCAAACATCACAAATGCACAAAATATCGAAGGAACTGCCTGAATTTGATTCTTATTTCACACCCTATTATGCAAGTGGATATTTATATTTTTTCACTAAAATCGGATTTCTTGACTTTACGATTATGGGCGGTGAATTCAAGAGAAAAGCACTGGATTACTTTAAAGAAAATAGTCTGCAAATTGATATTGAAGGAAAGAATAATAATTACGATTTAGTTTTTACTTGCCAGGATCTTATAATTCCAAAAAATATTCTTAAAAGTAAAGTAATTCTTATTCAGGAAGGTATGACTGATCCTGAAACTTTTTGGTATAAAATTGTAAGATTTTTTCATCTTCCGCGATGGGCTGCAAGTACTTCAATGACAGGATTATCTGATAAGTATGATTTATTTTGTATTGCTTCTGAAGGATATAGAGATTTATTCATTTCAAAAGGAATTAAACCTGAGAAGATGCGAGTAACCGGCATTCCGAATTTTGATAATATAGAAGAATTAAAAAATTCTAACTTTCCGCACGAAAACTTTGTTCTTGTTGCTACATCCGATATGCGTGAAACTTATAAATATGAAAATCGTAAAAAGTTTATTAGAAATGCAGTTGAGATCGCAAACGGAAGAAAACTCATCTTCAAATTACATCCAAATGAGAATGTTGAAAAAGCTACTTCTGAAATTAATCAGTTTGCACAAGGTGCTCTTGTCTATCATGGAGTAAGCATAGAACCAATGATTGCAAAGTGTGAGTCTCTTGTTACCAGATACTCTAGTGTTGTTTATACAGCCTTGGTTCTGGGTAAAGAGGTAATCTCCGACATTTCCATCAAGGAATTGGAGAAGTTAATACCCTTACAAAATGGAGGGATGTCTGCAAAAAACATCGCTAAAGAGGCTAGAGAATTAGCAGCTAAAGCAGAGAACAAAAAAAATTATAGCTTTAAAAGTAATTTTAATAACATTCACACATTGTTTCGGAATTTTCGTAACAAAATAAAATTTGTTAAAGCCAAGCATTTTTAGATATGAATAACGATCTGAAAATTGTTACTGTTATTCAGGCAAGAATGAGTTCTTTACGACTTCCTCAAAAAGTAAATTTACCTCTTGCCGGCAAACCACTATTAGTTAGAATGATTGAAAGAGTTTCTTCATCAAAGTACTGCGGGACTGTTGTTATTGCCACTACTGTGGATGAATCCGATGATTTATTAGTTAAAATATGTGAAGGAAATAATTCTAATTTTTACCGCGGTCATCCTACTGATTTACTTGACAGACATTTCAAAGCTTCACTTGAATATGATGCTGATGCAGTTGTAAAAATTCCATCCGATTGTCCTTTGATCGATAATAATGTAATTGATCGAGTATTGAAGTTTTACATAGATAATTCTGATCATTATGATTATGTAAGTAATCTTCATCCTGCGACATACCCAGATGGAAATGATGTTGAGATAATGTCTATGGCAGCATTAAAAATTGCCTGGAAAAACGCAACTAAAAATTTTGAAAGAGAACATACCACTCCATACTTTTGGGAAAATCCTGATAAATTCAGACTGGGGAACGTTGAATGGGAAACTGGATTAGATTATTCAATGTCTCATCGTTTCACTATAGATTATATGGATGATTACCTTTTTATTAAAGCAGTTTATGATGAACTTTATGATAGTAATCCTAATTTTTCTTTAAATGATATACTTGAATTACTTGAACGAAAACCTGAAATAAAAAAAATAAATGAAAAGTATAATGGTGTTAACTGGTACCGTGATCATTTAAATGAATTAAAAACAATTTCTAAAAAACAAACAAAAATTATTAAGTAATAAATTGAGTTAAAAAAAATGCCAAACAAAGTTGATTTTAATAAAGATTATCCGGTCATAAAAATATCCGATGAATATTATCAGAAGGCATTAGATTTAATTCCCGCCGTAACACAAACTTTAGCCAAAGGACCGGGACAGAACATCAAAGGGGTTGCACCAAAATATTTGCAGCGTGGAAAAGGTTCGCACGTTTGGGATGTCGATGGAAATGAATACATCGATTTTAATATGGGAATTGGTCCTCTCTCTTTAGGTTATGCATACGATAAAGTTGATGAAGCAATCAAAAAGCAATTAGAGGATGGAATTACTTTTTCACTAATGCATCCACTTGAAGTAGAAGTTGCAGAACTGATAAATAAAGTTGTTCCTAATGCTGAATCCATCCGTTATAGTAAAAGCGGTGCTGATGTAACTTCTGCAGCTATTCGTGTTGCACGCGCCTTTACAGGAAGAGATAAAGTGCTTTGCTGTGGTTATCATGGCTGGCATGATTGGTATATCGGTGTTACTGACAGAAATAAAGGTATTCCACAAGCTATCCTCGATTTAAGTTTTACTTTTAATTACAATGATATTCAATCAGTTAAAGATTCTATTGATGAAGACACTGCAGCAGTTATACTAGAACCATTTGTATTTGAAGAACCAAAGAACAATTTTCTTCAAGAACTAAAAGAAGTCTGCACAGCAAACGGAACCTTATTGATCTTTGATGAAATGTGGACGGGATTCAGAGTTGCTATTGGAGGTGCACAGGAATATTTTGGAGTGAAAGCCGATCTTGCATGCTTTTCAAAAGCGGTTGCAAATGGTATGCCCATTGCTATTTTAACCGGGAAAAAAGATGTGATGTCGTTATTAGAAAAAGATGTTTTCTTTTTTACAACTTTTGGCGGTGAAGCTTTATCTCTTGCCGCAGCCAAAGCAACGATAAATGAAATTAAAGAAAAAAATGTTCCTGCTTATCTGGCTAAACAAGGTAAAAAACTGAAAGATGGATACAATAAAATAGCACAAGAACTTGGGATGAATTATACAAAATGTTCCGGGTTTGAATGCAGAACAATTATAACTTTTGATTCTTCAGTTGGTAATCCTCTTGAAATGAAATCTTTAGTACAACAGGAAATGATTAAACGAGGAATTCTTTGGGGCGGATTTCATAATATGTCTTTCTCACATTCTGATGAAGATGTTGAATATACTTTAAAAGTTTATCGTGAAGTTCTTCCAATTCTAAAAAAAGCAATTGATGAAAATAATGTAAAAGGTTATTTGCGCGGTGAACCGGTGGAACCTGTTTTCAGAAAGACAAGTAATTTTAACTTAAAACCTAAACATAAATAATAATCGCCTGCTGAGCTGCTTGCTTATGAAGGTAGTCAAGCTCAAGGTGACAACTAAAATCTGACTAATAGAAACAATGAATTCATTAGACTTATTCTCACTAAAAAATAAAGTAGCAATTGTAACAGGTGCTCTCGGACTTATCGGTAAACATCATTGCTTGGCATTATCGGAAGCAGGAGCAAACATCGTTGTTGCTGATCTTGATGAAGAAAAATGTATCAAATTTGCCGAAGAACTTCCAACTGATTCTCTCGGAGTTGGAGTTGACATCACAAAGTCGGCTTCCATTAAAAAATTAAGAGATCTTGCATTAGATAAATTTGGTTCGATTGATATACTTGTCAACAATGCAGCCATAAACGACATGTTTGAAAATCCACAAGCAGCAGAAGAACTTTCAATGTTTGAAAATTATCCTCTTGATATGTGGCAAAAATCTATTGATGTAAACGTTACAGGAACGTTTTTATGCTCTCAAATAATAGGTACCGAGATGTCAAGACAAGGAAAAGGCAGTATCATAAATATTGCTTCAACCTACGGAATGGTTGGACCGGATCAATCAATATATAAAAAGCCGGATGGATCACAGAGCTTTTATAAATCTCCAGCTTATCCTGCCACAAAGGGCGCAATCATTAACTTCACAAGGTTTCTTGCCGCTTACTGGGGAAATAAAGGAGTCCGTGTAAATACGCTTTCACCTGGCGGTGTTGAGAACAATCAGGATGAATACTTTGTTAATAATTATTCTCAAAAAACTATGTTAAACAGAATGGCTCAACCTTATGATTATAAAGGAGCTATTGTTTTTCTTGCCAGTGATGCATCATCATATATGACAGGTGCTAATTTAGTTGTAGATGGAGGTTGGACAGCATGGTAACAGATCAGAAATTAGCAGCAAGGAATAAACATCTGAAAAGTAAAGCAGATAAAATAAAATTTGTTTTAACGGATGTTGATGGAGTTCTAACAGATACCGGAATTTATTATTCTCCCGATGGGGAAATGATAAAAAGATTTTCAATTAGAGATGGAATGGGTGTAGAAAGGCTTAGAAAACATGTAAATATTGAAACTGGAATTATTACTGGTGAAAATTCAGGAACAGTAAAAGCACGTGCTCAAAAATTAAAAATAACTCAATTATATCTTGGTATAACTGATAAAAAATCTTTACTTGAAGAAATTCTAAAAAAGAATCATTTACAACCGGAAAATATAGCTTTCATTGGTGATGACGTTAATGATCTTGAGATAATGAAATTAGTTGGACTCACTGCTTGTCCAGGTGATGGAATGATATTCATCAAAGAAATAAGTGATTTTGTTTGTGAAAATAAAGGCGGTTATGGTGCTTTCAGAGAATTTGCTGAATTGATTATTGCTTTAAAAGAAATAAGCTCTTAAAACAGTTTGGATAACTAAATGAAGAAAAGAGAAATTAAGGTTGGTGATAGATATATTGGTAATGGTCATCCATGTTTTGTAATTGGAGAGATAGGTATTAATCATAACGGTTCCATTGATATTGCTAAAAAAATAATTAAAGGTGCAAAATCTGCAGGATGTGATGCTGTTAAATTTCAAAAACGAACTCCCGAGATATGTACTCCAAAAGATCAATGGTATATTGAAAGAGATACGCCCTGGGGTCGAATGACTTATATTGATTATCGTCACAAAGTTGAATTTGGCAAAGATGAATATTCGGAGATAGATCGTTACTGTAAAGAATTGGATATTGTTTGGTTTGCTTCCTGCTGGGACGAAGAAGCTAATGAATTTATAAAACAGTTCAATCCCCCGCTCTACAAAACCTCTTCCGCCTCGCTTACTGATATTAAACTATTACAGAAGCACAGTATACTTGACAAACCAGTAATAATTTCAACTGGAATGTCAACAATGGATGAGATTGAAAAAGGAGTTGAAACTATTGGAAAGAAAAATCTCTTAGTTGCACATTCTACTTCTGCATATCCTGCTAAAAATGAAGAATTGAATCTAAAAATGATTTTAACATTAAAAGAAAAATATCCTGAAATTCCAATTGGTTATTCCGGTCATGAAGTTGGATTAGCTCCAACCTGGGCTGCAGTTTCGCTGGGCGCTAGTTTTGTAGAAAGACATATAACATTAGACCGTGCAATGTGGGGAACCGATCAGGCTGCATCTGTTGAAATTGGAGGATTACAAAGGCTCATTTCAAACATCAGAGATATTGAAGCATCACTTGGAGATGGAATAAAGCGTGTTTATGAAAGTGAAATTCCAGTTATGAAAAAATTGCGAAGAGTAAGAAATTAATAATTCCATCTATTTGTTTTTATGAATATTCAGACGTCAAACTTATTTGGTAATTTATTAAGCACTGTAAATTCTTATCTTAACAATCTTTCCTCAGCAGAGAAAATTTCTTTCACTATTATAATTTCTGCAGCAATTTTATTCATAATACTTGAAAGAATATTTCCTTATACCAAAGGACAAAAAGTTTTTCGTGAAGGATTCTTTGATGATCTAGCACTATATACTATTGCACAAAGTTATATTCTTGGAATAATAATTTTCGGATATGTCATTTATTATATTGATAATACTACAGGAATATCAAGGCTTCATCTTTTCTCAAATGTTCCAATCTGGATTCAATTAGTATTCTTCACAATTACACATGAGATTTATATTTATTGGATGCATCGCTGGCAGCATAAAAACAAGTGGTTATGGCGAATTCACGAAGCTCATCACTCACCCAAAAAAGTTGATTGGTTGTCAGGTTCTCGTTCTCATGCACTTGAGATTTTAATTAATCAAACGATAGAATTTATGCCAATAATTCTACTCGGCGCTCCTGTTGAAGTAATTGCGTATAAAGGTATTATCAGTGCTGCTTGGGGAATGTATATTCACTCAAATCTTAATGTAAGAACCGGAAAGTTACAGCTCATCATAAACGGACCTGAAATGCACCGGTGGCATCATTCAACAGGAAAAGGAAGAAACAGAAATTTTGCTACCAAACTTGCAATATGGGATTGGCTGTGGGGAACTGCTTATCTACCAGAAACAAAGCCTGACGAATATGGACTCAAGACATATTTTCCAAATAATTACTTCTCGCAAACACTATTTGCTTTCCGAAGATTCAAATCCAGAAAAGCTAATAAATAAACAATTTATTAAAAGAATTTTTATACAAGGAATTTGTAATCGGTAATTCAATGATTATACTTGGTGCTCTTGCAGGAAGTGGATTTATGATTTTGACAAATAAATTTACCGATGAGGTTAAAGTAAAAGATTACATTTCGGAAAAAGAAATTTAGTTTTCAGCATAACTAAAATTTAAAATCAAATTGTAACATCGGAAGTAAGTAAAAAGAATTATCAAAGTCTTCAGTCTGAGTAATCCAATTAAGTCTTGTTCCCACAAGAACCCGACCGGTATCACCAATGTTTAGAAATATTCCCGGAGTGATGTTAATTAATCCTACCATTGCCTCCCCTCGCAAGTCTTCAGTGATGTTGACATTATCATAATAATAGGGATCGTGATAAACTTGTGTTTCCGGTGTAAAATCAGCCAGTCTCTGAGTACTATAACCAGCCTGGATAAAAATGTTAAAAAGCCATTCGGGATTTGCTGAATTTAATGTCAGGTTCAGGAATGGATTGAAGTGAGTTTCTGTTGCAATGTCAGTGTAATCTGCAACATAGCTTGACGTCCCTGAGGAGCTGGTTTGTGTCACTGATACAACTGTATAGGCTTTATAAGAAATTTGCTGCATAGTAAAACCAAGATCAACCCTAAAGGATGCATTCTTACCTGAACCCATTAGCCCTAACCCGAATAACCCACCCCATAAAGATTTTTGATCAATTACAGAATAATTTGCTCCCATAAACAATCCAATGCCTTGTGAAACTTTAAAATCAAAATCTACTGCTGCGTTAAACTCAGCAATATTCCAAATTAAATTTTTTCCGTTAAATGGATAATTGTTAGCGCCAGGAGTTTCTATAAAATAATAAGTTCCATCGATATTTTTTACCGTATCTAGCTGAAAAACACCCTGTGAATTAACTAAAGTATGGCCATCAATTTTACCATGGAAAGTATTTTTTGTATTAAAGGAAACTCGCGGAGAAATGGTGATACCGGATACAGTGCTGTCCGTAATATGGACTGGTAATTGACTAATTGGTCCGGAAACTTCGATATCCTGAAGATAAATTTTAGTGACTGTCGTTGAAGGCGAACATCCGGTAATTATTAAAATTAAAATCAGAAAAAATGAAAAGACAAATAACATAAAATCATTTTTCATATCATTCCTCAAGATTTAATAGTTGAGCATTCCCCCAATTTTAAATTTGAATACTTAAAAATAATGAAATTTTATTTAGTCAACATCATTTTCTTGACTGAAGAGAAATTAGTGCCGTCAATACCTTTTACTTCAAGTTGATAAAAGTAAACGCCGCTATTTAATTCTGTTGTACTAAAGTTGTATTCCTGAATACCAGCTGACATATTTTTGTTGATTAATGAAATTAGTATAAGATATCTCCGCTAACTGCCAAATTGAGATTAATGATGATAAATCACTATCGGTAAGTTTATTTGCAAGCTAAAAAAAGATATGATCGATTAAATTTTCGATAAGATTATATGCATATATAAAACTAATAAAAACAATAACCGACTACTAAATGAAGAAATTTTGTAATAACTGAGTTCCTAACAAAGTTGTAGTAAATTATTAAGCTAAATTAATATTATCATTCTTTTTAATTGATCCAATTTCCAAATTTTTCTTGAAAACGATAATCTTATTTAGTAAGTCTTTATCCGACACAGCAATAATTTGAGCAGCCAGTATTCCGGCATTCTTAGCTCCATTTATTGCAACCGTGGCAACAGGAACACCTGAAGGCATTTGAACAATAGAGAGAAGTGAATCTAAACCCTCTAAGGATTTTGATTTTATGGGAACTCCAATTACGGGAAGCGGTGTATATGCCGCAGTTACACCAGGCAGATGAGCCGCTGCACCTGCACCAGCTATAATTACTTTCATACCTCTTTCATGCGCACCGGAAACATAATCAGCTAAAACTTTTGGACTTCTATGCGCTGAAATTATTTTCGTTTCATTAGCTATCCCAAACTCATTTAATATTGTCGAAGCTTCTTTCATAATGGGTAGATCAGAATCACTCCCCATAATTATTCCAACTAAAATATTTTTTGACATAAGAACTCCTTTTTGAGTCAAACTAATTTAAGTTTTATTGTTTAAAGATAATAAATTACTTCCAGTCAACCATTTCAATATTTTTGCCATCGCTCCGAATCAAAATCGCACCAATCAAATCAGTTCTATAAATTCTTGTATTATAATCTTCAAGCCTCTCGATAATATCTTGTGACGGATGATTAAACTTATTTTTAATTCCCGCACTAATCACCGATATTTCGGGAGTAACCAAATCTAAAAATGGTTTTGTTGAACTGGTCTTACTACCATGATGAGGAACTTTCAAAATATTCACATCAAGAAAATTACCATATTTTTTTACATAGTATTCTTCGGCTTTTCTCTCAACATCACCTGTAAAAAGAAAACTATAATGACCATATATAAGCTTCATCATTCCACTTTTATCATTACTTGATAGTGTATTATAAAATTCATCATTATCATCATTCAGGATATAAAGTCTAGCGATCCCAAACTCATAAATTTCTCTGGAGTAGTAATTTACATTTACATTCAGTTTTGATAAATATTTTTCTAATCTCTTGTCTTGTGATGTTGTATCCGGCATCGGTTTAAATATCTCATTCACTATTCCATTATAAAGTAATGAAATAAACCCGCCTAAGTGATCTGAATCAAGATGTGTGATAAAACCGTAATCGAGCTTATTGATTCCTAAATGTCTGAGGAGTGGAATTATTATTCTTTCTCCATTATCAAAAAAAGGAGTCGTATCACCTGCATCAATCAATGCCGTTTGATTATTCGGAAACTTGATTAGGATAGCATCACCCTGTCCAACATCAATCATCATAATGCTTAATTGATTATCCGGCAGAAGCTCAATATCATCAATAGATGATAAATAGATGACATTTACAAGAGCCAATATTGTTATAAGAAATTTCGCTTTCCACCGGATTGAATTTTTAAGAATATATACTGTTAATCCAATTATTAGATAGAAGATAACCGCATCAATAAGTGAATAATCAGGTATCCATATAAATGAATAATCGAGATTTCCTGTAAAGGATATAATTGAAAATAAAAATGATGTTACAAGATCGTTCATCACGACAAAATATGATGCAACTGTAAAAGATATTACGCTTACAAATAAGGAGGTGAACGCAAGTGCTATAACAATTCCAATAGCAGGAATGACAATTAGATTTGCTAACAAAGCAATTACAGATAACTTACCAAAGTATGCTAAAGTAAATGGAAGCGTTCCGATTTGTGCACTTAGTGATACGCTAACGAATAATATTATACCTCGAATAAATCTGTTTGATATCTTGAGATAAGTAATCTGCTTTTCTATAATCGGATAAATTATTGCAATGGATAACACCGCAGAAAATGATAACTGAAATCCCGGATTATATATTTCTGCCGGATCAACCAGCAATATTATAATAGCTGCAAGCGAAATTGAGTTTATAAGATTTGTGCTTCGGTTTGATATAAAAGCTATAAGTATTATTAATGCCATTACAGTGGCACGAAATACGGATGGCGGAACGCCTGTAATTATCATAAATGATACTAAACCTAATGAGATGAGAATCGTTCTGAGATAGATATTAAATCTTCCGAAAAGAAAAATAAATATCAGAAGTATGTATCCGACGTGTAAACCTGATACCGCAAGTACGTGAATTACACCTGAATTTATAAACTGAGTTTTTAACTCAAAATCTATTTCACTTCTGTCTGCAAGTAATAAACCTCTTAGAAGTCCTGCAGTTTCGGGTTCAAACAAATCGTGAATTCTCCTATCAATTACCTTTCTTGCAGAAAAAATGAGTGAACTGATAAAATGTTGCTCATTCTTAAGAATATTCAAGCTATCGCCTTCATAGCTAACAATAATGCCGGGAATTCCTTTACTGTTAAGATAATTATTATAATCAAATTCACCCGGATTTCTCCTTTCTCTTCCTTTAAGAAATATTCCTTCAATGTAAACAAAATTTCCGGGCATAATATTTTCATACAATACGTCTCTATCTAAAGTATCTCCCCTGAATTTGCATAAAAGTTTTTCTTGCTCCTTGTAATTATTATTTGCAATTATGATTGAATCAGTAATAATCGTAAAATTAATTTCGTATTCTCTTTTCAGCTCTACAGATTCTACTTTGCCATAAACGATAACATCTTTTTCTTTGTAGTACTTTATTAATGCAGAATCAAACGGTTCTGTTCTGAGTTGAGTATTGTAGGCTGAAGAAATGATAATCAGTATGTATGCAATTGTTGATTTTAAAAGTGTTGCTTTATCCTTCAAGAATAAAACTGAAATAAGTAAAAAAAGACAAGCAGAAAGAATACCAATTAGAAATATTGTCCAATCAATTTTAATAAAAGGAGCAATTAGAATACCGATAACAAACAGTATTGCATATTTAATTAACGGATAATTATTCATTTGCAATACTTAACTATTGACGGTTTTATATCACTCAGGTCTTTTATATTTTCAAATAGTTGCTTCGCATATTTCCCAGCGGTGATTGTTAATGCAGGATTCATCGTATGCGTTTTAACAGATAGATTTTCAAAGTTACCATGATCAGAACAAATCATAAGAGTAAGATTATCCAAATCTATTTCTGAAAGAATGGTAAACAAAAATTCATCTAAATTTTTATAAATTTCATCAAATTCATCCTGAATTCTACCGTGACCGAGATGATCGGTCAGAAAAAACTCATACAAAGTAAAATCATTTCTACTTGTTGTTCGAAAAAGTCTTCTTGCCGCCGTCTTTGGTGAAATGACTTTAAGATTATACTTAAGTCTTTTATTCCATCTTGAATTTGTCATCTCTGCAGTTAATGCTCTTCCCTCTCGCACATCAGTAGCGTTGTTCAATCGAATATCTGAAAGTCTGCAGCTCAAAGAAGTAACACTTAACCTTTTTTTACCAGAATTCAGATAATCAAAAAATATTTGTGGATATGCATTAGCAAAAAAAACTTTTTTGCCATTTTTTTTGAAGTGCTTAAGAATGTTTTGCTTTTCAATAATTGGAATTGTCGTTGAATAAGGAAATGGTCCGAAATGTTTACCAACAAACTTTTGTGCATTTATCCCGCAAAAAATTGAGACCTGCCCTGTTCCGCTTTGTGGTAATCCTTCAACTCCCATAACCGGATCGACAGGAAATAGATAATACGGATGATTTTTTAATATGGAATTACTTTTATGAGGAACTGAGCCAAAGAATTTTTCAAACGTTTTGAATCCATATTTTACAAACGGATTTTTATCAGCATCATTTTCGCCAATCCCAACTCCATCGATAAATATCATTAAAACAGGATTCAAGTATCACCATTTATTTTGATTCAACTAAAACAGTTACTGGTCCGTCATTCAATATTTTTACAGTCATCATCGCACCGAAAATACCAGATTTAATTTTACTTTCACCTAAATTGATTTTCAATCTAACAATAAACTTTTCGTATAATGGAATTGCTTCTTCCGGTCTGGCAGCTTCAATAAAGCTTGGTCTGTTCCCTTTTGCTGTTTCACCATACAACGTAAATTGAGAAACAACGAGCACTTCACCCTCAATATCTTTTATTGATATATTCATTTTGCCTTCAGCATCTTCGAATATTCTTAAGTTAGAACATTTATCAGCAATAAAATTAACATCAGCTTCAGTATCACCGATTTTAATTCCCAGAAGAATCACCATCCCTTTACCTATTTCGGCTTTATAGTTTTCTTTAGTAATATAAACTCCTGCTTCACTAACTCGCTGAACTACTGCTTTCATTTAAAGTTCTCCGGAAATAATTCTTTCAATATTTGAGTAATCTTTTAAAATGTTAATTTTAGTAAAACCATTCAACTTTAACATATCTGCTACTTTTTGATGCTGATCTCTTCCTAATTCAAATAACAACTTTCCATCGCTATTTAATATTTGTTTTGAAACAAAAATTATTCTTTCATAGAAACTATAACCGTTAGAATAATCTGTTAATGCAACAGCAGGTTCATAAACATTCAATTCAGGCTCGAGGCTTTTATAATCTTCTATAGAAATATAAGGTGGATTTGAAATAATTAAATCAAACTTCCCTAATGTTGTCGGGTCATCTTTTTGAATATCAAACTTCTTTAATTCTAATCTGTTATCAACAATATTTTGTTTTGCGTTAAGTTCCGCTAAAGTTATTGCATCTTCGCTAATATCTATTCCAATAGCAAAAGAATCGGGAAGATTTTTAAGCAGTGCAATGGAAATATTTCCGCTTCCAACACCAATATCCAAGATTTTAATTCTTTTTGAAATCTCTGCTTGTTTTATCGCATATTCAACAAGTAGCTCTGTTTCCGGTCTTGGAATTAAAACTGATGAATTGACCAAGAATTTCAAACCGTAAAATTCAACGTGTCCAATAATATACTGCAAAGGTTCGCGCTTGCTTCTCCTTTTCAGATACTCTCTGTATTTATTTAATTCATCATTGTTAAGAGGTCTGTCGTAAAGAAGATAAAGATCGATTCTTTTACAATTTAGAATATCGGCTAAAAGAAGTTCGGCGTTAAGACGAGATGATTCAATTTTATATTTTTGAAGATATTCATCGGATAACTTTATTGCTTCAAGGACTGTTAGCATATAATTGATTACTTATCGATAAATATTTTATAAATAAGATATCCGAAGTTTATTTGTGTAAGACCAAAAGTTATTCCGCTAATTAAATCATATTGACTAGTTTTATCTTTATACTTCACATCACCAGTGCGTAAATATTCATCGTAATTGTTATCGGCTTTTATTTTATAATATGCTGAAGTTGCACCAAGAGCGATCATAGAACCAAATAGAATTTTAGAAATGCTTTTATCTAAGAAACTTTCTTTTTTCACTTCTCCTATAAAATCAAGAGTAATATTAATTTTTGAAATACGCTGATCAATCAAAATTTCTTTTTCAGCATATCCGCTTTTTCTCAGAACAATTCTATCAAAATTGTATGGTAGAAATAATGGAGTATAACCCAGAACAGAATCACCTACGCTTACTTGAGCATCCTGCGGATCAGAGTCAATTAACGTTTCACTTAAAAAACTAAAATTCTGTTGTTTGGTTTCACAAGAATCAAGCTGAAAGGATTCTGAAAACGATTTTGCATTCCACCTGTTGCTGTTTTCTTTAACTTTAATATTATAGAATCCTTCTCCTAATTGAATTTTATTCTGATCCTTAAATTCAAGAGAGTCATTTATAGTAACTATAAAGCCTGGAACATCTGAATAAATTACAATTCCGGTTTCACATTCCTGTGCAAAAGAAGAACTTAAGGACAATACTAAAATGAAAATATTAATTAATAATTTCATAAGCCCTAACCATACCGCTATCGAAGCCAATAAATAAAATGTTGTTTCTAATTGCAGGAGTCATTTTTACTCTTGCATCCAATTCAATTTTACTTTTGAGTTTTCCATTTGTTTTATCAATAATCATTACAGATTGAAATAAATCCGAAATGATGATTCGATTATCAGTTATAAGAGGAGCACTGTTAAAAACTGCACCATTAAATTTTTCTTTCCAGATTAGTTCACCGCTTTTTTGATCGATTGAAAACATTTGCCCCGAGAGAGTTCCTATATAAACATTTTCATTATCTAAGGCAGGATTCATGATTATTTTTGAACCCGTTTCAAACTTCCATTTTAGCTCACCAGCTTTAATACTTATCTTATAAAGCGTACCGTTATCATCGCCTATATAAGCAAAATTATTTTTAATTGTCACACCTCCGTTAAAAGATGTTCCTATTTTCTTTTTATAAATAATGGAAGCTGTCTCGTTATCTAAACAAATAAATTCACCGTCGTCGGCTCCGAAATAAATTCTTCCATTTGAATAAGCAGGATTAGTATGAATGAAAGATTCAACTTTTGTATTCCAAACTTCCTTCCCTCTTGAATTGAATTTTTTAATCAATCCTTCTTCAGTCATAAGAATCAAATCATCATTAATTTTTAGCATTTGATTGATCACTCTTCCTTCAATATCAACAAGTTTAAGTTCTTTTCCTTTAAAATAATTATAGAAAATCAATTCGGTTTTATTTTCATTATTTAATACAAGTGCCGTAACAATTGTACTGTTAAATATAATTGGAGTTGAAAATATTGCTCCTTTATATTTTAATACGCCTGTTTGTTTTCCAGTAAAAATATTAAATGAATGAATTCGTCCGCTCAGATCATGAACAAAAACAGTTGAATCAAAAAATATGAATGATGAATTATTAAAACTTCCGTGAACATCATTCTCCCAGAGTAAATTCAGAGAATCACTAAAATTAACAGGAATATAAAAATTCCTTTCGCCTGATTCAGCAAACATTGTTACAGGTGCATCATCTTCTTGCGCCATTATTTTAATTATAGATTTTGCACATCCGCTAAAAATTAAAATGGATGATAATATAATTAAGCTGAATAATATTTTTTTCAAAAATCCCATCCAAAAAAGAATTGATAAAATAATCCTGGTTGAAAGCTTGAAAAATTATTTTCTATTTTCTTTCCGATGTCATATCGAAGAACTAATACACCGAGAAGATTAAACCTTATACCGCCGCCAACACTGCCATAAGTTGTTTTATATTCTGTATCCCAGGCACTTCCTGCATCAAAGAAAGCAGCACCGCGGATACCAAAAAATCCTAATCCAAAAAAAGGAAATTTAATATAGAGTGCATCAATCAACGGAAACCGAAATTCCAAAGACGAGAGCCACATTTTTTCACCACGAATTGTCCATCGAGGCCAGCCTCTTAAATCCCAGCTTCCTCCCATAAAATATCTTCGTGCTTCTTTTCCTTCATTGTAAAAAAATCCTAATCTGCTGGCTATTGCTGTTGTTAAACCAATTCTATAATAGTGCCTTAAATCAGCAATTATACTAAAATAATTTACATTGCTGAATTTAATATCACTTGTATAACCAAGCAGAAAAAGTAAGCGGCTTCCGTCTAAAGGACCGGAAGGACCCCATAAAGAATTATCGTGAACGAAAGAGACTGAGTTAGTAAGAAGCAAAGCTTTTCGTTGTTTGATTCCTGCAAAAACTTCTTTATCGGAATTCGCCAGAGAAGCAAGGGCTTCAATCCTTTGAAATTTTGAGATCGGATAATTGAAGCGGAAAAATCCGCCGAATATTCTTTCAAAGTAATATTCATCCGAATCTCTTATATCATATCTCCTTCCGCTGAAATGAAATATTCCGTATCCGAAATTAACTCTCTTACTTAAATCAAGCCGTTCAACTGCAACATTAAAGCTCTTTAATAAATCACTTTGAACATTTGCAGTGTTATAAAGAAGCATAAAATATTTATCATCGCCAAGCAAGTCGCTGAGAGCAAAGATAGCACCGCCCTGAGTTCCAAAAACCGGATCTGTAGATACTAATCCGGCAGCATAATCGAGTGTATATTCTTTTTCATAAACAACTTTTTCAAGTTCGGAAGAAGAACTAAGACTGCTATAAAACCATTTTCCTCCGGCATCTGATAAATCCATTGTAACACTTACCAAGGAATCAGTTTGATCTTTTTGTAAATTAAGTAAAAATATCTGAAAGGAAAATTTTTCAAAACCTGTAAAGATTATTTTATCTTTATCATAAAATCTTTGATCAAATGAGCTTGTGATAAATCGAGATACTCTTTTAATAGTGTCAACTCTTTTTTGATCATCAGGATAATCCATTTTCCAGATATTTCTTACACCATCAAGATCCGAAGTAAAATAAATTTCTTCTTTATTTGGTGAGACTACCGGGGATGAAATGTTAGCATCAAGATAAGTAAGATATTTGATTCTTTTTGAAATAATATCTATTGAGAATAAATTATACTTTCGCTCAATTTTCCCAGCAGTTCTGTCAGAGGCAAAAATTATTTCATCATCATCTTTTCCAAATGACGGATCTTTATCATCGTAATAATCATTTATTAAACGATCGAGCGAATCTGAAAGAATATTATAGATATAAATATCACTGAATCCTTTTTGATCAACTGCCTGAAAGACAATTGTATTTCCGTTTGAAGAAAATTTTGGAGAACTAATGGATATTAAATGATCCTTTTGAAATGTTTTAATTATTTCTTTTGATGAAATACTAAGAAAATGAATGACATCTGTTGCACCGCTTTTTGTAACAAATGCTAGCAATCCTTCTTTCGATATATCAATTGCAGATTGGAAAAGATGAAATGATTCTAGTTCATCTGATTTTTCACCGCGCAAAACTAATTCGGGATCGTTTTTTTCTTTAATATTTTCATCAAATTCAATCCGGTAAATTGAGGAGTAGCCATCTCTATTTGCTGAAGTGTATATATAATCTTTCCCCTCTATTTTAATATGCACAGGACTAAAGTAAAAACCTTTTTCCGTTATTTTCTTTGCACCAATATTATGCGGAATTTTTTCATCAAAAAGCGGATAATATTTTTTTCTAAGCCAAAAAAGCCATTCGTTATCGATTTCCTCTATTGTTTTTCCTAAAATATATTCAAGAAGTTTGTTGAAATCTTTATACATCCAGAAATTTTCTACCATCAGCAGGACTTTTTCTTCGCCATAATTTTCAGCAATGAATTCAAGAAAGCTTTGTCCTTCTTTATACATCAAAAATGAACCGTAAATTGAGTAAATATCTTCCAGTCCAACAAAATAATTATTAATTACTGCATCACGCATTACCATTTCAGCTTGTGCGTCAACATTTGTTGAAAGATATTCTGCTAAACCTTCAACAAACCATAAAGGCGGAAGTGCATCAGGAGGAATTCGGTGATCTGACAATGTGCGGTAAATTTTATTTGTCATAAAAACATGTACAAGTTCGTGACGGATAACATGCTTGAAATCTTGTAACGAACCAGTGGAAGGCAATACGACACGACCCTTCATAAATTCAAAGAAACCACCAACCCCTTCAGGAATTAATCCGGGAGAAACATTTGTTTGTTGAAATTGTATTGATGTGTTATAAAATATAAGCGGGATTTTCCTGGTGACAACGTGATTTAATCTTACTTTCAATTCGTCATAAATTTCTTCAGCATAAAAAGCTCCGATCTCAGCAACCGTTTCCATTTCCCCATAATAGTAAATATTAAAATGCTTTGTACGGAGAACTTTCCAATCAAAATCTTCATACTGAACTTTGTTCCGACCGAAATAATAGAATTGAGCTGAGGAAAGTTCTGCAAAGAAAAATATAATAAGCAGAATATATTTCGTAAGCCGTATCAATTCTGAATTCGGAAGAAATGATTTTAATCTGTTAAAGTCGTTCTTTAAGTTTAATGATATTATCGATTTCACTCGGATCATAACCTCTTTGTACTGCTATGTAAAAAGTTATCCAATCACACAAATAAATTAAATCCATTAATCTAGTTTTATAAGTTTTTCCATTACTTTTCAGTTTGATAACATCAATTTTATTTTGTTCAAATATTTCACTCAGATAATCAAATCTTTTCTTAATCTGCGGATGACATTCATCTTCAAGAATATATATCACTTTAACAGGAAATTTATTTTCCCGATATGTTTCCCACCCGATTATTTCATTATGATTCATCTCCGGAACTTCATTATGAAACGCGTGAACTTTAGAATTTTCATTAAGCTGGCATTTAAATCTGTATCCGGCAGCAGAAGTTAAATCAGATATTGAATAGATAACAGGAATGAATCCAATCAAACTTTCAGCTAAGGTGAATGCGTAATTTCCGTCTGTCGAATACTCAATCCCTTTTACTTTCCAAAGATTTAATATTTCTTCAATTTGTTCTTTTTGTGAAGTAATGATTCCAAGTTTTTCTAAAGCTATTAAAAGCGAAAAGAAACTAAGTCCAAGAGAATACCTTGGTTGAAATCCGGCTTGAAGTTTTATAACAGGAATGGAATTTGATTTAGAAATTATTTCTGCTTTACCTCCGGTAGTTAGCACAAGGATAGCGCATTTTTTTGCAATTGCCTGTTCAAGAACTGAAATTGTTTCTTCAGTATTACCTGAATATGAAGATGCAATCAGCAAAGTTTTATCATCGGCAAATTCAGGAAGAAAATAATTTCTATTAACAACAAAAGGAATTTTAAGTTCATCTTTAAGATAATTTTTTATTAAGTCACCGCTTATTGCCGAACCTCCTAATCCTGTAACGATAAGGTTAGAAAACCTTTTCGACTGAAGTTTAATTAAATCATAATTATTGTTTAGTGCATATTCAATTTGCTGCCAGGAATTTATTAAAACTTCAAATTGATTTTGCGGATCGTACTTGTTTATATACTCTTTGATTTTCATATTCTAAATAATATTCCTTGTCCTTGTTATGTTATTGTTTTCAAAGAACTTAACTACTTTTTCCTGAATTTCTTTCTCGGATTTACTAGCCCTACATTCGTCGGCTAATGTTTTTGCCGCTTCGTAACTAAAACTACTGATAATCTTTTTTGCATAAAGTATAGTGGCAGGAGAAATACTGAGTGAATCGAGACCTAGTCCAATTAATAACGGAATGGCAAGAGTGTCGGCTGCCATTTCGCCGCATAGACTGACAGGTACATTTTGCATCTTAGCGTCTCTGACAATATGAAAAATAGTTCTTATTATGACAGGACTGAATTCCTGATAAAGATTAGAAACAAGATCATTTCCACGATCTACGGCCATCATATATTGAATTAGATCATTCGTTCCGATGCTTAAGAAATCAACTTCAGAAGCTAGTTCTTTCGTCATAATAGCCGCTGAAGGAACTTCGATCATTATACCCAGCTTCATATTTTCATCGAACTTAACTTTTTCTTTTCGAAGCTCTTCTTTACATTCATTAATAAGGTTTTTTGTTTCCCAAATTTCCTCAATTGCAGAGATCATGGGAATCATAAACTTAATATTCTGAATTACGCTTGCTTTCAGTACAGCACGAATTTGTGTCTTAAACAAACCCTTATTTTCAAGTAAGAATCTTATTCCCCGCAGACCAAGAAACGGATTCGGCTCTTTGTAATCGAACAATCTGAATTTATCACCGCCAATATCAAATGCTCTTATTGTGCAGACGTCCGGATAAATTCTTGAGGCTAGCTTTTCATATATGTTTGTTTGTTCGTCTTCATTTGGATATTCGCCCAATTCATTAAGTATCTGTTCTGATCTGTATAATCCAATTCCTTTAGCTCCATTTGTAATTACAATATCAATCTCACCTGTTACATCAACGTTAGCTTCAAGATTTATTATTTTACCATCTGTAGTTCTGGCAGGTTTATCTTTGAATTCTTTAAGATCAACCTGAAGTTCTTTTAATCTCTGTTGTTTTGACTTAAAGAAATCAATCTGCTCTTGAGTCGGAGAAGTAAGAATGTAACCATGGAAACCATCGATGATAATTATTTCACCGTCTTTAATAATTTTAGATGCATTATGCGTACCGACTATGGCGGGAATATTTAATGATCGCGATATTATTGCAGCGTGAGATGTTAATCCTCCATGATCAGTAACAAATGCAAGTGTGTCAACTCTTGAAAAAAGTAATGTATCAGCAGGTGTAAGTGATTCGCTAACGACAATCATCTCTTTTTCAATTTTAGATTCCCACCTTTTTTTCTGAAGGTTACGAATTATTCTAAACTTAATGTCTTCAATATCAAGTGCACGTTCCTTCAAATAAGATTCTTTTGAAATTATCATCAGCTCCTGATATTTAGAAATTTCATCGGCAACAATATACTCTGGTTGAATTTTTTCAGCTTTAATTCTTTCCTTAATATTTTCAAGCAGAATAGGATCATCCAAAATCATTAATTGAGCCTCAAATATACCTGCTCTTTTTTCATCCATTTTTTCGCGAGCAATAGAGAATATTTTATTCAGTTCTTTCTTCGATTTTTCAACAGCTTCATTGAGATTACTTATTGCTTCCTTAACATTAGTAATCTCAGATTTATTTATTTCAATTTTTTCTTTTGTAAAAAGATATGCTTTACCTAACACAATTCCTGGTGCGGCGGCAAGACCTGCAATCTTATTCTCTGCATCACGATATATTTCCTTAAATGATTTCAAAGTTCGTCGAACCCCCTTTCAAAGTAGGAAATAATTTCTTCTGCAGCTTTTTCTTCATCTACACCGTTAAAGGATAAAGTCAATTCGGACCCGATTTCAGCCGCTAAAGTCATAACGCCGATTATACTTTTTCCATTAATATGCATACCGTCACGCGAAATAAAAAATTCACATTTATATTTTGCCGCAAGTTTAACAACAGTTGCAGCGGGCCGAGTATGCAATCCGGCTTTATTAACAATTTTAATTTTGCGTTCAATCATTATTGTGTACGTATAATTAGTGAATTGGCAAGCCAGTGAAATATTTCAATACTTCTTTTTTTTGAAATTCTATCGACTGCCTTCAATGCCAAATCAGTGTATAATTTAATTTCTTTTCTTGCATCATCGATCACACCAAGTTTCTCATAAATTAGCTTGTACTTATCTACTTCCGAGCGGTTTATACCTTTATTTTTAATAATTTTTAACAAGGCTTTTTTATCTTCCCCTTTCGCTTTTTGAAATGCTTTTAAGAATAAAAATGTTTTCTTACCTTCAATCAGATCTCCGCCGACCTTCTTACCGAATTTTTCTTCATCACCAATAATATCCAGCAAATCATCCTGAATCTGAAATGCGATACCAAGATTTAATCCATACTCCGACATTGCTTTTATGTCACGAGGTTTTGCTTCAACAAGTAAAGCACCTAATTCGCAGCTCATCTTTAACATCATTGCAGTTTTTTTCTTAATCATTGTAATATATTCATCAATTGTAACTTTTTCACGGGTTTCAAAATCAGTATCAAGACTTTGCCCTTCACATACTTCAACTAAACCTTGTGTGAACGCAGCCAAAGCTTTTTTAGCATTTCCGTTACAATCTTTCAACAAATATTCGTAAGCTACAGAAAGAAGGCTATCGCCCGCAATAATTGCAGTATTAAGATCATATTTTTTATGGAGAGTTTCTCTACCTCTTCTCAATTCTGCTTTATCCATTATATCATCATGAATCAACGTAAAATTATGCAGCATTTCAACAGCAAGCGCAGCATTAAAAACCTGGTTATATTTTCCTCCAGCTACTTTGGCAGATAAAAGAACAAGTATTGGTCTAAGACGCTTTCCGCTGCTTTCAAGAATATATGAAGCCGGTACATATAATGAAAAGGGATTTCTTCCTTTTAATAAATTCCGAAGTTTAAGATCAACTTTTTTTCTTTCAGTCTCGTAAATCCTAACATAATTTTTTATTTTCTGTTCGGTCAACTAAGTTTTTCCTTTTTTATCAGTTTATTGTTTCTTAAATCCTTAAGATTTTTAGAACCGGTCAAAAACATAATTTTCCTTAAAACTTCAAACCATTCAGTAATCATATTAAATACATTTTCTTCGCCGTGATTAATTAAATTTTGTAAAATTATTCGTGCAGATGCTGTTATATCAGAACCAAGTGCAAATGCCTTCGACATATCCATTGCAGAATTTATTCCACCGGAACCAATTAATACAAAATTATATTTTTTCTTCAAAGAGGAAACTTCTTTTATACAGTATGAAGTTGGTAAACCCCAATCCCAAAATATTTCATCATTATTTTTTTTACTTCTTAAAAGTTCAACCCCTGCCCAACTGGTTCCGCCAGAACCGGCAATATCTATTCCTTTAACTCCTGATTCTAAAAGAATTTTTGCAGCTTCTTTTGAAATTCCCGCTCCTACTTCCTTAACAATTATTGGTACTCGAAGTTCCTTGACGAGCTTTCCAATTTTCTTTCTGAGTCCGGCAAATTCTATTTCACCTTCAGGTTGAAGAAGTTCCTGTAAAGGATTTAGATGAACCACCATTGCATCTGCTTCTACCAAATCAATTAATTTTTTGAATGGATCAAATGATTTTATTTTTACTAATTGAGCAGCACCGATATTTCCCAGCACCGGAATAACCGGCGCTTTCTCTCTGATAATTTTATATGATCGATGATAATTTTTGTCTTCAAGTGCCTGACGCTGGCTTCCAACTCCCAGTATAATATTAAGTTTATTTGCCACATCAGCAAGTCTGGCATTTATATTTTCAGCTTCAGTTGATCCACCTGTCATACAGGAAATCATAAACGGATAATTAATTTTCTTTTTGAAAAAGTTTGTCTCAAAAGAAATTTTAGTCAGATCGACTTCTGTCAATGCAAAATGCTTAAAATCATAATTCTCAAATCCGCTTGTCTTTTTTTTGAATTCAACTTTATCAGTCAGACACAATTCAATGTGCTCTTTTTTTCGTTTGGAAGTTCTATCATTTTTCTGCGGCATATTGAATATGATTTTTGTTGGGTAAAGATATTAAAAATTGTTAAAAGATGCTTCAAACAGACTAACCGAATTTCTTGAACTCAGTCTCATTTAGATAAAGTCTGTTCACCTTAATTTCACCTTTAAGAGCATTAGTAAGAATAATTTCATCTGCCGTGATTAGGTCCTCAAAAAACAAAGTTCGCTCTTGGATGTTTGAATCACGATGAAGCAAATATTTTCTGTAAATGCCACCAAGTAATCCTGAGTTGAATGGTGGTGTAATTATACTTTCGCTAAACCGTAAAAAAATGTTTGTAATTGAACCTTCTGCCAATTCGTTTTTTTCATTGAAATATATTACATCAAAAAAACCTTTTTTTGAATAATAGTGATGTTCTCTGTCATAAAGTTTCCTGTTTGTTGTTTTGAAGTACTGATATTTATTATCGGTAATAATTCTCTTCTTACTAATAATGATATTTATTTCTCTCGGCAGAATTAATGCAGGGCTGACTTCAACTTTTATTTTACCCCATTTGTTCAGAATAAGTTTAATTTTTTGTTTAGAATGATTATGAAATTTTGAAATTTCTTTTTCCAGTACCTTGCGTATTTTTTTTTCATTATATCGGAATAGAAAAAATGATGATGACGAATTCAGTCTTTTCAGATGATCTTCCAATAAAAATATTTTCCCGTTTTCAAGCAGCATAGTTTCGAATAGTTCGAATTCACTTTCAGGATTTGTTAAGAATTTACTTTTGAGAATTGTTTCCTGGTACTCCTGATGAACATCACTATCCCATACAATTCCGCTTCCTAAACCAATTTCACCTTTGTGTGATTTTTTATTTATAACTAAAGTTCTTATTCCGACGTTAAATACTTTTTTCTTTTTGTGAATGAATCCGATTGATCCTGTGTAAACACCACGCTGCTCTTTCTCTAATTCATTAATTATCTCCATTGTTCGGATTTTCGGAGCGCCCGTAATCGATCCACAAGGGAAAATGTTTTTTATAATTTCTGAAAGTGTGATTTGCTTGCTCAGTTTAGATGAAATTTCACTTACCATCTGAAAAAGTGATTCATACTTTTCAACTTCGAATAAACTTTCCACATTAACAGAACCAAACTGACTAATTCTTCCAAGATCATTTCTTAAAAGATCAACAATCATTACATTCTCTGCACGATTTTTTTCACTAGTGGCCAGATTGTATTTAATCATATTATCAGATTGATTATCAAATCCCCTTCTAAAAGTTCCTTTCATTGGTTTCGTTGATATTTTTCTTCCATCAACTTCAAAAAACAATTCTGGTGAGATAGATAAAATGAAATTATCACCAGTATTAATGAATGCAGAATACCTTGCAGATTGATTGAAAATAAGTTTATGAAAAAGATCGGTAACATCGCCCTGAAAATTAAATTTACCCTTAACAGTATAATTAACCTGGTAAGTATCACCCTGAGTTATGTATTTTTTAATCTTATGAATATTCTTTTTGAATTCCGATTTAGTATTGTTTAATCGAAAATTCTTTATAGCATAATTCCTGATTTTATTATCAGCTATGTTTAAAGACGATGAATTAAGCTTAATCACATCTTTTGGTTTGAAGAAAAAGAATTGAATTAATTTTTCATTCCTTTGTAAATAAGGCTGCAGTTTTTTTTCAAACAAATATCCTGCTTCATATTTTAAAATTGAGTAAGATGAATAACCTTCCTTATTTAAATGATAAACTTCTTGTAGTTTTTTTTCAAGATTACGATTACTTTGAATGTTTATAACCTTAAAAGGATTTAAGAATAAAAACGAAAATGATTTTTCATAAAAGGGCGGAGTAAAGAAAAAAGCGGAATTAGTATTAGAAGCAACCTTATTAAGTATCTTTATTAATTCCATCCGGCAAGAAAAATAAATTTATTGTAATGATATAATTTATTGAAACAGTTCTTTATTTTGGCAGCAGTATAAAGAATTTTTTCTAACATTAAGTTAAAAACAAATTAATTTTGGCTGCGTTTCTAGTTTTATTCGTGGATGATGTTGACGAAGTTAAAAGATGAAACTTTGTAAGATGTCATCTTTTCAGCCACAAAAGATGACATCTTTGATCAACTTAATTCTCCTTGATTGGAACAACTACAACACGCATTCCTTCAGTCTTTATAACTTTTATCTTTGTTCCATTTTTTATGTATTCGGAATCTGAAACTACATCAACTTTTTGTCCGTCAATTTCAGCAGTGCCGGCAGGACGTAAGGTTGTTAATGCAATACCTTCCTTTCCAACTAAAGAGCTGAAATCAGGATTTGATACATAACCTCTCTTAGCGGTAGATGCCGTTGAAAGAACCAGTTTGTTAAAGATTGCAGATTTTGGAAGAAACTTTGCGAGAACTAAAATCAGTATTAGCGCACCGGTAATTGCACCAGCTAGTTGAATGATTGCCATAGAAATAATTTCAAAATCAAGAAATGGTCTTCCTCCAACAAGAGATAGAAACAGTGATGCGATCACTAACAACATTCCGCTAATACCTGCAATTCCGAATCCGGGTATGATAAAAATCTCAGTAGCAATTAAAATTAGTCCCGCGATAAACATTAGGATTTCTACAATAGTTGCAAGTTGAAGTATGTATGCGGAACCGAAGAATAAAGCTAACGCAATTAGTCCTGCAGTGCCGGGGACACCCCAGCCGGGAGTCTTCACTTCAGCAAACAATCCGAAGAACCCAATCATTATTAATAAAGAGGCTGCCAGCGGATGGTTTAAAAATCTCACAACATCTTCAGCCCAATTTGGTTCAACTCTGACTACAGTTGCTCCTTTTAGATCAAGAAATTCTAAAACATCATCAATCTTAGTAAAAATTGTATCTGCAAAGCCATATTCTTGTGCTTCTTCAGAGGTTAAAGTTACTAGTCGAGAAGAATCAACCAATCCTTTAATAACAACTCTTTCATCAACCATAGCTTCGGCTACATCCGTTCGTCGTCCGTTTCTTTCGGCAGTTGCACGCATTTCAGAACGCATATATGATTGATATTTTTCGCTTACTTTTTCTCCAGTTTGATCAACTACAGTAGCGGCACCAATTGAACTTCCCGGAGCCATAATAATTGTTTGACAGGAAATAGCAATCAATGCTCCGGCGGATATCGCTCTGTTGTTTATAAAAGCAACTGTTGGAATTCTGCTGTCAAGTATAGCATCCTTAATCTGAGTAGCAGCATCTACTCTACCGCCAAATGTGTTGATCTTGAAAATAATTGCATCTGCGCCACTATTTTCAGCATCAGAAATAGCCCTGCTGATATATGGCGCAAGTCCAAGATCAATTTCATCTTCTATGTATGCGATGTAGACTTTTTTCTGCTGTGCGTAAACAAAAGCAGTCGATAAAAGCAGAATTGACAGAAATATTTTTATGGTTTTCATTTTAATAACTCTTTGCGAAAAATTTATTTAAAAATAGCATGAAATCAGGACTAATAAAACTGGAAAAGCAACTAGAAGAAATCAAGTTATATAGGTTTGTAATCCATTACAGTTTGTAGATTTTCTCATCACTGTATGAGATATTGGAGGCTATTGAACGAACGTCTACTGTAAAATAATATGCCCGAGCTTATCACGCTTAGTTTTTAGGTAACGCTCATTATTTTCATTTGGTTGAATTTCAATAGGGACTCGTTCAATAATTTCCAATCCGTATCCTTTTAACCCAATAACTTTTTTAGGATTATTAGTAAGCAATTTTATTTTCTTAATTCCAAGATCAAGGAGGATTTGTGCACCTATTCCATAATCCCGCAAATCAGCTTTGAAGCCCAGCTCTTCATTTGCTTCCACTGTATCTTTGCCTTCATCCTGAAGCTTATAAGCTTTAATTTTATTTCCCAGACCTATTCCCCTTCCTTCCTGACGCATATAAACCAAAACACCGGATCCATTCTTTTCAATTATATCAAGCGCATCATTTAATTGATCATGGCAATCGCAGCGTAAAGAATGAAAAACATCACCGGTTAAACATTCTGAATGCATTCGAACCAGGAATGGCTGATCGGGATCGGGAGTTCCTTTAATTACTGCAACTTGTTTTTTTCTGTCAAGTAAATTACGGTATAGATGAAGTCTGAAATTTCCATGCTTTGATGGGAAATCAATATCTGTAATCTTCTCAATAAGGTTTTCGTTTCTAATCCTATGCTGAATTAAATTCTGAACGGTAAGAATTTTCAAATTAAATTTCTTAGCAATATCAAAAAGCTCAGGCTGTCTTGCCATTTCACCATTTTCTTTAAGAACCTCGCATAAAACGCCGGCAGGTTTCAAGCTTGCAAGTCTGCAAATATCAACAGCAGCTTCAGTATGACCAGCTCTTCTTAGAACTCCTTCATCAAAAGCACGAAGAGGAAAAATATGCCCAGGTCTGGCAAAATCTTTAGCAGTTGATTTATCATCAATAAGCTTTTTGATTGTTATAGAACGATCAGCGGCAGAGATTCCTGTAGTCGTTCCTTCAACTGCATCAACAGTGACAGTGAACTGGGTTCCGTGCAATGCAGAATTAGTATCAACCATCAAGGGAAGGTTTAATTCATCCAATCTATTACCGGAAAGAGCAACACACAGCATTCCCCTGCCGTGTGTTACCATAAAATTAACGATATCGGGAGTAACATATTCTGCAGCACAAATAAAATCGCCTTCATCCTCACGATCTTCATCGTCAACAACAATAATCACTCTTCCATTCTTTATTTCTTTAATGGCTTCTTCAACGGAGCAAAACATAAATTATTCTCTAACTATTTAGATTCCTTGGACAATACTGTACCGATACCACTGCGATCAATTTTTATTTTTGTGTTTTCACTGATCTGCAGCAAAACAGTTTTTTCATCAATCCCTGCAATCACACCGTGAATGCCGCCGCTTGTAACAACTTTATCGCCTTTTTCAAGATTTGAAAGAAGTTTTTCTCTTTCCTTAGCACGTCTCTGCTGGGGTCTGATGATCATAAAATAAAATATCGCAAATATTGCACCGAACATAATGAGAGTGCTCATTAACTGTCCGCCGCCTTCACCGCCTTGCGGTGCCATAGCAAATAAAAGTTCCAATTTATCCTCCTCAAGAGTTTAGTTTTTAATTGATATATTATTTATAAATTCATTTTTCCACTGCAGGAAAGTTCCCTCAATTATTTTATCTCGTGCTTCATTTACTAACTTAAGATAGAAAGTAAGGTTATGAATTGAAGCTAGTTCAAGAGCAAGAATTTCACTCGCAATAAATAAATGCCTTAAATATGCACGTGTATAATTTCTGCAAGTATAACAATCACATTTATCATCAACCGGATCGAAATCATTTTTAAACCGAGCATTTCTCATTGACAAAGTTCCGGAATGTGTGAACAGATTTGCATTACGCGCATTTCGCGTGGGCATAACGCAATCGAACATATCAACGCCGCGTTCAATAGCTTCCAGAATATTTTCAGGACGACCAACCCCCATTAAATATCTTAATCTATCTTCAGGCATAAAATCAGTTGTGAAGTTAACCAAATCATACATAATATCTATTGGTTCACCGACTGCTAATCCGCCAATTGCATAAGAGTCAAAATCCAGTTTGATTAAATCTTCAACAGATTTTTCTCTAAGATCTTTGTAAACACTTCCCTGAATTATTCCAAACTGAAATTGTTTATGTCCATATAAAGATTTTGAACTCTCAAATGCTTCTTTATTCTTGACTGCCCAATCAGAGGTAAGCTGCACAGATTTTTTCGCATAATCATAGTCACAAGGATAAGGAGTACATTCATCAAGAACCATCATAATATCAGAACCAATACTGCGTTGTATGTTGATAACTTTTTCTGGAGTGAAAAAATGCCTGGATCCATCAAGATGTGAACTGAATTCCACACCATCCGGTTTAAGTTTTCTCAAATCAGTCAGACTAAAAACCTGATAACCGCCGCTGTCTGTCAGAATGGGTTTTTTCCAATTCATAAACTTATGAAGTCCGCCTGCTTGCTCCAGAATTTCTGTTCCGGGTCTTAGATAAAGATGATAAGTATTTGAAAGAACAATCTGAGCTTTAATTTCATGCTCAAGATAATGCTGATTAACTGCCTTTACCGTTCCCTGTGTGCCGACCGGCATAAAGATAGGAGTTTCAACTTTTCCGTGATCAGTTTCGAACCATCCGGTTCGGGCTTTGGAGTTATTATCCTTTGCAATTATGTTCAGTTTCAGCAAATTATTATTGTTTTCTTGTCATTTTTTGCAGTGCAAATTTAAGGCAAAATTAAATGATACCCAACTGAATAGCAGAAGCACGGTCATACCTATTGTGAAGGTTAAGGTTGAAACGTAAATCTCATAATTATTTGTTGAGAAATTTAATAGTTCAAGAATTGATTGAAAAAATTCAGACTATAATTAAGTAAAACCAAATAATTTCTTATGGGAAGGAATTTGTGAATATATTTTATTCGTTAACTTTGTGAATCAGTTTAACAAGATCAATTCTTACTTTATCTGCCCGGATAATCAATAACTGAAAATCATCAACTAGAAATGTTTCACCTTGCTTTGGAATCTTACCTGTTCTCTCAATGATATATCCGCCAATTGTTTCGTAAGAACCAACTGGAATATTCAGATGATACTTTTCGTTTATCAAATCAACTTCAACTTTTCCGCTTATGATATAAGAGTTTAAATTGATTTTTCTGCAGATGTTCTCATCAACATCATATTCATCTTTTATCTCACCGAATAATTCTTCGATAATATCTTCAACAGTTACGATTCCTGCAGTACCGCCGAATTCATCAACCACAACTGCGATTGACATATTTTGTGCAAGAAACTCGTTGAGAATTTCCAGACTTTTTTTTGTTTCAGGATAAAATTGAACTTCACGCAAAATGCTTTTAATACTTTCCGGATTTGTGAACAAATCTTTTGCGAGAATAACACCTTTAATGTTATCAAGATTATCTTCATAAACAGGAAGTTTGGAAAAACCGGATTCAATAAAAGTTAAAATTGCTTCATCCACAGTTTGATTTATTTCCAGTCCTACAATTTCCGTTCTTGGAGTTAAAGCTTCATATACCTTCTGTTCACCAAGCATAAAAACTTTACTGATAAAACTACCTTCCTGCTTTTTAACTTTCCCCGCTTTATGACTTTCATCAACTAATGATTTTACATCTTCCTTATCAAACAAATGATAAATATTGTCTGCCTGCTGCCGCCGACTTCTCATTGTAATGTTTATTAGGTGTGATAATGGTTTAACAAACGGATAAAGAAGGATAGATATCAATCGCAAAGGAACTGATACGACAAATACAAAACGGTCAGCAACTTCTCTTGCAAAGTACTTTGGAATAAGTTCGCCAAAAAAAAGTAAGATTACAGTAGATACAATTAAAACTTCGTATTCATTTAATCCGAAATGAAATGAAAGGTAGATTGCACTTAAAGAAGCAAATGTGATGTTGATGACATTATTGCTTATAAGAATTGTTGAAAAGAAATCCTGTGTGTTGTTTACAAAATATTGAGCATGTGTTGCGGCGATATTTTTCGACTTTGCTTTGATCTCAATTTTAAGTCTGTTTGCAACAATAAATGCAAGTTCTGTAGACGAGAAAAATGCACTGAGAAGAATGAGAATAATCAATATGAATAATTGCTCAATCATTAATATGCCCGTGTAACTTCAACATCATCAATTGTTAAATTGATTTCTTCACCTTCAACAATAAATTTTATTTCAACATTAATAAGATTATTAGCCATAAGAACTTCTTTTATTTCCAATTCGCCTTCATTATAAAACTGATAAACCTCAATATTCTTCGGACTTAAAGAATCATCAGCTTCATTTCTTGAATATTTAAATACCGGTTTAATATTATAAAGAAGTTCATCATTTGAATAGACAAGAATTTCTTCAAGTTTGACATCTTTAATCTCACTATTTGTATCAGAATAGACGGCAAACTCTCCGCTTAAATGAAATGAACCTGGACTAAATCCTGGCATCAAATTCAACCAGGCATTTACTTCAAGAATTTTAACTTCAACATCCACATTATTTACTTCTTTCGAGCCTGAACAGCTAATTGAAGATAAAATTAAAAACGGCAGAATAAATAAAAATATTTTCAAAATGATTACAACATTTTATAGATAATTGAAACTGTAACAACTACATAAGAAATAACCGTCAATATCATTGGAATATCCGAAAGCATTATTAAGGTTGTATTTTCTCCTCTATCAAACTTATAAACAAGATACATATATCTGAAAATACCAAAAACAACAAACGGAGTTGTATAAATAAGATTTTCTGTACCAAATACTGAAACCGTTCTAGCAGCAACAGTATACAATGCATAACAAATAATAACACCAGCCGCAGCCACCGTTGCCATCTGATTTGCAAAATCTAATGTATAATGTTGTAAAACTTTTCTTGTATGTGAATTATCATTTTCAGCAGCAACAGAAAGTTCAGAGTGACGTTTCATAACTCCAAGAAATAAAGATATAAACATTGTAGTTAAAATAAGCCAGCTGGAAATTTCAACATCTATTGCAAAGGCACCGCCAAGAACTCTCAGCGAAAATCCTGCCGCTATGCTGAATACATCTAAAATAACGATATGCTTAAATGAAAATGAATAAAACATATTCAATGTTAGAAAACCAATCACAGCAATATTAAAAGTTGCATTGAAAGTGAACATCAGAAGAACAATCGGCACAATTAACAAAGACGCTATAATCAAAGCAAGTTTTACAGATACTTTCCCTGAGGCTAGAGGTCTGTTCTTTTTTTCAGGATGAGCAAGGTCCGCTTCTATGTCAATAATATCGTTAATTATGTAGACAAAACTTGAAGCCAGACAGAAAGTAATAAATACGCGAAAAGTTGTTATAAAATAATCCCCCTGGAAGAGATGCAAAGAAAACAACAGTGGTACAAAAACGAAGAAGTTTTTTATCCACTGCGAAATGCGGAAAAGTTTATAATATGTTTTCATAATCAGAACACCGCAACTTCTTCATAAGTGCCGAACACTTCTTTCAGTTCACCAATCATTTCTCCAAGAGTAACATAATTTTGTGCTGCTTTAAGCAATACAGGCATTATGTTATTTCCATTAACCGCCGCATCATGAATTTCTTTTAATGATTCATTCACAGCATTTTGATTTCGACTTTGTTTTACTTCAGCTAATCTTTTCAATTGCTGTTTCTGAACTTCAGGTGAAACAGTAAGAATTGGAATATCAATCTTTTCACTCTCTTCAACAAATTCATTCACACCAACTATAAATTTTTCTTTTCTTTCAACTTCTTTCTGATAACGATACGCAGCATCTGCAATTTCTTTCTGGAAATATCCTGTTTCAATTGCGTTTATAACTCCTCCCAATGCATCAATTCGATCAAATATTTCGTTTGCTTCCTTTTCCATTTTATCTGTAAGAGCTTCAACAAAATAACTTCCACCTAATGGATCAACAGTATTTATCACTCCGGTTTCAAAAGCTATAAGCTGCTGAGTTCTTAATGCAATCTTTACAGCTTTCTCACTAGGCAGAGCAAGAGTTTCATCCATCGAGTTTGTATGAAGTGATTGTGTCCCTCCCAACACTCCTGCAAGCGCCTGGAAGGCAGTTCTTACAATATTATTTTCGGGCTGTTGAGCAGTCAATGAGCATCCAGCTGTTTGAGTATGAAATCTCAACCACCAGCTTCTAGGATTTTTTGCACCGTATTTTTCTTTCATTCTTTTTGCATAGATTTTTCTTGCTGCTCTATACTTTGCGATTTCTTCAAAGAAATCTAAATGAGAATTAAAGAAGAATGATATTCTTGGAGCAAATTCATCAACATCCATTCCTCTTTCGATACAAGCTTCGATGTATGCAAATCCGTCCGCTAAAGTAAAAGCAAGTTCCTGCACTGCAGTTGAACCTGCTTCGCGAATATGATAACCGCTTACGGAAACAGGATTCCATTGTGGAACTTCATTTTTACAATATTCAATCATATCTACTATAATTCGCATTGAAGGATGCGGAGGATAGATATATTCTTTTTGTGCGATGTATTCTTTAAGAATATCATTTTGAAGAGTTCCTCTTAACAACTTAAAATCAACTCCCTGTTTTTGTGCAACAGCAAGATAGAAAGCAAAAACCATTGCAGCAGGAGAATTGATAGTCATTGAAGTAGAAACTTTATCAAGAGGAATTTTATCGAAAAGTACTTCCATATCTTTAAGTGAAGAAATTGCAACACCGCAGATTCCAACTTCACCGTCGCTTACTGGAGAATCAGCATCCCAACCCATTAATGTTGGAAGATCGAATGCTACTGACAATCCAGTTTGACCATGATTTAATAAGTAATGAAATCGTTGATTTGTATCTTCAGGAGTGCCGAATCCGGCAAACTGACGCATTGTCCATATTTTGCCTTTATATCCATTAACGTGAATTCCTCTTGTGTAAGGATATTCACCTGGGAATCCGATTTCATTTAAATAATTGATATTTTCAATATCATCAGGACCGTAAAAAACATTTATGGGTTCACCGCTTACTGTTGTGAACTTCATTCCTGTTGTTTTAGCAGACTTGGCTTTTTCGTCATAAGCATGTCTTTTATCGTTATAATCCTGATTGATCATAAATAATCCTTCGTTTATTAGTATTTAACCAAGTTATTAATTTTATAAATAAAGTTAGGTTCTTCCAAACCTTCTATCAAACTCTTCCAAAGAAATTTTAATCATAATAGGTCTGCCATGCGGACACACATAAGGCATACTTGTAGCAAAAAGCTGATCAATTAGTAAATGCATTTCCTTTTCCGAAAGCTTATCACCTGCTTTAATAGCTGCTTTGCAAGAATATGATTTAGCAATATTATCTCTCTGCTCTAATTTCTTCTCTCTTTGATTGATCGAATATTCTTCAATAAATTCTCTGAGAATTCTTTCTTCAGATCCGTTTTTAATATCCTCAGGAACGCCCTCAACAATTAATGTGTTTTTACTGAAGAACTTTAATTGAAAACCTAATCTATTTAACAGCGAATTTAATTCTTTAAGTATTTCATAACTTCCCGGATCAAACTGAATCGTTAAAGGAAAAAGTAAATGCTGTGAAAAAGGCATATTCGCTTCAAGCCGGTTTAATACTTTTTCATATAATATTCGTTCGTGAGCAACATGCTGATCTATAATCATCAAGCCTGATTTTATCTGAGAAATTATATATTTATTATGAAGTTGTATAATAAAAGTTGTTTCTTCAGGACCTTTTACCCTACTTTCAAAAGTTTTATTTCCTGAAAAAATTTGTTTTTCTTCATCTTCAAGAAATGAATCAGTTGGTAATAATTTTTCTTTTCGTTGAATATCTGAAGTTAATGAACCAAAAACTAAATCAATTTCTTTATCAGTTACCGGGACTCTTGTTTGCTTTCCTGATGTGGTTGGACGATCCGAAAAATCACTTTGAGAAGTCTTGTTGAATGGATCGAATCTCAATTTTTCTTTTTCATCACTTTCTTCGAATGCCATAGTTGGGACAAGATCAAACATTCCAAGACTCTTTTTGATAACTGCCATTACAAAATGATAAACATCTCTTTCATCATCAAATTTAACTTCAAGCTTGGATGGATGAATATTTACATCAATTTTTGAAGGATCAATTGTGAGGAATAAAACAAAGAAAGGATAATCACCTTTTTCAAGAATGTTTTCGTAAGCTTTGAACACAGCGTGATTTATCTGTTTACTTATGACAAATCTTTTATTCAGAAAAAGATATTGATCACCTTTGCTCTTCGTCATCATTGCTGGTTTACCGATGTAACCATTTAAAGAGATATATTCCGTTTCCTCGTTAACGGGAATTACACCTTCTAAAATGTTATCAGCAAATACTTGTTTTAATCTTTCTTCAGTAGCAGCTGAAGGATAATCAAATACAAGACTATCATTGTTATAATACTTGAAAGAAATCTCAGGATGACTCAATGCGCTTTTATTGAATGTATCAATAATATGTTTTAATTCCGTACCATCTGTTTTTAAAAATTTTCTTCTGGCAGGAGTATTGTAGAAAAGATTTTTAACCGAGACACAAGTTCCTTTTGATGCAGAAGTTCTTTCAATAGTAATTTGATTCTCACCTTCAATTTTTAATAAGGTGCCGATTTCTTCATCACGAGTTTCAGTTTTAATTTCAAATTGACTCACTGCAGCAATTGAACTAAGTGCTTCACCTCGGAAACCAAGTGTTTTTAAAGCTTCAAGATCCGCATAATCAGATATTTTACTTGTTGCATGTTTTTGAATGCAAAGCTTTACATCATCTTCACTCATTCCGGAACCATCATCGCAAACCTGGATAAGAGCTTTACCTGCTTGTTTGATAATTACTTCTATGTTCTTAGCGTCGCTATCAATTGCATTTTCAAGAAGTTCTTTAACAACCGATTCAGGTCTTTGTACTACTTCACCGGCAGCAATTTTGTTTGCAAGATTTTCAGGCAATATTTTGATTTTACTTAATGACATTACTTAATTCTTTCGTATCGGAATACTTCAAATTGTTCGTGGTCTTCTGTTGAAACAACTTTCCAAATATTTTTATTGAACTCAGGAAATTTTACTTCGCCTTCCGCTTCAAATTTCATTCTTGAAATTATCATTTCATCTGCAAAGGAAATTGCCTGACGATAAATATCGCCGCCGCCAATTATAAAAATTTGTTTCTCACTTTTTTCTCTGCAATATTCAATTGCATTATCTAGGCTGTTAAAAATCAGTACATTAGAAAAACTTATAGAGTAAGATACATTTCTTGAAACAATAATGTTCTGTCTTCCCTTGAGAGGCTTTCCAAGAGTTTCAAAAGTTTTTCTTCCCATTATTACAGGATGACCGAAAGTAGTTTTTTTAAAATGCTGAAATTCTTCTTTTATGTGCCACGGCATTTCTCCGTTCGCTTTCCCAATCACTTCATTTTTTGCTACTGCAACAATAATGGAAATTTTCAAACGGCAACTCCGAATCTGATTTTTTCGTGATGTTGATATCCAATCAATTCAAAATCTTCAAACTTAAGTTCGTTTATAGGTTTTTTCGCAATCACTAATTTCGGTAGTGGAAGAGGTTTTCTTTTAAGCTGAAGTTTTAATCCTTCAAGATGATCGAATTTTTCCATTTCTCTTCCTTTTTCGGCAACATAAATATGTGCATCAATAATAGTATGTGCAAAGAATCCCAATTGTAAATTTGTTTCATGCGCAATAATCTGTATAAGAATTGAATAAGCTGCCAAATTGAAAGGAATACCAAGTGCAATATCTCCTGAGCGCTGGGTTAGATGACAGTTTAATTTTCCATTACTAACATTAAATGCAAACGTATAATGGCAAGGAGGCAATTTGCTTACAACAGCATTAGCCGGATGCCAGGCAGAAATTACTAGTCTTCTGGAATTGGGATTTGTTTTTATCTCATTTATCACCCAGCCAATTTGGTCGAATGTTAAAGCTCCATTTTTTTCTTTCGTTACAAAAGGATTATTCTCGTTAACATACACTTCGCCATCCAAAACGGCATTACTTTCTGGAGCAGGATATCTTCTCCAAAATCGCCCATACGCAGTCTGTAAACGTCCATCTTTATCTGCCCAGGAATCCCAAATTTTAGTGTGCTCTCTCAAATTTCTAATATGATTTTCACCTGATAAATACCAGAGTACTTCGTTAAGAAGAGATTTCCATTCCATTTTTTTTGTTGTAAGAAGAGGAAAACCCTGTGAGAGATCAACCTTATAAAAAGCGCCGAAATATGAAATTGTGTCAACTCCTGTCCTCGTTGATTTTCGAACACCTTCATTCATAACTAATCTAACTAGATCAAGATATTCTGTCATTTAAATTTTCCAAAATGATATTGTGGAACATAATAACAATTTCAATGCAATTTAATAAAATTTGACGAAGCTATAAAAGTTAGTTTTTGAGGTGATTAATTATCTCAGCAGCAGCTTTTTTCAGTCCAACGACATAATTTTTAATTGATTCCTCGACTGAAGTAAAATATTTTCTTAATTCTATCAAATGAACATTCGAAGGTAATCTATGAATTACAGACTCATCAATGGTTCCGCAGATAAGGAAGATTGGAATTTTCAATTCCTTAAATTTTTGAATTATAATGTGTGCTCCCTTATTTTCCAGACTTTGTTCATCAAATGCTCCCTCACCGGTTATTACGGCATCAATCTGATTTTGATCAATATCATTTAAAATTTGACTATTTATGAATTCAGTTGAAGAGATAATCTCAGCCCCAAAAAAGATATTTAATCCTGCAGCTAATCCTCCACCAGCACCATTTATTGGTTTAGAAAAATCTATTAACTTATTGTTTATTAAGTATTTATAAATATTATCAAAACCATTAACTAGCAACTGAATATCTTTTTGATTAGCACCTTTTTGGGCTGAATACATCTGTATCGAATTATTTTCTCCAAAAAGAGGAGTATCCACATCTGAAATAACTTGTAATGTAAATGGAAGTCGAATATCGGGGATTTCTAAATATTTTACTTTATAATAATTACCTGGTTTTATATCGACTAAATTTTTATTCTCATCAAATAATTTAAGACCAAAAATGGACGCAACACCCAATCCAAAATCGACAGTTGCTGTTCCACCTATTCCAATTATTACTTTCTCTATGTTTAATTTATGATCAAGTACATCAATTGAAATTTTTCTAATCAATTCACCTAAAGTTTTGGTATTAAGTTCCAGAGGATTCCTGAATTCTCTGGGTACTTTTTTTAATCCAACTATCTCTGCAGATTCTATATAAGCCGTTTCTGAATTTTCATCATAAACTATAGAAGCTTGAATTAAGCTTTTATCATAGATATTGGAGACAGAATAATTGATCCTTCTTCCCTGAAATAATCTTTCACAAACAGAAAGAAAACCATCTCCACCATCAGAAAGTGGTGTTTCAATTATATTCCAATGACTTAAGGATTTCAATTCAAAACTTAGAATTTCTGATATTCTTGTTGAATCGGCGCATTCCTTAAATGAATTGGGAGCAAGAAGAAGGGTCTTATTCACTTTTTAATTTCCCAGATCTTCATGTAAACCTGAAGTTTTGTCATAGCATGCATAAGAGAGACCATTAAGCCGTGTTTCCCATCTTTATACCCTTTCCTGACAAAATAATGCTGCAGAAATGCCCAAACTGGAAAAAATACTACTCTGAAACCTGTCACATTTTTTCTTGTGACCTTTTCATTCGCTTCGAGAGTTGAATATTCATTTATCTTACTGAATCCATCCTTAAGATTACGATATGAATAATGAATCAATGAATTTTGCAGCTTAGCTACAGAACCAACAACAATAAAACCTTCATGAACAAGTCTGTCTGAGAGGCGAGTTTTATTTTTCTTAAATAATCTAACCTGATAATCATTCCCCCATCCGCAACCGGTAATCTTTTTTCCTATAAAATAATTTTCACGACGAATTTTATAACCGTTATGTTCATCTAGTGAACTATTCAGCATTTCTTCCGCTAAACCGGGAGTTACTCTTTCGTCCGCGTCAATGCTCAGAATCCAATCATTTGTTGCCAAATTCAGTGCATAGTTTTTCTGTGAGGCATATCCTTCCCATTTGTGTATGAATACCTTATCTGTGTATTCTTTTGCAATTTCAACCGTTTTGTCGGAACTTTCTGAATCCACAACGATTATTTCGTCTGCCCATTTTACACTTTCCAGGCATTCGCGAATGTTATCTTCCTCATTTCCGGTTATTATTGTTACCGAGATTTTATTTTTATTTTTCATATGTTGATAATAGATATTAAAATACTGTAATAAATTTACAAAATATTGAGTTAAGTAATTGAACAGCCCCAGGAAGAAGATAGCTATAGCAACATCCGGTCATTCACCTTTTGATGACAGGATATTCTGGCGATTTGCAGTCACACTAAACGAACATAATATTATGAAACAAAGATATTTGCTTCAATTGGAGATTTATTAACTAATTATAATGGGATACTAATACATTCCTTCGATGGGAGAGAAATAAGCAAAAGAGAGCAGTTAAATCACTTTTTTACTTTGATACGCGATTTCAGTCATGATACTATAATTTGCTGTGAACCTCTAACCATAATAGTTGCTCACAAATATCGCCACTCAGTTAAAATAAATGTAAGGGTCATCTCGGATATAACTTAATTTTATCCTCACTATATGATTTTTACAAATTATTCAGATTTTATAAGAATATTAAATACCTGAAATATTTTCTCTTAAACATTTATGCAACAAATCTTACCGATGAGCTAATAATCGGTGTGAGAAATAAATCAAAATTATACTAATTGATAAGCCCTCTGTGGAAATCCTTGGAGAGTAGTTAAGTGACGAAAGTTTATTTAAAAGACATTCAGTAGTAGCAAGAGAATTATTTGAGAAGAATTATAATTGGAAAATAGTTGAATCCATTTTTTTAGAAAGAATGAGCTGATTACTCAGAGGTTAAGACATAAGGACTTTCGGAATATTTCGAAAGAAAAGAGCCAGTCAATCTGATTGAGATAATTCAAATCGCCTGAGTAGAATTTGTTTACTATATTATTAACGTTCTCTAGATTATATAATTTAATTGTTCCTACTTCATCACTTTTTAGAACATCAATAATCACTTGCTTATGATTTTTGTAAAATGTTTCTTTAAGAATATTGTTTTGGCTTGTAAGTAATTTTTGTTTTACCTTCACGTAAAGAAATACAGATTTAGTACCTAATCCAAATGGATAAGTTGCACCATTTTTGACCAAATTATAATTAGCAAGGTTATTACCTGTTGATCGTAACAAATTATAAAACATTTTATTATTTCGTCTTTCCTCTAAAGGTATAGCATTCAAATATTTGAAGAGTTCGTAATTTACAAATGGCATATAGTTCGGTAGGATTGAATTCAGACGATTTTGTTCGGGTCCATAATAATTAGGAAACCTTGTTAATGCCGCAAAATAATCAACATAGTTTTCAAGACCTACTAATTCAATATCCGGTAATCTTAAAAGCTGGTTCGAAATTTGTTCAATACTTGCCTTATACATTTTCGATTTAATTTCATTAGCAAAAATATCAGCTCGGAATAAATTTATGTATCTGAAAATTCCTAAAGGATTTCTATTCTTCAGTTCCTTTTTTCCTTTTAATACTAATCGATTTAAAAACTGTCTCCTAAACAGTTCTCCTCCTGCACCATCGACTAATAATTTATTATTAAAATATTCTTGTTTAATGCCTGATGTCAAAACGTACGTAGAAACAGTATCAACAAGTTCATTTAGAGCTAAATACTCAGATAATTCCTTTAAAATAATATCTGAGTTTATACTTGCATTAAAAACATGGTGTTCTTTTTTAATATTGTTTGCAATTTGATGAGCAATAAATACATCTTTGTCATTTTCATCGCCAAAAGAATGAATTTCAAAATCTTTATTCAAATTTAAATAACGATCAAGAAGAACCCTGGAGTCTAATCCTCCTGATAAACCCAAAGAGATCTTATAACTATCAGGTAGAACAACTTCACAATGTTTATCAAGTGTTTTAAAATAATTGAAATTACTATCTGACTTTTCTAAAACATTATTAGTCTTCTTAGTGATTCTATTTTCTGAGAGTTTGATTTCTGAGTTAGGAGGAAGCTTAATAACATCTTCAATAATCGCCTCATCGGAAAGTTGATTAAATAAAAGCCAGCGACCTGCAAAAGCATTAAAATTTATTTTTGGAGATTCAATAATTCGGCATAAGTAATCTAAACGTGTAGAATAGTAAATAACATTTTGCTTTTTATAAAAGTATATAGTATTTAATCCAAAAAAATCATTCGAAAAGAAAATCTCTTTTTCATTCCATCTTATTATTAAATACTGCCCAGATATTTTATTCTCGGTTGGATTTTTGATGAATAAATTCCAATCACTTTGATTCATCATATGATATTTATCACCTTTTAATTGTAAACCGAGCCCCCGCACAATGAATTTATCAGAATCTGAAAAAACTAAATTTACTTTGTCATCAAAATAAATTAAATGTCTGCTCGTTTTTACGAATTTATGATTTGCAGGAAGGAAATCTTTAACTTGAAATGAAGCCTTATCTAACAAAACTGATTCTGAGGTAAGACCAAGTATCCAGCTCATATTAAATTACAGCTATTATACAATTCTTTCAATCTCATATCAACAGATTTAAATCCATGATACTTTTCAACCCAGACCTTTCCTTTTTTACCAAATTCATTTCTTAAATCATTACTTTCAATTAGTTCATTAAGTTTTTTATAAAGCTGATCGGCATCGTTTGCAACTACAAACGGATTTTCAGGAAGCCAGGCTGCATAGTCATCAGTCATATTTGTAACAGTAGGGATTGACATTGCGAGTGTTTCAAGTCCAGCTTTACCGTAGCCAGTTCCGCCCATAGTACCGCCAACCTGATCAATACATATATCACAAGTTGATTTAAGTTCTAGCACTTCCTGTCTTGGAAGATTTTCTAATAAAAGAAATTCTATCTTCTTCTCTTTTTTGATTTTATTAATCACAGAAATTATTAAATCGGTTCCTTTAAATTTTCTGTTTGTTGGTGAATGAACAATTCTGACTTTTCCATCATCAATTATTTTTCTTTTCGGCAATTCAGAAGGATCATATGGATAAAATAAATAATTAAGATCGGGTTTCAGGACAAGATGATCATATTCGGAAGTTATATTAAGATCAGATATTTCGTTCATCTTTTTTATTAATCCGCGTGAACGAAGATCACTTCCATAGTAAGCACAGACAATTTTCTTTCCCTCCTTCTTCCATTTAATTGCCTGCTTTGAGTTTCGGTAAAAATCCAATCCACCATCGTAATGAATAATATCAAAATCATTCAGATTATATTTTTCGATAGTCTCATTAACAATTCTTTTTCGTAGAAGATCATTGAGGAGAAAATAATATTTCTCAAAAGTGTTTTTCGGTTCGAAGTAATGAAGTGAATCAGCGAATTGTGATTCAACTAAATCTATTTTTTTTTTGCGCCATCTTTTTGCAATATCTGATTTTGGAAGAGGTAAGTTTAGACAAATATCTTCAGGAAAATCTTTATCGTTTTTATGCAGGGTTATTATCCTGGAATGATCCCCAACTGCATTATGCATCTGATAGAAGTCGTAAGGCACTCCAGCAAAATTAAGCGGTGCAATGTGAAGAATCTTCAACATCAGATATCTTTAACGAATGTATCTCTGAAAATTCCACGCGCACCGAAATTCTCTTTAAATCTTCCCAATCCCCAATTAGGTTCCATTGCAACAGTGAAAATTCCGAAATCAAGAAATTTATAGCCTTCTGTCTGATATCTTTTCATTATTTCGTAAAACAATAAATTAACCGGACGATATTCCTGGTAAGCTTCATCGTGGCTGATATAAAAAGCCAAAACAACATTTTTATTGACAGAGAAATTACACACACCCGCTATCAATTCATCTTTAAGAAATGCGCCCCACAATCTAATCTTTGAAGGAAACATTTTTTTAAGTTTCTTTAATTCATCAAGAGTATGAGCAGGATTTACTCCATGCCTGAGTTTTAAATTCTTTTTTAAGATTTCATAGTATTCATCGAACCTTTCAGTCTCGACAATTTCAACACCTTTTTTCAAAGCTTTCTTCGTTGCTGTTCTTGCTTCTGCACGGTAAGTATTAAGCAGATCATCAGGATTAAAATCAAGTTGAACTATACTTGATACTTCCCTTTTTAGATAAGTGAAACCATTTCGTACAAGTGCAAAGTCAAAATAATTAGAATACTTTGTCTGATATATGATCGGAGCTAGTGTTAACTGAATTGTGTCAGCTTTTTTGGTTTTACTGTATTCGATTAAATATTCAACAAGGTCGTGCGCTTCTTTAAAATTCAGATCGGATTGATAGACAAAACTTCCGTAAGAAGCACCTGGATGCGAGGCAAGAATTTTCTTACCATTTCTTTCGATTAATGCTGCGGTGAAAACTGATAAAAGCTTTCCATTTTTTTTTACAAAAAATGAAACATCGTTAAATTTGTTTTTGGGATGATAATCTAAGAATTGTCTTTTGTTAAACAGTGTTCCGTTATCTGACTGATCAACAAAGTTATCCCATTCATCGGGAGATAAATTTTTTCCATCATATTTATAGTATTCAAGCATGAGAATTCTTCTTTTTAATTGTATCTGGTTTTGTAAAAATGTTTACTAAGAAAAGGACTGATTAAAATCATCATCAATAAGATGTACGGATATTTAAATCTCGGATCACCGAATGAAAATAACGGAATAATAACTGCAAATCCTATCACTAATAAAAATAATATGAATGATTTTTCTGATTTCAATATTTTGAAATTTTTTATAATATAAAGAATAAAAATAATAACGATTAAAAAATAGTAGATATGATGAAGAATTTGAAAAGAAATATATCCGAGCTTCTTTATTAGTGGAACATCTTTCATTACTTTATCATAATCCTGGCTTATAACTAAATGCTTCATGATGATGTAAAGATTCCACTCCTGCATGTGCAAAAGAGGTGAAATAGCATAATCATCCCATACAAAAATATGAATCAGTTTGAGCGGAAATATTTTTATCCATCTTCCCGGATTTTCTTCTATCCAATTAACAGCTTTATTAAACCAGTACTGCTGTTTTTCGATGTACGTTTTAGATTCAGGATTTTCAATGAATCCTGCTTTACCTTCATGAAAAACTCTGTCGTTATATGCCCCTGTTGCATCATCATTTGCTCCAATCAAAAAGTTTGTACCATAATTAACTGACGTAAATATAAAATGACCGGAACTTAAATATGTTGTTGTACCCATTATTAAAATAAACAATGCTACACCCCCACTCAAAAATAAAATTTGTTTCAACCTTCTGCTGGGTTGGATAAATAGTATGTATGCAAAAAGTGCAGCAAGCAATGCCCAGCCCATCGGACGAACTGCAACCGAGGCTGATGCGAAAATACCTGACAAAAAATAATCTCTATTAGTACCCTTCAACATAAAATATATTGAGAGACTAAGAATTACACCGAAGAATACTTCTGTCATATTCAGAAGAATAAAGCCAATGTTTGGAAGGTAAAACATATAAAGTAAAACAAAAATTACTGCACTCTCTTTATTGAAGTACTTTTTAGTTATTGCATATAATAAAGACAGTTGAACTAAGTTTAATATTATATGCAGTAATCCAATAGAATAAGGAGAGTTAAAAATATTTAGGACTATGATTTGAAGATTCACAAATAATGGTGCAATTATATAATCTTCGTAAAGACAAATATTAGTCGGATAAATGGTGCCTTGAGTTAGGCTTGATGATGCAAGTTGATAATAGTAAAGTGAATCGCTTTTATACGGAAGTGGGAAATAAAATATATAAATCAGTTGAATTAAGACATAGAGAATTAGAATGTATTTTATATGATCGGTAAGAAAACAGATTACTTTTTGCATCTGATATAAAATAGTCCTTAAAACTTAAACTGGAGCGAGAAAAGATTCGCGCTTCCTAATCCTAATTGAAATGGCAGAAATGCATAATCAAAATTCAGATTTCCCCATTTCAAACCAATACCAAATGTAAAATCACGTGATTCATATCCGGATTGATATCCACCTCTTAATGCTATGAGATTATCGTAAAAAAATTCTGCACCAATATTTAAATGATTATCATCAGTATCAAAATATTTGTGATATTCTGCAACAGTCGTAATATCAAGTTTTACATTATTGACTTTAAAATTGTAAGCAGGACCAAATCTTATTTCAGCAGGAAGTTTTGTGTTTTCTAATCTAAGATCATTCATTGATCCGAGATTACGAACTGCAGTGGATACGGATAAACCCTCATAAGGAAGTTGATATTCAGCACCAATATCAAAGGCATAGCCCGTTGCTTCATCAGATAGCATTCCCTCGTATAAATATTTTAATGTTCCTCCAACGGCTAAATCTTCGTTTAGATTAAATCCCGTTGAAAGACTTCCGTAAAAATAATTTGCATCGAATTTTGTATCGGGTTCACCCGGTCGAGTTCTCACTTCAATATCACTAATAGTTGTTACGTTAAAACCAAGCGCAAACGGAATTCCAAATACTGAAGACCTGATTCCTATAACTTCACTACTTACATCCTGTACCCATTCGTTATGCATAAAAAACACTTCTGAATTTTCGAACGAAGCTAGTTTAGAAGGATTATAGAACAATGAAGTGATATCATTTGCTGCTACTGTACCAGCATCGCCCATTGCTATGTTACGTGCACCAAATCCGAATTTCAGAAATGATAATCCAGTATTGCCGGCAGATTGTGAGAAGATTGTAACCGCTGATATTATAAATATTAAAAGAATTTTTTTCATATTGTTAAATTGTCTCATACTACATTTTTTTACTGTTACGATTAAAAATTAATATTCACTCCCACAATATGCCTGTCAGAAGATGAATATTGTTCTAATTGAAAAGCGTAATTAACACCTACAATAATTCCATCGAACTGTTTGAAATATGAAAAACCCGCAGATGGTTTAGAAGGCCAATCCTGATTACTTAAATTGAATTGATCCAATCCTGCTCTCAGGAATAATGCATCGTAAATATTGAACTCAGCACCAAATCTGATAATGTTGGTGCCGGCATTACTATTTTCAAATTCGGCAGCAAGTAAAATTCCACTTTCTTTTTTAAAATAACTAAGTCCTATTTTCTTTAAGAATGGAAATTGATCTTCTGTTATAATACCGTTTCTATCATAAACAGGAGCAGTGTCCCACTTATATTTACTGTTAATATCTACTAACATCAGGGCAACATTCCATTCATCATTTATTCTGTACAGAGCACCAATGTCAAGTCCAATTCCTGTTGAAGTAATTTCTTTATATAATTTATAATAATACATTTTAGCAGAAAGACCAATAGATAATCTTTCGGAAAATTTGTTTGCGACACTTAAGAAAAATTGATTTTCCGAAGTTGAAAGTTCTTCTGTCTTTAAACCGTTGTTATCTCTTCCATCAATTTTCCCAACACCGGAATTTATTATTCCAATACTTACACCGGCAGTTGATGAAGGCTTTTTATTAACAATTGATGTATCCCTTGATGAATAGAAATCAAATCTTCTTGTGAAGTTTAAGAAGTTTAATGACCTGTCTAACGTAAGAAACGTATATGATGTCTGAAAGGAATTATTTTTCTGAAAAACTGTGATTGCAGGATTATAATAAGAGACAAGATTACCTTCAATAACAGCACTCATTGCATTACCCATACCAATTCCACGTGCACCAAAACCTATTCGACTAAATGAGCCGGGTTTTACTGCCATCTCACTAAATGCAGGTTGCGCATTAATAACTGTCGAACTAATTAAAATAAATATTGATATTAAAATTCTCATTTATCCTCTTATTGAAGCACTAATATTTTTCCATAAACAGGATCTTTTCCTTCAACTTCTACCCGATAAAAATAAACGCCGTTTGGTACATAGTGGCCGTTAGCATCTCGGCCATCCCAATAATCTGGTGTACCTTCTATGGTTTTATTACGCGGAGCATTTTGAATAACTGTTGAGACATAGTTCATTCCAAAGTCATAAACTCTGATTGTAACTTTAGACTCTTTTCCACCTGTACTGTATTTAATTTTTAATTGCTCCTGCCTTGGAGAAAACGGATTTGGGAAACAATAAGTATCATCATCAGAAGTTAAAGGCAGATGATGCAATAAATATTTTCCATATTCCCTGCCAGAAACCGGTTTCACGTAATCTAGCAAGACCATCATCAGAACCTATCCATACATCCTGTCCTTGAGAAGTTGCACTGTAAAATATGTTTGTCTGTCAAAGAAATGTATGATTCAGTATCATAAATAGACCCTGGTAAAATCCAGGTTTTACCAATATCACTCGATCTAAAAATCCCATTATCAGTCGCTGCCATAACCTGACCTAACTTGAAACCAAAGTTATGTGAACGTTCATCATAAAGAGTCGTTTTCCAGCTTTCACCTCCATTAGTTGAAAAACTTACACCATAAAATTCTTCAGGAGCTTCCGCTTTCCAAGTTGATGCCCATAAAGAGTTTCCAATTGTACTATAACCAAGTGCTGTAATAAAGTTTCCGCTTATTGGCTCTTGCTGATTTTGATGATTGAACTTAATCCAGCTAATCCCATTATCGGTGGATTTGTTAATTCCGTTTGCCGTTCCAGCGTATAATGTATTATCATCAGAAGATATAACTGAAAAAACACGGTGATTTAAATTTCCCACAGAACAAAAATTTCCCGCAACAGGTGAAAGACAAAAATCTAAAGTATCTGTTGGAGAAATAGAATTTAACTTATCCGGAGGAAGCACTACACGCTGCCAAGTTTGTCCCATATCAGTACTTTTTCTTAAACCGCCAGCAAAAGATGCAATCCAAATTGTACCGGGAGTGAATGCTATATCATAAGCCAGATTTTGAATTGCTACAGTAACCGGTAAAGCCTGGATAACATTTATTCCGTATTGAACCAACGTATCAGTCTGCTGATCAAGCGGTTGTGGTACAGAAGTCCATGTTGTTCCAAGATCAGAAGTGTATTTTAATCCAGTTCCCTGTGGTAAACTTTGTTCATTTTGTTCAACCGTCCGAGCAGTTGCTGCCCAGAATATTCCGTTAGAGTAACCAATTGACGAAACATTATCGGTTCCGAATTGCGGATTACCATAAAAGTTAGTCCAATTTTCACCACGGTCAGTTGATAAACTTACGCCACGGCTTGTACCTATCCAAACAGTATCACCAATTGTAATAATATCTGTAATAGTATTACTGGTTGGATTTAACGCTTCAATTTTATTTAGGTTATCAACTTCATTAAATAACTTGTATGTGGTTATTTGGTTCTGGGCAAAAATCGTAAAGGAATAGCAAATTATTAAAATGAAAATGAAGCGCAAACTCATAAAACCTTCAAATATTTAATTATTTTATTACTTACTAGACCGCCACGGTCTTCAGCTCTAAATTCAAATCTCCAATACCCTCTTTGAGTCGTTGGAGAATCAAGAAATTTGTTTTTAAATGAAAAGATACCATCCCCAGCATTTTGGTCGCCATAAATTGTGAAATTACCGTCATCAAACATCTGAATCTTTGAATTACCTGAAGCGTCCGTTACGACTGAACTATCAGGTCTATACAATTCAAAATACACTCTTAAAATATCATTGTAACCATTTGAATCTATTGCAGTCACTGAAAAAATAAATGAAACATCCACTTGAATTGAATCAATTGGAGAAAAACTTGAAGAGTCAACCATCATCAAATTAGAAATAACAGGTGCTACATTTTCCTGCCCATTATCATAAATAAAATTGCTTTGCGCAATTTGTTTAGTGTCCCCTGTAATAATTGTTGTGTAATAACGGATTGAATAATTCCCAATTGGATAAGTTGAACTCAAAGGAAATTTATTGGCATACTTATTATCATTTAACGAATCATCACCGAAATCAGGATTGCCATTATCATAAAGTATAATTCGCGAGGAATTTAATCGGTTGTTATCTGATGAATAAATATCGCAACTGACTTCGCTGACAGTGCTTGTTTGTGTAAAATCAATTTGAATTGTAATTAATGAATCGATAGCATTAAACAAAACATTACCTGAAGGTGAAACTCTGATAACCTGGAATTCATTAATGGAAGAATCGACAATCCCGGAATAATCTTTTTCACAGGAAGTAAAGATCAGTGAAGATAAGAAAATAAAAATAACTGCTTTTTTCATATTGAAATATTTAATTACATCCTAACTGCTGCAAGGTAAAAATAAAGGTTCATCTTATTACCCTATAAAATTAAGAACAATTGGAGCAGGAGAAAAACTTAAAATAAAAATTACAAAACTTATGTAACCAATCATCATCCTTTTTTTATCCAATGGAGTTGTGTCCATTACAGGCGGATGTTTCAATTTAATTACAAAGTATAAAATTAGTGCCCAAAATAACCAACCGGACCATCCAAAACCCATATTCATTTCAAGTGTTGCTTCAATAATGCCGGTAATTCCCAATACAAACAAAGCAATAAAACTAACAACGGAAAGGTTATAGTGTTTTCGATCTCCAAACATTGTGTATGAGATATGCCCACCGTCTAACTGTCCGACAGGAATCATATTCATAGAAGTAACAAATAATCCAAACCATCCTGCAGTTAAGTAAGGATAATGATAAATCTCACTCATAGGTGGAAAGAAAATTTCTTTGCTTACAAAGATTTCTTTAAATAAAGAAAATAATATAGAATCTCCGAATACTAAATGAAGACCGGATTTACCATATTCATCAGAAAAATAATCAGGATGAATGTTAAGTAAATATTCAATCCCCGGAACGTGTAAGAATCCATAAATAAGTAAGGCAACACTAACCATAAATCCAGCTATTGGACCTGCGACACCAATATCAAACATTGCCTTCTTCGTATAGATCGGTGACTTTGTTTTTATAACTGCACCAAGTGTTCCAAAGTTTATAAATATCGGAATCGGGGGGAATGGAATATAAAACGGTAAGGTAGATCTTACTTTATGAAACTTTGCAGCGAAAAAATGACCAAATTCATGAAAAGTAATTATGAGCATTATACTTAGTGAGTATGGTAATCCTTTTTCAATTATTGTTGATAGTTCATAAGGACCGAGTCTTCCTGTCGTCCACTCAACTCCTGCTAAAGTCGTTGTGACAAAAGTAATAATGAATAATCCTGTATGAATTAAATAACTTTTAATCTTTTTATTTCTTAATTTTTTCGAAGTAGTTGTAAAAACGTAATTAACTTCAGACATTATAAATCCAGATTGAAACCTATGTTTGTATAATTCTCAGTAACATCATAATATTCACCATGTATACTTTTGCCAGATATATAAGTAAGATGAACACTGAATCCTTTTTCATTCCATTTGCCAAATTTAAGCCCGGCAGTAATAATATTATTTCCAATGTAAGTTTCAATTCCGTTTAGTTTGAAATCGTAAGCAACAAATGGAGTAAAATAATCTGTTGCTATTGGCAGTGCATAGTAATCAAAACCAACCTGATAAATACCTTTTTTAATATTCTCCGGAATTATGTGAAAGATATAAGTTAATCCGGCATAAAATCTAAAACTATTAATCCTGTAATAAGGAAATATTTCAACAAATTCTTTACTGAATACAAAAGGATTTCTACCATCCCGCCATTCTGATTCTTGTTCATCGTATTGTCCATCGACCAAATGGGCGCTGATATGGCTGAATCTGAATCTTAATCCAATTTCACGATCACAAAATATTTTTTTATAACCAGCATTTATTCCGAATAAATAATCAATCGTTTCAACAGGGAACTTAAAGTCATTTGCACTTCTTAATCTTGTGTATGTAAAAAGATCAACACCACATGATATTGTAAAATCATCGTCAATTAAGTGAACAATATCTTGAGAAGTTCCAATATCCAAACGGATTTTGTTTTCATCTAATCCAAACAAAAAACCGGTTTTAGGTTCTATAAAGTTTGCAGTGAAAGGTTGAATGTTAAGTTCAGATGGAAACCATTTAGCAGTTTCCTGAGGGAATGACATCGATGTAATCAGTAATAATATCAGGATTAGTCTACTCATTATTTTACCACAGTGTTTGAAATTTTTGTCTTACGAATTTTTTGTTTTATAAGCTTATTATAACCGTATTTAAATTTTGAAGTTAAGCTGGATATCGCATAAAGGTTTGTAGGAAAAGCAAATGATGGTTCGAAATAACAATTTACGGTGCAACCCTGACAGAAATCGAATTTGCCTTCCATCTGTTTGAAGTACTTAAATTTTTCTGAGTTACGAATATCTTTTATCGGTTTGTCAATCGGAATTCTTTCATTTCCAAAATGATAGCATGGAAGAATTATTCCATTGTATGGAGAGATCACCACAACTCTTGATACAGCTTTACAGGAAGGATGGTTAATATCGTTTCCTCCATCTCTTCTTAACTTCATAAAACCTTTGTTCAGGTAAATATCCATCTTGCCATCGCAGTATTCATCAGTATAATCTATTGCTTTCGGCGATAATCCCGGATTTCCAAAGTAGGAGAAAACCGGATTTACCAATAACACGAGATCGTGCTTTTGCGCAATTTCATACATCCCCGGCAGCTTTTTGTATGTTTCATTTGTAACAGTAAAATGAATATCAGGGAATTCACCTAATGATTTTGCAATCTCTATACTTTTAAAAACACTTTTATAACAATCAACTTTTCTAATTCTGTTATGTTCTTCTTCATCGGGTGAATCGAGAGAGAAATGCAGAAGATTAATTATACCTGCAAGCTTTTCAGCAAACTTGTGATAAAGCAATCCGTTTGATGTTATGCTGGTTTGCATATTAAAACCTTTTGCATACTCTGCCATCAGATGGATCTCTTTATGTAGAAGAGGTTCGCCACCGGTGAGATCAATAAACTTAACGCCTATCTCAGCTAACTGCTTGACATTAGATTTGAAATCTTCCAGTTTAGCAAAAGGTGCATCTTTAAACATACTGTGATCACCGAAATGGCAGAACTCACAAAAAGCATTACATTTATAAGTGAGATAATAATTGCAGAGTAATAACATTTAATACTCTCTGCCTTTCCAGATTACTTTTTTGTTTGGCAGAACTATGAATGGTAAAGCAATAACGTAAATCAAATAATAAAGCTGATATTGAATGAAGTATTTAAGATTTTTAGTGATCTTCAATTGCCTGTGAACTGGCAGTAAAACAAAAAAATCAATTGCTATTTTGAAGACTGATAAATATAACCAGACAGGTGAGAAAAAGAAAGGAGTAAGCAATACAAACAGATTACTTAGAAAACCAAACACCATTATTATGAAGCCGATAAATGGTACTCCCAATCCACCAACTCCCCACCTCTTTTTTTGCCTTAGCAGACTCTTCCAGGTTTTACAAGGTAAAGAAGTTATCAAAGCTTTTTCTTCTAACGGAAAAAGTATTTTATACTTCTTAAGTTTTTTTATAGCATTTAGTAATATAAAATCTTCAGTAACACTAAATGGAAGATTTTCATAACCGCCAACTTCTTCATAAGCTTTTTTGCGATAGCTCATATTATTTCCGATGCAACTGATTGGAATGCCAATATTCACCGTGCCTGAACCAGCAGTTAACAGATAAATAAAATCAATAGCCTGCATACCGCTGAAACCATTCTTCGCTTCCTGGGTTGTAAATCCGCTTACCATTCCGACATCATCAAAATAATAAGAACATACAGATTTAACCCATTCTGGTTTTACTTCACAATCCGCATCGGTCGTTAAAATTATTTCTCCGTTCGCTTTATCTAAAGCATAAGTTAAAGCTCTCGTCTTTCCTATTAGTTTAGAATGATATTTTTCAGTTGTGATTTTTTTGAAACGAGATTTATTTTTAATAAAACTATCAATAATCTTTCCGGTTGAATCTTCTGATTGATCATCAACCAAAAGAATTTCAAGTTTACCTTCCGGATATTCAAGTTTATGAAGCGATTGAAGCGTTCTTAATATTTTATCTTCTTCGTTTCTAGCAGAAACAATAACTGTTGCTGACGGAAGCTTTGACTCATCAGCTATCTTTGGAAATTTTTTCATTACACCAATGGTGAAAAGAAAAGACATAAGAAAATATCCGGCAACCGATATTATGAAAATTATTTCAAACATTCGGCAGGCTCTCCAAATGATAATCCTTTTTTTGCTGCTTGTTCAGCGACATAGTGAATTGAATCAACAATAATATTTTTTGATTTTATACTATCGTGCAAAACTATTATAGAATTTGATTTAAGATACTTATCAACTGAATATTTAACCAAATTAAAATCGTTTTTAAAATCATAAGTAAGCAAAGACCACATAACATTTTTTAATTCAAACTGTTTCAAAAATTTATTTGTTGATAGATTAAATTTTCCATACGGTGGACGGTAATATTTAGGTGTTATTCCTGTCGTGTTAATTAATACGTCTTTACATTTTTTAATCTCGTTAATCTGTTCCTGTTTTGACAGTTTTATTAATTGTCTATGTCGATAATTATGATTTCCGAGTGAGTGTTCTTGCTTATTCATTTCATTAGCTAGTTCAGGATTCTTTTCAACATTCTGTCCCACGCAAAAGAACAAAGCTTTTATCTTAAATTCATCTAGAGTTTTAAGAATAAGATCTGTTGCTTCGACAGTTGGTCCATCATCAAAAGTAAGAAGAATTTTGTTGTTGGATGTTGTCCAGTAGAAATCACCGAACAGTTTTTTTATAATAAAAGGTGGATTGTAACTTAAATTCAAAATCAAAATGTATAACTGTTAAATTGTCCTGCAAATATAATTTATTTTTTATTTAACAATTTCATAATGAGTGACAAAGGACAACAGTAGACTTATCCATCATACATCTTCCATCAAATTGCTTACTCTTAACCTTTAATAACTCCTACTGGTCTGATCTTAGCGACTTTTTTAGTAATCCCTTCATTATGCATCACATCAACAACATCAGCAACGTCTTTATATGCGCTGGGCATTTCTTCGGCAATAGTTTTGTATCCTTTTGCCTGAACAATAATTCCCTTATCCTTAAGTTCTTTAATAAGATCTCTGCCCTTTGCACTCTTTAATGCTTTTGTTCGGCTAAGATTTCTTCCTGCACCGTGACATGAGCTTCCGAAAGTTTCTTCCATGGCTTTTTCAGTTCCGACTGCAACATAAGAATATCTTCCCATATCGCCGGGAATTAAAACCGGTTGACCTACTTTCTTATACTTAGAAGGAATTTGTCCACTGCCCGGAGGAAAAGCTCTTGTTGCTCCTTTTCTGTGAACACAAACTTCTTTTACCTGATCATCAATTTTATGTTTTTCAATTTTTGCAATGTTATGGCAAACATCATAAACTAATCTGAAACCAAGTTCTGATTCTGTCATATTAAAAGTCTCAAGAATACTTTTTTTGGCAAGATGCATTATTACCTGACGGTTATTCCATGCAAAGTTTGCAGCCGATTGCATGGCGGCAAGGTAATCTTGTCCTTCACATGAATTGATTGGAGCACAAGCTAATTGTTTATCCGGTAGTTTAAAGCCGTATTGAGAACTGGCATTTAATAAAACTTTCAAGTAATCATCGCATACCTGATAACCTAATCCACGTGAACCGGTGTGAATTAAAACAACTACCTGACCAATAAACATTCCGAATACTTCAGCAACGGGAGCATCATAAATTTCTTCAACCACATCTATTTCAAGAAAGTGGTTACCGGAACCAAGTGTTCCAACCTGATCAGCTCCGCGTTCAAGAGCACGCTGACTTACGGAATTAAAATCTGCATTACGAAGCGTTCCATTTTCTTCAGTAAATTCTATATCCGATGAACTACCGAAACCATTTTCCAAAGCCCAAACGGAACCTTTTTCCAGGACATGCTTCAAATCTTTGTTTGATAATTTCTTAATTGCTCCGCTTGAACCCACACCTGTAGGAACATTTTCAAACAGCTTTGAAATAAGGCTTCCTATTTTGGATTTTATGTTTTCATACTCTAATGAAGTTACGGCAAGTCTTACTCCGCAGTTAATATCATAGCCAACACCGCCGGGAGAAATTACTCCTTCATCAAGATTTGTTGCCGCAACACCGCCAATGGGAAATCCGTATCCCCAATGTATATCAGGCATAGCAAGACTGTATTTTTCAATTCCGGGAAGATGTGCAACATTAACTACCTGTTTAAGTGCTTCATCATCTTTCAGAGATTTTTCAATCATATCCTGAGAAATATAAATTCTTCCAGGAACTCGCATTGATCCTGTTTTAGGAATTTCCCAGAGGTTTTCTCTTATTTTTATCAGTTCTATGTCGTTGATTATCATAACACAGATTCCTATAGTAAAACGCTTGAATGATTGATTGGATGATTGGCTGATTGAAAAAATAACAACTAATAATCAATGACTGATTAATCCATTCATTCAATCAATCATCAAATCATTCAATCATAATGTAAATATGCGCCCGCTTAAATATCAAACACAATTCTTGTAGAATACATTCCGTTATCTTCTCTTATTTCCATCTGGTGATATGTAACCGATTTTATTTCTTCTTTTAATTCGATATCGTCTGTCAAATAACAACCTTTAATTTTACAATTCAATTTGTAAGTACTATTTTCTAATGTAATTAAGATTTTTACAATGCTCTTTGAAATCCATTTTTTTACGGTCAACAGAAAATTTATTTCATTGAGAAAAGAAACTAACAGCTGTTCCCTGCCCGATGCCTGCAACTGTAATTCTTGTTCTTCAACGCACTGAATGTTTTCTGAATCAATAACAACTTCGTTAAAAGCAGATAATGATTCAGTCAACAGTTCCTCAAATGAATCTGCTGTCACTTCAACGGCTATATCAGCGGTATGATCTATAAATTTATGTTGTGATGCCAAGATGATATTTGAATTATTATTCTGTCTAAATTTACTTAACCTTTTGTTAAAAATAAGTAATATATTTTAGGTGATATTTTATAAAAGATTTTTTCAAGGAATAACTTGTAATTAAATGAAAAATCTTTCCGATCACTCAAAAGGTATGTCTGCTGTTTTCATAACCGCATTGTTATGGAGCAGTGGCGGATTATTAATAAAACTTATCTCTCTAACTCCAATGCAGTTATCTTTCTTTCGATGTTTGATTGCTGCAATTGTTTTCGGGATAATATTCGGGAAAAAAGTATTAAAGGTTAATAAGCTTGCAATTTTAAATGCTGTTTTCTATGCGACAGTATTAACATCATTTGTTATAGCAACAAAAACTACAACTGCGGCTAATGCAATTTTCCTTCAGTCAACTGCCCCGATTTATGTTCTAATATTCGAACCAATAATAAGTAAAACAAAATGGGAAAAAATAAATGTCATTACAATTGCTGTTTGCTTTCTCGGGATGATTTTATTTTTTACCGGGGAACTTTCACCGGGTCATCTTGAAGGGAATATAGTTGCACTTTTGTCAGGTGCAGCGTTTGCCGCATTCTTTCTTGGAATGAAAAAAAATGAAAAAGAATATCAACAAAGCGCAATTTTTTACGGTAACATTATAGTGGCTTTAATTTGTATCCCTTTCATTCTAGAGCTTGAAACAATTTCATTCAGCGATTTATGGATGGTTTCATTTTTAGGTGTGTTTCAAATTGCTGTTGCTTATGCAATTTTCACTTACGGAATAAAAAGAATACTTGCAGTCGAAGCTTCAATAATTTCTATGTTCGAACCGATACTAAATCCTGTTTGGGTTTTTATTGGTTATGGTGAGGTCCCTACAATATACGCCATAATTGGCGGGATAATTATAATTTCAGCAATTAGTGTGAGGACCTTAGTTTTAGGAGCACCAGTATTTAAATCCAAATTTAAAATTTAAGGGGAAAGACGATAGATTTTCCAATCACTGCCGGATTTTTCATAACCAATTCTGTCGTGCAATCTGTTCTCTCTTCCCTGCCAGAATTCAAATCGAAATGGAATAACCAAAAATCCTCCCCAATCAAAAGGCATTAAAGGATTCTTGCCAGCATATTCTTTCTTTAACATTTCAAATTTATCTTCCAGATATTCCCTGTCGGGAATAATTTCACTTTGCTTAGAAGCAATAGATCCAATGCGGCTTTCGAAAGGTCGTTGTTTAAAATATTCTTCGGACTCTTCCCTGCTTAATTTTTCGACTAATCCTTCAATTCTAACCTGTCTTTCTAATTCCTTCCAGAAAAATACCAGGTAGGAGTGAGGATTTTGTAATAGTTCTCTCCCTTTTCGACTTTTATAATTAGTAAAAAATGTAAATCCTCTTTCATTAAAATCTTTTAGTAATACTATTCTTGCTGATGGAAGACCGTTCTTATCGGCTGTAGCTAAAGTCATCGCATTTGGTTCATCAATCTTAGACTTGATTGCATGATCAAACCAAATATTAAATTGTTTAAATGGATCTTTATTAACACTTTCTTCATTCAATTTATCCAGCAAATATTCTTTTCTAATAAGTGTAATATTCTTCTTTTTTACCATATGAATTTTAATAGATATTATCTTATTTTATAACTTGTAAATTCAATTATTTAATTTCGTCCACAATCAGATAATAGATAAGTTTGAAGGTAATAATTAGTTAGTCTTTGTTAAATTAACAATTAGGAAAGTATATTCAAATAAGGACAACTTAAATTATTTATTAATTCAACTAATAGTATTCAAAAAAAAGTTTATTATAGTCTTTTCAAATAAAGACAGAAAAATTACATCAGCGTTGCTGCTGTAATGAGAATTGAATAGTTTTAATTATTTAAAGCTGAGACTGTTAAAAACTATATGAAAACTAAAGACTTTAAAGTGCCAGTCTTGCTGTAGTTTCTGCAAGAATTTCAGAACAACAGCAGAAAGAATTAATGCATGTGGCATTCAAATAATTTTCAAAATAATTACTCAATAGCTGAATACAGTAAAATATTGATATACTGTACCATTAGGTTTTTTTACTAGGGATATTTTTTGATCATTATAAAATGATTCATTTTATCAAAATTTTATAGTTTTTGTTGTAAATTGAAACATTTTTCTTAGGAATAGTCTAAAAATCAATTATATTCTACTGGCATATTTGTTGGACATTAATTAACAAACTATTTCATTAATAAGGGTAATGCTATGGAAGATTTTGAAAGAAAAGTATTTAATGGCTATCTGGTTGAGATGGTCAATTTGACAAGGGCAACTTCAAAAGAAGCAAAAGAATTTAAACAAATTCTCGATGAAGATATTTTATATGGTCATAAAAATATAATTGTTGACCTCAGTCAATGTGAATTTATGGATTCAACCTTCATTGGTGTAATGGTAATTACTTATAAAAAACTTCGGGGTCGCGGCGGACAAATGAAATTAATTAAACCGGGGCTTTTTGCTAATTCATTATTAAACTACACCGGTACAATTGAACTTTTTGAAACATTTGAAACTCTTGAAGAAGCGATAAAAAGTTTTGAGAAAAAGCTGGATAAATTTATGAACAAAATTTATTCACTTATTTAGGTTTGAATTTCACAAATATAAATCTCAGATTTCAAAAAGTACTTGTAATTCTGGTTTGCTCAATTATAATTGGGTCAGGTGTGTCTGTCTCCGAATATTTAACAAATAATAAAGCAAAAGAATCATTCAAGACTTCGTTGATGGATGAATGTGAAAATTTAGGTAGTCAGGCTCAACAAAAGCTCAATCAGGTTTTACTAATTGGAAATTGCCTCCTGCTTCTGAAAAAAGCTATTCAATAAACCACTCAATCGTAATGAACACCAAGGACAGTTTAATAATTCATTCCTCTCCAAAGATCAGTCAAAATAATTTCAACGCAGTTGCAACATTAGTAACTAAAGATCAAATAGTAATTTCTGTCATAGAATAATATAAATCCGATTGATTATCTCCCCTTCTTAAATTACTTTTCTCCTGAGTTATTTAAATTTTATTTTGCGGGCGTAACTCAGTTGGTAGAGTGTTAGCTTCCCAAGCTGGATGTCGCGCCTGCCTGCATACCTTCGGTATGTAAACCGGCAAGGCAGGGGTTCGAGTCCCGTCGCTCGCTCATAGAGTTGAAAATATGTTTGGTTTTATTTTAGAAAAACCACATATTTGTCCACAAAATTTTAAACAAATTGTTCTTAAAAATTTTGGGCGCTTAGCTCAGTTGGTTTAGAGCATCTGCCTTACAAGCAGAGGGTCCGGGGTTCGAATCCCTGAGCGCCCACAAAATTAAATCCTTCTTAATGAAGGATTTTTTTTATAATCACACTAATTATTTATTGAAGCTTTGTTCATAAGACTTCGACTAGGTCAGAGGTCCGGGGTTCTGCCAAAGGCATTCCCTTGGAAGAATCCCTGAGCGCCCACACAACTTTCAATCCCACATTTCATTTCTGTTGCTTTTTTTATTTGTGCTTTGGCAACTATGCTTGACATTGAATACCTATTTGTTTTTATTAACTAGTGATATTTGTCTCTCTGAGAGAAATGCTTCAAAGCTAACAAGTGGTGTTTATTTTTATTAATTGAGAGCAGTTGATCCTTCGACAGGCTCAGGACAGAGTTTTATGCGCCGTTTTCCTATACTTCAGCTAAGCGGCTTTTAATGATATATATTATAATGATTCAGACATTGAAATCCCTTTTTAATAAATACTAATAAATAGTATTGCCATTATGACGTAGAACGATAATATTGTTTGTAAATTATGGTAAAATAAAATTTCACAACTTCCGAAATCTAAATTTGGAGAAATAATATGAATCACATATTTGAAAAGAAAAGTTTTTATAATATTATCAAGTTAGTTCTCTTTTTGATTATTGTTTTTCTCATATCGCCAAGTCAAATTATTTCTCAAACAACAAAACAAAAAATAGGTAAAGCATCTGATCCTACTGCACATCATGAAATTAAGGATGATGATTATGTCCCGGTTTTAAGGAAAAATCAGGGAAGATCACCGGCTTATAAGTACTCAATGAGTAGTATTTCTACTGTTCAGGTAAATGTTGATGAGAGCGGGCTAAACATAGTCGGAGATGCTGCAAATGAACCTTCAATTGCTGTTGATAGAAATGATCCGAATAAAATGGCAATTGGATGGCGGCAGTTCAATACAATTACAAGTAATTTCCGTCAGGCCGGGTATGGATTTACAACGGATGGTGGACAGACCTGGACGTTTCCCGGTGTAATTGAACCCGGTGTATTTCGTTCAGATCCGGTATTGGATGCCGATGCTGATGGAAATTTTTATTATAACAGTTTGACAAATGACCCGGACTTTTATTGTAAGGTATTTAAATCAAGTACCGGAGGATCGTCCTGGGATGGTGGAACTGATGCCCATGGAGGAGACAAACAATGGATGACAATAGATAAAACCAACGGTCCCGGAACTGGACATAATTATTCCTTCTGGACTTATGCTTATAGCGTTTGTGATCCTGGTTTTTTTACGCGTTCGACTGATGGCGGTGGAAGTTTTGAAGATTGTATTACAATCCCCGGTCGTCCTTTTTGGGGTACGCTTGCCGTTGGACCCGAAGGTGAACTTTATATTGGTGGATCAAACGGATCTGATTTTTTAGTCGCTAAATCTACAAGTGCACAGAACTCAAGCGAAATGGTAACATGGGATATGACTACCGTTGTAGATCTGGATGGTTCTATTTCAAATGGCGATGGACCCAATCCTGGTGGCCTACTCGGACAAACGTTAATAGCGACTGACACTTCTAACAGTACTTATAACGGCAACGTTTATTTATTATGCTCTGTTGAACGTCAACATGACCCCTTAGATGTTATGTTTGTTCGCAGTACAGATGGAGGTGTTAACTGGAGTTCGCCGATTAAAATTAATGATGATCCCAGTACTACCGCATATCAGTGGTTCGGTACTATGTCGGTTGCTCCAAACGGACGAATTGATGTAGTATGGCTGGATACTCGGGATAATCCCGGAACTTATTTATCAGCTTTATATTACTCAAAATCGACAGACGGAGGTGCAACCTGGTCGTCAAATGAAAGATTTTCAGATTATTTCGATCCTCACGTTGGCTGGCCCCAGCAGAATAAGATGGGTGATTATTTCGATATGGTTTCCGATAGTAATGGCGCTAACCTGGCATGGGCAGCTACATTTAATGGTGAACAAGATGTTTATTATAGTTATATAACCGATACTACAAGTGCCGTAAATGTTAATTCTGAATCTACCATAATAAATAGTTTTTCACTTTACCAGAATTATCCTAATCCATTTAATCCGAGCACGGTGATCGGTTATCAGTTGCCAGTAAGCGGCAATGTTTCGCTTAAAGTTTATGATGTTTTGGGAAATTTAGTTTCAACGATAGTTGATGAATATAAACCTGCAGGAGTTTACGAAGTTGAGTTTTCCGCCATAGGTGGATCCGCCTCCGGCGGAAATGCTTACAGTCTGGCAAGCGGAATATATTTCTATCAGCTCAAAGCAGAGAAGTACCTAAAAACAAAGAAGATGTTGTTTCTGAAATAAAAAAAGAGGAAACTAAAATGAAAATTTTTGTTACCGGTGGTACAGGTTTCATTGGAAGGCATACAATAGAGTTGCTGTCCAAAACTAATCATCATCTAAAAGTACTGATCAGAAAAACCAGTGACACTTCTTTTTTAAATAATGAAAATGTGACATTAATTGAAGGTGATTTGAGTGAAAAACATTCCCTGCTAAAGGGTATGGAAAATTGTGATGCAGTAATAAATATAGCCGGTCATTACACTTTCTGGGAACCTGATAAAAAGATATACAGCAAAATAAACATTGATGGAACACAGAATGTTTTAGAGTCTGCTTTAGAATCCGGTGTTAAGAAAGTAGTACACATCAGTACTGCCGGAATTTTTGGAAAACCAGATGATGAGCCATTTAATGAAACAAGCACTCCGGGTCCGGCCAGGTTTAGTGAGTACTTCAGGACTAAATACGAGGGTGATCAAATTGCCTGGGATTTATATGAGAAAAAAGGATTACCCCTCGTTGTGATTTATCCTGTTTGTGTTTTGGGCCCTGGAGATACTAAAGCAAGTGGACGGTATATATCTGATTTAATCAATCGCAAATTACCGGCCACTGTATTCAAAAATGGAATCTTCACTTTTGTTTACGTAAAAGATGTAGCACAAGCGATTGTTAATGCTTTGAAAAAAGAAAACAATATCGGCGAAAAATATTTAGTTGGAAACTCTCGATACACGTGGGGAGAGGTCAACAAAATGATTAGTGAAATATCAGGTGTTCGGTTACCAATGATTAATTTACCGAATTCTGTTACTTTACTAAACGCATACCTTTTGACTGGTTTAGCAAATATTATAAAAAAACCTCCTTTATGGGGAATGGCTATTGATCAAATGAAAGTAATGAAAGCAGGTTTTAATGCAGATGGAAGCAAAGCTGAAAGAGAACTTGGAATAAAATATACTTCAATTCGTTTTGCACTTCAGGAGGCAATTAATTCACTAAAATAATTTTAGACACTTCACTCTGTTAACGAATATTAACTCTTGCCAAATTTTAAGCTTAATTTGCTTGACATTTGACAAGATGATTTGCAATTTAAAAACAAATAATTTAAACTTTTGACCTCTGGACCTTTTTGGGCTTCCGGTTGAAATATTCTTATTTTCTCTTCATTTCTCCATACTCCCCACTAAGGCGCAGCGATAAACTCATACTATGTTGATTTTTACTTTCAGTTATGACAGATAAACATTTTCAATCTATTCAGGAGAGGGTTATGAAAAAGTTATCACTATTTTCAATTACATTCATTCTTGTTTTGTTTCAATCGACCCTAGCTCAACACGGAGCTTGGATAAGCCATACACCCACAACACCTTTTAATGGAACCTGGTACTCAGATGCCGGCGATGATTGTCTTGGATGCGTACCACAAAATTCTCAGTACATCTATTTCTTCGACATTAATTCATCTCAGTGGACTGAAGTCGATTTAGGTGTTCAGCAAACTTTTAACAACATTGATGCTAATGGTCATACTGTGGTTGCATATTCAAACGAATTATTAGTTGGATATAGCGCAATACGCTCGCAGTGGGATGTTATCTATTATCAGGGGACTCCTTTGACTCCAACTCAAAATGAAATATACAGAAGCTGGGGAAGCGGCAAAAATCTTGGCTATTTTGTTACAGATACACATATCTACGTCTTCGATTCTGAGGAAGCTGTATGGAAATCGATGAGTTATAACCTGCCAGCCGGATATTATGGCGTCGGATTATACTGGACAGAGGATGATTATCTTGGTGCTTTACTATATCAGTCACCACCCGCATATAACACTGCTTTAGTATATAGCCTTGTTACTCATTCTTTCAATCAACTTGTAGATGCGGGCAGTTATAATCATAATAATTGTGGGATGACACATGGGTTCGTAACTCAATATACTAATAGTACGTATAATCGACTGCATGGTTATTCAGCCATTAACAATCAATTTTCTGAAAAAATCGTAGATGGGTTTATACTTTATGGAAATGCATCACGTGGCAGCAAAGATAGAATGGTTGAAAAGACAGTTGCTGCTTTTAATTATACCGAAGTAATTTCATCTTCTAGTCGGCACCTGCATCTACTAGGATATGAAACAAGAACTGGAAATTGGACTGAATCATCTTTCGATTTTGATCCTAGCGTATGGTCCACCACAGGTAACTTTTATAACGGCGGGCAGTTTTCACAATTACACCAATTAAATTCGAATACCCAACAAGTAAAATTTATTCTTTTTAGTGGTTTTACAGGAAATTTTATAACAATCTTGCCGCCATTGAATGGATTAAGCTGGCTTATAATGGGTGGTACTGTATTCTGTGCTTCTGATAATGATAATTTTTATTTTTATTCGGTAGAAAGTGGTAATACACAACTAGCTCCTATAAGATGGCTGTCTCCAATAAACTTTAATGCAGACAATTTTTTATATATGGGTTCTTATAACTCTGCAATTTCTGATTCTGCAGATGGTTATTTTTATAATGGAATAACCAATAACCTAACCCATCTTGTTACCTGGAGAATCGACCAGTTTCAGGGCAACCCATATTATTGCTCTTTTTCAACGGGTGGTCCAGGAAATCATGCTTTCTTCTACTCGGGATTAGTGGATGGTTTTGCAAGTCAAAGTTTTCCTGAAGGTGTAAATACTGGCGCTAGTATAAGTGAAAACTTAGCAAGAGTTACCACTTCGACTTTATCTTGTCTTTATGAAGCGACCACAAATAATATTTTTACTAAGAATTATCAGTTAGGGGGAACACTTGGTAACAATTCAATTTTATTTTATATAGATGCTCATACAATGGAAGCATATAGTTGTGAAACTACCAATTGGCCACATTATCCAATAGTTGAAAGTATTCTTTCTTGCACTACAAATGATCGGGTAGGGCTAGGTCACACGAGAGATGCTGAATGGACCGATATTTATTATGCTTATAATAGTTATTTTGATAATCTCGTTCGATTAGATCCAATTGGAATAAAACAGAATTACGGTGATGATGTTGGTGGAAATACAATATTAGTTTTACGTGATAGTATAATGTACGCCTTTGATCCTTTTGCAGCAAGCGGAACAACGACCTCCCGAGTTTTTATGGAACACTCTATCCATCTTCCTATTCCAGATTTAGTGGAAACAGAACATTCCATCTGGGTTGGGTTCCCCAATGCCCCCAATTCAACTCAATCACTAATTGGAATTGATGTTATCCTTGATACCGTTCTACATTCTGCTGCGGGCGATCTTGAAATAATTCTTAAACATAACGGTGTATCCGATACCTTAGTACATCGTGCAGGTGGAGATGGCGATAACTTTTATAATACTGAATTATCAGATGCTGCAAATTTATTAATAACAAACGGAACAGCTCCGTTTACAGGCAGATATAAACCTTACAAACCGCTTTCAGTCTTTTCCGGGTTCGATCCTTCAGGAGAATGGACTATAAGTATCTATGATGCTGCGAGCGGAAATACCGGAACATTAGAAGCATGGGGAATAAAATTATTTTTCGATAGTGCCACTGATATAGAGACCGAAGAATCAAATTATGTAGGCACTTATGAACTCTTTCAAAATTATCCCAATCCTTTCAATCCAAGTACTAAAATCAGTTGGCAGTTGCCGGAAGCCGGTTTAGTAACTTTAAAAATATATGATGTTTTAGGTAGAGAAGTTAAAACACTTGTTAATGAAGAACTTGCTACTGGTAAACACGAAACTGTTTTTGATGCATCACGTTTGAGCAGTGGAGTTTATTTCTATCAATTGAAAATAGGAGATTTCATTCAAACAAAGAAAATGATCCTATTGCGATGAGATCATACAATACAGAAAGACTATGTGATATAAAAAAGACTAATAATTAATCATAAAAGGATAAACAATGAAAATTCTATATATTCTTTCACTATCGATTTTTTTCAGCTTTATATCTCTAGCACAATGGTCAACTGATCCAACTATCAACACAGCAATTTGCACTGCCCTTAATAAACAAACAGAAGTCGAGATTTGCAGTAATGAACAAGGTGGTGCAATTATGGTTTGGCGGGATTATAGAGACGATGCAGGAATTTTTGAAGGAGATATTTATGCACAACAAATAGATTTTAGTGGAGATCCATTGTGGATAGCAGATGGAATAATTGTTAATAACGCATCTTACGGGCAATTCAGACCAAAAATAATCAGTGATGGTAATGGCGGAGCTATAATCGTCTGGGCAAAAAATGGTGGTAGTTTTTATGGATACGATCTTTTTGCTCAACGAGTAGATGCTGACGGAAATTTATTGTGGAATGCAGACGGTGTAGCAATAGAAGTTAGTAGTGCAACTGATTCATTCCACGAAATTATTCCGGATGGTAATGGTGGAATGATTGTAACCTGGATGCGCTTACCCACTGTTCCTGGAAAAACGGATATTTATGCACAAAAATTGGATGCAGACGGTAACTTACTCTGGACAACCAACGGAGTTGCTGTTTGCCTTGCTGTTGAAAGTCAAAATTGGCCAAAATTAATCAGTGATTCAAACGGAGGAGCAATTATTGTTTGGGAAGATGCAAGAAATGGTGCCGGAACATTGGATATTTATGCCCAGAGATTAAATGAAAATGGAGTTACACAATGGAACTCTGATGGAATTCCAATCTGTGCTGAGCAGTCGTATCAAACTGAAACTGCAATCTGTTCAGACGGAAATGGTGGTGCAATAATTGTTTGGGAAGATCATAGAACTTCAGAAAGTGCAATCTATGGACAAAGAATAAATTCTGCCGGTGAAGTACAGTGGACTGCAGATGGAAAGTTTTTATCTCCTCCATCTAATACTTGCCTAAACCCTATTCTAAATTTTGAAAATTCTGCTGGTGTATATGTTGTATGGGAAAATGATGTTGAAGTAATGGAAACAAATATTGGTGCACAAAAAATAGATTTAGATGGAAATCTTTTATGGGAAACAACTGGAGTGGATGTTTGTCTTGCTCCCGGTTATCAAAATGAAATTTCCGTCTTGAATAATCTGGCTGGAGGAATTGTAATTACCTGGCAGGACTTAAGAAACAATTCTGAAGCAGATATTTATGCACAGTGGATTGATAGAAACGGAAATTTCAAATGGACAATTAACGGTGTGGAAATATGTAGCGCCCCGAATGTCCAAAGTTATCCGGTATTAACAACCGATGGACTTGCTGGGGCAATCATTTCTTGGTGGGATTTGAGAAATAGCAGCGATGAAAATATCTACGCTCAAAATATTGATTATATGGGAGAACTTGGAACTGCAAATTATTATTATCAACGAAATAATATTAATAAACCTATAGGCGATGGAACACCAGCTTCAGATACGCTTACTTTACCCTTACTTAAGAAAAATGTACAACAGACAGTTTATGATATAACTTTAAGAATTGGAAGTGTAATACACGATCATGTAAGCGATCTTGAATTTACATTGACTCACGGCGGAATAACTGATACACTTATTTATCGAGTCGACGGTAAAGGAGGTGTTGATTTCAATAATACTTTCTTAAATGATAATTTAGGAATTTACTTTGATAGCGCTGCTGCTCCTTTCACAGGAGTTTTTATTCCATATAATGCACTATCAAGTTTTTCAAGCACTTCGATGTCTGGTGAGTGGATATTAACAATAACTGACCATAAATCCGGTGATGATGGAATACTTAATCAGTGGGGTCTTATTGTATCGCAAAATCCTATAGTTAACATTGGCGAGAAAGACTATGAGATGCCTGAAAATTTCTTTCTATATCAAAACTACCCAAATCCATTTAATCCCCATACTGTAATTAGTTATCAATTACCTTATGCAGGCAAAGTCACTATAAAAGTCTATGATATGCTTGGTAAAGAAATAGAAACACTGGTTGATGAAGAAAAAGCCGCAGGAGACCATAAATTAATCTGGAATGTAGTTAATCTTTGCAGCGGGGTTTATTTCTACCAATTAAAATTAAAAGATATTATTCAAACAAAGAAAATGATTTTAATGAAATAACAAATAGTTGAGTGGAAAGATCAGTAAAAACTTATTTGATTTAATAGAATCTGAGAAAAGGAAATAAACTTCAAGCACTATCAATAAAACAAGTAGACGCTTTATTCGAAAACATTAAAAGACCGGAGGAGAATTAAAATAAATGATCTAATTATTATATGTAATTTCCTAAAAATGTTTTCCTATAATAAGCTATTTAAGTACTTCTCGATAATAATGATCAAAACGAAATGTAGATTTATTTATTTTTCCAAATATCATAAATCTGATCCACTGATCATTAAGATATTGTACAATTGGGTTCATATTTTAAATTTCGTACTGAAGATAAAATTATATGTAATTTAATTAATAATTACCGGAGTGAAAGATGGAAAAACCAGCCGCAATATATATCATCCTTTATGTTATTATTATAACCACGTTATTGAATATTTTCTTCTTCGGAAATAAAAAACTTATGAATGACCCCAAGATGAAGAAAATATTCAAAGTAAGTCTTGTCGTTGGAATTATTTTTTTCTCAATTGCATTAATCGCATATCTATCTCTCACTTTATAGTTCAATGAAAATTTTACTCATTACTATTATAATTGCTCACTATTAAAATGAAAAGGAAACGGATAGGATATTTAGAACTTAAAGAGATAAAACTAGTAAGTATGATCCAGAGGATAATGTCTAAAGTATAAATCTACATCCTTTCGTTAGAATTGGACCCTATAAATTCAAACCTTCCTATCAGTAGACAAGTCGGTAGGGATTTTTATTTACCAATTAACTGCATACTCACCTTACGCAAGAGGTCATTCCGGCGAATGAAATGAGTCCGGAATCTTTGAGTTTAGAGTATATATTTATGATTCTGGACAAGTTCGTCAGAACTCCGTTCTGCCGGAACGAGCCAGAATGACTGGATTATAGTTATGTGCGTAAGGTAAGCTGCTTAGTCTAAACAAATTTTACTCCTATTAAACGGTTTATATTACAACTTTCAAGAAATAATTTCCTGTAACTTTTTCAAAAATAAACTCATTTTCCCCTTTATTATTTGTAAAATAATTATGTATGTTAAGGCACAGTTATTGCTAATTGTTAATTATTTATAAATAAGGAAGATTATATGCGAGTTACAATATTTCTCTCAGCAGTTGCGATATTGCTTATATTTATTTCATTTACAAATTCAGAACCGTCATTTAATGGATCTGCTCCTGGATGTGCCGGTTCGAGTTGTCATGTCTTAGAAGCAGGCATTGTTTCTGCAGAAGTACTGGATAATTTTCAGGTGAGAATAACAGTTTCGGGCACTACTTCAAAAGTAGCCGGTGAACTTGTTGATGGAGGAGGCAATGTAGTTGCAGTTATCAATTCTACATCGAGCAATCCATTTATATTAACAGCACCTTCATCCGGAACTTATACCGTCAACGCAGGTTTTAAAAGCCCATCATATAAATGGGGAACAACATCAGCTATTCTTAATGTAAGCGGAATTGATGAAGAATTCATTGGGACAAATCCAGCTTCATTTGAATTGTATTCCAATTACCCTAATCCGTTTAACCCCTCAACAAAAATACGCTACGCAATTCCACAGACATCATTTACTGTACTAAAGGTTTATGATATTACCGGCACAGAAGTGATGACATTGGTAAATGAAGAAAGACCGGCTGGCATTTACGAAGTTAATTTTGATGCTGTTGACCTGGCAAGCGGAACTTATATATATCAATTGCAGGCAGGAAATTATTCTGAAGCTAAGAAGATGATTCTTCTTCGTTAATTTATGATTAATTTGTTTTCTTAGAAATAACGTAAGAGAAACTGTAAACGGTTTTAATATCACGGTGCTTTGTATCGGGATTTATTATTTCTAAAAGTAACACTCGAAAGTTTTTGACTTTGATGAAAATTAATTGCTAATTATAGCTGGTAATTATTCTTTTTGTTAGAATAGACTATGTAAGCCCTGTTTTTGAGGAGTGATGAATGAAAATATTTTTATTAGTGATTTATATAACAATAATTTCAGGTTGCTCAATTTTCAAACCTGAAGAAACTAATCCAACCGAGCCACAGTTGTTAAAACAATCGGCACTCCCCCCTATTCCTGAATCATTATTCTATGAAAGCTTTGAATTTTATTGTGAAATGTTGATTAGAGAAGACGGTACAGTTAAAAGAGCAAGATTATTAAAAGGAAGCGGTGACGTAGTTTGGGATTCTCTTACGGCAATTTCACTGCTCGATTGGAAATTTTCTCCTGCATTATCTGATGGCAAACCGATGAAAGTTTTAGTTCGCAGAAAAGTTAGCGTTGTCTTTTCCGAGTCGGAAAAAATATTGCTTGCCGAAGCACTGTTCAAAACTTCCTCTGAGGCAGATTCAGCTTATATTGCTTTATTGAATGGTGAGGATTTTGTTAGAATAGTTCTGAAATACTCTATTAGTCCTTCAAAAGATAAATATGGATTTTTAGGCAAAGTTGATATTCAATTTTATTCAAGAGATATTAGCCGGGCGCTGGCCAGACTTAGCGAGAATGAATTTACCAAACCACTTCCTTATGGTGAACATTATATAATTTTTATGAGACTTAGTGAAAGGTAAATAATGTCATTCTTTGATTACTAATCAACCAGATAACTTATTGATTGAAATATTTAATGAAGGATCAAAAATGAAATACAGAAAACTTGGTAAAACAAATATAGAAATATCGGAAATCAGCCTCGGCTGCTGGACAATGGGCGGACTTAATTGGGTAGACGGTATTCCAAACGGTTGGGCAAATGTTGATGAAAAGGAAATTGCTGAAGCCATAAATTATGCTATTGATCAAGGTGTAAATCACTTTGATAACGCCGATGTTTACGGAAACGGTAGAGCTGAAAGAATGCTTGCCAGAATTCTTGGAAAACGTACTAACAATTTTATAATTGCAACAAAAATAGGATGGTTCCCAGGTACAGCAGAGAATGCTTACGAACCAAAACATATTCGTCATCAATGTGAACAATCATTAATTAATCTTAACAGAGATTACATTGATCTTTATTATTTTCATCACGGTTACTTTGGCGAAAATGATAAATATCTTGATAACGCAATTGAAGTATTATACAAACTAAAAGATGAAGGCAAGATAAGGTTGATAGGTCAATCCGCTTACAGTCACGAAGATTTTGAAAAACTCATTCCTAAAGTAAAACCTGACATTATTCAAAGCTTTGCAAGTGCATTAGACGATCGCTTTCTTAAAGATGACTCCCCTACTCGTAAATTATTAGATAAATTTGAAATATCATTCATTGCCTTTGGACCATTAGCACAAGGAATATTACTTGGGAAATACAATGCAAGTAATCCGCCAAAGTTTGAATCCGGAGATCATCGCGCAAACGCAGAAAGATTTCAGCTTGAAAATCTTAAACAAATTGAACCAAAGATTGAGAAACTAAAAGCAAAGTTTGGTTCTTCAAATCAGGAATTATCACGCACAGCTTTGCAATATCTTCTATACTATAAACAAGTTGGAGCGGTGATTCCGGGTTTCAGAAATCTTGCCCAGGTTAAATCTAATCTAAGCGGAATGGATAATCCTTTTACAGATGAAGAATTTAATTTTATGAAGAATGTTTTTTCGGAGGATTAGATATAGAAATTGAAAAGAATTTCAATTCAATTTATAAACAGAAAGACAGACGCCTCCGACACACCTATTAAATACATTTATTAGGAGTTTTCGGCAAAAGGAGGAATTATAAATAGAGCAGTAGTTTATCTTTTTCTTTTTGCCTGAATAAATCTATCCAGATCAGTTTGAGAAATTACCCAAAAGTTTCCAACTTTTTGAGCTTTGAGTTTGCCCGCCTGAATGTCGTTATTAACCTGTTGTTTTGATTTGCGAAGTTTCTTAGCTACTTGTTGTGCGGATAATAACTTTTGCATTTTAACTTCTCCCTTCTGTTTATTAAAAATGACACACTATAAAGTTACAAATTATTTTTATATAAAAAAGTATTTCCTTGTTGAATAACTAATTTTTAATGTATGCTATTCGGCAAGTATTTTGTAGACTTAATGTATATAATTAAAGTTATTTTACATAAAATTAAAGAATTTATTAAATGGTGCTTTTTTATTTTATATAAGTATTTTTGTCTATTAAGATTTATTAAACTTGTAAAACTGAATTATGAAAGACATACTTAATCAACTTAGCATTTGCATTGAACGGGGAAAAATAAGCACTAAATCCCCTCACCCCGCTAATATGCAAGGACGAGAAGGGGCAACCGAACTTACACAAAGAGCATTAAGTGAAGGTATATCTGCAAAAGAAATTTTAGATACTGGTTTGTTAAGTGGAATGCAAAGAGTTGGTGAGAAATTCCGTGACGGAAAAATATTTATTCCTGAAGTTCTTATCGCGGCTAAAGCGATGAACGCCTCGATGGAATTATTGAAACCTTACTTTAAATCAGGTGAAATTAAACTTAAAGGAAAAGTAGTTCTTGGAACTGTATTTGGCGACCTTCACGATATCGGTAAAAATATCCTTAAAATGGTTCTTGAAGGCGGCGGTTGGCAGGTAATTGATCTTGGTGTAAATGTAGGCACTGAGCAATTCATAAAATCTATTAAAGAAAATAACGTTAAAATTATAGGACTGAGCGCGCTTCTTACAACTACAATGCAAAATATGGAAATGATAGTACAAAAAATTAAAGAAGAATTTAACGATGTTTCTGTGATAATCGGCGGTGCTTCTGTAACTACTGAATTCGCTGATAAGATCAATGCAGATGCTTTCTTTCCCGATCCACAAGGTATGCTTGATTTCATTAATACTAATTTTGTAAATAAAGTAAATTGATTCATGAATAAAGATTTAGAATCTCTTTCCGGAATTTTCGAATTTAATTTTTCCTCAATTAAAACTAAGATCACAAAAGAAGAATTGGCGCACTTATTAGGGTATTCAGTAAAGAAGATTCCGCAACCGATTGAAGAAATTATAAATAGCGTTTTAGAATTAATTCCAAAATATTCTGAACCCAAAGGCGGATTTGTAATTCTTTCGGAGAATAAAATAAAATTTGAAAGCAATCGATTTTTTATTAACGATACAATCATCCAGAGCGACAAAATTATTTCAAGATACTTACAGAACTCAGATTCTCTAGCAATTTTAGTTGCAACAATTGGAAGCAGATTAGAAAACCTGTCAAAGCAATTTATGGACGATGGTGATATGCTAAAAGGATATATAATTGACATAGCAGCATCTGAACTTGTTGAAAAAACCGCTGATCTGCTTGAATCAGAATTATTAAAAATTACAAGCAACAAGAAATTTGGTGTTACAAACAGATATAGTCCTGGTTATTGCGGCTGGAATGTGAACGATCAGCATAAATTATTTTCATTCCTTCAAGATAATTTTTGTGGAGTAAATCTAACTGAAAGCGCACTTATGCTTCCTGTAAAATCTATCAGCGCAGTAATTGGCATTGGTGCTAATTCTGAAAAAGAAGATTATCAATGTGCTCTTTGTGCTACTGATTTTTGTTACAAACGTGATAAGAAGAAATAATTATGTAAAGATTATTAGAACTTATAAAAGCTAAAAAAGTTTTGGTCTCTGACGGCGCCTGGGGCACTTTTCTTTTTAAGAAAGGACTTCAAATAGGTGAATGTCCCAAGTTATGAAATTTAACAAATTAGAACGACGTGTTCGCTATTGCAAAAAGTTATTTTGATGCAGGATCAGATATCATTGGAACAATTAGTTTTGGCGGTAAAAAATTAAAATTAAAACAATACGGACTTGAGGAAAAAACTTTTCTTATAAATAATACTGCTGCGGTACAACTCCGGATCACATAAAAGTGATTAAAAATATTGTAGAAAATTGATTTTTTTTACTCTCCTTAAAAAGATTTTGAATTAAACTCTTTCACTGCTTCAATCATTGTAATATAGTTTTCAAACTTAACGTATTCAGGAATTGAGTTGCCTGAACCGACACAATACCCACCATTTAATCCGACCTTTTCAATATTATCCAAAACATTTTTTCTTATTTCTTCTTCTGTTCCCCGTGCAAGAAGGTCCACATCAATATTTCCAATCAAACAGAGTTTGTTGCCGTAACGATTCTCTACATCAGTAATATCCATTGCTTTCGGTTCAATCGGATGAATCGCATCAACTCTACAGTCAATTATTTTATCCATTACATCAAACAAAATACCATCGCTGTGAAATATAAAAGGTTTATTATACTTCATTGCTAACTCTCCGATCTTTTTTAGCCAGGGGAAAAAAAATTTACCAAGAACATCTGGGGAGACCAGTAGACCGTTAGTATAAGCAACATCATCGCTGTACCAGATCGCATCAACATTTTCTGATTGAACAAAATATTCAAACATACTTAAAACCAATTCACCTATCTTATTATTAAGCCTTTCGATTAGTCCGGGATTCTCAAATAAGGCGAGGGAAAAAGTTGCAAAGCCCATCATTTCCCATGTCATTGTAAAAATATCGCCATATTGTCCGACAACACCCATTCCTTCGGGCAGTATTGATTTTATTTTTTCAAAGCTGGTATAATCAAAATCACTTTTTGAGGGAAAAAAGTATTTATCAAAATCTTGCTGATTCGATATTACTCCCTTCCCCTCCGATGCCCATTCTCGAAAAACTGTTCCGTCATCGTTATAAATTAATTTATTTGAAACTCCTATTTTAAGAGGATTAAAATCTGCTTTGGGTTGAATCTTAATGTAGTCATATCCTGCTTTGTGCCAGAATTCTATATCATCTTCAAGAGTCAGAATTTCTTTTCCAATTAATTTCTTTTTGATGATAGGATGAATACCTAATTCTGCAATAGGAATAAATTCTGATTTGCCGTTTCGTAGTGTTCGTATAAAATTTTCTATATCTGGTTTAACTTTTATCATAAATTTATTTTTGGAAATAAACACTTGTTTATAATAGAAAAGCCCTGCCTAAATTGACAGGGCTTTTATAATCAATTGATCCAGTATTATTTAATTAATACCATCTTCTTTGTCTGCTGGAATGATTTAGAACCATCAACTGCAGAAGCATTTATTGAATAGAAGTAGATACCAGATGCAAGGCTCAGCCCTGCTGTGCCGAAGCTTACTTCATGGTTTCCTGATGCTTTAACATCATTAACGAGTTCTTTTATCATCTCTCCGTTAATATTATAAACGGTCATCTTAACATTACTTTCGAAAGGCACAGAATATTTTATCATAGTTGAAGGATTGAACGGATTAGGATAATTCTGTGATAATTGATATTCCTGAGGCATTCCACTTTCAGGATAATCAATAGAAGTAACACCGCCAAGCTCTTCAATAGCAGCTTTTAATAAGCCAATAGTGAAAGCCGGATTGTGAATACCAAAACTTCTGTCTTCTTCAATCCAAAGATATACATAACCTCCTCTCATGATTTCAGGAGTAAGATTTGTTGAATCGCCGACAATTAAGACTGTTCCACTACTATCTTTTGGTAATAAATCAGCGAGTTGTTCCATCAAACCATGAACTTCTAACTGAAGACCTTGAGCTGTTCCGTTACCGTCTAGGTCAGCATTACCATTTACATAATATTTTTTAGCTGTGAATGAATTACCAATAGTACCGTGGCAAGGAGCGCATGCTTCAACATGATCATTTCCTTCAGCATCATTCATATTGAAAGAGTGCCCGCCAACAAGATTATCCTCGGTATCGGCCATATGACAATCAACGCAGGAGTTACCACCATCGACAGCATGAGGTGAAGTTGGCAAATCTATACCGAAGTCAGGTGCATTTTTTCCTAACAACATATCAGCCTGAGGACCATGGTGTGCGCCATAGTGTGAACTTTGGTTGTTGATGTTAGATGCATAAGTTTTAGCGTCCCGACGACTTCTATGGCACTCCATACATTGAGCACCGGTGCCATATTGTTCAAAAGTGATTGGAGTACCGTCTCCGAGCTGAGTATCTGCAAATCTTAATTGATAGATATTCGTATTATCATGAGGATCATGGCAAGTAGCACATGTAATTATTGTTGGATCAGGACGTACTGTTGTTTTTGCTGGCAATCCGATAGCATCTACAGGTCTTCCTTCTTTGACCCATTGAACGTATCCAGCACCATTATGGCATGGTGTACATCCGTCTCGATTAGTGGATGCTACAAAAGCTCCCAGAGCGTGACCACCGTGAAATCCGCGTCCATCAAATTCTGTTGCATCCTCACCTGAATTATTCCATTGTACCGGGAAAACATGATGATTACCATCGTCGTGACAAACTGCACAGTTGTCAGTTGACAAAGTTGTGACAATTTTGCTATCAGTTAATTGACTGTAGTGTTCGCTTCCCGGACCGTGGCAGCTTTCGCACTGTATATTTGCTCTTTTCATTGCATCGGGATAATCAAGAACCATCTGTTCAAATACGCCTTGTCCTAAAAAAGCCGGAAATACAAATGGAAAATCATCAAATCCATCATTATTCGCATCCTTATCATATCCTGTGGTATGACAGCTAATACAGCTTTCTCCATAATGACTGCTGGCTACTCCATTTAATCCTCTCTCTAACATATCGGCGTGTCCTGTTTTAGACCACTTTGAATACATACCGTCTTGGATTATATTTTCGTGACATACTATGCAAGAAACAAAACCACCTTCAACTCCCAGATATAACGCAGAGTTTATAGTAATTGTAGCTGCTACAGTACCTGACTGAAATGAAATTTTATACGTTCCGGTAAGATCCGGTATAAAAGTAATTAATTGCGTTGAAGTATCAATAAGTTTTGTCGCGCCAAATGCCGCACTCGAACCGGTTGGCTTTTGAGTAATCTTCCAGGTAGGATTATCCAGAGTCACACTCGAGGTACCTTTCAGATATACTTTAGTTTCTTTTCCGACACTTGCTAATCCATTATAAGCACGGTCAAAATATTGCTCAACAGAGTCTCTGACCACATCACCAGGAGAAACTCCTTTTGTTGTAACATTGACAGTTTGAGCGAAGGAAATTTGACACGCAATTGCAAGGAAAAGAAAACCGAGTAGATATTTTTTCATAGGTTTTATCCTTTAATTATGATTGATGATTTAAGATAAATAGTTCATTTTAATCATTTATTAACAAAAAGCATTCCTAAATCTCAACTCTTGATGATTGTCAAAAGTTTCCTTTACGCGCAGAAATTATTGGTATTTATAAATATAGATTCTAATTATAAAGAATTTTTACGGTTCATTTTCAAAAATGAGAGAAATCGAGAGTCTGATAATGGTTGGTAGTATGAATATTTAATATTCTATGGTAAATCTGAGCATAGCAAAACTTATATCATCTTTAAGTTCTTTTGAAAGATTGTTTGAAATGCAATAATTGTATGAAATATCAAAAATAATGTCTCTAATAGGTTCAACTCTTACTTCAAACTTGAACAAATTGTTATTTACTCTTATCCCATCAAGAAAGTAGGCATAATTACTTTCTGGCACCTCTCCGTGAGAAAGAAATATATCACTTCCGACATTTCTTATGAGATTTCCGTAATCATCATATTCATTTTCGCCGCGACGAATGAAACTATGTTCAAACGATAAACGAACTTTTTCATTTAAGTTATATGCGATCTTTGTAAAAATTTCATCGGCATTAGGACCGATCCTATGACCGAGGTTTGTTCCATAAGCAGAATAATTATTTTTTACATCAAAATGTGTATAAGTAAAAGGTCTTATCCTTGTATACTCAATTATTAATGATAGATCAGGAATTCCAAATGCTTCATACCAGAATGCACCTAACTGATATGCAGTTTTGTTCGTATATATTTCAAGGTCCTGAAGATTTGATAAAATATTTTCATCAAGAAAAAATGTTCCCTGGAATTCAACATTTTTCAGAAATTTAGTTTGAACATCAAGATAAAGATTCCCGTTGTCTCTATCCTGAATTGCCATCTCAACAAATTTATAAAAATTTACGGGACTCAAATAACCAAGTTCCAGCGCTCTGCCTGAATAAATTATTGATTCACCGATTCCAATATCAAATAGATTTGGAAAGACAAGTTTTAATTTATTAAACGCAAAATATTTCGTAAATCTTTCAGTGCGGGTAAAACTGAAAGTTCCAACAGTAGAAGCATGTAAAGAAGTAAAATGAACAATTCCATAATCAAAATTAAATTTAATAAAATCCATTACGGGATTATCACCGGAAAGAACAAGTTTGCTTCCATATCCATAACCGAGTGTAATGTCTTCCCTGCCGAGTTGAACGGCAAGATTCATATTTTCAACAGGTGATGTATGATATTTTAAGTAACCATATGTGAAATCATAATTACCAATATTTTCACCGGCTTCAATCCATTTGAAGTTAGTAAGAAGACGAGGTTCAATCGTTTCGGCAAATAAATCGTTGCCGCTGACTCCACCTTTTATTGCGGATAAATTATATCCAAGTTTATCAAAAACAGTTCCTCGAACTCTGAATCCGATATCAAAAAGATTTGCATTATTAACAAAGGGTTTGAATCTATGCCCGTGATAAAAATGACCTAACCCTTCTAAATAAACATTTGCACCATCACTTTTATAACCATATAAATATTTTACTTTACCTGATGAAGCATCCGATAGATTTGATGAAAAACTTTTATCCGGATCAAGTAAAAATGCAGTGTTATCTTCCCAGTAGATATCAGAAAATTCTATATAATATTTATTGAGAATTTTCTTTTCAGTTGAACTCAGATAAGCAATGTTTTCGGATATTTTAATAAGTAAATCTTTTACTTCAAATCTCGATATTACAGATTCATCTTCTCTGAAGTAGTCAATAATTCCCTTTACCTTCATTTCTTTCAGAAAAGTATAAACCGGATGCGAGATTTGCACATTTTCAACCTGTGCATTTAGGTTGGTTTGCAGCGAAAAAAGAATTAACAATATGAATGTTATAAGAAGTTTTTTCATCTTTTTATGATTTTTTTACGTCTGAAATATACCAAATTCAAAATTGTGCATCATATAGTTTATATATTAAAAGTTTTTTGTTAAGTACTATAACGTTAAATTCGTATAACAATTAGATAAAAATTATGAGAACAATATATCTTTATATAGAAAAAAACGGATTGCTAAGAAAAGTTGCTATTGATATGGCGTACTTTGGAACTTATAAAAAAATCCGTTTGCTTAAATATTTTTTTGAAGATAATCTATATTTCAAATATTTAAGCGATATTAAAAATCCTGATTCACTCACTAACTACTATCTGACAAAAGAAAAAATAAAATCTGAGGATGATAATTTTTATTACTTCAAATTTCCCTTCAAAGTTGAACAAATACTTAATGTTGCAATTTGAATTTATTAGTTAAAAATTTCTCTATTAATATGTGACCTATCGTTTTATTTTAATTTACTCTAAAACAATAATAAAAAGGATTATTTATGAAAAAAATAATTATTCTGTTTATCGTACTGTTTACATTACCGCTTTTCGCTCAACCCGAAGATTCTACACTTGTTGACGGTTGGAATCCATTTGGTGTTGTTGGTTTAAATCTCAGTCAGGTTGCTTTTAAAAACTGGACTCAGGGCGGTTCAAACTCCTTGGCATTTGTTACGTATACAAATATTGGAGCTGCATATTTAAGTCATCCTTGGAAATGGAAAAATATGTTAAAAGCTTCTTTCGGTAGAACAAATATTGAAAACGACTACAGAACTACAGATAATGAACTATATTTTGAAAGTATTCTTTCCAGGAAAATTGGTTGGGCAGTGGATCCCTATTTCGCTGTTACTGTCAGGACACCAATAACAAAAGGATATGATTATACAACTGAGCCATCCACACAAATTGTTGACTTTTTTGATCCCGGTTATATTACTGAAGCATTAGGATTTTTGTATGAACCATCTGAATATTTTTCATCACGTTTAGGTATTGCAATTCAGCAGACCTTTGCCGATCAATTTGCTGCAAGATATAGCGATGATCCAGAAACGCTAGATGAAATTGAAAAATTCAAATTTGATACAGGTCTAGAATCGGTAACTGCGGCAAAATATCCGTTTATGGAAAATATGCAATACAGCACTTTCCTGAGGCTTTTTTCAAGATTCAATTCTCTGGATGTGTGGGATGTCAGATGGGATAACATAATCACCGCAAAAGTGAATAAATATATAAATGTAAATCTTGCTGTTACACTTGTTCATGAAATAAGTCAGACAAGAAAAACACAGTTAAAAGAAGCTCTTCAGATTGGTATAGTTTATACTTTATTTTAAAAGAATAGGTTGATATAAATTATTATGGAGGAAGTTTCGTACTTCCTCTTTTAATTTTAAAACATAAACATTAAAATATGATATAGTAAAAATATCCGGCACCCAAAACTCAGAGCAGAAGGAAAACAAAAAGTACTACTGAAAAAATTCTTAACGGCCAGTTATCCAAACAAGTAGGAAGAACCTTAATCAGAGAAATTGCACGTGGCATATTTGGGGTTCTTGGAATGGGCGGAAGAGGAAGGTAGAAATATTTGATTTATTTTTTAAAGCAAATCAATATTTTAGAATCTTTAGGTTTCAATTCTTTATAAATTTGTATCCGGCTTTATGGACTGTTAAAAGATAAACAGGATCTGTAGGATTATCTTCAATTTTTTTGCGTAACGAGAGAATATAATTATCTACAGTTCTAGTTGTTGGAAAAGCATCATATCCCCATACTTCGTCAAGAAGCTGATTCCTTGAAATAACCTCGCCCTCGTGTTCTATTAAATAATGTAAAACTTTAAATTCGGTAGTAGAGAGTTTCTTTTCCTCTTCTGATTTATACAACTCCTGTTTTTTAAAGTTGATTTTGATATCACCGAATTCAATTTCATTCTTTTTTACATTATCAAAATCAGAACGTCTCAAAACTGCTTTTATTCTTGCAAGCAATTCTCTTATGCTAAACGGTTTTGTTATATAATCATCAGCACCCAACTCAAGTCCAACTATTTTATCAATTTCCTCTTTCTTGCCGGTAAGCATTATAATTGGAGTCATTATATCTTTATTTCTTAAATCTTTACATATATCTATCCCGCTTTTTAAAGGAAGCATTAGATCCAAAAGAATCAAACTGTAATTTCCTTTAAGAGCCATCTCAAAGCCTATCTGTCCTTCATCAGCTTCATCACAGATGTACTGTTCAATCTGCAATGTTTCTATTATTCCTGCTCTTGTTGATTTATCATCTTCAATAACTAATACTTTTTTCATGTTGCCCTCATTTATTTAATTGTATTATTGGAAATTTAAAAGTAATAGCAGTTCCAGCACCAATTTTACTATCAATATCTATTAAGCCGTCATGAGAATCTATAATATGCTTTACTATATAAAGACCTAAGCCTATGCCCTCTTTATCATTTTTATGTCTGAAATAAGGATCAAAAATTTTTTTCAAATTATTTTCCTGAATTCCAATACCTTTATCTTTCATAGTGATACAAGCATGATCATCTTTACGAAAAGTCTGGATATAAATGGATTTGGTTTTATCAGAATATCGAATAGAATTATTTAATATGTTTTCAATTGCTTGCATTAATGCATCTTCATCACCAAGTATGGATTCATTTATTTCCCCATATTTGCATACTAAATAAAATCCTTCATCCTGAATATGTTTTTCATGCAGTGCTAACAATTTCCGTAGAATACTATTAACATTAATCTTCCTAAAATGATATTCCTTGGTTCCTTTTTCTATTCTTGATACATCAAGTATGTTATTAACTAATCTTGTTAATCTATCAGTTTCACCTTCAATAATATTAAGTTGATTCTTTACCTTATCATTAAGTGTTTTATCATTTTCAAGAATTAATTCCGTAAATAATTTAATTGAGGTTAAAGGCATTCTAAGATCGTGTGATATTGATGACACATACAAAGATTTCTGTTTATTTAGTTCCTCCAATTTTTCAGCAGCCAGTCTTTCCTTTATTAATTGCTCCTGCAATTTAATGCGCTCTATTGTAGAAGCCGCAGCAATTGAAATACTTTTGAGTAATTCAATATCTTCAACACTGAATCGCAGATCAGAACGTTTTTTCCCAAGAGCTAGAAAGCCATAAAAATTAAACCTGCCTGAGATTACAGGAATCAATAAACATAATCCATATCTCTTAAGAATATCTGCAGTGCTGAAGGATGCATCAACTTCTCGTTCAATTTTATCCGGACAAGCTGAAATCACAGAAGAAATGTTTTCAATCTTTTGAGGATTCACATAAATTGATCTTTTAATAATGCCACTAAGATTATTCTCAGCGGTCATCTTTATTGATTTTTCATTTTTTGATCCTTCGAAGAAACCAATTCGTTCAACCGGAATTATATTATCAATTTCCTCAACAAGTAGATTTTCAAGAGAACGAATGTCGTTATAATTCTTTACTGAACTGAGAAATTTATTTGCTGCTTGCTTGTAATCATAATTTATTCTAAAAAATTTCTTATCAACAAATTTCTGCACACGTTGTTTTATTGGCAAAAACATAAATGCAACTGTAAGGGCTGATAAAACAGAAGTGGATGTATTTTCAGAAATGTTAAATACAGCCACAAACGATAAAATTAGTCCTGTATAAATTATAACCAGAATAAAAATCAAAATTGAATAAACCATACTCCTGTTTAGAATGTAGTCTATATCCAGAAGATGATACTTTACGATTGCAATTGCAAATGTGACAGGAACAGCATTATTTAAAAGTATTATTATTTCTTCAGGAACTAAACCATGTGAAGTAATTAATTGCGGAATAACCCAGAAAAGTATAAAACTAATCGGTCCGAGAATAAATCCTAACAGAATCCATTTGAGTTTCTTTTTCTCAGTTGAACCTTTCTCAGAGAAGTAAGAATGAATAAATATGCCTACGCTCATAAGTACACAACTAATTATAAATATCCTGAGAAAATTAAAACCGGCTAGATAAGACGATATATTATTGATAGTTGGATTAAAAGCCGCATATATGAAAAATATATTAACAAGAACACTGAGTAGAAGTGAGAGAACATATACAGATAAAATGAAATTTTTCCGCCGAACATATTTATCACTGGGAAATATTAATGCAAAGTGAATAAACATTGCCGGAGCCATTAAGTAAACAAGATGAAATAAAATGCGTGTTAAGTAACCGGCTTCAAAAAAAGTATCGGCATACTTCCCCCAGGATAGCATTATTATTCCTGCAACAGAAATCGCAATCCAGTGAAAAAGTGCAGCAACTTTGTTAGCTCTGCATTTTATCAACACAAAAATACCAAGTACAAAAAATACTAATCCCGTTAATGCAGCAGAAATTATATAAAAAGGATTATAAAAATTAGTAAGTTGAATTTTCACTGCTCCCCTTACTTCCTGTGATGAGTAGGTTACAGTGATAGTATCTCTAATATTTTTACCGTCCAAAAGAAATTCAATTTGTTCCCGGGAATCGATTAAATAATTTTCAATTGAAAGCAACTCACTGTTATCGGGAATTTTATACGCAGCACCATTAATAATTTTAAATTGATCTTGGTATGAAATGACATCAAATGGAAGAGAAGCTTTAACTGATATGAAATAGATGCCAAAACAGCACAAAGCAAAGAAGAGCAAATCGCCTAGTAAGAATAATTTTATTTTTTTAGAATTTTCCACTTCACAAATAAAGATAATGAATTAAATAAACTCACCAGTGGAAATAAAGCAATTATTTTGAAATTCTAATCAATTATAGAAAAGGAATGATAAAATCTTTTAGATTTATGTATAAATCTGCATAATTATTTAATAATTATCAACTGGACTACAAGATTTATATCTGAAGATTGGAATAATCTGAAGTGATCTGATTGATGTTAACGTTGGAATAGAAATAAAAACAATTATAAAGAATTGAGTATTTTAAATTGCGTAGTAATTACTAGCTAAAAAATGTTTTCGACTACGTGCTCAATTGAACAAGTATTATACAAGATCATATTTCTTATTCAATTTCATAATCTATTTCTTATTTTATTGCCAAATAATTTTAATTCTTCAGAATTACTTTAGCTTTAAGATCATTATAATGCACTCCATCGGGAAGACCTTGCGGGAACCGCGCAAACTTAGATACCCTCTCCCAGTAAAGAGAATCTGGATACTCTGATTCATAATAATCTCTGAACGATTCTCCAGCGGCTGCTGGTATACCTACCAATAACCAGAGTGGAGCTGTGATAATTAAAAATTTCCCATTTGATATTGTGGACAAAGTCCCACCTAATGCCCAAAATCCAAATCCAATTGAATTTTTTTCATCTATTTCGAGAACAGATTTTTGAATATCAGTTTTAGAAAGGATATAGACTGAATCATAAAGCAAATAAACATTATTGTCATTTACGGCAATAAATTCACCACTATATTCAAATACTTTTTCATTAGCACTTAACGCAGTAACCGTTATCCAGCCTCCGTAAGTTTCACTAGCAACATCTTTTGTATCAGGCAGCCAATCAGTAGGTGCATAAGTAGTTGCACAACCGGTTATAAATAAGAATGAGAAAAAACAGGTTAGTTTAATAACTTTATTATGGTAACACATATTTACTACTCCAAAAAGTTTCTTCCATCTCAGCTTCAATTTCCTTGAACTGCGGTGCAAGATCTTTATAGTATTGTTTTGGATTAAAAAACATCTGGTATACTTTATCCTGATTTTCTTCTGCAAGCCATTCACCTCTTATCCATTCAAGATAGTAACCCTGACTTTCTAAAAACAATTCATAATCATTATAATTTTCTGGTAATTTATAATTAAGAAAATATCTATCACCCGGGAGAGTAAGTAATACCGAATCAGGATTCCTAAGAAGTGAAGTCACTCTGCTTCCATCTGAAAACTCTGGAAATGAACTTTCAGGTTCAATTTTAACGGCTTGAACTTCATTTCCTAAATCAGCTAATGCTACATAATCAATTCTCCAAAGACCTTTTGTCATTCTCAGTTTTACTGTTAATGAAGTATTCTCTGTTTGATATCTAAGCGGCACAATTTTTATATCTGTAGCGATAGGACCATGTTCACTGAGTTCGTCTATTTTTACATATTCACTATTTTCATTTTGAATAAAAACTTCAATTCCACCCATTTCTTTTCGCGGATTATCTAATAACTCTTTGAATGTATCACTATTTCGCTCCAGATTTGCAAACCAGTAACCTGCAGAAGTTCCCATATAGGCGAGGGTTTGATAAAATAAGAATGTAGTTAGTAAAGTTTGCCTGGAAGCTATTACAAGTCCTTTGTTTCCTTTTTTAAAATCATAAAAGGAAATTTCAATTTCTTCTTTTTCAGCCAGATTGTTTGAATCCGCCGGACTAAATCTTTCGATACCATCAAAAGAACATAATTTCTCCGAGCAATCACCTTCTTCAGCAATTACTTGAGATGCTTCAGTTAAATTACTTACTTGATAGTATATCCCTTCCGGTGTTATAAAAGTCTTTCCGTTTTTAAGTTTTGGAACTGCAAGTATGTTGGCTGATCGTATCACATGAGTTTCATAAGCTTCGTTTCTTAACTGTATTTCAAAATTTTCACTTTCAGTTTTAACATTATACAGTACGTCAATATCTCTCTCTTCGAGAGCCGGAGAAATCGAAGATGAGAAACCTTCGGATTTAACTACATAATCATTTCCATCATGCACATAAAAAGTAGGACACGAACCGAAACAAGCTTTTGGATCTGCAATACAAATTATTGTAAAAATTCCAGTGATCATTGAAAGTCCAGCTAAAATCCCCCCAGAACTTGAGCCACTAATCTTATTAGTTTCAGCTAAAACAATATCATTTACTGGAATAGTAAATTGACCTTCTGCGATTTGTTGTCTGTTAATATCGAAATGGTTGCCATTGCCTAATATCATATTTTCGTCTTTATTAAGGCTCCAGTCATTGAATAAATAAACCTCCCCATTTTTCATGTGCAGCTTTATGTAAGAATATTCCTTAGAAGGTGGTATCGATCCAACTTTCTCTGCTGTATGGGTTACTCTTTCTATTCTGTTTGCAGAGCAGCCAGGTAGAAAAATCAAACTTAAGATTATAAGTGAAATTAATATTTTTTCTAAAAACTTATTTGGTACATATAATATAGTCTTCATCTTTAATCGTCTCCCTTAAAAAAGAAAATTTATTCCTGCTGATATAGAAATAGAATTACCATAAATTGACTCGCTATAATCATAATATTCATCTTTAGCAGAATATTCTTTACTCATATTTCTATAATTTAATTCCAACCTATATGTAAAACTGGACGAAATTCTTGCTTTGAACCCAATAGCACTATTAATAATTCTATAGCCACTATTATCAGCCTCATAATAATAATTTCCCGCAGCTCCCCAGCCGTATCCTAGTTTTACATAGAAGTAATTGTTTTCTAAAGAACTAAAGACTGTATAACATAAATTTCCGATTATGGTATACGAAGGATCTGATCCAATAATAGTAATAAAGTCCACTTCCGGTTCAATAGAGAGTCCGTCTATGATATAGTATCCTACAGTTGCACCTATGAAAAAATGCAAATAATCATCTTCATAAGTGTATTCTTCATTCCTATAGTTATATGCAGTAACGGTTCTTATTACCTTGCCTAAATTTGAAAAGAAACTTAACTCGATATCTCCTTGCTTATAGTATTGTCTAACGCCTACTTCTCTTACCTGAGCATAACCGTTAAGTATAAACAGAATCAGGGAAATAAATACAATTTTAGTTTTCATCATAACCTCCTAAAGTCTCTAATAGAATTTCAAATTTTTAATACTAATAGTTGTCATGAAATTGCAAAAAAGAAATCAGACTTTATACAGTTTGGCATTTAAGCACCCCGGCTTGTAAACCGGGGTTAATTATTAGCTCATTAAAATTACACTCATTATCTTATTACTATCATCTTCTTACTTTCAGTAAAATTTCCTACTTTAATTGTATACAGATATACTCCCGATGAAAGATTATTTGCATTGAATACAATTTCATATCTTCCAGGTAATTTTTCTTCATTCGCAAGAGTAGCAACTTCTTCTCCAAGCAAATTGTAAACTTTAAGCTGGACTAATCCTGCTTCAGGAATACTGAAACTAATTTTTGTGGTTGGATTAAAAGGATTTGGAAAATTTTGCTCCAGTGTATAGACTTCTGGTTGTAATGATTCTACTCCATCTTTTGCGAAGAATGATTTATGAATTATAACCGCGCCTTAGTTTAATGAAGTTAGTGAAGGATTGCTATATATTATTTCTTCATTACTTTTTTTCCAGAGAGCTACTTTTACCTCATCATCGTTTGGGATTACACCACCATCGTAAGCAGTGATTAAATATTCATAGTTTCCGTATCCTTTTATTGTACCGCTTCCCCGGATTGTTATTTGGTTCTGATCAACTAAAAGATATTCAACTTCTGATCCGTTGAATACTAAGTTTGCTGCAGGAAATTTCATCTGGACATTTCTTGCCTGGAATACATTTGGTAATTTTTCTTTAATGTTTATATTTAAGCTGAATGGTCCGCCTATCGTTAAATCAGGCAAATAATAACCTACATCGGAATTAAAGTACCCGTTTATATTTATATGATTTGCTGCTTCACCACTTCCAACATTCACTACTCTTCCAATTTCTTTTGGATGCAGAAAATTATTTAAAGCCATTACTTGAGCCGTTAATGCTTCAAATTCTGTGACACCTACTAAAATATTTGGATTAGAATATGGTATCTGTATATAATCGAGTAATGATAAGACCAATTCACTTGCAGTGACTGAATACTTTGCATTTGGATTAATCATACTTCCATTTATAGTTACGGATACAACTCTTTCACCTACTGGTTTTGTAGCATCATATTTATATTCAAGTCCGGAAACCTGAATAAAGAATTCATCATTTTTTTCTATTTCGCTTAATCCGAATTCTAAACCCATCCAAAGTGCTTCACCAGTCATCTTAAATGTGGCAAGTTGAAATCCCAATGAATTTACAGTGTTGAAACCATACCCATTAACTCTAAAAATATCTGCCAGATTGAATGGACCTTCCCATATCGGCAAAGCAGTTGATCCTCCGGCATGAATCGCTATCTGAGTGCCGGTTAAATTTTTAAATGCATCTGCTGTAAGATTACCTATTGGTGTATCGTGAGCACCTAATCGTAATAGATCAGTTGCTTCTTCTTTGTGAAAAGCATTTGAATAGCCAAATGGTTGCGTAAAGAAAGGAGTATCATAAAATGTTTCTATTTCAGCAATCATCCCATCAACCATTGCTTTTACTGTCGGTTCTTCCGGCACATTCTCATCTAGTGGAATAAGAGCATAATCAGAAAGAGTTATATTTCTTTCAGTATCAATATCTAATTTCATTTTACCGATAAACATATAATTCGATCCGGCCTGAGCAACCAATGTAGTTCCACCATCAGGATTTGGAATCGGTAACGGTGCTTCGTATTTATAATGATCGTGTCCACCAATTATAACATCAATTCCGGGTACCATTGATGCTATTGCCATATCGAATTCATTTCCAAGATGAGATAAGAGAATTACTACATCACATCCTTCATCTTCACGAAGAATGTTTGATGTTGTTCCTGCAATATTCATAATCTCCTCAATATCATCTTCAATTAAAACCGGGGCCGGTTGAGAAGAATATTAGTGGCCGGAGTAAGTAGTCCAAATATTCCGATTTTCACCAAACCAATAGTTTTAACAGTATAATCACTTATGTAGGCATCAAGCTCAGGAATTGCTGATGCATCAACATTTGCTCCTAGAATAGGAAAAGCATCAGATGGAGTCGGAAATACAGTTCTGTAACGAACCAAGCAAAACTGCAGGAGTTAGATCAAATTCATGATTACCTAACGTCATTGCATCAAATCCCATCGTACTCATCCAGGTCAACTCAGGAACTTGAAAACCATAATTGAAGAACAGATCGCCAATTGATATATCACCGGCATGCAATAATAGTAGATTAGGATCTGCTACTCTTTCCAGACCGATTATAGACGTAGCGCGGGCAATTCCACCAGTGTTTCCATTAAGAAATGCATCTCTTGGTCCGAGTGGAGCTAAAGTAGAATGCGTGTCATTAAGATGCAGAATTGTAACGGTTTGTTGAGAAAAAACCGTGTACGGAAGAATTGTTAATAAAAGAACTGAAATGAAAATGTTAATTTTTTTCATGACATCACCTTTTAAATTTGTTTTGAAAATGTTGGTTACAATCTCAAAATATTCAAGGGACTATTTGTCATGAAATTGTCAAAAGAATGTAAACAATTATGCTATGCTGATTAACCCGAAAATTGCGTTTATTCCTACTTAAATCCAATTGCATTTAGAAAACTTAAACATGAACCTGAACATAAACTCTAAAACGTATGCCCGAAATTAAAATAAATGCCTATGTTATCTTTTGTAAATCCAACATCGAATCGAACAATAAAATTATCCATATAAAGTCTTAATCCGGCTGCAGTAGAAACAATCCAGCCTGATAATTTATCATCATAAAAATCATAATCTGAAGTAGTTCCGGTCATACCCATATCAAGTCCGATAATTCCTCCAAATCTCCACCAAATCGGAAATCTTATTTCGTTATTTATAACAAGAGTTGAAGCTGAAAGATATCTGTCCTGCTGTAATCCTCTTATTGTCCTGTTTCCACCAATCGGTAGTTGAATTTGAAATGGAATATTTGTTGGTAAAATCATCTGCGCCAATAATCTTGAAGCTACAATAACTTTCGGATGGAATACAAAAGTGAAATTTTGAAGAGTCAATCCTGCTTTAAAGAATCCAACATTTGAAATACTGTTTTTAAAAGCGGATTCAGTTTCAAGTTGTGCAACAAATCCGGCTGAAGGATTAATAAAACTGTTTCTCGTATCGTACCTTACATTAATCCGGAACGATGAAAAATTTATATTTTTATTATTGAATTGGGAAATAGTATTTTCAAGCACTCCGCTTGTATCAAAATTAAAACTATTAATTATTTTATAACTGATTCCCGCTTCGGCAACAAGATTTTTAGTAAATCCTTTGCTAAACATACCGGTAAGTTCAAATTGTTCTCTGGTATAAATTTCGTATTCATCTTCGTTGTCATAATCAAAATAATTTTCAATACCAAAGTATTTATAATTATTGTATTTATCATAATCTAAAATAATATCGAATGCGAATGGATAAACCGTTCCCTGTCTCTTCTCAAAATCGGTGAAAGAAAAAACCAATCTGTACCATCTCTCCCCTTTTGTACTGTTATAAAGAATGAGATCAAAGCTTTCATTCATTTCTAAAAAATCATATAAAAATGCTTTCGCTCCATAACCAAATCCCACATCTGAATCATAATTTATAATTGGAAGTATTTCGAAATTAGCTCTGCCGGAATCATCTTTTTTCTGCTGCGGTACAGCTAAAGTATTCAGAAGAAAAAGTATTAATAATGATAAGTGAACGCTCTTCATTTTATTTCTCATTTCTTAAATAATTGAATCTTCACGCTGATAATTTATAAAAATATTTTGAGTAAGTGTCATAAAAATGTAAAAAGTATCTAATCTTCATTAAAATAAATGTTGTTTGAGGATCAATTTTTGTATAAAAACGACCACTGAATTTGTTCGCAGACAGCATAAATTTTTATATCTTACTAATTGAAAGATTAAACTCATGGCAATTTATAACAAGGAATATTTAACAATGCCCAGTTCAGTTAAAACGACTTTTAGATTTATATTTTTATTACTTTTTTCAGCTAATTTATATCAATTCTCTGCTCAGACTTTAACAGGAAATGTGAAAGATCTAAAGACTAATGCTCCTATTTCTAATTCAAAAGTTGAAATAAAAAATCTTGATAATGGAATTATAGATTCCGTTTTTACAGATCAATCCGGGAACTGGACTTATAATCTTATAACGTCTATTAATGGTGATGATTTTACAATTCCAAATTCCCTTTATGTTGACCAGAATTTTCCAAATCCTTTCAATCCTTCAACAAGAATTCAATTTTCAATTCCTGTTGATGGACTTGTTGAAGTTTCTGTACATAACATTCTCGGAGAGCTAATTGATTTTAAAAGCCAGTTTCTAACTGCTGGTAATTACAGCATAAATTGGATAAGCAGAGGAAGTGCGGGTGTATATTTTTACACGATTAAAACGAATAATCAATCTCTTACAAAAAAAATGATACAGCTTGATGGTGGTAGCGGAATAGGATTAGATGAATTTAAATCCGGTATTATAAATTATTCCGGTACTGTAAAAAAAATTCAAGATGTTCCTGTTGAAATAGTTGTATATAAGCTCGGTTATGTTCCTGATGAAATATCTTCAACAATTATTGGAAATGATTTTTTTGAATCTGCATTAGTCACAGTTCATTCGAATGCTTTAATGGTTGATCTACATAATGATATTATGGAAAAAATAGTAGATGAATCATCATATGATTTCAGTATATGGAACACTTATAACCATACAGATATCCCCAGATTGCAAGCTGGTGAAGTTGATATGCAATTTTTTGCATTGTGGGTGGATTATAGAACTTATACCAATTATTATGATCAGACAGTTACAATGTATAATTTGTTTAACAGCACGATGAATCAGAATCAATTAACAATTCAGCAAGCATTTTCTATGGATGAAACGTTGAACATTAATTCACAAGGAAAAATAGCTGCAGTTATTGGCGTTGAAGGTGGTCATTCAATAGAAGAAAGTTTAGTAAAACTGGAGAATCTTTATAATCTTGGAATGAGATATATGACAATAACCTGGAATAATAGTACAAGCTGGGCAGTTGCTGCTGCAGATACTCGTACTTTGACAGTTGGCTTAAATGACTTCGGAAGAGACGTCATCAGAAAAATGGATACTTTAGGAATTGTAATTGATGTATCACACGTTGGTATAAAAACTATTCAGGATATTTTAGAAGTTACAACAAATCCAATTGTTGCTACTCATTCCGGCGTACGAACAATTAGAGACAATTATAGGAATTTGTACGACTGGCAGATTCAAGACATAGCGAACTCTGGCGGAGTTATTGGAATTGTATTCTATCCTCCTTTTCTTACCAGCACTCCTCCTGCTTATATCAGCACCGTTATTCAGCATATTGATTATATAGTTAACTTAGTTGGTGTTGAGTATGTTGCAATCGGTTCTGACTTTGACGGAATTGGAACAAATGTAGTGATTGGTTTGGAAGATGTTTCAAAATTTCCTGATTTGACAATGGCATTATTACAGCATGGCTATTCTCAGCAGAATGTTGAAAAAATCCTTGGCGGAAATTTCAGAAGAGTTTTTGAACAGGTGGAAAATAATAGCAAAGTGTTAAAAAGAACTAATGCTGCATTAAAATGAAATTGAGCGCTCAACATTTCATCTGAAACTATTTTTATTTTTAATCAATATTTATAGTTATCAGCAATCCAAAAAAGGATTAAATCATTATTAAAAAAAACCGCAAGTTGAAACTTGCGGCTACAAATAAATAATAAATTTTCAATAAATCATCAGTTTATTAAAAGTTCACGCCGACTGAGAAATAATGAATGTCTTTCAAACGACCAAAATCCTGATAGGCATAATCAAGTTTTACTTTCACCATATCTATAATTCTGTAGTGCAATCCAAATCCGAGTGTTAAACCTTTTTCAGTATCTTTCTCAAATAATGAATTGTATCCGGCACGAAGATAGACTATTTCATTCCAGGAATACTCAGCACCGGCATTAACATATTCGGTATGGTCATTTGGATGAATTGCGTCAACAGAGGTGGTTAATTTTGATGTACCATCCTGAATGACATCCGCAGATAAACCAAATCTGAACAACAAAGGTAAATCAAAACGATCAAGTTCAATATTTGTATTGATAAGATTTTGATCACCTGCACCGGACTGAATTATTTTTGTCACATCTCTGCCAGATAGCTGCATTTTAGTTCCGAAATTAGAAATGCTCGCAGCAATTCTTAATTCATTAAATAACGGCAGCTTATACATTGTTCCAATATCGACAGCAAAACCAGTAGCACTCATATGCCAGATAGATTCATTGATGTACTTTAAATTACCTCCGATTGCAAAATTTTCCGTAAGGTATCGGGAATAATTAATACCGATTACTATTGCACCGGAATTAAAATATTCACCAGTACCTTCAGGTGCTTCTTCAGTTCTTACCATCATTTCATCCATAGAAAGAACCGAGACAAATGCTCCAAGTGTACCGAAATCGGATAGATGACTGGCAATAGCAGCAAAATCGTGTCGAACATCGGCGTACAATGAAGTATGATTAAAGAACGCTTCATTGAATTCAATGTTTGCTGTACCACCTGGATTCCAATACATCGAAGAAATGTCATCGGAAACTGCTGTAAATGCCCCGCCCATTCCAATGGCACGCGGTCCTACGTTAAATTTAAGAACCTGGGCAGCAGTGGTTCCTGTTTTTTGTGTTTGTGCAAATGATACCGAAGTAATCATAATTGCAAAAACGAGTACTAAAAAATATTTTGTTGATTTCATAAAATTTCTCCTGCTCATTAAGCTCACATAAAAAAGGTTATTTAATCAAAGCGAACTTTATAAGTTTTTCACCCACACCGGGTGCATCTATGTGAGCAAGATATACTCCATAAGATACGCTGAAACCATCTTTATTAAGCAGGTTCCAGTATTCTCTTCCGTTATCTACACCGGAATCGTGTTCAAGTTGATTTACAAGCTCACCACTTAAAGTGTAGATTCTTATAGAACATTTCATCGGAAGGTTTTCAAAATAAATTCTTCTTTCGCCGCGGTTTTGTCCGGGCAGCTTATTAGCTGGTTCCAAACTGCTTGCACCAACATACGGATTAGGCACAACATAAATATTATCGAGTCTGGATGCTGCTAATCTGTCATCTACATAACCAGATTTGGTTGTAAGCGTGAAAATATCGTCTACTGTATATGGTCTGTCAGTGTAAAGAAACAGATAATCACCATCGGTTGGAATTGTTTGCACTGTGTCTTCAGATTTTGAAATCATCAAACTCCAGGAAATTGGTTCGCCTTGACCACCCGGTGATCCTGTTACGTAAAAGATAATTTCTTCACCGATAGTCCATGCAGAATCATTAGTGGCAGCCACTTCCTGTAAGTTTGTAATTACTTCAATCGGTACGCCGGTTGTTACATCTTCCACTTTATATTTTACAGGAATATCAATGAATCCTTTACCGAGCACGTATTTTTTTGCTGTTGAAATAGGCTGATCGGAGAAACTTACAGTATAATCTGCCGGTTGAGGAATAACAGTTCCTGCAGTTCTTAAAAATAAACGGAACGGAAGATTAATTCGATCTGTATTCCATTTTGAATTTTCAGCATTGAATACAAGTTTAGGATGATCAAATACTATAAGTTTAACTCCGTCAAAGACAGGATTAGTATCTTCTGAATTTAGAGCCAGACTTTGATAAATTGAATAACTCATATAAGTGATAATATATTCGCTGTTATTCGGCATTGAGGAATTATCGGTTCTGGCAATTTTTCCTTTTTCAAAATCAATGATATAGTCAACATCTTTCTGATAGACATTTCCAAGCTTATCCTCAACAACAAGATTTTCATCATCAATTATAAATTGACGGGACAGTGTTGCAAACTTTGCATCAAATAAGTAAAAGGACTCTGTATTAGTTTTTTCACCAAGTACAGAATAGTTCTTTTTAATTATTATTGAGTCACCCAAATTAAGAGTATCACTAAATGTGAGAGTATATTTTTCGTCTACAACATTAATATCATTTATAATCCGGAAATCAACAGTCCCATTAGCGAAACCACCTACCTTATCTACAGCAAGAATGTTTGGGTTAATATATCCGGCAGCTCTCGGTCCGGGAATGACTTTCACAGTATTAATATCATAGATTTCCGAACCTGTAATCGGATCAACAGAAATCTTTTTACTTGTTTCAGATGGCGGTATTCCAAGCGAGTCTCCATGATCGAAAGCAACAACTGCATAATAGTAAGTCTGCCCATTTACTACATTATTTGTATCCGTAAATGAATGAACCAAACCGGTGTTATCACCAAGATAATAATGTAATCCTCTGCCCAAATATGGAACCGGATGGTATCCTTTCCACTCATTTATAAGATCCCATTTAGTTTCAAAGCCAAATATATCTGTAAGAGGTTGATAAAGATAGGCTGCACCTCTTCCGTCAGTAATAGTCAAGGCGTCAGCAAAATCAGGACGTGTACTTCTATAAATTACATAACCTTCAAAGTCTTCACCGGTAATCGGGTCAATACTTTCCTCAGATTTTGTATTCCAATAAAGTGTTACTTTTTTATCATCAGGCACCGCATACACTGTTGGTTTATCCGGGGGTTTGAAGAAGCGATAATTTTTATTGTAAATATCCTGAACAGTTTCAGCGGTAACTAAAAGATCAGGTAAATTTTCTCCGAAAAGAAATGCCATTGAAATTCTTTTGGTTTCAGCAGAATCCAGAGATATATAGCCCGAACCATAAACAAATACTATATCAGTATTACTTTCAATCTCACCAAAATTACCTGGAATATTTCTATTCCAAATTGATTCATCATTTTTAACTGCATCTGTAGCCCAGGTCCAGCTATTGAAACTTGTCAATCCTATCTGATCGGCTTCATCAAGATCGGTGTATTCAAAATTAGGTTCACCGGGAGACATCGGATCAGGTCTTCCATCAGGTAATCTGGTACCGCGCGTTGGAACTCCATCTCCTTCACCATTATCGCCTGTATTAGCTATTCCATCAACTCCAACGTCATCTTTTTCAATATCCCAGTCAAAATCATTATCTTCGCCATCATCCTGCCTTTCATCAATCATCCCATCGCCGTCGTTATCAATTCCGTCATTAGGATTACCGGGACTTTCGAGAAATTTACAACCAAGATAACCGAGAGGTCTTCCAAGATCGCCGGTCATATCTGGATCCCAGAAGTACACCATACTACGGGCATATACAGGAATAGTTTCAACACTCGGACCATAAGGTGGAATGAATAAACCGTTATCATCTTTATTGTCCAACCCGCCTACATCGGGGTCACCATAAATACCAAAGAAAACCGTATCGAGATCCTTGCCACTTACGTTTGTAATCGTCCACACAAAAAATACTGCGTTAGCGGCGAGCGAGTTACTCCATTGAAAAGCTCTACCATCAATTTGAACGCCGAGTCCTTTTCTGCTTGAATCATTTTCAAAAGGATAATAAGGAAATTCAAGATTGTCCCTGTCATCCATAGCCCAATAGACTTCAAGATCAGCGTTGTTTTCACCAACGGTGAGATAGCCGGGCCAGACATATTCACCTAAGGCTTCACTGTACCAGTCTCTGGGCCAGCTATCAGGTTTGCCGTCACGATCTGAGTCCATTGCGGGATTTGATGCCATAAATTCCTGATCCGGATCAGCATATCCGGGAATCGGTTCCCAGGTCCAGAAAAATTCTTTATTCTCAGGATCAACTTCCCTATAGTTTTCGTAATCATATAATCCATCTGAGATAATATGAATCCTTTTAGATGGATCTTCAGCACTTGGAACTGAGGCACCAATCAAAGGTGTGAACTGAAAGATATAAGGAGCATCTCTCCAAACTAAACCTAAAAGATCTCTCAAATTTGCTCCCGGATATCCACCGCCAATACCTCCGTAATTCCAGATTTCAACTGTCACGCCATTGCCGTTCATCATATAACGTTTTCTGTCTTCAAAGGCACCCGTTTTAGATAATCTAATCGATGAATCATCTGTTAATGAATTCTTATCGACAGGATAATCTATAGGGCTGGTGGTAACAGGATAAGTGCTTAATTGATAATTCAAATAATCAATCACAGCCTGATGTTCACGTGCTCTTCTCTGTTCCACTGTTTCTTGTGCAAACAGAAAGGAAGAAAGCATAAAATAAATCAGGATAAGAATTGAAAATATCTTGGAATAATTACTTTTCGACATTTTAAAACTCCATATAAATTTCATTAAAACTCAAGAGTAAGCCCGAATCTAACTTCTCGCGGCGCACTGTAATAATTAGGACGAATAAAGTATTCGGTAGCTGTTTTAACTCCGGGAACTTCTTTAGCAATTTCATTAGTTGCTTCTGCTCCGCCCTGGGTCTCTTCTAATGTATATGTTGCTCTTCCGGTATCGTTATATACATATCTTTCATTCAAGGTATCAAATAAGTTGAATACCTTTACAAATAATGTTAGCAGAATACTCTCGAAGTCAAATGATTTTTCCATTAACAGATCAACATTTGTCTGCAGGGGTTTTCTTTCACTGTTTGGTTTGAGCAGAATGTTCTGTTCAAATAATGACGGAGAATAAGGAAGACCGGTTCCCAGAGTACTGACCACAGTTACCATCCAATCTCTGTCTCCTCCAAAAGTAACAACACCGTTTAGCGTATGAGTTTGATCCCAGGCAAGAGGAACAGGAAGTTTTTCACTTTGTCTTCCCGAAGAAAGATCTAAAAAGAAAGAATTAGCGTCCGTATCATTTCCTTCAGCAACCTGAAAAGTATAATCAACTGATGCGCCTAACAGATCGCTCGGAAGTTTTCTTTTAGTAAGTGAAAATGTTATACCCTTAATATTGCCATAATCTTTATTAACATACTTCTGATAAGTTACGCTGGTACTTACTCTTATCTGCTGTAATGCAAGCAGATCTCTAACATCTTTGTAAAAACCCGTAACATTGAATGCAATGGATTCACTTAGCTGCTGTTGAAGCCCTAATTCATAGCTTACAGTTTTTTCAGGATTGAGGTTAGCATTTCCGAATACATCATTTGTCACCAATCCTATGAAAGCAGGATTTGCATATAAATAATTATAAGGAGGCAATTGGTAAAAATGACCATAAGAAAAGTGTATAATGCCCTGATCCGTAATCGGGAAAGAAATTCCTAATCTCGGACTGAAAGTTATTTTTGGCTCAGCATTTTCAAAATTATCATTAGGAACATTAATGTCCGGAGCATAAATGAATCTTGAATCGAAATAATCATATCGAAGACCGGCATTGATAATCATACTTGTAAATTCCATTTTATCCTGCAGATAAACTGAGAATTGTCTTGGTGATCTGGAGTATAAATCGTGAGTTGGAGAACCGGGAGCTTGAATCGTTGGTTCTACAAATGTAATTGTGTCGCGAAGAACGAAGAAGTTCTGGAAATCCATTTCATCCCATTTATACTTGACTCCAAATTTTACATCGTGCTCTTTAGTAACCTGGCTTGTAATATCAAATCTTACTTCACCGGTACCGGATCTCTGATAATAATGATCATTAAGCGTTCCGCCGGAATTAAAAGTATATGTAGATATTCTGTTATTCTTATGTGAAGGTTGATATCTCGGGTCTGCATGAAGACCATCAAGACTCATTCCCGGTCGGAATGAGACCTCATTTGAATCAGCATCCAATAAAGGGAAAAGATATCTTTTATAATCATAAAGACTATATGATCCTTTAACAGAATAAAATGTAGAATTACTGATTGCATGTCTTACTTCTAAAGAATTAATCAATCCCCATTCATACCTGTTATAATTTGCATCCGGCACATACTTATAATTATGGTTATAACTCTGAAATTCCGATTGAGAATAAACAAGATCATAATTTATTTTAAAAGTAGTAAAAGGTTTAAAAGTAAATTTAGCAGTTGCATTGATATCTTCACTCGGATTCATCGATACTATTGCATTATCACCGGTTTGTGCCAGATAGATAATGTTTGGATCATTTATATCTCTTGCAACAGAATCATAAATTGTATGTTGTCTCTGTCCATATAAATAACCTTTATCGTAATTGTATCTGCCCGATAAGAAAAATGTAACATCGTTACTGGTAAAAGGAATCGGACCGCCAAATGTTCCTTCAACAACCTGATTATTTCTTAGATCAATATCACCTATATTTAAGAAAATATCTTTATTACTGCTGAAATAATCACCTGTGTAATAAGAAATGGAGCCTTTGTATTGACTACCGCCTTCCTTGGTAACTGTATTTACAATACCGCTAAGAGCATTGCCGTATTCAGCATTGAATGTTCCGCTTACAACAGATAACTCTTTGATTGCATTAGGAGCAATTTGAACCGTTCTGCCAAAGTCAAAAGGATTAACTGCCGAAACTCCGTTCACGTTATAAGAAATTTCTGTAGACCGACCACCTCTTATATGAAGTTCACCGCCTGAGCCTTTTGTAATACCGGCTTGAAGCGACAGGAGTTGATCAATACTCTCAACAGGTAAAGCAGCAATTTGTGAATTGTCAATTACAGTATGTGAAGAAGTAAGATCTTTTCTTACTAACGGTTTCACTGCTTGAACAACTATTGTTTCCAATCCGATTGCTTCAACGGGCAGCTCGGCATCAATGGCGGTTGTAAAGTCAGTATTAACTCTTACATTGGTTACAATTTTTCTCTGATAACCAACACCCGAAAAGATTAAAGAATAAACTCCGGGATCAACATTATTAATTACGTAGTAACCTTCAATATCTGTAGCAGCACCAGTAGAAGTTCCTTCGATAAGAATGTTAATGCCTATCAGGGCTTCCCTGGTATCGGGATCGGTTACTCTTCCGGCAATCTTACCGGTTTGTGCATACAGTATAGTAGTGAATAAAATAGAAAAGACAGAATAAAGAAAAATTAGTTTAAGTAGATTTTTTTTCATCGCGACCTCAAATGGCAATTTGTTTTAAATGAAGCATATCTTAATTATGCCCGATTAGGTCAAAAGACTCACGTTCAAAGGAATCTCTCTCTATTTGATTCCCTTAAGCTGATAAATAAATTTCAAAAATAAATGAAAGGGTTGTTCAAATATTTACAATATTATTCGATTCAATTAGAACCAATCATTCTTTGAACAACCCTTAAAAATGCATTTTTTACTTGAGTAACTGCATCTTCATTGAAGTTGTATTGTTACCTGCTATTATGCGATATACATAAATTCCACTTGCCAAACCTTCTGCATTGAAAGTAGCATTATATGATCCAGCTTCTAAATTCTGGTTATTTACTAATATTGCAACTTCACGACCGAGAACATCATAAACTCTCAAGTCAACTGCTGTTGCTTCGGTTATACCGAATTTAATTACAGTTGAAGGATTGAAAGGATTAGGATAATTCTGTTCAACATAGAAGTTTGAAGGAATATTGGAGCTTTCTAATTCAACGGATGTAGCTGGTCTGTCTAAATAAAATACATCTATTACATTCGGAGCTGGTCCGCGTGGATAACTTGCTGTAAGGATGATTTCAGCATCCAAATCACCATCGAAATTTGCAATAGTCATTATACCAGACTCTCCGCCCAGAACAGCACCAGAGTCAATGATCGAAGTTACATAACTAGCCGGGCTTGTAATATCACCACCTAAATATGATAATCTTACAGTTGCAAAATTTGGAGTAGTGGCATCAACATATCTTGTTCCAAAAACAAAATCAACATTACCATCATTATCAAGATCACCAAATTTACCATAAACTATTCTCTGTATGCCAAGAGAAGTAAAGTCGGCAATTTCAGTTGAAGTTATATCATCACCATTTGGTTGAAGTAAGAAAACCTTTGCTGGAGCAGACCAGGAACCATAAACAATTTCTTCTGTTCCGTCTTCATCAATATCCCCAACCATTGAACTCATAAATGAGTTGCCGGTTGCTGTTCCGGCTATAGGAGCAAGTGACTCATAAGCGGATCCGGTAAATTTAACAGGGTATATACTTTCATCCGAGCCCCAGACATAAACAAAATTATTAAGTGCACAAACGTCCCACTTGTTTCCGGTACCATCAAAATTAAAATCACCAGAACCACTGAATTCTGTTAGCCATTCTTCAGTTCCATCTGCAAAATCAGGTACATCGCTAACTGATAAAATTCCAACGTGGTAATTGCTTGTACTTGATTGTCTGTCATTAAAAATTAATTCATCATCGCCGTCATTATCAACATCGGCAATAACGAATTTGGATGGTCTAAGATTAACATTATCCTGATCTGTAATCGTAAAAGATGTATTTGGCAAATAATTACCCACACCATCAAATACGCCCATATTATCACTGCCGTCACCTGGATATTCAAAAATGAGAATTCTAGGAGGATTTTCATTTCCAGCTTCTATCCAATTCACGGGCCCCCAAATAATTTCAAGTTTACCGTCTTTATCCAGATCACCACTCGTAAATCCTGGCCAGGTATTTTGTTTTGGAATATTTAATACTTCAGTAGACCATACCATTTCCCATTCAGTTCCGCTCCATTCAAATTTATACAATCTCGGAATAAGGACTGAAGCAGGATCATCTATGGTGTTTGTATTACACATATAAATTTCAAGTTTACCATCTGCATCCAAATCAACAGGACCGACAATGCCGCCAAAACCGTTTCCTTCATAAGTTACGGTGTTTATTATTGTAGTTCTATCAAATAGACCTTGCGCAAAAATCTGAGGAATGGATATGATGAGGAAAACAACGAGAACAGATAAAAGTCGATTCATACGACCTCCTTAAATATTGATGTGAGTGAAATAATTTATTACGTAGTACTAATTTATTTTCAATCTAATTTACAGGATAAAAGATATTTTTTCAAATAATTTCTATATTTTTTACAAATAAAGAAAAGGGTTGTTCAAATTTTACTAGACTTTGTATTCGTCTCATTTTTCGAACAACCCTTAAAAGACGTATTGTAATTTATTATTTGAGTAACTGCATCTTCATTGAAGTTGTATTGTTACCTGCTATTATGCGATATACATAAATTCCACTTGCCAAACCTTCTGCATTGAAAGTAGCATTATATGATCCAGCTTCTAAATTCTGATTATTCACCAATAATGCAACTTCACGCCCAAGAACATCATAGATTCTCAGATCAACTGTTGTAGCTTCGGTTATACCGAACTTTATTACAGTTGAAGGATTGAAAGGATTTGGATAGTTCTGTTCAACATAAAAGTTTAAAGGAATATTGGAATCTTCCCGTTCAACACTTGTTGGATCAGTCCAATTTATATCAAGAAGTGCAACATCTGCCGGCATATCAGTTGCATTTCCGTTAGAATACCCTTGTGTATAAGCAACTTCAAACTCTGCATCTCCATCAAGATTTCCCATAGCAACAACATCTAAATCTCCACCCCAATCTAGCAGAAGAGAATCGATCGCAGTTGCCACATAATTAGTGGGGTCAGTGATATCACCACCTTTGTAAGAAATTCTAAAAACAAGATTATTTGTAGTAGCATCATCTGAATATTCAGCTCCAAAAACGAAATCTAAATATCCATCACCGTCAAGATCACCAGACGCGCCACCAACCAACCAGATACCTCCTAAATCTGTTAAGTCTGCAATTTCAAATGTCTCAAGAGTATCCCCAGCTTGTCTGTGAAGATATACTTTGGCTCCACCACTTGTAGTATTAAACCAACTGCCAACTATAATTTCTTTGGTTCCGTCATTATCTAAATCAACTACCTGAGCACTTTTGAAAGAACCGTCACCAACAGATGGTTGACCAGGTAAGACTCTCCCATACACCACCCTGATATCTTACCGGATAGACTGTTCTATCCGTTCCAGTCCATAAATAGATGTAGTTATCCAGTACTGCAATGTCCCATTTATTGCCTGTACCATCTAAATTTGTAAAATCAATTCCATTTGCTTCAATAAACCATTCTTCAGTTCCATCTGCAAAATCAGGAACATCGCTCACTGAAATAACACCAAAGTGATAATCGTCTGTACCAGATCTTCTGTCAGCAAAAATAATTTCATCATCATCATCATCATCTATATCTTCAATAACGATTTTAACTGGTCGTACTTCAATATTGTTCTCATCAACAATAGTAGTATATGCATTTGGTAAATATCCGCCAACGCCATCAAAAACACCCATAGCATCGTTCCATCACCCGGATATTCATAAATTAAAATTCTTGGTGGATTAGGATTCGGTGTTGAACCAAAAGACAAGAAATTAGAAGGAGCCCAGATAATTTCGGGCTTACCGTCTTTATCCAAATCACCCCAGGTAAATCCAGGCCAGGTATTTTGCAATGGGATATTTGTATCAGTTCTCCAAACCATTTCCCATTCAGTTCCGCTCCATTCAAATTTATAAAGCCTTGGAATTAGTTCTTCATCTCTATCAATGAAATTTGTATTGCAAGCATAAATTTCAGTCTTCCCATCGCCGTCAAAATCAACGCCTGCCACAATCCCTCCAAATCCTCCGACTTCCCAGGTATCAGTGGGAATAGAAAAAACTCTAGAAAAATCTTGTTGGGCAAAAATTTGTGTTAAGGAAAGAAGGGAAAAGATAATAACTAATGATAAAAGTCGATTCATACGACCTCCTTTTATAATGATGTGAGAGAGTTATTTATTTAGATTACTTATTAGTAGTAATTTACTTGGTGACTAATTTACAGGATAAAAGATATTCTTTCAAATAATTTCTATCTTTTTTACAAATAAAAGAACTGTCATTATTTTATATTCAGCAACAAAGTGATATCGAATCATTTTAGAATTTATAAGTTCAAAATTCTATTTGAATTCAATCGCTTTTCGCACAAATCCATCTGCTGCCTTTAATCTTTTTTGGGCTTCATTGTAATCAACATTGGCTTTAATCATAACAAGAGCAGTTTTTACGTGTCCTTTTGCTTTTTCCAGGTATATTGTCGCTTCTTCATAAGATAAGCCGGTTATTGTCATAACAATTCTTTTAGAGCGTTCAACAAGTTTTTTGTTGGTCATTTGGAGATCAATCATCATATTTTCATAAACTTTACCCATTCGTATCATTGATGCAGTAGTAAGCATATTCAAAACTAATTTTTGAGCAGTTCCGCTTTTCATTCGGGTTGAACCCATAACAACTTCAGGACCGATATAGGGACAGATGGCTACGTCAACTCCTTCTATATCAAAATCTTTACGGGGATTAGTAGTTACGAAAAGAGTTTTAGCACCAATTCCTTTGCTTTTTTTACAGCACCAACCACATAAGGAGTTCTTCTGCTTGCAGCAATTCCGCAAACAACATCTTTATCCGTCACTTGGGCTTTCATTACATCCTTAGCACCGTTTTCTTCAAAGTCCTCAGCGCCTTCTTGAGCGCGAAACATTGCCTTCTTACCACCTGCAATAAATCCTTCTATCATACCGTAGGGTGTTCCGAATGTGGGCGGACATTCAGAAGCATCAATTACGCCTAATCTTCCGCTTGTTCCTGCACCAAAGTAGAGAAGTCTTCCGCCATTTTTTAATGCATGAACAATTGTATCAACTGCTTCTTCAATGTATGGTAATTCTTTTTCGACTGCGAAAGGAACAATTTTATCCTCTTCATTAATTATCTCAAGAATTTCAAGAGTTGATTTTGCATCAATATCCATAGATCTTGGATTTCTCTGTTCCGTAGTTAGTTTACTTATTTCTTCGAATATTGCACGCGGATTGTCGGTTGTTTTCATATTACTGAAATCAAAATTTGTGATGTAAAAAACTATTAAAAACTTTTTTCTCAAATATAACGGTAATTATTGAACTTACCTTAAGTAATTCTTTAATTACTCTTTAACATAACTTATATTTGAGGTGAAATATTTTTTAGCTATTGAAGTTACTCAAGATTTGTTTTTAACTAGCCCAAAATTAGAGATTAAGGGAGAATTATTTGTAATAAAAAGAACTCATCCCCCGTCCCCTTCTCTTTCAAAGAGAAGGAGTGATGTGCCTTTAGGTCGTAGCTATTAAAAATTTCTTAATACAAATTTTGTATATATTAAATTCATAACAAATTATGATCAATTCACTTTCGAACTAAATTATCGGACCAGTCATGCCATCAAAAGTAGAGCAATATTATTTAGATCAATCCGGTTATAAATTAATTTATGAACCAACTGAAAAAATACCCGTTATACAGGTAACTAATTTCCCGGAGCTAGGAAAGCTAACAGCACTCAGATTTATTGAGTGGGTTCAGGCTAATCCAGGTGGAGTAGTTTCATTACCAACAGGAAAAACCCCTGAGCATTTTATAAAATGGGTTTCTCACTTTCTTAAAAACTGGGATAAAGAAAATGTAATAAAACAATTAAAAAAAGTTGATATTGATCTCGGTAAAAAACCTGATATTTCCAGTTTACATTTTGTACAAATTGACGAATTTTATCCGATTGATTCTAACCAGCACAACAGTTTCTATTATTACATTCAAAAATATTATTTCAGCAATTGGGGACTTGATCAGAAAAAAGCATTGTTGATGAATATAAATGAACTGGGAAGTGCCAATAATCTTCCTCTAAGCGAAATTTTTCCAGATCAGATTATAGATCTTTCTTTACGAACACGATATGCTTCTACAACATTAGAAAGATTGCAGAAACGAACCATTGAAATTGTTGATCAATTCTGCACTGATTATGAAAAGAAAATCAGAGACTTTGGTGGAATTGGATTTTTCCTTGGCGGTATCGGACCCGACGGTCATATAGGTTTTAATGTTATGGGCAGTGATCATTTTTCATCTACAAGATTAATTCAGACAAATTACGAGACTCAGGCAGCAGCCGCATCTGACCTTGGAGGTATTGAAGTTGCAAAGAAAAGACTAGTTATAACAATCGGACTTGATACAATTAGTTATAATCCTGAGGCGACTACAATTATTATTGCGGCAGGTGAGGCTAAATCAAATATTGTCCGTGATTCAATTCAATCAGAGCAATCAAATAAATATCCTGCAAGTGTTCTTCAAAGATTAAAGAATGCCAGATTTTATCTTACAAACGGTGCAGCTTTCAGATTAGTTGAAAGACGTTATCATGACGTAAGCAAAGAAGAATCAATTTCTCAATCTTCTGTTGAAAGAGCTGTAATAAATCTTTGCCTGGAAATAAAAAAACCTCTTATTGAATTGACTAAAGAGGATTACAGCGGACTAAGATTAACAAAACTGATTTTAGATAAAGCCGGAAAAACACCCGATGTAATTGGTAAAGAAATCAGAGATGCAATTAACTCGAGAATAGAAAAAGGATTGATGCATTTATCAAACCAGGTTATACTTCATACCGGACCGCACCACGATGATATTCCGCTTGGTTATTTGCCATACATAAATCATCTCGTCAGAGACCCATCGAACAAACATCATTTTGTTACTATGACAAGCGGATTTACTGCGGTAACAAATTCTTATATGCTTGAGCTTCTCCAGGATTTACAGAATTTTATTACTGTACCAGAATTTCGTGCAAAATTCCAGAAACACTACTTATCTCCTGAATTTAAAGAAGACAGGGACAATGATATTCATGTTTATCTGGATGGACTTGCAAGACACAGCAGAACAAGAAGGAAAGAAGGTGTCTCCAGAAGATTATTACGAAATATGATTGAGATTTACGAAGAGGATAATGTTAGCTATCTTGAAAACCGAATTGACGAATTGATAAATTATTTTAAGACTCAATATCCCGGGAAAAAAGATATTGCGTATGTGCAAAAGCTTAAAGGAATGATGCGTGAGTTCGAAGAAGAATTAATCTGGGCATTCTTCGGATTTAGTACAAGCTCTGTTTCTCATTTGAGGCTGGGATTTTATCAGGGAGATGTTTTTACAGAGAACCCTGAAATGACTCGTGACGTTTTACCTATTCTTGGACTTCTAAAGCAAATCAAACCTACAATTGTAACAGTAGCACTTGATCCTGAAGGCAGCGGACCTGACACTCATTATAAAGTTCTTCAGGCAACTGCTGAAGCATTAAAACTTTATGAAAAGGAAACGGGAATTTCAGATATAAAAGTCTGGGGGTACAGAAATGTTTGGTTTCGTTTCCACCCAGCGGAGGCAAATATTTATGTTCCGGTTAGCCTTAACTCAATGGCTATTATGGAAAATAGTTTTCTGAATAGTTACGGCTCTCAAAGAGCTGCAAGTTTTCCAAGTTGGGAGTATGATGGTCCGTTTTGCAGATTAGCTCAGAATATTCAGGTAGATCAATTTCAAACAATTAAGAGGTGTCTTGGAAAAGATTTCTTCATTAAACATGAACATCCTAGAATTAGATCTGCATTTGGTATGATGTATCTGAAGGAATTAACTTTGGAAGAATTCTATTCACATTCTATGGAATTGAGAAAATTAACTGAAAATTATTAAAAGATTTCGTACTACAGACTTCAGTCTGTTCTTTTATTATTAATATTCATTGAATACTTATCATGAAACAAAACAGAAGAGATTTTATTAAAACCGGTGGATTGATTGCTGGCGGGCTGGCAGTCGGATTTCACACTAATAGTATTTCAAAAAATTTTATTAAAAATTTTGGATCAAAAATGAAATTAACATACAGACCATTTACATTAGAGATGAAGCACGTTTTCACGGTTGCAGTTCATTCACGAACAACAACTCCTGTTATGCTTACTGAAATTGAATTTGAGGGGACCAAAGGATATGGTGAAGCATCAATGCCTCCATATCTCGGTGAATCACAAGAATCCGTTGCAACTTTTTTAAATAAAGTTAATCTTGAACAATTCAAAGATCCTTTTGATCTGGAAAACATTCTAAGCTATGTCGATTCAATCGATAAGAAAAATACTGCGGCAAAAGCGTCTGTTGATATTGCTTTACACGATTTAATCGGTAAAATAATGAAACAGCCATGGTATAAGATATGGGGTTATGATAAAACAAAAACTCCTTATACATCTTTCACAATTGGAATTGATACACCTGATGTTGTCCGTCAAAAAGTAAAAGAAGCGGAAGAATTAAAAGTACTTAAAGTAAAACTTGGGAGAGATACCGACAAAGAAATGATTCAGACAATTCGATCCATAACTGATAAACCAATTGTTGTTGACGTAAATCAAGGATGGAAGAATAAAGAGTTTGCGCTTGAAATGATCAATTGGCTTAATGAAAGAAATGTGGAATTTGTAGAACAGCCAATGCCAAAAGAACAAGTTGACGATATTGCCTGGCTGACTGAGAACTCTCCCCTTCCAATAATCGGAGATGAATCAATTCAAAGGATTGATGATGTCGTAAAAGCTTATGGAGTTTATTCAGGTATAAATATTAAACTGATGAAATGCACCGGAATGCGTGAAGCAAATAAAATGTTAAATCTTGCACGTTCTCTAAATATGAAAGTTATGATTGGATGTATGGTTGAAACTTCATGTGCAATTTCTGCTGCAGCACAACTTTCACCAATGGTTGATTGGGCTGATCTGGATGGAAATTTATTGACTTCAAATGATCCGTACGAAGGTATTAAAGTAATTGATGGAAAAGTTGTACTTACCGATTATCCAGGAATCGGATTGAAGGGATAGCTTGTCATGTCATTCCCGCGCAGACGGGAATCTGCAATTTTAATCAAAATGGATTCCCACTCCTGCCTACCGCAGGCAAGTTCGTAGGCAATGACAATAAGAACTGCTATTTAATTCCCAAATACTTTAGTACAGAATTCATTACTTCATACCGCTGCTTCTCTCCAAGTATTGTTTCATAAGGAAAACCTAGAGCAACTACTCCATAATTACCTTTATAACCAACTGCTGCACTAAAATTATTTTCTGAGTATCTTAATAAAATTTCTCCGCCATTTATTCCTGCAATTGCATCAGGAGCTTCAACTTTATAAATGGAATCATTAAAGCTTGTATTAAATTCTAGAAGATAAATCTTTAGATATAAAATTTTCATTTATAGAAAATAGCTTTCCAGTTTTAACTGCGTGTCCTGTTCTTAGATTATATTTTAACACCTCATTTGCAAATTTAATTGAACTACTGTCATCCTTTGTATCATACAAATCGGAAGCTATGTATGCTCCGCTTAAAAATAAATTTCCACCGGAATTAAGATAATCTCTAAGTCTGTTCTGCAACTCAACCGGAAAAGCTTCAAACTCAGTTTGATCCTGATATTTCGGCATTGGAGTTTTCTTCTGCTCGCCAAGAATTAAATCGACAAAATCATATTTGCTAAGATTAATGTTTCCATCCATAATTGATGCTTTGCTGACTGAACAAAAGGATAATCCATTTTGCACTAAAGCTCTACCGTGGACGTAAGGAAAATCAAAAGTATTGCCTGCAATTATTTTAGTTTCATAATCAGAACTGCTAGCACCGTGACCAGGTTTATCATCGGTTTCCCATTTAGAATCCGGATCAAAATTGTATTGCAGTGCCGGAATAACCCAGATCATATTTATATGGGACACCTTCATCAATAAAATCTGTAAATCCCGAAAATGTTTTTGATTCAAAAGATGCAGCAGGTGAAACTCTATCAAATCCATTAACTATTAGAGCTATTTTTGAATTTTCACCAAGCCAGCAAACAGATAATATTTCAGAAGGAAAACTTTCACCACCTTTGTTAACTGCTGTAACTTTAAAATTGTATATCTTTCCTTCTTCGATATTGTCAATTATAAGTTGATTGGTTGTAACTAATTTTCCATTATCAAAACCGCCATCATTCAATTTTGTATAAACTATATACTTCTCAGGATTAGCTGTAGGTTCAAGTTCATCTTGCTTCGATTTCCACTTTAAATGAACTTTCCCCTCATTAGTCAGTTCAGCAGAGAAATTTGTAACAGGTAAAGGTTGAACTACATAATCAAAATTGTATTGATTCGATAAAAATTTTAGTATCCCTTTATAGATTGCGCGAGAAGCATCAAATTTAAAACGCGGGTCGAGTGCAAACTTCATATCAAAAAAGTTTTGATGAGAAAGAAGTTCAAGTAGCATTGATGGAAAATTGGGACGTGCTGCCTCACTGTAAAAGGAATTCATTAATTGTCTTCTTGTCCAGGCAGAATCATATTTAAATCTTAAGTCTTGAACAATTTGTGTTTGAACAATGTCAGAAAGATCACGATTAGCTAATCTTGAGACACTATCCGGAAAAATATGAAGTGAATCCATTCCGGGAATGCTGTAAATCATAAGTGTGCCGATTACGGTATCATTTCGTGTTGTACCTGCATCAGTATGCCAGGAAAGAGAAACATCAATTGGAATTCCAAGTCCTTTTTCATTACGCTTTTTATTCGGACCGAAGGGGACGCCATACAAGTAATTACCGTACTCAGCTCGGGATTGGTAATCATCTTTATAGTCATCAAGATCATTATTTAAGTTATAAACAATTGTATCCGGCATACCTGCATACTGAAGCCAATAGCGAGCACCTTCCATAAACTTTGGTCGCGCACTTATCTGTCCTTCGCGTTCAACAATACCCATTCCACCACCGAATCTTACTGCATCAGCAGAAATAACTTTATTTGGCTCAGAACTTTTATTCGTTAGTACCACGCCTTGATTATCATATCTTCCTTGTTTGAATTTGAATGTACCAAGATAAATCCAGGTACTGCCGCCAATTTTTTGATTTACCGAGAATTCTGTTGTTCCTCCGAGATGATGAACTATATATTTAGCATCACCAACGTTTTCCAGGGAAGACAAATATGAAATATAAACTGCGTACTCCCCTGTTTCGGGAATATCCGGCCGCCAGTAAACTGATGCTGTTTCTTCAGATGAAGAAAGAATATATTTGCTTGTTCCCAACGTAAACAGATTTTTATTTCCTCTAATGATTTTCTCTTTCATTCCGAATCCTGGTAGCTCAGAATTCCTCCACTGATTGTTGCCGGTTGATTTTTCAATGTATGAATTATCGCCGTTAAAATCATTATCAACTATTACTTCATTAAGTTGAACATCTCTCTCACGGGGAACAAATACATTTGCACCTGAATTTTCAAGCATTGGAATCAGGTAAGGAATTGTAAAAGATGTAGGAAGTAAATCCTCTATCGTTTGGAATATTCTCGGACGCTGCCATTCCCATCGTTTTTCTTTGTTATCATAATACCATCCATGGCTTTGCCAAAGAAGAATATTCATCTTATCCAAACCATTTGCAGCGTTATATTTCTTGCTCAAATTTTGTACAACAGGAATTCTTTTATCTGCACTTTGTTTTGGAAGGCGACTATCATCAATTTTATTCTCATCAGTCCGATAATAATTTGGTATTAATTCCTCGATAGGATATTTCATTGATGAAATGACAAAATCGTAATCAGAGAATTGTTCACCGAATAATGTCTTAACCTCTGAGTATATTTTCTTCACATTATCTTCTCTTAAAGGAATGAAAGAAAAATCTCTGCTGAAGTCTATGTTAATTATTCTGCTTTCATAGTCAGCATTTATCAATTCAATTTTTGTGTTGCGGGGAAGATTATTATCAGCTTTGTATGAATCAAATTTTTCTGTGAATTCATTTTTCTTTAAAAGAAATTTTTCTTCAAAAGTTAATTCTTTAACCGTTGAACAGTTGACCAACAAAATAGATAGGATAAAAACTGTAAAAAAGATTTTTGTTTTCATAATACAAAATATTTTATGGCAGGAAATAAAAAGCCCGACTCAATGAGCCGGGCTTGCAGATATTACTTAATTAAAATCATTTTCTTAGAAGCAGAGAATTCATTCGCATTTATTCTGTAAAAATAAATTCCACTTGGAAAATTGGAAGCATCAAAATTTATTTCATAAGAACCACTGTTATAAAATTCGCTGTTAATAAGATTGGCAACTTCTTGTCCAAGTAAATTATAAATTTTTAGACTTACTATTCCAGCTTCAGATAAATTAAATCTTATCATCGTTGTTGGATTAAATGGATTAGGATAATTCTGCTCCAACAAATAATCATCAGCTATGCTGTTGATTTCACTAGCAACAGTAGATGGATCAAGCATTGTTTTAAATCTAAATGTAGTAGACCAATTACCTGTTCCATACTGATTTATTGCTCTGACTTTCCAGAAGTAAAACGTATTATAAAGAAGACTAGAATAAGCTAATGTAGTATCAGTTAATCCGGTCGTGTCAATAGTAATTGAATTTGGATAAAAATCCAGACTCCTGGCAAGTTTCAGATCATATGTTTGAGTATTTGGTGTAGAATACCAATACATTATTGAATCAATTGGATACTCTCCTGTATTGTTAATTGGAAATACTAAAACCGGAGTTGCAGGATAACCTGTTGCAAAACTAAATGGTACAGAATATTCACTAGTACCACCGGCATTGGAAGAATTAACTCTCCAGTAATAAGTTGTCCCTCCCTCTAATCCAGTGATAGTTTGAGTTGTATCCATCAAACCAATTTGATCATACAAAGTATCACTTGAGAAAGAAGGATCTCTTGATATTTGTAATCTGTATGATGTAGCTAAATCCGGATAGTACCAAGTAAGAATAATAACATCACTAACATTTATCTCGCCATTTCCCGGCAAAGCTAGAACAGGCACAGGAGGAGGATTTACAGTTAATACACTGGTCATTACACTTTCATTATAATTACGATCCAGAGATGTTACAACAAAATAATATGGACCAACGGGGCTAGGCGGCTCACCGGGTATGCTGTATCTTCTACCTTCAACATTCAAAATATTAGCTGAATTTTCCAGATCAGCAGGTTGAACATTTGAATAATTAAATCTATAAACAACATAACGTGAAGCAGAATCTCCATCGCTTGCAGTTGCTGGTAAATCCCATGCTAATCCAGCTTGACCATTTGGTAATCTTTCGTACCTTAGATTTTGAGGTTCATTTGGATCTACAATATCCTTCCAAGCCATTTGGGGCAGAATTGAAATATATCTGTAAAGATCATTTCTTAAAGTATCGGTTACACCTTTTGGATTTTCTCCGAAATTTTTAGCCCTGAAAAATACTCCACCTTGTACTTTTGAATTTGCTCTGTCAAAACGTATCTGGTTAGGCATTTCACTTGGGCTAGTCCAATCGGGAATTCTATAATAAGCGTGACCGGGATAATAATGTCGTTCATTCGCAAAAACTGAATCAGCCCACCAAGGTTGCAGTTTAGCATAGTCTTGCGATCCGCCAAATGGCCAATAAAGTTGGGGTGTTAAATAATCAATAGATTTATCATTTAACCATGCCATAGCATCTGCATAGATAACACTATATGCATCCATTCCAATAATTCCGGTTGGAACTCCATTTTTCCAAATACCAAAAGGGCTAATACCAAATTTAACGTATGGTTTAACCGCTTGTATAGTATCATACACTTCTTTAATCATCAAATTAACATTATCTCTTCGCCAATCATATTTGCTTATAAAGCCTCTTGGATCAGCGGCAAATGCTGCCTCATCTAAAGCATTATTTGCTGAAGTAGCAGTCATATTGTTCGGCGGATATGGATAGAAGTAATCATCAAAATGAATACCATCAACATCGTAATTAGATACTACATCACCAATTACCTTGCGTATATATTCTCTAACTTCAGGTAAACCCGGATTTAGAAATTTAAATGTAGATATTTGCAGGACCCAATCAGGATGTAAAACAGATACATGGTTTGGAGCAATAGGATAAGAACCGACAGTCCTTACTGCTCTGTAAGGATTAAACCAGGCGTGTATTTCCATACCTCTATTGTGCGCTTCTTCAACGGCAAATTCAAGAGGGTTGTAATATGGATAAGGTGGAGTTCCCTGACTCCCTGTTAACCAATAAGACCAAGGATCATGAGCAGAACTGTACAGTGCATCACATTCCGTTCTTATCTGGAAAATTATTGTATTAATACCATCCCTTTTTAGTTCGTCAAGAAGATTTATAAGCTGTTGTTTTTGATCTTCAGTACTTCCGGTCGGGGAATTAGGCCAATCAAGATTTGTAACTGTTGCAATCCATGCTGCCCTCATTTCAATCTTTGGTGGTATAGACTGAGGAAAAGTATTGATTGATAGAGTTATTAGTACTAAAAGTAAAAGTAAAGAATATTTTTTCATAACAGTAATAATTTAGTTGAATAAATACATTATAAATTTAACTAAGATTTACGGAATTATAAACTTTAAAAATGAAAAATAAGAAAGCCCCGCTTTTGCGGGGCTTAATTATGTACGAAAAATTATCTCGTATCTTATTTGATAAGTATCATTTTTCTGATTTGATTAAAGTTTTTTCCGTTATCCGAGCTTGCTTTAAGCTCATAGAAATAAATTCCGCTACTAATTTTCTTACCAATGTTATCATTCGCATTCCAAACGACAGAATGATTTCCAGCTTGCATCTCATTATCAACAAGCACTCTGACCGTTTCTCCCAATAGATTATAAACCGTTAGTTTAACATTTGCCGATGTTGGTAAAGAAAAATTAATTGTAGTTGCAGGATTAAAAGGATTAGGATAGTTCTGCTCTAAAGTATAACTTTTCGGTAAGATTTCTTTTGAATCTTCTACTGAAGTAACACCATCTGGGACATATCCTAAAGCTTTAATATCAATTATTCCAATAGATCCAATTAATGTTCCCGCTCCTGTCGTTAAGTCAATAGAGAAGAAGTCATTATTTAAAGTGAAGCCACCTTTAATACCAAAAAGGTTACCGTTTTTGTCAAATGCAAGATCATTTGCGTTAACGGCAAATCCTGTTTGTCCTACAAAGGTTGTATCGCCTGAATTTAAATCTATTTTAACAATTGCATCCTTTACTCCGGTGTATGCCCTGATAGATCCCCACAATTCATTATTAAGTTGATTAAAAGTAAATGCTACTCTCGATACAGGCATAGTTGATACTAAAACGTAACTGCCGTCACTTAAATCAATAGAATAAATTTGATTGCTTGAATTAGTTGCATATAGCTGACCGGATGAATCAAATGCTATTGAAAATAAGTTAGGAAGATTTACAGGCAAATATGAGTATGCATCGCCTTCAACAGAACTTATTCTGACTATTTCAGAACCTAAAGCATTCGTCCTAAAGCCATATAATAATTTATTTTTAGGATTAATATTTAATCCTAAAATATCTGTGAAAGATGACGGACCTATAATAGTTCCCGCACCGGTTGCAGAATTGATCGAAACTAAGTTTCCTCCATTTACTGCACCAGTAATTGCATAGAATGCATTGACTTCCGCAGGAAATATATTGAACCCATATCCCTTAAGATTAAATCCTGTAAAATTAGATGAATTATTTTCAACTGGATATAAATGTGAAAATTGACCTGATTCTCTGGGTATAAATTGAAATTTGATTTCAACTGAATCAAGGTTTGAAAGAGTAATTGGGAAACTATGCGAAGATACAAGGTGAAATGCACTTGATGAGTCAGGGATGTCGGTAATGATTAAGTCTTGCATACCATAATTAGCCACATAAGTACTTATTGTATCACTCTCAAGTCCAACTTCAATGTTTCCGAAATCCAAATTTAATGTCCTAGTAAAAAGATATGGAATATCAATCCTTAACCTTACTTCACCAACCGAAATTGCATAAGTATTAAGTGCGGCAGCATATTCTGAAACCATCCAGAAATTATATTCTGTTGTAGGATCTATATATATTCCTAAATAGTCTCCCCATCTATTTCTACCATAACCGAAATTCTTGAAAATAGTAAGCTAAACCCTCTTGTAAAGTATATGCATCACTCAGTCCGGGAGGATCAGAGACTCTTTTGCCGAAATAATAAGATCCAATATATTCAGTAGTTGCTGATCGGGAACAAGTTATTAAAATGTTATGATCTTGATCAACAGCTAATGAAGGAAAAATGTGATAATAATTTTCTGCACCAATTTCAGCCATTTCAAGAATAGATTCTGAAACTGTATTTACTACAAAGTATCTGATATTTGCTTGTGTACCTTGTTGATTTCCTGTGGAGTGTGCCGCATAAAGATAACCATCTCTGTATATCGGTGCATTCTTAATATCGCTTCCTCCTGACTCAATTGCCTCCTCTCCTCCAAGCTGAACGGCATTAGGCGTGGCATAATAATCAGTTACCATGATTGGTTCTCCAGTTAAAACAGGGTCCGTTACAGGGTTACTTAATTTATATAAACCATAATAATTTGCCCCCCCACCCGAAGCCCATAAAAGATAATGAACATCAGAATATGAATACTGAAATGATGGTCTGATATTATATGCTTTACCGCCAGACCCCGGAATTGTGATATCATACAAAGTAGTAAAAGTAATTTGTCCACCATTACTTGAATATAATTCTTCTTTGGATAAAATTTTCACTTGAGGATATTTCCAGGAGACGTTCCCAAAACAATTAGTTGCAATATATATGCCTTGATGATCGAAACCCATTTGCGGAAAATCACCCCAATATTCTGATGGTAATCTATAAGTATACCAGGTGCCAAATGGATCATCATCGTCTGAATAAGCTATTAAGTCACCGTATACATCAGCAATATCATCAACCTGCATAAAAACAATAACCCATCTGCCTTCATAATGATCGTAAATAATCTGTGGATCACCTTCCTGACTTGGCCAGATGCCTGACCAAAACTGGGTTGAGCTGACGTTCCTAAGCAAATTACCATTCTTATCGTAAATAAAAATTCCATTACCATTGTTTGTCAGAACTATAACGTGATTTGGACCTACTGCTAATGTCGGATCAGGAGGAATAATATTGTTAGTCAATGATACATTATACTTCTGAAGCAGCAAAGCATTATCACCAGTTGCAGTCACGTTATTAGGAATATTTGTGTCTTCAATGTAAACCGGTTCGAACACTTCTCTACCTGCAGGATCCAAGTAAAATGATATTTTTTCGTAAAGCGGATCGAGCTTTCTGCCCATAACTTTTGGTACATCATCTAAAATAACCGGTGAACTTGTTGATTCAGTTAAATCATAAACGGCTCCCGATGCAACAGTGTCATGACGAATTTCATAACTAACTTGTGCAATTGCCGTTGAAGCGAATAACATCAAGAAAATGAATATTAGGCTTTGGTCTATTCGTTTCATTTCAGCCTCTCAATTGTTTAATGAATATTTATTTATTAAATAAAATCTGATATCTTAATGAATAATTTAAGTAAATATTTGATTTGATACTTGAAATTATGTTAGCTTTTTTTTGAAGTTTATAATACTTAACCGATTCATACGTTCATAATTTACTTTATCAAATATCCTATACAAAAAAGCTCAATAGTCTGGAAACAATAAATGCAGTTATCAGGAATATTATAACGTAAAGAAAAAATATTTTTATCGATTTTGTAGTAATGGTAAAGTTAGAAAGATATCCCCGCCAGCCACATTCCTTACAACGATAAATATTAAAGAAAGTGATTTTTTTAATCATCTTCTCTGTTAAGTTTCTTGCGTGGGATTTACGTAATAAACCTATTCCTCTGCATGAAGGACACATCTTATAAAGCGGATTACTTTTGTAGATTACCTGGGTTCTCTTCATTTATATCAAAATATGTTAAAGCTTATTTAGCAGTTTGTTAAAAGTATTGTCGTTAGTAAATAAATCAAGCGCAACTTTAACTTGTTGATCATAGCTAAGTCTTTCTTCAACACTCTTTTCATAGCCAAAATATCTGCTGGCTAATTCCGATTTTAATTCTATAAGAATCTCCTTAGCATTTTGCAAAATCTCTTTGTTTAAAGAATTATTAAGCTGATTATTTAAGTTTATTAATACTTCCTTTACTTCATTTTCACCATCATCTTTTTTTAATCCTTCTACTATTTCACATATCCGTTTTTGCAGAGAAGATTTATAAACAAAATTCTTTTCTTTAAGATAGTCATTAAATTTATTTAATAAGGATTGTTCACTGATATTTTTGAAATCAATATCGGTATTTTCATAATAATATTTGTCTGCGAATGAGAAGAATAATCCTTTTGCTAAAAGCTGCTGAGTAAGTTCACTTGTAAAATCTAATTCCACAGTAGAATCTGGCGTTATTCCTCCTGCAGAATAAACTATTCTTTGATTATCTGTTTCATAAGGATCCAATAAAAGTGAATCAGCATTAACAATAATTAGGTTATTCTTTGAATAATCTATTTTCTGAATGCATCTTCCACTTGGTGTATAATATTTTGCTGTAGTAATTTTCAGTGAAGTATTAGTAGTTAGAGGAATTATTGTCTGAACCAAACCTTTTCCAAAAGATTGAGTCCCGATAATTAATCCTCTATCGTGGTCCTGAACTGCACCTGCAACAATTTCAGAAGCGGATGCACTGCTTCCGTTAATCAATACAACTAATTTTTCCTTACCCGCTATTGGTTGTTCCTGCGCAAAATATTTTTTAAGACTAGTTTCATCTCTGCCTTTAGTTGAAACCACAAGCTGGTCTTTCATTAAAAACTTTTCGCAAACATCAACCGCAACATCAAGCAATCCTCCCGGATTACTGCGAAGATCAAGAATAATCGATTCAATATTTTTTTCCTGAGACAAATTTTTCAGGGAATTACGCAACTCATCACCAGCTGTTCTGCTAAAGTTAGAAAGTTTTATGTAGACATTATTACTGTTTGAAGGATAGAAGTTAGCGAATGTAACATTTCTAATAACTATCTCTTCCCTAATAATGCTGAATAATAAAGTATCCTTGGAATCCTGACGGAGAATTTTTAGATCGACATAAGTGCCGGGTTCCCCTTTGACAATAGAAGAAATCTTTTCCGCATTTTGAGGATTAATTAAAATGCCACCTGCTTCTATTATAACATCACCAACTCTAATTCCCTGTTTCTGAGCTGAATAGCCTCCGATAACTTCAATGATTGTAACATCATCTCCACGCACTCCAATTGAAACACCTATTCCACCGTATTTTCCATTAGTCATCAAATCGATGTCTTGTTGCTTCGTTTCATCTACAAAAATTGTATAAGGATCTAAAGTGCCTAACATTCCTTTAATTCCGGCGCGCATAAATTCTTTCGGATCAATATCATCAACATAATTGTATGATATCTCTTTATATACTTTACCGAGCAATTCAAGGTTTTTTGCAATTTCAAAATATATATCTGTTTGGCTGGCGAAAAATCCTGATAATAATAATCCGCTTAAAGCAATAAAAAATATCATAATCTTTTTCTTAAATGTTTTCATAATAACTCCAGCTTATCATGTTCAACTATTTCCATAATTATATCTTTGTGAATTATATCCACATTACGGTTACCGTCAATAACTTTGAATCTTTTTTCTTCTTTTGCAATCTTAAGATAACCATCACGAACTCTGTTATAAAAATTTATATCAGACATTTCAATCCTGTCTAGTTCACCTGATTTTACTGATTTACGCTGATGGGCAATATCTATAGGAATGTCAATCAGAAAAGTGATATCGGGAACAGTTTCACCAATAGCAATTTTGTGAATGTTTTTAATAGCCTCCACAGATAAACCTCTGCCATAACCCTGATATGCTGTGGAGGAGTCATGAAATCTATCCGATATCACATAAAATCCATTATCAAGATATGGTTTTATTTTTTCTCTGACCAATTGTGCTCTGCTGGCAGAAAAAAGAAGAATCTCTGTTTCCATTACCATAAGATCGTTATTTTTATCAAGTAAAATATCTCTGATCTTTTCGGAAATTAAAGTTCCGCCTGGTTCACGAATAACTTTAACAATTTTATGTTTATTGACAAGATACTCTTCAAGTTTTTTTATTTGCGTTGATTTACCACAGAAATCTATTCCTTCAAATGTTATGAACATATTTATTGACTTTTTATATGAGAATTATTTAAACTTTTTTATAATGTATCTAATACGATCAGGTTTGCGTGACATTAATTCAACATTTTCAGGATGTTGAATTGTAGGTCCAACACTTCCAAGAGTATCAAGTAAAACATCGCGATAATAAACAAATGCTTTAAAATCCTTTACTGTTAGTTTGCCCAGGACATTAATGCCACCCTTAACTAAACAGGAAATCGTATTCGGAATTAATACAACGTCTCTGTCCTCAGGAACATCAATTACTTCCACTTTAATATTATCAATATCTTTATCTACTATCCTCTGAACGTCCAAATAAACTTCTACTACATCTAAATCAGTTTGAAATCGTTCATCGTTAAAATAGGCATTAACGTTTGTCTGGTTATCAAGCAGAGAGAGTATAATAGGATTTGTTTTAATAGAATCCATTTTCTCAATTCTACTTTTCGGACCATAAACAAATACCGAATCAGGTGTTAACTTAATTTTACTTGCTAAACCAAAACCGGTTTTAAAGGTTATGTCTGTTTTAATTAAAACAGCAAGTTTTTTACTGACAATTCGCTCAATAATAAATGAAATGGTATCCGGCGAAATTTCAATTACTGTCAAATCCGAAGAAAGCCATGAATTTTCTATAAGATTTGAATAAGCATTTGTAATAATTTTCCCACTGTCATTTTTTGCAGAAATATTAAAAACAGTTTCTGATCCCATGCTAATTCCGGTTAATCTCCAGCCTATTCCTTTAATTTTAACCGAAATATTTTCAGGAAGATCTGAACCAAGAGTATAACCGGAGGGAGCATTAATAACATTAATCGGAATCTTATATGTTGTATAATATTCTTCAGAGAGAGTAATTGAAATCCACAAAATGGAAGAGAATACTAAAGCTATTATAATTATGTGAAGATTCTTTTTCACAGATGAAAAATGAAATTTGTTGCAAATAAATATTTAGAATTAACTTTATACAAGATAGGAAATCAAATCAACTCTTTGAAGTGATTTAAAAGTTCCTCTCTGTTTGCTCTTGATATTTCTCTGCCTTTGATAGGAAATCCTGAAAAGCTCCTTGCATAGTGCCTAATCTTATGAACATTAAGTTTTCTTAGTTGTTCTAGTGTAATTTCTTTCTGCTGATTAGAACCATTTTCCTCAATTGTAAAATTATTTTTTTTCTGTTCACTAACTTTTCCACCGAGTGCTTCCTTCTTTAATCTTGCTATTGTAGGATTATCAATCTTCGTCTTCAAAGGTCTGGGAGCATAATGCTGAGGTGATTTTATTTTTTCTTTTTTAACTTTTTGTGCTAATCCAATTCTTTTTCCAAAACTTTTTATTTCTACTTTTTCCTTTTCTTTAACTTTTTCAGTTTTCTCTTCAATAATTTCTGGACGAGTGACATCAACAGTTATGGCACTTTTTTTCTTAACTTCAGTCTCCTTCTCAGATTCCTGCTTTGATCTTAAAATTCTTTTTTTTCTGATTTTAATAAGCTCAAAAAGTTTTTCATCTGGTTTTGTAATAATCTTCTTACTAAAATAAGTTGAAAATGATGCCGATAAATTATTTGCTGTTTCAAGAGCATCTTTCATTTTTGAATACTCGCCAAAAAGAAATGCTGTGACAAATCCTTCACCGGGGAATTCAATATTAAGCAATTCAATCTCTTTGATCTTTAGAATTTGATTTAGAGCTTCACCGGCAAGTGCCACTGATCTGGTTTCAATAATTCCGATTGAGTTTGTCATTGTTCAATTCCTTTCAGAAAATATTTTTCTACTTCAGGATTAAAATCAGTGATCATATGTGCGCATAAAAAACCACCTGATCTTTTTGATGCACTTTCTCCGGCTATCAAAGCAGCTTCGACGGAGGGAGCATCTCCTTTAATCAAAATTGTTGTTATTGAAGCACCAAGGTCAATTTTTTCTATGTGATTTAAATTTGCAGCTTTAAGCATTTGATCTGCAGCTTCTATTGCCGAAGCTAGATTGTTTGTTTCAAGGAATCCGGTTGCTGTTTTTGTCATTAGCGTGCTCCGATTTATTTGAATTTCAATCCGAAAATACGTCTAGATTGCTTAATTATCAATATGCTCCCGAAAAGACTTTTTAATTGTATCCAGATATTCCTGAAGTATAATTGAAGCAGAATTCATATCGATAAGCTTTTTGTCGCGTCGCTTTCTCTTTTTATTCACAGATTCATTTATCTTGTTCTGCGCAATTGATGAAGTATAAGTTTCGTCCCACTCAATTACTTCGACATTAAATTCTTTGAGTAATCTTTCTTTGAACTTCCTTACTTCTTTTACAATGGATGTTCTTGATGTTTGTTCATCAGATGGAACCCCGAGAACTATTTTAGTAATATTTTTTTCAATAATTATTTCGGATAATTTTTTAAAAAGTTCCTTATCATTTTGAAGTGTGGTTAGTGAAGAAGCAAATATATGAAGCGGATCAGAAACTGAAATTCCAATTCTTTTCAAACCAAAATCAATTCCCATAAACCTTGTCAGATTATCATCAATCATTAACTGCTTTCGAATCTTTCAACTGTAAATATACCTTCGAGTTTCTTAATTCTATCAATTATACGTCCTAAATGTTCGAGATTATGAACATAAATTGTAACACTTCCATCAAACATTGAATCAGTTGTGCTGATATTTATTGATTTAATATTTGTATTCTGATAAGTCACAATTGCATGAGCTATATCATTCAATATACCGGGTCTGTCTTCCCCTTTTACAGTTAATCCTGCAACAAATAAACTTTCTTCTGTTTCGGGCCATTGCACAGGAATTAGTTTACTCGAATCAGAAGAGGAAAGGTTGAAAAGATTATTACAAGTTTTTCGATGAATCTTAATTCCCTCTCCTATAGTTATGTATCCAATAACAGGATCACCGGGAATCGGATTACAACATTTGGCATACGAATATTTTATTCCGGAAGATTTGCCATCAACAAGAACACCGCCAATATCACCTCTGGTAAGATTCGCAAATTTATCAAATTGAAGTTCAACAGCCTGCTCTTTAACTTCTTTTTCCTTCGAAACAGAAAGTATCTCATCAAGGTTGAGTTTATTCTGAGCTACTGCCTTAAAGAATTGTCTCGTATTATCAAACTTAAGATTGTGTGCAAGTTTTAATAAATCACTTTGATTAAAAGTTAATTTTTGTTTTTTTATTCTTCTCTCCCAAAGTTCTTTACCTTTTTGAATGATGTCATCTTCTTCTTTATTGATCCATCTTCGTATGGCATTTTTCGCTTTGTGTGTCTTAACAAATTTAATCCAGTTTTTATTTGGATGTTGATTCTTGGAAGTGATGATTTCAACCTGATCTCCACTGTTAAGTTGAGTATCAAGAGGAATTATCTTACCGTCAATTTTGGCACCGATACAGTGATATCCAACATTACTATGAATCTCAAAGGCAAAATCAACAGGTGTAGAACCAACAGGTAATCTTCTCAAATCACCCTTAGGAGTAAAAACATAAATTTCATCCTGATAAAGATTGAGTTTAAAACTTTCAAGCAATTCTTTTTTCTGATCATCACGAGAAGCATTTTCAAAAATATCTCTTATCCAGTTCACCCACATTTCAAGTTCTTTATCTGTAGCAGTTTTGCTTTCTTTGTATTTCCAATGAGCAGCAACACCTTTCTCCGCTATTTCGTGCATTTGTTTAGTTCTGATTTGAACTTCTACTAATCTTCCATCCGGGCCAACAACTGTTGTATGAATTGACTGATAATTATTTGTTTTTGGTATTGATATATAGTCCTTAAAACGATCAGGCACTGGAAGGTAGAGTTGATTTAAGATACCCAGATTTGTATAACAGTCATTTCTGTCTTCAGTATCCAGAATTATTCTTATAGCAAACAGATCATATATTTCTTCAAACGGTTTATTTCTCCGAACCATTTTTCTGTAAATACTGTAAAGATGTTTTGGCCTTCCACTTAAATCAAACTTAAGCTCGTATTCATTGAGTTTTTTTATAATCGGGTCAGAAAATTTTTTAATGTATGATTCACGTTCTTTCCGCTTAGCTTTAATTTTTTTTGCCAGCTCTTCATAAGCTTCCCTGTTAAGATATTTGAAAGCAAGATCTTCAAGTTCCCATTTTACTTTACCGAGACCAAACCTATGAGCAAAGGGTGCGTATATCTCTAATGTTTCCTGGGCTATGCGGCGTTGTTTATCAGGACTAACAAATTCAAGTGTTCGCATATTATGAAGGCGATCTGCAAACTTTACAAGTATTACTCGAACATCTTTGATCAGAGAAAGCAAAAGTTTTCTATAATTTTCAGCCTGCGTAATTTCCTGTCCTCTAAAAATTCCCTCTATCTTTGTTACTCCATCAACTATTTCCGCTACTTCTTTCCCAAATTCTTTCGAAATCAGTTCAATGTCAAAATCAGTGTCTTCTGCAACATCATGGAGCAGCGTTGCAACTATTGTTGTATCATCAAGCGGAAATTCTTCAGCAGCAATCATTGCAACTTCAAAAGGATGAGTAAAGTATGGCTCTCCCGAAGCACGTAAATCATGTTTGTGCGCTTCAATAGCAAATTCAAATGCTTTTTTTATAAGATCTTCATTAACTTTAAGAATATTTTTTTTACTCAGGTCAATAAGATCATTGAGCATCTTAACATATTTAGGATTTTCAATACTCATCTGAAATAAACTATAATTATCTGGAAAAATACTTGTTTTTTTTGACTTGTTAAAGTAGTCAAATTTGAACTAAAGATGGGAATTATCAGAAAAGCTCAGTTAATAAGGCATGGACTCTTTTAATTCTATCTTCCAGCTTTTCCTTTTCATATTTCGTAAGATCATTAAGAATAAGGATTTCTTCACAAAGATTTTTTGCCTTATCGTTATTACCAAGCTTAATATATTGCTGGGCGATAACATGTTTAAGAGTAATCTCATTTATCCGGGTTCTTACGCCAGTTTTTTTGTATGATTCCAATATTTCAAAATAAATATCAATTGATTTTTGCGGATCAATATCTTCAAAGGATCTTGCCAGACCCCACTTAAATATTCTTGATTCAGGATGTTTTTCAACTGCATATTTAGCAAGCTCATTTGAGGCAGAATAATTTTTCTGATCGATATAAATCCATATTAGGGAATGAAGTGCTATGTGTGTGTTATAATTTGATGATTCTATAGCATAATTTAATTTTTCAATACCAAAATCTATATTATCATTTATGAATGGCAACCAGGATAAAAATTCAATTTTACGACTTTTCCAATATTCATAAGTACCAATCGCAACCCAGGCTTCATAAAATTCAGCATCGAGTTCAATACATTCCTCAAATGCTGAAACTGAACTTAATCCTGTTTTTAATCCATCGAACCAATTCCCCTGAAGTGCCTGATAATAAGCACTGTAACCTCGTGTTAAGGCAAAAAAGTAAACATTCCATTTATTATTTTTATTTCTCGTGAGTATTTCTTCAGAGATAGCTTGAGCTTTTTCAAGATTACTTTCAATAAATTTAGTGTTGAAAGGAAGATCGAAGTCGTAGGCATACGCAATTTCAGTCGCTGCTAAATAAATTTTACCAAAAGGAAGATCGGGAAATTTCTGATCTAACGAATTAAATACAGACTTTGCTTCATCATATTTCTGATCGATAACATAATTGATGCCTGTTCTTAATAAGCTATCAACTTTGGGGTCGGGAAAAATCTGAGAGTTTGCTGAATGTGAGAGAAGAAGAAAAGAAAGTATCAGCAAAAATTTAAAATGTACCAAATGTCCTGTCACCAGCATCACCTAATCCGGGAAGAATATAACCTTTTTCATTTAATTGTCTATCCAAGGCTGCTCCATATATTTTAATATCAGGATGATTTTCAGTGAATTTTTTCAGACCTTCAGGAGCAGCAACAAGACAGGTAAAAACTATTTGCTTTGCTCCTTTTTTCTTAAGATAATTGACGGCTTCGGAAGCACTGCCACCGGTGGCAAGCATCGGATCAAGCAGAATGACAAATGCATCTGAAATATCTTTAGGAGTTTTATAATAATACTCAATGGGTTTCAGAGTATTCTCATCACGTTGAAGACCAATATGACCAACTTTTGCTTCGGGAATAACCTCAATGAATCCGCTCACCATTCCTAAACCTGCGCGAAGTATCGGAATTAAAACTATTTTCTGGTCTATCTTATAACCTTTTGTTTTTTCAAGCGGCGTTTCAATATTTAATTCTTTTAGATTAAAAGATTTTGCTATCTCAACAGCAAGAATGTTGGAAATTCTTTTTACTGCCGAGCGGAAAAATTCCGTGCTAGTATTTTTATCTCTGAGTATTGTCATATCTCGCTCAATCAGTGGATGATCAAGCAAAGTAAAGTTTTTTTTCATATTTATTTTTCTTTGAACGATAATGTAATCGGGACACCTTCAAACCCAAAGTTTTTACGAATAAGTTTTTCAAGCCATCTTTTATAATGATCGGCTACTTGTTTTGGATAATTACAGAAGAAAATGAAAATCGGATAATAATCGCCAACCTGTGTTATGTATTTTATCTTCACGTCCCTGCCGGTATGTGTTGCCGGCGGTGGATTTTTTTCAATTTCGGGAAGAAGAATATTATTTAATTCGCTTGTTGGAATTTTTCTTTTTCGTTCTTCACCAATTTTCTTACAAAGATCTATTAGTTTAAAGATTCTCTGTTTTGTTAATGCAGAAATAAAAATTACAAGGCATAGTCAATAGATCCCATTTTATTCTGCATTGAAACTTCAAATTCGTGGGCAGTATTTGTTTCCTTTTCAATCAGATCCCATTTATTAACTGCAAGAATAAGTCCTTTTCTCCACCTTACAACTTCATCAATAATTTTCTGATCCTGTTTTTCCAATCCAAATTTTGCATCAATCATCACAACTGCAACATCACATTCACCTATAGCTTTCAAAGCTCTGATGTTAGAAAAATACTCAATGCTTTCCTGAACCTTTTTCTTTTTCCTTAATCCGGCAGTATCAACAAGAATTATTTCCTCACCGTAATATTTTAGAACTGAATCAAGATTATCTCTTGTAGTGCCGGGAATTTCAGTTACAATACTTCTATCGTAGCCTAATAATGCATTTGTAAGCGATGATTTACCAACATTTGGTCTTCCGACAACAGCAATTTTTAATCTTGTATCTTCTTCAATTTCACTGTAATCAGGAAAATTTGCAGTTATTACATCAAGCAGATCGCCGAGTTTTCTTCCAGCCAATGCTGAAATATCATACACAACCTCAACACCAAGTGAATAAAATTCAACGGCAGCAGTTTCAAACTTTTCCGAGTCAACTTTATTTGCAAGAAGGTAAAATGTTTTTCCGGATGCCCTTAGCATATCAGCAATATTATGATCCATCGGATGAAGACCATCACGGACATTAGTAATGAAAAGAATTGCATCAGCTTCAATTATTGCTACTTCTACTTGTTCCCTTATTGCTGTTTCAAAAAGATCCTTCGAGTCAGGAACATAACCGCCGGTATCAATCAATCTGAATTTTTTACCTGCCCAATCAGATTCAGCATAATTACGATCTCTTGTAACACCGCTTTTGTCATCAACAATAGCATCTCTTTTTCCGACTATTCGATTGAAAAGCGTTGATTTGCCAACATTGGGTCGACCGACTATTGCAACTAATGGTAATTTCATATTAGAAAGATATAGATAAACGGTTTAGGAAAGAAGATGGATACTAAAGGAGAATAGAAGACTTTTACATAAAATTTAAATTGAAAAGAAATATGATGGATAATTGGAACTATAATAATGTTTTGACTTAAGAAGTTAAACTGACTACCATAACCTCTTACTTCTCCGCCTCAACCAAATTTATCCGCCTATGGCGGAGTTGTCCATAAGTCTCTGCGGAGCAGTTAGTTATACGCATAATATTTGCAAGTTGAATATAACCTAAATATATCTATCTTACTTAAAATATCCTTCTGTATAAGAATAGAAAAATTAATACAGGGCTACTTATCAATTTGTGGTGGCGGTGTGTTTGAATTGAACATTGCCCGCCAGACTTTCAATGAACCATCCGTTTGACGACGTAGGACGAAGAGGTATTTATTGTTAATGTGGATTGGTTCACCTCCAGCTTTTGGAGTAATAGTCCCTGTGGCGTTTCCTCTATGGATGACAGCATCGCTGAACGAATGCGTTTCAATAGGCTCATGCTTCATGTCGATGTCGAAAGTTGCATAAAAATTCTCATACCACGGACGCATAACATCTTTCCCAACAAGGGCAGGCTCGTTCGGGGCCAAAGAGACGACATCATCCATCGAATAGGATAAAAAAGTCTCCAGGTCACCTTCTTGTGCACAGCGATCGAACTCAGCAATTAGATGTTCTGCAGCTTTTATATCTGCCTCATTTAAGTATGACGATTGCTTTGACTCTTGAGAGCAAGTGCTAAGAATAAGGAGTGAAACTATTGTTCCTATTGCTAATAAATTTTTCATACAACTACCTCCTTTTGTTAATAAGATTTACATTATACATCAAATAAAATATTTTATATAATTTCTATTTTATTATAATACTTTTCTCAATTTTGCAAAGAGTTCGATAGGTTTTTCATAATCGGGGAAATGACCACATTTTTCAATTATTAGGATTTTCGTCTGTGGCAATATTTCTTTTATCCTATAGATATCCTCTGCTGGTACTGGATCTTGTCTACCTCTAATTATAAAACATTGATTTTTATAATTTTTTAAATTCGGTTTTAGATCGTAACTTGTTAATAAATCATCCCACATTAGATTTTCCATCTGTTCGTTTAAGGTTGTTGTTTCGAAAAAAATCACCAGCATTTTCTTTCCAATATCGTGATCATAGAATTCTGGTAAGTAGCTGTAAAAAGATCGTTTCATTTTTGATAGTTCATTGTCGGGCTGGTCATTCCAATAATTAAGTGAATCCATTTCCTCCGGATATCTTCTCATGTTCATATTATCGATGAAAGCAGACATTAAACTTAAATCTGGCCCTAATGTACTGACAAGGACAATTTTCTTTGTATTTTCCGGATAAAATGAGGCATATGCTTGAGCGAGCATTCCTCCCCATGATATTCCACAAATCGTTAATTTGTCTTCTCCCAGATATACTCTTAATTCCTCAATATCCTTTACGGCTCTCAATAAATTTATTCTAGTGCTATCAATTTTAACATTACTTGAGAGGCCAGTTCCTCTTTGATCGTATAAGATGCATTCAAATTCATTTGATAAGGAATCTGCCCATGGTCTCATTGCACTGACCGCATAACCCGGACCTCCATATAATAGAAGTATTTTAGGTCCATTACCAATTCTTGTAAAGTAGATGGATTCGCTATCTGAGAAGTAAGTTAAAAGAGTTTACTTGTTGTCCTTTAGTAAAGGTCAGTTATCAAGCAAATAATTATTGAAAAAAAATTGAAGCTTAGTGCGATAACAGCGGAAAACATTACCGTAATTGAACTTCTACATTTATTTTCCTTTCTGTCTCTCTAAATTTAATCCGCCTTTGGCGTAACTCCTTAGTGCCTAATCCCTTGACTTATTGGCAACTTCTAATTAGCGTTTGAGTATTTATTCTTTCAATTAAATATTTTTTTAAACTTTTGCCAGACCTATTGACTTTTTACTTATTAAAGATTGTTATAATCATTGGTTTGCAATTTATTGTTTTAATTGAAATATTACTTTATAATCTACAGTTCCATATTGGTGTTGAATTGGAATAATCACTGTAATAGGAAGTTGATTTATAGGTATTTCATTATTGTTGTATCCAAATATTAAATAAGAATCTGATGCATAATTGCTGTTTGGTGGGAAAGTAACTTTGTATTATAAGAAAAATCATCCAACTGGGAATATTTGATTCATCAAACTGGCAGAAAGTGTATCACGAATACCATTATTATGAAATAAAGTTTGTAATCCTATAAAATTAATCGTTGTATCAACTTCTATAACTGAATAGTATTCATTGAAATTCCAATAATAAAGGATTCCTAGCTTCAACCGTATCCCTACTATTAGTTGAATTAACATTAACACCACTTGCAATTACTTCTCCAATTGACTCATTTGTTTGAGGAACGATATAATACTCTCCTTTACTCAAGATTATTAAAAATGACTACTCCTTCTGAATCAGAATTGCTGGTCTTAATTGTTTTAAGTGAGGTTGTATTTTTATCTATAATTTTTAAATCAATCTTGACTACATCTCTTGGTAATTGGTCACTCAAACCAACTTTTACTTTTGCAACAATAATGCTTCCATTTTCAATTGGAGAGGTAATTTCATCTGAACAACCTTGGAGAAAAATAAAAAGATACATGATCATAAATATTAATAAGTATTTCATATTTTCTCCCAATGTATAACTATTACTTATACTGCCAAAAATCTACATAACCCACTTCGGGGAGGCACTCTGGCAGTTGTTGATTTTAATTTTAATTAAAATTTATTTGTTTAATATCTTCATCCGTTTATTGACTTTTCCCCATAAAGTCCCCCCTCCGGAAAGAAATGTAGTAAGTATGGAGGGTATGCACATAAGTACGCAGGTAACTTAAAAGAATTAATTTTAAAACTCAACCTATCTTTTACAGCAACGGTTAACGTTTAGCAACTGTCGTTAAATAAAAAATCCCGATATGAATGGTTTTTAGATTGCTATTTTGTCATTTCGATCGCGACGCAAGTCGGGAGAGAAATCTTAAGCGAAAAAGACTTCTCCCTCCCGCCTTTACCGGATTACTTGCCGAAGCTTGGCAGGCATGTCGGTCGAAGTGCCACAGTCCATTTTCACATATTATTTTGTATAACGGAGAAAATGTAAAACTAAGTAGTTAGTGTACTTATCGATAGAAAAGCGGAATTCTATTAATCAGGTTAAAAGGCATAACTGAAATAGATTGTAGGAATGTACTCATAATGATTAGCAAACTGCTGTCCTTCAACTCTCATTTTTACTGCCAGATCGCTGTTGAATTCAATTGCAGACCATACACCATCTAAAGCACTAAGGAAATGATTGATGTAAATTCCAATTACAAGTTTAGAAGCAGTGTTGTAATAGTCGTTTGCTAAACCCCTTTCACTTGAATAAAAAGTAAAGTTAGGTGATATCTGTGAGTTGTATTCACCGCTTGTATAATCATTCCAGCCGGAACTGTATTGAAAATATTTTCCAATCTGTTCGTAGTACTGCTGATCACCATATGAAGGCAATGTATGTGAAAATCCTTCAATTAGTCTTTCTGCGTCATTTAAGCTGTTCCCAATTAATCTTTCCCAAGGTGGTAAAGATGGATCATCATTGGGAATAATTATCAATAGGATCACACCTTTATAATCTATCATCCACTGAGCATAACGAACAACGCTCCAGTAATCATCTGCATAGTTTTGATAGTCAACAGTTTTATCGTCAGCCTTTTTATCGTAGATTAAACCTGCTGTAACAAGTCCTGCTTCCAAAGCAACGAATATAGCTGCTTTCCAGTATTCTTCCGTATAAATTTCACCGGCACCCGGAATTACAAGTGAAAGGAGTCCGGCAACCAATGGCGATTTTTTGTTTTGCGGTGAAGGAAATAATTGAGGAAGCTGTAGTTCGGAATAATCTTGTAGTGAAATTTTTGAATCAACAGACAGCACACCGGTTAATTTTATTTCTTCCTGCAAATTATCCTGTGCAATTATTAAAGAAGAAGTAAATATCAATATTGATAAGATTAATGTTTTCATAATAAATTTTTATCTAGCTCTAAAATGTTTACTTGAATTTAATATTTCAAAATCAAAAAGTACACCCGCATAAAAATTCCACTCTTTACCATATTTAACTTTTTCACCTCTAACCGTTCTTTCAAATGTATCAAAGCCATAAGATGCATTGAAGAAAACACTTGTTGGAAACAGGTAATAAGAATTTAACTGGAATCTGAGTTCAGCACCGGCACCTTTTTTAAAGTTATCGAATGCAGGAATATCCCCTGTCCAGGCATTTCCAATATCCCCGTGGAATGATAAAAATATTTTATCAAGATAAAGATGACCAAATTTTGCATCAATATTTCTGAATAACGGAAACCGGTAAGTAAAATTCAGCCAGGCAACTTCATTTCCGCTGATCGCATAGAAAGGATATGCTTTCATTCCGAGTAAACCGCCAAGATAGAAATCGAAAAAGTCAGGCATTTCAGGACCAAGAATCGATCCTGCTCTTACAGTCGTCGTCAGAGTATGATTTTTAAATGTTGGTAAATGGAATCTTGAGTTAATTTCTAACCGATGAAAATTAAAATGTGTGTACTGTGGTTTTAATAAACCTTCTTCAACTGTGTATTCACCATCGGGATTGAATTTGTTAAATTCATAATTGTAAGTAAAATCGAGAGCAAAACCTATTGGGTTAATCTCGGCATCCAGGGTCGGTGCGATTACATCCCAGGCAAATTTTGCCTCAATGTTTCTTCCGATGAAATAAGTATCATCCGTCGAAGGATATAGTATTGAACTGTTAGGAACTATAAAACTTCCTAAAAGAGCATTATACCTGCTAAAAACAAACTTTAACTGAAGATATTGGTCCCGTGTAAATAATCTATGTTTAGCTATAAAATCAACTTCAAAAAGATTGTATGTTACAGAAGTTGCTGAAGTATCTTCATAAGTTATGATTGGAAAATTTGTGGAATCCGGTGTAAAGAAAATATCAACATCAGTTTTTCTGCTAATGCTGTAAATCTCTAACGCTAATTCAGGTCTTAATCCTAATGAGGTCAGTAATGGTAGTTTATTCTTATATTCAAAAACCAGAAACATATCTCGTTCCAACCTTGAATTCAAGGATCCACCAGCAAATAGTGAATAGCGATTAAGCATATCATTTGAAGCCACAAATACACCGGGTTTAATCTTCTCTAAAAATTTGTTTGAGGTGTTATAGTTATCAAATCGAATAAAAGGGAAAAAACTTAATTGCGAAAAAGCACCTTTATAAGGCTGTTTTTCATATTCAGGCAATTCGTAATCATAAAAGTTTTTTAATGAAGCAATTTTAAAATTATCTATATCTCCTTTAGGTTTATCTTCATCCAAAGGAGGATTTTCAACTCTTACATAATTTGCGTCAGATTGAACTTTGTCTTGTTCCTGATTTTGCAGATGAAATATTTTATAACCTGATGAAGTATATCCCGAATAAACAATATCGCCCCTAGAATTAACCGAAGGCATAAATGCTCCGCCGAGCACATTTGTTAATTGCTTTTTCTCTCTTGTTTTTAAATCCATTGAGTAGATATTAAAAATCCCGGTTTCATCACTCGAGTAAATTAGATTTCCATTACTATCAAAAGATGGATTCCTTATATCAAATTCTGTTTCAAGTATGAATTCAACTTCTCCGCCATATAAATTTATTTTAGCAATGCTTCTTGTCTGATGATATGAATAATCAAAAAATATTTCTGAATCGTCCGGAGAGAATTTGGGATTATAAACCTGTTCGCCATTTTCAAAAGAAGTTAATGGCTTGAAATTTTTGCCGTCAATATCAACTAAACCAAGATTTGTTGTTCCGTCTTTTTGATAAAGAAAAACTATTTTTTCACCATCGTGCGAAACCGAAGGATGATTTGCTCTCAAATTATTTGTCAATCGAATTTCATCTTCCTCTTCAATATCATAAACGTATAGATCATGAACATTATACCAGTGGGGATTATCATCGCTTATTTTTGAATACAAAATTTTTCTTTCATCGTCGATCCAGGAATAAGTTGAGCGAACTCCTGTTGCTATAACTTTTTCTTTTTTAGTTTCAACATCGAAAAGGTAAAGTCCAGACGATACAAAATAATCCGCTGATTTATTGGAAATGTATAAGACTTTTTTCCCATCCTTGGAAAATGTTGGATAGAAATTACCAAAACCAACTGATGCAATTGTATCTCCGGTAACTAAATTATTTTTTATCGTTTTAGTTCTTTCTGTATAATCGGAAGTTAAGAACTCCTTCCATTCGTTATAAATTTGATTGCCATCTTTACCAAGTACTTTTTCAAAAGCTGCATCAATAGTGAATGTACCGAAATTACCAAGTGCTTCTGTAATTAATCTTAATTTATCCTCGCCATATTTCTGTGCGATATATCTGGTAAGAGCAAATCCAAGATTGTAGACTGATTCATTACCGAGACTTGTTTTACTAAAAACACCCATTTCATTCCACGTTAACAAATTATCATCAAGAATATATGAACGAAGAATCATATCACGGTGAGTATCCCAATTATCATAATTAAATTCTTTACGCATATATTGTGCTGTTCCCTCGGCAAACCAGGCAGGCATATTAACGGTCGCGAAGGGATAAGAAATAATGACGTTTGGAAATCCGTAGAGAATATCCGGTCTTCTCTCATCTTCATAGCTGAGAATTTGTAAAAATACAGCAGGGAGATTTCTTGATACTTTCATTCCAGCCTGAAGCTGAACCATATGCGTGAACTCGTGAGAGATTACATTACGAAGCCAGTTGTGAGTTCCTCTCAAATCAAAATCAAGAGCACTTGTCCATATCTCAATTTTATTATCAAAAAAGTAAGTTGCTCCGTTTGAGTAATCATCAATATCTTTAACAACATAATGGACAACATCAGGTTCATAATCATATAAAGAGCAAAGAGGGTCCCAGATTTCATCTGCAATTTTTGCTATAACTTTTGCTGTTCTTTCAGCACCATCGTGAAAGTGAACCTGAACATGTTTCCCTTTAATTGTAAACCAATCAAGCTGAGGATGAAAATCAGTAAACTGTGCAAATACAGTCGAGCTTATAGGAAATAAAAAGAATAAAAGAATTAATTTTTTCATTAAGAGGCTTGTTTAGAAGATTTTAAAGTACTATCATTTTACAATTGCAATTTTAATTATCTGTGATTCTGATTTTCCGCTGTTCGACACAGCTTCAATTCTGGCGAGATAAACTCCGCTTTGAATATTTCCGACATTCCAAATTGTTTCACTGTCCATTCCTCCCAAAGCAAAGTCATTTAACTCAGCAACAAATCCACCGGCAAGATCAAATATTTTAATATTTATTTTTGATTCTTCAGAGACATAGTAACGGATGAATGTTTGTCCATCATAAACCGGATTAGGATAATTATAAGCACGGTTTTTCGGGAAGAATTCTGTTATCGCTGAAGCTGATTCGGCACCCGGAATAAAAGCTGAATTTAAATTATTTCCATTTTTCTCAGACCAATAATACATTCCATCAACAGAACCAATATTCCACGCAGAGAATAAATTATTTTCATCTATTACTGCAAGTGACGGTCTGCCGTTATCCGAAAATAAAATTGGAACTGCAGTTGGTTTAGCTCCTGAAGAAATCGGGAATCCATTAACTGATCTTCCTGAAGGTCCGTCAAAAGCAAAAATTCTTCCGTCTTCAGTAAATGCTATTAATTCTGTTCTGTCATCGCCTTCAAAATCCATTGCCAGCGGCGTCATTACAAAGTCATTTCCTTCAGGATCAATAACCGGATAGTTATCAGCTAAAGCACCTTCAAAATTTCGTGCTTCAAGTTTATTGCCATTATTAAAAACTATATAAATGTTTCCGTCTTTGCGAAGATCAGTTAATGAAAAGGAATTTATTTGAAAACTTGTTTCAACCTTGAAAGATGATAGCAATTCATTTGCCGAAATAATATAGAAATTGTTTTGATTTGTTAATACGATTGAAATATAATTTCCGTTTTTGTCTTTTGTAACAGCTAAATCAATTGGTACCTCTCCGGTAAAGGAAAATGAATTACCGGTATTATCAAAATACAATTCTAAAGGAGATGGAGGAATACTTACAATTTTTGATTCTGCGATAAATGAGATGATCGAATTATCCCCTGCTATTTTTTTTATAATAAGAGATGTGTCTTTAATAATATTACTTATAAATACAGGTTCTTCAACGGGACTGCCAGGTGTATAAACGAAAACATTCCCTTTTTCAGTACCAAAAACAATCTGGTTACCTGCAGTCAAAGTTTTAAGAATAACTGGTGCAGTTGAAATAATTTCTCCGGGTCTGATATATTTTGTATTCGTTCCTCTTTGCATAATCACATTAATAATTGAATCAACGGGTTGAATTAAATAATCAACATTATTAATAAAGGTAGTTGCAGGTTTTTGAGTTGTTATTAAACTATAGGTATTTACTGTACTTCCATTTTCATCCAGTTGTATTAATGAAGAATCAGTTCTCAAAACAAATCCTGAAGAAGTTTCGTCTTCCAAATAACTGAGATCGTTATCCTTTGAAGTAGTTTCTATGTGAGTAGAAAAAATTGGTTTAATAAGCGAATCACCATAAGTGATTTTAAAGCTCATTCTATTCTCAATATCTGAAAAATCTGAAATAGTTATAAGACTATTTGCACCTGTATTAGTTAAAGTATTTGGTCGTGTATCTTTAGCGAATCTGTTTTCATAAAGCACTGCGGGATTTGATTGATACCATAAATCTTCCTGCGTTCCCTCTCCTATTACTTCATCACCGAATATTGTATAAAATGTTTCACCAATATCAGGAATTCCATCAGCTTCTTTAAGATTTACACCGCGTCTGTTTTTATCATTGTTAATAGTATTTGAAGCAAGCTTTTCATTAATAACGTTTTCGTCAATGTGCCAAATAAGAATACCGCTTCCAGGCATTGCCCAATCAAATTCATCAACATCAATAATAACTCCTGCTAATTCATCGGTATCAAAACTTCTGTAACCGGTTGTATCACTAACAAAAGTTTTAGTGTAAACAACATCACCAATTTTATAATGAACAGTTGAACCATCTTTATTAGCATCACGGTTTCTGTTTTCAATAAGATAATATTCTGATGAATTTAATGGCACTTTGAGAATAACTGTATCACTTAATGAAGCAGCTAATTTTGTTACAAGTGATATATCATAATCACCTGGCGAGATCGATATCGCTTCTGCCCAGCCAAGATAAATTTTTTCCCAGGCAGAAGGTTCAGGAGGATAAGTTCCATTGTAAGCGAAAATAGATTGTCCATCCATCAAACCAAATCTGCCTATTGCGCTCAAACCTGTTTCCGTATTGAACAGATCAGGTAGTCCGAGATGACTTGCAACACTTGCTACAAGCAATCCGTTAATTGTAATTTCAAAAAGAAAAGTTCCGGTTAATGTTGATAATTCCCTGCTCTCGGTTTCAGGCATTATCATAGTGTTTGTTATTTTAAATTGTCCATCTTTAACCGGGAATCCATCAAAGCTAGCACCGAAGATATTTATTAAAGTTTTTTCACTTAAGTAAACTGAAGGAAGGTCTTTTTCGTTTCCCAAACTGCCGGGCAAAGTAATATCTCTTCCTACTCCTGCGTGAAAGATTACAAATAAGTTATAATCTGAAAAATTAAAACTTGGATACATATCGGAAGCAATCGTCCAAACTTCGGAGGCAAAATTTCCGAGTGGAGTAAAATCATCTGAATTGTTTTCAGGAGAATAATTTCTCATTGTTTGAGAAACTGAAAAAGTATCAGGTAATATTGTATAATCAACAATAATATTACTATTTGAATTTCTTTGAAAATAATTTCTTACAAATTCAAAGTGATCTTCAAAATATTTCTGATCATGTGGAAGTGGATCTAAAATTGTACTGCCATAATCACTGGAATAAATTGAACCAAACTTTCCATTACCAAATGTAGCCGCGTCTTTATCTTCCTGAAAGTTTACCATTACAGCAAGAATTTTTACAGTATCATTTAATAATGCAGAAGTTTTTTCAACGGGAAAAGAATTTATCTTTCCTAAAAAAGTTTGGGCAGATAAACTGCCCAAAGCTAAAAACAATAGTAAGGAAAATAAGAGAATTTTTTTCATATTAGGTTAAATTCCGCGTGGTAATCCTCTGGTGCTTTCGGGAGCTGCACCCCAACCAATAAGTACTGTAAATCTGAGAGTGTCTGATAAAGGATGGTTTTCCCCGTTCTCAAACATCGATGTTGTAATGTAACTAAAGTCAAATCCATAAATGTCATATCTGATGCCTGCTCCGAAAGTAATAAACTTTCTGTTGCCGTATTCAGGATCTTCATAAAAGAATCCTGTTCTCAGAGCAAATAAAAAGTCACCAGGTACTCCATACCAATATTCAAGACCCATTGAGGTAACAATGTCTCTCAACTCTTCGCTGAATGGGCTATCTCCCCATGCAGTAAAAATGGCTTTATACCATTCATCAGATTCTGAAACAGTAGTTGTATCATCGCCTTCAATAATAGTATTTGTAGTTCTGCTGACAAGCAATTTGCTGAAATCGAGAGTATAGATAAGATTGTTAAATTCACTGTCGATAACTTTGTACGCAAATCCTAATCTGAAATTTGTTGGGATCGGGTCTGCCTGATCCTGATCAATGTAAGTAATTTTTGGACCAAGGTTACTAAGGTTCATTCCAATACTTAATTTCCCACCAATATCCTCATCGATTAAAGGCAAAACAAATCTTTCAGGTCTCCACATTGCAGCGATATCGAAACTTACTGTTGTGGCTACGCCAGTACCTTGTTCTTCACCAGTAGGTTGATCGGAAAGTCGACTATGAATTATTCTGAAGTTAAATCCTAATCCCCAGTCTGAATGTATTTTTGTAGCATAACCTAAAGTAAGAGCTGCATCAAAAGAACGAAATGTTCCAAGCGGAGTTGGATCTGTTTCACCGGTTCTCACAAACTCGCCAAAGTTCATATAAGTAATACCAGCAGTTATACTTCCATCTAATTCCTCGATGTACTGACGATAGGTTAAATAGTCATAAAAAAGATCAAGATTAAATTGTGGAAGCCAGTTACTATGTGTTATACTAAGTTCTGTTCCTGTTAAAAATGCAATACCAGCAGGATTCCAAAAAATAGCTGCTGAGTTGTCAGCTAATCCGGTTCCGGATTCACCAATACCACCAGCTCTGGAATCTGGAGCAAGTAAAAGAAAAGGAACTGCTGCTTCACCTTGTCCGAATGTAACTTTTCCAAATCCACTAAGCATTAAGCATATCATCAGTAGCTTAAAAGCATTCTTCATTGTATTTATCCTCCGATAAGTTTTTTGTCTGTTTCTAAATTTGAACAATTTGGACTAAAAATATAACCAAATAATAGATATTATATCAAAATAAATTTATTTCACCTTATTACAGCAAGTTTTCCGGTAACACTGCTGCTTCTATCCCCATTAATAGTTTTTACAATGACTTTATATAGGTAAGTCCCATTCGCAATACTGCTTCCATCTCCGTCTCTACCATCCCAATCAATTTTAACAAATTTTTCATTGATGTCAGATCTTTCAATCACTTTTATCATTCGACCTGCAATTGTATAAATTTTGATTTTTACATCGATAGGATCAGTAAGATTCTGGTTAAACGTAAATGTTGTAGATGAAGAAAAAGGATTTGGATAATTATAAACATCACGAATTACTAATTCATTATCATTGACAACCGAAAAGTATGACAATTCAGAGGAAAAGTTATTAAATACATCCCACGCTTTAACAAATAATGAGTATTCGCCGAATTTAAGATTACTGAATGTATAATTTACTTGTCCGGATTTTCCACCAGCGTCAAGGTCACCTATAAAATAATTTGTAAAGTCTATTGGGTTATTTTCCTGTTCGTTAAGTATTCCTTCTAGCTTATGTCCTATTCCTGTTCCGGTTGTATTCAAGCCTGTTTCATCATTAAGTTTAATAATTAATTTAGGACTTGGCCCAACTAGATAAGATGTGCCATAACTAATATCATCAAAATATATTTCAATTTCAGGACCTTTACCATCGTTGGCAGTTGTGTCAGTTCCCCCGATAATCACATTAGTCGTATAAGCAATTCCATCAGAAGTATAGTCAAAGAAATAAAATACAATTTTACCATTTTTATTTTCATATGATATATCCTTAGGGACAACAAACTCTGCAGAAAACCTGCCATTTGCAATTGATACTCTTCCATTAAAAATAATTCCGCCTTGCTGCTTCATATCCATATAGACCGGTGTTGTGGTCAAACTTGGAATCAGCAGTTTAACAATACGCTCGGAATCAAAAACTGTTAATAAACCTTCGCCCGAAAAATCTTCCCAAATTGTATTGTCCGGTTTAAGAACAACTCCATCAATTTTTGTTTTGCTTAAGGCTTTTATCTGAACATCAGTTGTAAGCAATATTCCGTTCACAGAATCTATACTAGCTGAATACTGTGGAATATGCAATCTTAATGTAGGGTCACCAAATAGTCCGTATTTACGGTCATTATCAATATATCTCCAGAGTTTAGTATAAAAGACGGCCTGTCCTAAACGGATTGGCAAATTTAGAGTATCACGCGATGAAAGAAATATATTTCTGAATAATTCTTCGTTAAGATCGTGATTTAAATCTGAATAAACCAGTCGGGCTGATGTAAAGCCACCAATCGAACCAGAGTTGGGAAGAAATAACATTGCTTCAGTTGAACTTTGAAAATTCGGAATATCATAATATCCAAAGTCACAAGTGGCTGCACAGAGGAAGAAGTATTTATTATTTTTCATTAAAGGAAGTGCAACACTCTTTTCAAAAATATATTCGTGTGCCCACAGTTCAGGGCTGCCGTGTCCAATATAGTTAATCAGTAAAGTACCGTTATTTATTGCCTCAATAATTGCTTGATTTACAGCCGGTTTTCTTCTCCCCTGCCCTGTAATAACATCAGGATAAGCTGCAGAATAAATTTTACTTCTATTAAAATTAGCTGGTAAAATACTTTCGGCAATAAATTCAGTAGCAGATGTGTGTCTAGCACCCTCATAACTACCACCTGAACCAATTCCGTCATCAGCAATGAATGTTACAAGATTTCGCCAGTTGCCTTTGTCATTCGAAGTTTCATAATCAATTATTTTTGACACTACATTATTAGCTTCAGTAAGATTGCTAACAGGTATTCTGCCCAAAGCCATATCAACCAATTCATCATCATCATCACCATCAATAAGAACGAAAAAGTCATCCGTAACGTAAGAATATAATAATGCTAAAGACTGAACAGTCTGCCATGTTGGAATAAAATTATCTCCAAATTTTTCGGTATTTCTGTAATCGTAAGTACCTTTACCAAATAAAAGTACATACTCAGGTTCTATTTGCCAATTATTGTAAGCGTGCTTTAAATAATCTCTTATCGCAGTAACATCCAATGTGCCGCCGGAGAACTCATTATAAATCTGATCAATATCTACAATTATTGTCGACAACGGAGTTACTAGCTGAGACTCCCGATAATTTTTTAACCTGTTTGCAGGTTCCATAAAATTTTTATGCGTGATTATTATAAATTTAGCTCCTGTTGATTCTATTCGAAGGTTGGAATTCGCTACTTCAGAAGGATTAATTGGTGTTATATAATTATCATTTCCAACCGCAATATATTTACTCCTTGAAGCTGCTGTTTCATTAAATTTAAATCGGCTCTCACTCCCTGAAATTGAAGCATTACTTACTAATTTTACATTCGCATAATCACTTACATCAAATACTTTTATGTTCGAATTTGAAAAATTATAAATATGATATTCAATCACACCAGTATTAGGTTCCGCAAAGAACATCAAATAATCTGAATTAGCCTTTAGCTCTTTAACATACTCAATTTCAAAATAATCAAGATAACCGACTGATGAGACTGAAGAAGGATTAACTTTAAATGATAAAGCGCTCCTGTTATCAGGTAATGGATTATTAAATGTGAAAGATCTTAAATATTCATAGCCTGCTGTGTATGAACTACTACCATAACCAGAAAGGTATTGAGCAAAAAGCTGGTTTCCATTATCGCTTATAACTAGTTCCATTCCGGTGGAAGTGCCAACAGCAAATTTCATTGTATATTTAACAGGTTCAGCATTAATTCTGTTAGTTAATGAATTAATGTAAGTACGCGAACTAATTGCCGACGAGAAATCATCACCAAAAAATTGTCTGCCTGATTTTCCAAGATTTATTTTATCCACTTCCCAATCAGCAAATGCTACTGAGCTTGTTTGAATAAAATCAGAAGGAGTAGTTGCATCTAAACCCGGTTTTGATTGTATCCTTTTACCTTGTCCCTCGCTTGAGGTTATCCAGAAATAATTCTTATCTGAATAAGTATGACGCATTCGAACGATTTTGGAAACATCAGGATCAAAATCCCAAAAACTATGTGCTCTTCCGTAAAATATTATATAATCATTTGTATCAAATTTTCCGTCTTCTTCACCAACAATAGTTATCGCATTCTCTTCTAAATCATTAGGACGAGGCTTCGTAATGTCTTCGGGTAGTACCCTGCCGCTATTGTTATAAACTTTTATTGTTCGGGGGTCAACAGTATTGGCATCAATTCCATATGAAGCAAGCATTGATCTTGTTATCTTATAGAATCCTTCTTCAGGTGTCTCAAACCTGAACCATCTGCCGCTTGATAGGACACTGTTTGTCGAGATTTTACTTAATCTTTCTGGTCTTTCCTCAACCCAATGTTTTGCAACATCAAAATTCAACAACACACCACTTAAAAAATTATCGGTAGGAGTTTTTGCAAAAATTCCTCCACCGGAAAAATTAATTCGGATCAAAAATCTTGTATATAGTCTTATTGAATTTAATGATGCATCAAATTGAACCGGTGATATAATAAAAGATTGAACTTTTATTCCTCTGGCAATTCCATACTCACCAAAAGTAATCAGGTCTTCATTAAAAACAGAACTAAAATATTCTTCATTAGTATTATATCTAAATGAAGGGAAAGTCACCTTCTTTAATTATTTCGGGAATTGGCAAAATTTGTCCTGATATTTCTTTATAACCGGTTGAGAGAATTTCAAAAGTAGTTCCAAATTCATTCGGTACGCCTACATTAATTATATTTTTTTCTAGTAACGGTGCGCCAAAATTGAATTCATTCAGATTGGTTCCACCGGAAAAAGAAACCCTGCGGTATTCTTTATTATTAAAGGTTATGATTGAAGTATCAGAGTAATCAGGAGTATACTCAAAAATTAATGCTGAAGCATCTGAGGAGATAATTCTAATATCGTTTTGCGGGAAAACAAGAAGAGATATTAGAAGAAATAATACAGAGATTTTGCCGTACATAAAGTTTACAGTTTACTTATTAAAAACTAATTATCTGAAGAATAATAATAAAAAACAGTTTCGTAGCAAAAATCTCTAAAATATTTCTCCTATTTTTGAAGCAATTTAGGTACTTTTAGGTTAATTAGTCAAGCCCATTATATAAGTGTATATTTTCAAGTTCTGTGATCAAAGATACTTAATCAATATACTTGAACGGCAAAACAGACTTGTCATAAATAACATTTTTATCAGTATCAATCAATACTAATTTTCGTTTATATAAACCAAGAAAAATTATGGCATTTATCAAATAATTTTCGAAAAACTCACTTGACTTTATAAACCTAAAACATCTTTATTATTTCTCATAGCTTGAATGCAAAATTGAATATGTTCATCCAGATTTACACCCAGGGCTTCAGCTCCGTTTACAATATCTTCTCTGCTGACCGCTTTAGCAAATGCTTTATCTTTCATTTTTTTCTTAACAGATTTTACTTCAACTTCATCAATACTTTTAGATGGGCGAACATAAGTAACTGCAGTTAAAAATCCTGCAAGCTCATCACAAGCAAACAAAGTTTTTTGAAGAAGAGTTTCTCTTTTAACTCCTGTATAATCTGCGTGTGAAAGAATAGTCTGAATAAAGTCTTCAGGAAATCCTTCTGCTTTAAGAATTTCTGCTCCTTTGAAAGGATGCTCTTCCGCAGTCGGATACATTTCATAGTCAAAATCGTGAAGAAGGGCTACATTACCCCAGTAATGAACATCTTCATTAAATTTTTCAGCATAAGCACGAACACAGGATTCAACTGCATAAGCGTGCTTAAGCAAGCTTTCACTTTTTGTGTATTGCTTTAATAAATCATTACAATATTCTCTATCTCTTTCTTTCATTTTATTTTTCTCCTGATTTTGGATTAAAAGCAGGGCAAATATCGGCAAGAACACATACCAAACATTTTGGCCTTCTTGCGATGCAAATTTTTCTTCCATGGGCTGCAAGCCAGTGCGAAGAACTAATCCAGTCTTCTTTGGTAATAGTTCTTTTAATTTCATTTCAATTTTAATAGGATCTTTTGTTTTAACAAAGCCAAAAATATTTGATAATCTTATTACATGAGTATCCACAGCAATTGATGGAATTCCGAATGCATTACCGGCAACAACTGAAGCAGTTTTTCTTCCAACTCCACTTAGCTTTGTTAATGCTTCAAAATCAGCAGGAACTTTTCCGTTATGATTTTCAATGATCTCTTTGCAGCAATTGATTATATTTTTTGCCTTCTGTCTGTAAAATCCCGTTGAAAAGATATCTCTTCCCAATTCTTCGATACTAACCTTAATATAATCCTGCGGCTTTTTGTATTTCTTAAAAAGTGATTTCGTAACAATATTAACTCTTTCATCAGTACACTGTGCAGATAGGATTGTAGCAACAAGAAGCTGAAAAGGATTTGAATATTCAAGAGCAGATTTTGGTTTTAAGTATTCTTCTCTTAGAGCGGAAAATATTTTTTTGGCAAAATTAAATTCAGATTTATTTGGCATCTTTATTAAACCTTTTATCAGCATTAAGTAATCTTTCAACCGGCTGATTATTTAGAAGATGTAATTGAATGATTTCTTCAATATCAGCTGACTTTACACCGCCATACCAGATTTGCTATGGATATACAACTATGACACACCGAATTCACAAGCATCCAAACACCGAGAAGAATTTGCATGAATTTCAGAATTAAGTTTTAACTCCTTCAAACGTTTTTTAAAGAGTTGACGGACTTCGGTACTTACCTTATCCAAGCAACATCCGCGGAAATGTCCTTCAGGTTTTTTATTTGTACAAATAAAACATGTTTATTGTACCTTTTCAATTTCTTTAGATCAGTTTATTTTAGGTTAGGAAATTGTAATTTGTTTTTTGTTCAAAAATGCTATATTTATTACTAAGAAAAAAGGTGGAGTTATGCGCAATAACATTAAAAATTTCATTTGGATAACAATTGTTATTCTAGCCTTCTCCTGCTCTGAAAAATCTACTAATGTTAGTGATATTCAACATTATCCTTTTGAAAATAATTCTCTTTTAGAATACCAGTCGGTTTTATTCATCCAGTTTTATGATTCAACCGGAAATTTATCAATTCCCACTGATTCATTTTATGTAAACACTATTGTTCAACTCTTAAGTGATACAGCATCTATAGGTTCTTACACAAATTTATTTTTATTAAAATCTTTTGAAGTCGCCGAGCCGAACAGAACCTTTAAATGCTGGTATCTCGATTCCGATTCTGGACTTTACACAGTAGCCTATTCAACAACCGGCATTTCAGCTAATGTATTACCGAAACAACAAACTAATATTCTGCCTGAACAATTAAGTGAAAAGTTAGAATATAACTTATTTTGTATTGAACATATTTAAGAATACTGAGGATTCGATTTATGTCCTTGATGAACCACATAAAATTTTAGAATATCCCTTGTTTTCAGGAAACCGATGGTTTGAAATAATAAATCCTCTTCAGATAGAACGAGTAATAACCGGTAAAAAAACAATTGAAGTATCGGCCGGTTCTTTTGATTGTTATGAGATAAGCAGAAGAATTGAAGATCCCGCATTTAGAAATTTATCAATGTTTGAATACACTGATCTGAATGTAGGACTGATTAAAAGAGTATTAGTTTCTGATAGTATGATAACAGTGAACGAATTTGGAGATACTACGGGCTTTTTTAAGTTTAGTACAATCTCGGAGCTAGTAAGAAAAGAATAAAGAAAGTCTGCAATGAGTTTTACTTTAGCCTGAGGTATTAATCTAATCAGATGAATAGTAGCGCGTACGGGATTCGAACCCGTGATCTCCGCCTTGAGAGGGCGGCGTCCTAAGCCACTAGACGAACGCGCCTGTGAATAAATTAAAAATTAACAATGAACAATTTATAATTGCTTTAGAATTGTTAATTCCTAATTATTCATTGTTAATTAGTTTGGTTGTCCCGTCAGGGGTCGAACCTGAACTCTTCGGATCCAGAGTCAGACGTGTTGCCAATTACACCAAGGGACAATAATTTTCTTCATTTATTCGTTGCAAAGTTAATACGGAATGAGTAAGAATAGCAAGGCTTTGCTATTGCTTTACCAATAAAGGCAGCAGGTTGAACTTGATTTCTAAATGCAATTAATTAAAATTGCAACAGGTTTGAAATTATTCATTGTATATTTGTTTATATGAAATCAAAAATAATGAAATACATCGCATTTTTTTTGTTTATAACAAACGCTATAAATGCTCAGCAGTATGATTATCAATATTCAATTGGAAAATTTCTAAACGCATCTTCATTTTATGTTGCTGCATCGGGAATAATTTATGTAACTGACAGCGGGAATGATCAAATAACAAGCTTGGATACTCTTGGTAATATTCTTCAAACAACCGGCGGTTATGGTTGGACTGAAGCAACTTTCGATGAACCTGTGGATGTGTTTGCAACTCCGTTAAATGTTTATGTGACCGATAAAAATAATCATCGTATTCAAAGATTCGATCGCGATCTTAATTTTATCTCGTCTCTTTCTACAAAAGATGGAGATAATAAAGAAGCAAGATTTGGTTATCCTTTAGGTTGTGCTATCTCAAATCAAGGTGATATGTATATACTTGATTCTGAAAATCAAAGAGTGATAAAGTTTGATTTATTCGGAAATTTTATTCAGAATTTTGGCGGATTTGATGCTGGAAGTTACATGCTAGAAAATCCAAAATCTCTTGCAGTAAGTTCTAATAATTTAATTTTTGTTTTAGATGAATCAGGCATTGTAATCTTCGATTCATTTGGCAATGGCGTTGGAAATATTGAGATAGAAGATAAGTCGGTCTCCTTAAGAATTTTATTTGATAATTTAACTTTTAACTCAATAAATAAAATTTTTACACACAACCTTAGAACAGAAGATCAAATCTTCAATGAGGTTGTTCTTGATTTCAAAGATTTGGAAATTGTTTCGTCTTTATTTTATAACGATAAATTATACGTTCTTACTGCTAAAGAAATTTTAATCTTTTCCGCTTTGAATTGAAAAAGATTTTTTACTTTTTTATAAAAAGAATACGAATAATATTTTTTACCGGTCTGTTATTGTGGACTGCAGGAATATTCATCCCTTGCTTAAATATCGAGAATCCTCTTCTTTTTTTCATAACTGATCAATTCTATTCCACAGTGTGTCATCAAAATCCAGCTAAAACTTTTCGGTGTGATACAAATCATTTATTTGTCTGTGCAAGATGTCTTGGTATTTATACAGGCGCATTGTTGATGTCAGTTGTAGTTCTTTTCTATAAAAAGACATTCCGTCTAAATCTTCTTCCATTGATAATTGCAAGCGTTCCAATGCTAATTGATGTGTTAGGCGTGCTATTCAATTTTTATAATTATTCCTTGCTCCTTGCACTATTAACAGGAATGCTTTTTGGTTCAACTTCGTTTATATATATTTTGTCTGTAATTGAAAATTCTTTTTCTGAATATTCCGAAAGGTAAATAGTGAAAAAAATTTTTCCATCCTTAGTCAGCGGATTCGCAGCATCAGTGCTCACGACTATACCAATGTTAAAAAGTTTCAGCTGTTGCTTAATTTTACCAGGTGCGGCTATTCTTGCTTTATTTCTTGATAGAAAAATAAATCGTAATCTTGAGAAGATAACTATCAAAAAAGCTTTGCTGTTCGGATTTCTAACCGGATTATTTGCCACATTTTTCATCACTTCGCTTGACCTTCTGATAACATTCATCACAAAAAGTAACGATTTGATTTATTCACTTCCTCAAACAGAAGTTATGATGAGACAATGGAACCTGGGACCATTATTTGATGAATCGTTAAAAATAATAAAACAAATGGCCACGGATATTCAAACAACCGGATTTTCAGCTTTATATGCTATAATGATTTTCTTCAGCAATTTTATTTCCAACTCCATATTCGGAATGATTGGTGGTGCGCTTGGTATGGCTATATTAAACAGAAGGACTGATTAATAGATGATAACCGCGTTTATCTTTTTTCTTCACTTAATTTTTATGCTCGTAATCTTCACGAAGAAATGGCAGGAAGAAGGATTGTCCGCTGGTTTTCTTAATCTAGTTCTGATAGGAATACTTTTTGCAGTCGGTTGGACAATTTCCGGTTTGATTGCAAAGTTAGTGATGGAGCAGGAAGGGTTAGGAATATATTATGACAGAGATACTTTCTCACTAACTCTGCTTACTATTGCAGAATTCTTCTTCTACAAATTTTACTACAAAGAAACTACTACTGTAACCGATAGGGAAACACAATAACTGCAGTTTGTTCCGCCTGCTGCTGTGTTGGTGAAAGAGGTTCAAACCTCCATTGCCACAAAGAATTAATAGCAGCATTTTCCAGTTTAGTATCGGCTTTAGTTAATAATAAAATTGACCCAACAGTTCCATCCGGTTTAATTGTAAAACGAAGACGGATATCAATTTCTTTATTTACTCCTTCAGGATAAGAAGGAAGTGAGTAACTGTAAATTTTTCTTGTTCCCATTCCTCCCCACTCAATATCGAATCCAAAACTTCCTTCACCTCGCGCAAGGTTTCCTTTACCCGTTGTTGAAACATCAGAGGTTGTTTCCTTAACACTCTCGGTTTTGGTTTCCTTTTTCTGTTCTTTATCCTTCTCGGCAGGCTTAATGATATTATCATCCTGAGTGTTTTTTGCAACAGGCAACTTAACTTCTTTAACCTCAGGATTTTTATTTTCGGTTATGTTTTCCTCCTGAGGTGGTGCAAGTTCTTCTGTTTTATCAAGGTTTTCACCTATTGCACCGGATGAACCGTACTCTGACGATATTCCAAAAGATAATTCAACATAATCCTTCGCAGGAAATTCGAATGTTAAATTAACCAATAGGAATATGACCATCAGGATTGAATGAAACAACACTGAAGCAGAATAAGAGATGTTTTTTATATCCCTGTAGTTCATAATTGTTTTTCTGTTTCGATTGTGAATTTATCTAGCGCTGAGGCTTTTGCAGCATCAATTACTTTTATTATCATTTCAATTGACACGCTTTTATCAGAACGAATAATTAGATTATCACCATTCGTAGAAGCTTTCAATTCACTCAGTTTAAATGCTAGCTGATCAATACCGACTTCATCTGATCCGACATAAACACCACCGCCGGAAGTTAAAGTAACAATCATCATTGTAGGTTCTGATCTTTCATTCAACTTTGAGCTAGGCAGTTTAACTTTTACTCCTGTCTGAATAACGAATTGTGATGTGAGAAGAAAGAACACCACTAATAACATCACTATATCTGTCAAAGATGAATAGCTGAAAATACTTATTGGTTGTTTTGATGTTTGAAATTTCATGTTAATTCCTATATATCAATTTCTACTTCATCATCAATATCGCTTATATCGGTCGATTCATCCTGAATCACATCAATCACATCATTAGCCACTGTTTCCATATCTTCTACAGTTCTTTTAATTGCACTTAAAAAATAATTGTAGAATGCAAGTGCCGGAATACCGACTATAAGTCCGAATGCTGTTGTTGTTAAAGCTTCCCAGATACCTCCTGCTAAATCGCTCGGATTAGCAGCACCAGCAAGATCTTCAATTGTCATAAAAGCTTGAATCATACCAGTAACTGTTCCAAGAAATCCAAGAAGAGGAGCAACACCCGCAACTGTTGCCAGAATAGTTAATCCTTTTTCAAGTTTACTTACTTCCTGACGACCAGCGTTTTCGATTGCTTCTTTAACTCTTGTATGACCAAGTCTGTATTTTTTTAATCCTTTTCTTACAATGTTAGCAACAGGAGATTTTTCCTGCATACAATGACTGATTGCACCGGAAATATCTTTTTTCTTGATCATTCCTCTTATTCTAACCATAAAAGCAGGAACGTTAATTTTGGTTTTTCTTAAAACTGTGTAACGATCAATTACAACAGCTAGACCAATTATTGAACAAATCAAAATTGGCCACATCAACCACCCGCCTTTTAGAAATATATCGAATAGATTCATATTTTACCTTTATGTGATATACTGATAATTATTTAAACTGAACAGCTAACTTTTTAGCTTCTTCTAAATCTTTAAAATTGCCAACTTTAACCCTGTGCCAGATAGTGCCGTCAACTTCGGCTCGTTCTACGAATGCATTATAACCTTTGTTCCGGAATCTTCCAGCCTCATTTTCTGCTACGGAATTACTTCTGAAGGCAGCAACCTGGACAATATAAACATTTCCATACTGGAACAAATTTACATCAATTCTTTTTACAGTTCCAGTAGGCGGTTGATTATTGACCTCCGGTTTTATTTCTTTTGGAGTTTCTTTAGGTTTTTGTTCCTTAATAATTTTAACCGGTTCTTTAGTTATCGCAGTAACTGCTGTTTTTTCTTCTTTAATATCAAAAATACTTAATTCATCCTTACCAATTTTTGTTCTCTTTGGATAAGGATAAGATACTGGAAAATCAAAATCTCTTTCTACAACATTCATTCTTTCAGTATTAAATTGAATTTTAGTTTCATTAACCGGTTGTTTACTGATACCTTTAATATTATTCAAGTAATAATAAATCCCGTATGCTATTATTCCAATAGAGACAATTAACATAATGTATGGCATAACAGATGAACTTGCTTTTCTATGTCTTTGTCTGAATCTCTCTTTTTCTTCTTCAAGTAAAATAAGATCTCTCTTTGTTTTATATAACGAAGCTTTTTCAATTTTGCTAACTCTTTCTTTTTCACGTTCTTCACGAATTGTTCTTGCTTTGGGTTCAATCCCAATAAACTCACTTGCCTTTTTATCAAATATCAGTTTAACCGGTTCTTCTTTTAAAGGTGCTTGCTTCTTTTCTTCTAAAATGTTGGATGGAATTGTTATTACTGTTTCGTCAATTGTTTCATCAATGATTTTATCTAATGTTTTTACTCTTTCAAATTTTTCCTTTGGTTCTTTTTTCTTCTCTGCTTCTTTTTCAGCTAATTTTTCTTTTGATTCAGCTTTATCATAATCAATTTTAATTTTTGCAGTATCAGCCTCTTCAATTTTATCCTCAGTGACTTTCGGTTTATCTTTCTTTTCAGTCTTACCTTTTTCGAAGCCTCCAAAATCCCAGCTAACGGCAGGACGGATATCTCTTACTTCTTTATCTGAAATGGCAGTGTCAGCCAGATCCAGTATTTGTTCTTCCTCAATTTGTTTTGAAATATCTTTTTCAGAGATATAATCTTCAATACTTAAAACACTTATTTCCTCATCTGGTCTTAATTTACTCTTTTTATAAATATCTGAATCAAGGTCAATAACTGCAGATAATATCTCTGAAACCTCCGTTATCGTAGAGTTTTCAACTGTCTTATCTACTTTTGATTCTATTAATCTCCTCAATTCAGAACCGGTATGAGGAATATAGAAATCTGATTCTACTATTCCTTTAAAAGGAATTAATGGTTTACCAAAACTTAAACTGAAAGCAGCATCAACAGAATTAAATTCATCTGCATCCGAAACAGGAATATTAAAAAATAACCCGTCAAATTCTGTTTTTTCTTTTATCTGATTGCTTGAGAAGTAAATTAATTCAATCTCTTCATATTCAGAAGCATCTTCTTCACCTGTACTGAGTGATTTACTGATTTTACCCTGCACCAAATAAAAATAACCAAATCTGTTTATGAATAGAGCCTGACCTGTCTGTAATAAAGCAGTGAGTTTTTTTAAAAATATCTCAAAGAAAACTTTTGTTTCGGAATCAGGAACTCCTGATTGTTTTGAGATCTTTCTAATTAATTCTGCTCTGGTCATTGAATTAAATTACTGCTTCTGTAAACTATAAACGATAATTGATTCCAAAAATAACATTTAACGGCATTTCTTTATAATTGTACCATCTGTAGTTTGAGTTACTTAATAGATTACTAAGCTTTAATGTTAAATCAAAATTTGGTTTCAATGAATAAATAAAATTCAAACCGAGATCAATAAAGGGATCAATTACTAACTCATTTTCAAGATCAGCATAAGATTTGGAATGATAAGTTAATTTAACTTGAATTTCCATACCTATTGCAAAGTGATAGCTATACATTCCGGTTGCATTAAATACCGGATGATATGATACAAATTTATTTAATGTATCTAAATTTGTTTTAGCAAATGACACATCAACTGAACCGTAAAATTTACCAAACGGACCGAGATGATAAAGTAAGTTTAAGTAAGGATTAAAACTTGTCATTTTTATATAACCTAAATCAAACTTACCTGTATCTGCTGAGTTCATATAATATGGATAATCTTTCGAACTGAAATATCTTAATCCACCATTGATCTGATAATAAGGACCATATTCATACTTCACGGCAATATCAAAATAATCGGATTTTTCATAATAGATGCTCGAATAATCAACAGCATTGAAGTATTCATTCTCACGTAACATTGTACCAGGACTTACCAATTGAGGAACTGGAGCATATTCACCAAATACAGTAAGATTTTTGTTTAATTTAAGACCAAAGGACGCATAAAGAGCATTAAGATTTTTTCCTGCTGAATTGGCAAATGTAAATCCGAAAGCACCTTTAATTAATTCCGTGAATTGAAAACCGGCAACAGGTCTGAATATAAATATATCTCTTCCCTGCTTATCACCAAAGCTGTTCTTTATATAATGTTTTTGATAATCAGCTGCGATTCCAATATTTACAACAGAAACAACAATTTTACTTTCACCTTTTAATCTAAAATAATTATCATTAAAATTTTCTTCGCTTAAAGAAGTTACGTGATCAGATAATGTAAATCCGAACTGAAAATTCTTTCCAAAATTATTTCTGAGTCCAACCAGCAAATTCCCAGAATTGATAGTCCTTTTAGTTCGCGGATCATTGGCGGCAAATAATTTGAATGATGTGGTTGAAATATCTGCACTGATATTAGATTGCGTCCCCGGTAAAAAATCATTATCAATATCTGACCAGTAGACAAAATTGCCACCCAAACTTAATGAGTAACGATCACTATATTCGATATCGTAAGCCCTATTATAATTTCCACTAAAAACTCCTTCAACAATTCCGTTATTAAATGGGTATGCATAAGTTCCTTTTATTGTCGGTATTGTATATAAACCAGCTCCTGCTTCAATATTTCCTTTGAAGGAACTGACTGAATCCAGAAGATTTAAGTCGCTCTTAATGGGATTTGACAAATCACGGATTTCAAGTTCTTCGGGTGAAAATGTAGGGCGTAAAAATTCATCGGAAATTGTGCTGATAAAATCGGGGGACATTTTATTAACTCTTTTTACAGAAATGATATCTATTCCCGTAATTATGAAATCAGGTAATTCAACATTTGTAGTTCGTTTTGTTTCATCTTGCGCAATTAAGATAGAAGTAAATAAAACAATAACAATAATTATTTTCTTAATCATTTTAATCTCCTCAATTTCTCCTGAGCTTCCTGCCCGAAAGCATTACCTTTATGCTTTTGAATGACAGCACGGTACATTTCTTTAGCTTGTTCAAAATCTTTTAATTTCTCATAGCAGGCTCCTAAAAGTAAATAAGACTTTGTAAGCCATTCATCGTACGTAGAGTAAACAGTTCTTACCCTAACTAAAGCTGATATTGCGTCAGTAGTTTTTCCTTGTTCGAATAATGAAAGACCCTGATGATACTGACCTTTAGCACCTAAGTCATCATCTCGTTTTTCTGCAAGTGATCTGAATAAATTTTCAGCATTAACATATCTGCCCAAAGCAAGTTCAATCAATCCCATTTCAAATTTTGATTTGTCTGCAAAGATTGTATTTGGATAATACATGGCTACTTCATCAAAAACTTCATAAGCTTCACTGAACTTTTCCATCTGCACTAAAGTATTGCCTTTATTAAAGAGTATCTCCGGCAATCTTGGTGATTTACTTAGTTCTTTAATTCCATTATCATATACAGAAACAGCAGCCTGATAATTTCCCGTAGCTCTATGAATATTGCCTATCTCAAGAATAGAAGCTGCGGCAGTTTCAGAAGATTTAAAATCACGAAATACTCTATCAAAATTAACAATAGCTTCTTCAAATTGATTTAAACTTTGTGCACTTTTCCCAATCCAATAATAAGCATCAGACACTAGATTGCTTCCCGGATATCTTGCAACAAATTCTCTGTAGCTGCGTTGCGCATTTTCATACTGTCCGAGACCGTAGTGAATTTCTCCTTTTTTAAAGAAAATTTGATCCGCATTTTTGAAGTTAGGATTTCTTGTTACAAATTCATCAATAAAAGAAATTGCTCTCTCAGGTGTACCCATAGCTACATAACTAAATTGAATTCCGTTAACCGCATCGAATATATAATTTGATGCGGGGAATTTTGTAATAACGTTTTCATAGTTCTCAATTGCCGAATCATATTTCCCTAAATTGAAATAAGAATCGCCTATTGAATAATAAATTATTGGTTCAAGACTTGTTTTCGGATAAATAACCAATACATCTCTATATCTCGAAATTGCTTCATCGAATTTACCTTGCTGAAAATAAATCCAACCTATGGTAAATAACGAGCCTTCAGCATATTCAGAATTGGGATATTTTGATTGCAACTGTGCGAACTCGGCAATAGCTTCATTAACTCTTCCAGATTTATAAAGAGCCTGCGCATATTGATAATTTGCATAAGGTGCGCTTATATCTGTGCTGCCGGCTTTGAACAAATCACGATAGATGTTACTTGCTTGTGTAAAGTTTTTGCTTCCATAATAGCTATCAGCTAAACGAATTCGGGCATCAGGTGTGCGATTGCTTGCAGGATACTTCTTTACAAAATCTGCAAATTGAAGAGCAGCATTTTCGTAATCACCTCTGTTAAAGTAACTATAAGCTTTGCCGTATAACGCCTGCTGGTTTATTGTTTCGTCGTCACCAAAAGCATTATTGTATCTTTTAACTGCTTCATTATAATTACCAAGAACAAAATAATTTTCAGCCAGGTAGAAATTTACTTTTTGTGTTTCAAATTTCGGCTCTCGGGAATCTATCTCTAATAGTTTTTCAGTTGCTTCACTGTACTGTTCAAGATTATACAGTGCCACACCTAATCCAAACAATGATCTATTCTGAATATTAGCATCTTTTTCAGATATTCTTAAAACAGGTTCAAAATAATTTCTTGCCGAAGAATATTCCTTCTTAGAAAGTTCAATTTCACCAAGTAGTGTAAGTGATTTGGCTCTTATAAGCTTATCCTGAGCACCACTCGATGTAATTAAATATCTTGAAGCCAAATCCGGATTTTTATTATTGAAGTATAATGCACCTATCTGATATTGTACTTCATCTGTTAATTCATGATTTGGATATTTTTCAAGGAACTGTCTGTAAATTTCAAACGCTTCCTGATACTGACCAGCATACCTTTTACCTTCACCCTTCCAATAAAACGATTTAATTGCAAGAGAATCATTTCCGTTAGAAAGAAAATCAAATACTCGAAATGCCTCTTTATATTTTTTCTGCTGGAATAATGTCCACGCTAATCCGTATTGCGCATCTCTAAAAAGTTTTGAACCAGGAAATCTCTGAATAATCTCATTATAACTTTTTTCTGCTTCATAATATTGTTGCACACGGTAATGGGATAATGCAAGAAGATATAAACTTTCTGAGTAAAGATCTTCGGGCAGATTTGTTAAAATAGGATTCTTCAATTCAAGTATTGATGCTTGATAATCTTTTAGCTTGAAATAACAAATACCGATTCTTATTTGTGCAGAAACAGCTAAAGGACTGTTACGATATTCTGTGAGCAATCTATCATAATTCTTAACAGCACTTTCATAATCACCAATTTTTTCATAAACAGTAGCTAAAGTGTAAATGGAATAATCGGCAAATTTATTATTTTGTTTATCGGCAGCTGCATTTTCAAGAAATCTAATAGCTTCTTCCAATTTATTTTGTTCCGCATAAGATTCGCCAATCCAGTACAAAGCTGAACCGGTGTATTCAGTCTCAGGATAATCAATAAGCAATTTGTTTAATCTATTTCTGGATAATTCAAACTTTCGTGAGTCGTAATAAATCAAACCTAAATTATAAAGAGCTTTATATCTGAAATTCGTCCAGAAGAAATTTGATACGATATATTCAAATCCAATTGCTGCTTCATCTTTTCTTCCGAGTTTTAGGAGCGCATCAGCAGAATAAAATTTGGCGCTTGCATACATCTCGTCTGTAATTTTATATTCATGGAAAAATTCCTCAAACAATCTGTTTGCCTGAGCGAATTGTTCTGAATGAAAAGCTGCCATTGCTCTGTCAAACTTTTCAGATACAGTTTGGGAAAAAGTGATTGTGGTAATGAAAAGTGAAAGGAGGATTATTAGTTTTTTACTCATTTTGATTCCGGCTATTTGCTGGTCTTATTAAGAATATTTTAGTATTTAAAAAGCAATTTCCAATATCGATGTAAAGAAAATTGGAAATTATTTTATAAAAAAGACGAAAAATCTAAAAACATTGTTCCACAAATGGATGAAATCCATTAAAAAAAGCACGTTATTTTAAAAAAACAGAATCCGAGAACGCTCAAATATAGCCTTTGATTTTCTATAAAGTCAAGCTATTTAATAAAATATAGTGATTCACTTAAAGAACTTTGTTAGGAAGCAAAGAGGATTGAAACAAAAATCATAATCTCATGAAGTCAGGTGTATGTTTTATTTAAGATTTCAATGCCCCATTTTGCCATTTTGTTTTCACCGATCAATCCAAAATTCTTAAATGATTTTCCTATTTCTTCTTTAGAATTTCCACATCTTATTGCTCCTCTGATGTGTGAAATTAGCTGGTCTTCAAATTTTAATGCCGTAAGAATAGATACTATACAAAGTTCTCTATCCTTCATTGACAATGATTTTCTGCCGAGAGTTTTTCCATATCCTTCAACAATCAGCCATTCGCCTAAATCAGGAGAAAATAAGCTTACGTTTGAAATTAGTTTATCGTACTTAATTCCATAAACTTTTTTACAGTTTACAATTCCGCGCAGAGTAAATTCTTTCAAATTATATTTTTCATTTTGATCTTGGTAAGAAAAATATTCGTTAAATATTTTCAACGAAAGTAGTGCAGAAGGAAATCCGGCAAATAAATAAGTCTGAAGAATTGCTTCATAAATTTTTTTTTGATTAAATTTCTTATCAACGGCTGCTTGCAAAAGTCTACGAAAATATTTTTCTTTTCTCAGTACTGCAGCAGCAGATAAAAGGGGAAGAAAGAAATTCAGTTTGAGATTCTTAATTTTTAATTGATCCATAATATATTTAAAACAAAAAACCCTCGATTAAACGAGGGTTCAACTGATAATAAAAAAATTACTTAAGTAGCCCTAATTCGTATTCAGCAGTTCTCTTATAAGTCGCATCTGCCATAGCCTGAGTCAACATTTCACGTGCTTTTGCATTATCGCCTTTACCTTTAAAGGATAATCCCATATAATAATATGGACCGCCTTTGCTGATATTTGATCTGTACTTCAGAGCATTTTCAGAAGCTTTAATTGATTCCTCATATTGTCCCATTTCACTATAATATTTTGCGAGAGATAGATAAGCTGCATCATAATTATCGTATTCAACTGCTTTCTTTAAATTTTCAATTCCTTTATTGGCATCACCTTTTGATAAATGTTCATTGCCCTGTTTTGAATATGCAAGAGCCAGATTCTTTTTCACTTTGTTTTTAACATTTGCTTTTACATTCTGCATATCAAGAATTTTTTCAAATTTTTCAATTGACTTAGCATATTCTCCCATTGAAAAATATACTCCACCAAGAGCATTTAGTCCACCTTCAAAATCCGGATTAAGTTTATAAGCTTCCTCAAAAGCTTCTTTAGCTTCTGCATTCTTTTTTGCTTTTTTTAAGGCAACACCTTTCTGGTAATAAATTCTGTAATCTTTTTCAATCTTCAATGCAGAATTGTATTTCTCAATTGCATTATTATGATTACCTGCTTTAAGCAAGGCATTACCTTCATTAAATAATTTACCGGCCTCGGAATTCATTTCTTTATCCTGCGCCAAAGATGTACCAACAGAGATAGCAATAAATAAAACAAACACAAGAAAATGTTTTATGTTAACCATTATGTAATCCTTATAATATTGATTGTGGAAAAAGCTGGTGCGGAAGGCGGGACTTGAACCCGCATGCCAATTAAGGCACTACCCCCTCAAGATAGCGTGTATACCAATTTCACCACTTCCGCATATTTGAAGTGAAAAAATATAGGCATGGGTCATTAAATGCAACACAAAAAAAGCGTTTTTACCAGATAAAATTCATCTTCAGATGTTACAATTAGTTTTTTCTCCTCTGTCTTTCATTGATTATTACGTCTCTTAATTCCTGCTTAAACTTTCTTTCGAATATTAATATTTTATTGATTTGCTGAATTGACAAAATATCATTCAATGATGTAAAAAAAGAAATTCTTTCATTGATGATATTTTTTTCAATATTAAAATATTCATTAAGCAACTTTTTTGAATCTGAATCGGAGATGTTTTGATCACGTAAAGCTTTTTCTATTTCAAACATTTTATCATCAGCATTTTGCTGAAAGGCTTGCATAACTTTTCTGTGCTCTGCTCTCCTTGAAAAGAACTTCAGAGTTGTTTCTTCATCAAGATCAAGAGCTTCTATCAATTTAATCTTTTCAAGTCTTTCAATTCTGCTTTCACCCTTCTTATGTCTGGGCTTTATTATTTGAGAAAAGGCGATGTCAGAAAGCAATAATAAAATTCCAAGGAAAATTATTTTTTTCATTTTATCCTCTATTAGAAAAATTCTTTATTAATTATTTCATTATAAACAAAATCCATTTCATCATCTGAAAGTAGATCTTCAATTTCGTTTAACTCAATATCATTTAATGCAAATAAATTCTCTTCTGCATATTCAGGATCAACTATTTCTCTGGAATAGTAAGAAGCATATAAAGAATCGAGTTTAGCAGTTTCTTCAAATTCATAAGCTAAAATTAAATCTTCTGTGCTCATCTGATTGAATATAGTTTCAATCTCATTTGGGGTTATATCATTTGTAACAAGCTCTGTTTCATTGAGCTTATTAGTGTCATTTAAACGTGTAAAGTATAAAACAGCTAAAGCAATTATTATAACTGTTGTAAACCCATAAGCAAATCTGATATTGAAATTTATTGGTCTTTGCTTTTCTAATCTTCTTCGAAATTCAGGTATGATTGATTCTGCATAATCTTCATTTAACTTAATATTTTTTGCGAGCTCCACAGAATTAAAAACTGCTTTATATTCTTCCAAAGCTTTTCTTAATTCTTCTGAACTATTAAGTTCATTTTCAAAATCAGTTTTTTCAACAGGATTCATTTGCCCGTCTAAATATCTGATAATTATTTCATCTTTATTTTTCATTTTTTATAATTTCCTTTAACTTATTCAAAGCGTGAAAATAGTTTGCTTTTAATGCTCCGACTGATTTACCGGTAATTTCTGCTATCTCATCATAACTCAAATCGTCAAAACTTCTCATAATAAATACTTCACGTTGTTTCGGTGGAATCATTTGTAATTTCTTCTTAATTAAATTCAGTTGTTCTTCTTCTTCAATATTAGTTTCAAATGATTTTTTATCATCTTTTTTATTAATCAAAGCATCGAGAGAAAATATTTTTTTAAGATCACGTTTCTTAATATAATTTAAGCTTCTCGTTGCTGTAATTCTGTAAATCCATGAATAAAGCGACGACTCAAACTTAAATGTATTCAGTTTATTGTACATAACCAACAAGACTTCCTGGACAATTTCATCTGCATCAATGTGATTTCCAGACATTCTTCTCGCTTGCCAGTAAATTTTTTCTTGATACTTTTTTACTAACCTGTTGAATGAACTTTCATCACCATCGAGGAAACTCTTTATTAATTCAAAATCTTGACTGTTTTCTACCATAATTTGTTTCAGCTAAATAATTAGACAAAAAATCGCTCTCCCGGGTTTAACTTTAACAATATTAAACCTAGGTTGAAATTTTGTTGTCTAAGAAGCAAAATTAAATTAAACACTAAAAATTAGGAGAAAACAAAATGAAAAACACTCTGATCACTTTTCTTTCAATAATATTCATTTTTGCACTTTTTGCAGATGTAAATGCACAAATGCGCAAAGATAGAAAAGAAAGATGCCCTCGTCTGCACGAAGAACTTAATTTAACGACTGAACAAGAAAGTAAGCTTGATGATTTAAGGAATGAACATCAGAAGCAAATGATAGATTTGCGTGCGGAGCTTGATAAGGCAAGACTAGAAAATCAAACTCTGAGAAGATCTGATGAGTTAAACCGAAGTGATATTCTGGATCAGACAAATAAGATGAATTCAATTAAAAATAAAATGGCTGAAATGAGAGCCAATCATTTTATGGATGTTTACAGTAATTTGAATGATGAACAAAGAAAAATCTGGAAAGATTCGAAATCAGAAAGATCCGGTCGCAGAGATTTTGATAAAAGAGGAAAAATTGGAAAAGAACCCAGGGGAAAAAGACCGTGTAATCGTTTCTAATCTTCACACATTAAAGTCGGTTGATTGACAGTCGGCTTTATCATTTTTGATAATCATTTTAAATCACCTGTTATTGGACGAAGCGTAATTTCTTCTGTTACCAGATTATCCTTTTGTAAATAAGCTGAAACAATAGCTCTGGCCACATTTTCGGAGGTCAACATTAGTCCGGATTTTTCTTTTCTCATTTCCTGCGACCACATTGGTGTTTCAGTTGCACCGGGAATTATATTAATAACTCTAATATTATGTTTTCTTACTTCTTCTCTTAAAGAATCTGTATAGGCAAGTAAACCAGCCTTTGAAGCAGCATAAGCAGTGCTTTGAGTAAAAACTTTTTTTACTACTATTGATAAAATATTAATTATAGTCCCACCGCCATTTTCAATAAAGTGAGGGAGCACGGCTTTTATTGAATAGATTGCTCCTAACAGATTTGTATTTATAACATCATTGATTTCCTGAATAGAATTTTCTTCAGCTAATTTGAATGATGTTATTCCCGCATTGTTAACCAAACAATCAATTTTACTTTCAGATGATATTTTCTTAAAAGTCTGATCGACATTTGTCTGAGACGCTACATTACAAGGATAAATATCTATACTCAGATTATCCTCACTTAATTCTTTATTTAATCTTTCAAGCTCAGTAACTCTTCTGGAAGAAACAAAAACTCTACCTCCCGTTTTTGCAAACTCTTTTGCTGCGGCTTTTCCAATTCCTGAACTTGCTCCAGTTATCCAAATACCTGATTTAGTTTTTACCATTATAAATTCCTAGGCCCAATTAAATTGATGAATTCATTTCTGGTTTTTGAATCTTCTTTAAAGACTCCGTGCATTGCGCTAGCAGTTGCAGATGAATTTTGTTTTTCAACACCACGCATCATCATACACATATGAAATGCTTCGGATACTACTGCTACTCCTACAGGTTGAAGATATTCTTTAATTGTATCAGCAATTTGTTGAGTCATTCTTTCCTGAACTTGCAGCCTTTGCGCAAAAACATCTACAATTCTTGGAATCTTACTCAATCCGATTATTTTGCCATCAGGAATGTAGGCCACATGAACTTTACCGTAAAATGGGAGCATGTGATGTTCGCACATACTGTAGAAATCAATATTTTTTACAATAACCATTTCATCATATTTTTCTGTAAAGATAGCTTCATTCATAACTTCTTCTATGTTCATATGATAACCGCGAGTTAGAAACTCATAAGCTGAAGCAACACGTTCTGGCGTTTTTAATAAACCTTCTCTGTTAGTGTCTTCACCAATTTCTTTTAGCAAATCATTTATAAGTGCTTCCATTTTTTTCTGATTCATAATCATTCTCCTCGGTATTCGAAATAATTATTTTCTGTTTCGTAAAGTTTTACAGAGTACAGTTTTCCTGTCGGAATTTTATCAAGTAACTGATTCCAAATTGCTATGCAAATATTTTCTGAGGTTGGAATAATTCCTTTCATAAAATCTGTGTCTAAATTCAGATTTTTGTGATCAACTTTATCAATAACATGTTCACGAATAATATTTTTTAAGTCTTTCAAATCCATAACAAATCCTGTTTCAGGATCAGTTTTACCTGCTACTACCACTTCTAAAGTATAATTGTGACCGTGCCATTGAGGATTACTGCATTTACCAAATAATTCAAAATTTTCTTCATCGCTTAACCCTGGTTTAGATAAACGATGAGCTGCCGCAAATGTTTCTCTTCTTGTAATATAAACCATAATTACTCTAACTCTTTCAAAGCTTGTAAAACTTGTTTTTCATGATCAGAAACTTTAACCTTATTAAAAATATTCCTAATCTTTCCTTCTTTGTCAATTATAAATGTGGTTCTTTCAACACCCATATATTTTCTTCCATACATACTTTTCTCTTTCCACACTTCATACTTTTCTAAAACTGATTTCTTTTCATCCGATAATAATGTAAAAGGAAGTTCATATTTCTTTTCAAACTTTTTATGTGATTCGACTGAATCCGGACTAACGCCAATAATTAATGCATTCGCTCCTTTAAACTTTGGGAATGCATCACGAAATTGGCAAGCTTCTTTTGTGCAACCTGATGTATTGTCTTTCGGATAAAAATATAATACAATATTTTTTCCTCTCAGATCACTTAAAGAGACTTTTTTCCCGTCCTGATCCGGTGAAGAAAATACAGGTGCTTTGTTTCCCTCTTTAATCATTTCTAATATCTCCTACTATAACACAAAAAGCAGTGGGATTATCAATTCCTAACCACTTTAATACTTACTTTAATAAATTATGATTCGAGTAATTTCTTAATCTTTAAATAGTCTGGTTCTTCACCTGGGCTACCAAGAACTTCAACATATTTTAGAGTACCATCACCCGCAACAACAAACGCAGATCTTTTTGCAACTCCGTAATAATCAAATTTGCCAGGAACAAAATTTTCTGATTCAACACCATATTTCTTTATGACCTCTTTATTGAAATCACTTAACAGCGGAAAGGTATAATTATTTTTATCGGCAAACATCTTTAATGCGAAATGACTATCAACACTGATTGCAAGAATCTGAGCATTTAGATTCTCATATACTTTTAATTCATCGCGAAATGTACAAAGTTCTTTTGTACAAACTCCTGTATTCGCAAATGGAAAGAAAAGTACAACAACATTTTTTCCTGCAAAAGAACTTAATGTAACTTTTTCTGCGTCTTGGTTTAATAAAGTAAAATCTGGCGCTTTATCACCTACTTTTAATGACATAACTACTCCTTTAATAAAAATAATTTTTGTATGAAAATATTTATTAACTTATAATTAAATTTATCCATAGTTCAACCTACTATCAAGTTGAACTAATATGATGAAAACATTAAATCATTTGATACTTTATAAATGAATTTATTTGTATTGTTAATTGTTTGACTATAAAAGTAAAAAGAAAACTTAATTATTACTTAGATTAGTACAATAATTTTAAGTAATTCATAAATGAACAAATAAGAATTAAATAAATGGCAGATCTAGAATATACTTTTTATCAATCTTGCGTAATTCCATATCGCATAAATAACGGAAATCTTGAAATTCTCCTTATCACTTCTTTAAGAAAAAAGAAGTGGATTGTTCCAAAAGGATTTGTTGAATTCAACCTTTCAGCTTTTGAATCGGCAAAAAAGGAAGCGTATGAAGAAGCCGGAATTCAGGGAGCAAATGAAACAGTTGAGCTTGGCGAGTTCAAAGTTGAAAAAGGAGCAGGGATAACTATTGTAAAAGTCTATTCAATGGAAGTGACAAAGGAACTTGATACTTATCCTGAAATGAATATGCGAAAAAGAAAATGGCATTCTTTTGAAGATGCTCTTGAAAAATTAGAATTAACGTACCTGAAAAATTATTTAACTAAATTAGAAAAAATTATAAATCATTCCTGATCATCTGAATCAGTGATTAATTTTTGGATAGTCTCTAAAGCAACATTATAACTGAAACCACGTGAAACAAGATAAGCTATTATTTTCTGTTTTAGTTTTTTCTTATCACTTTCTCTTTTTGAAATAATATTTAATTTCTTTTCAGCAAGGGACAAAGCATTAATGATCTGATTTTCCAAATCAGAATATTCTTTTAGTACATCCTCAACTACTTCAGCGGCAATACCTTTTTTGAATAATTCACTTTTAACTTTTAGCAATCCCCATTTTTTTCTGTTTATCTTTTCATCAGTAAACTGATTTGCAAAAGCAGCGTCATCAATTAATCCTTTTGCAAGCAATTCATTAAGCACGTCATCAATTAATTCTTTTTCGTAATTCTTTTTTCTTAATTTGATTTCAAGTTCTCTTTTAGAATGGATACGTTTTGCAAGAAACGAAATTGCCTTTTGTCTGATATGATATTTTCTATTTTGCAGCACTAAAAAATCAAAACGGTCTTCGGAAATTTCAGATCCTTTCCTTAGACCGCTTTTAAGTAATACTTCGTATGAAAGAAAAAGTTTTTCGTTGTTATCTAAATAAATTATAACGGTGTCATTATTCTTCTTAACTATTCTTTCAATAATCATTTTCAGTAAGAGAAACTACTTGCTCTTCTTTCCTTTTGATTTTTCATCTTCTTTTACTTCAGGAGTATCGGTTCGTTTAGAACCTGAGAATCCAAGTTTTTCTCGAACTTCCTTATCAAGTTTATTCATAAAAGCAGGATCTTCAAGCAATTTTTGTCTGAACTGTTCCCTGCCCTGAATCCTTTCTTCACCGTAAGTAAACCAGGCGCCGCCTTTCTTGATAAATCCGAGTTCAATTCCCAGATCAATCAAATCGCCGGTTTTGCTGATTCCTTCATTATAAAGAATATCAAATTCAACCTGTTTGAAAGGTGGAGCAACTTTACTCTTAACAATTTTAACTTTTGTTCTATTGCCAATTACGTTTTCACCTTCTTTAATTGCAGCTATCCTTCTGATATCAATTCTAACAGAAGAGTAAAATTTAAGTGCATTTCCACCGGTTGTCGTTTCAGGATTTCCAAACACAACACCAATTTTGCTTCTGAGTTGATTAATAAATACAACGGCAGTTTTAGACTTTGAAATTGCTCCAGTTAATTTTCTTAATGCTTGAGACATTAATCTTGCCTGAACTGCCATAGTAGCGTCGCCCATTTCGCCTTCAATTTCAGAACGCGGAACTAATGCAGCAACTGAATCAATTACAATAATGTCTAACGCATTACTCCTAACAAGTGTATCTGTAATCTCAAGAGCTTGTTCACCATAATCAGGTTGTGAGATTAATAGATTTGCAGTATCAACACCGAGTCTTTTCGCATAATGAACATCGAGTGCATGCTCGGCATCAATGAAAGCTGCAAGTCCACCCATTTTCTGAGCTTCAGCAATAACGTGAAGACATAAAGTAGTCTTACCGCTTGATTCGGGTCCATAGACTTCAGTAACTCGACCTCTGGGAATCCCACCGATACCAAGTGCATAATCCAAAGATAGTGCTCCGGTTGGTATAGCTTCTATGTGATTAATTACACCATCGCCAAGTTTCATTATTGAACCTTTGCCGTAGGTTTTTTCAATACTGGCAATTGCGTCCTCAATTATCTTCAGCTTTTGTTCTTTATCAGTACTCATAACTTTTACCTCAGTTTAAATTATATGTTTTAATTTCAAAATATTCTGATCCGTTTTTATGTAACTCACTTCTATATAATACTATTTTATCTGATTCAAATTTTATTGGTTCAAAACTAAAGTCATTAAAACTATTTAAAAAATCTGAACCCGGATTTTTTTTAATTCTTAATAGAGTAAGATGTGGTTTGAATTTTCTTTTCTCTTTTTCAATAGCGTACTTTAAAAGTTCGTTGTTAAGTTTATTGACAATATCATCAACACATGAATCTAATTTAAGAGAAGACCAAAGAATCCGTGGAACACCATCACGAAAAAAGAAACCAAATTCATTTATTTCACATTTTATTTTATTAAAACTTTCCAGAAATAACAAATTTGTTTTTATATCGGGCAATAACTCATTTTTAATATCTCCGATAAACTTTAATGTAACATGAATTTTCTCTTTTGGTTCCCATCGGAAATTTATTTCATCATCATAAATTGTTCTTCGCATTTCGAACAAAACATCTTTAACATAATCAGGAATTTCAAGTGCAACAAAAAGTCTAATCATCCAGAGAAATTCCTAATAAATTTCTTCTGATCATATCAAGTGCAGCCTGAGATGCTCTTTTCTTGTTAATCAATCTGTCATTACCGAACATAAATTTCTTAGCGGAACATACTTTTTCGTCACAATAGCCAATATAAACCAAACCAACGGGCTTATCTGTAGTTGCACCGGTTGGGCCCAGAATACCTGTAACAGAAATTCCTATACCAGCACCGCTTGTTGATCTAACTCCCTCTGCCATTTGCATCGCAACTTCCTGACTTACTGCTCCAAATTTTGTAAGAGTATCTTCATCAACATTAAGAATTTCAACTTTTGCAGCATTGCTGTACGAAATAACTCCACGTTCAAAATACATACTGCTTCCGCTTATGTTGGTAATCAAATTACAAATACTTCCACCGGTGCAGGATTCAGCAATTGCAAGAGTAACGTCTCTTTCTTTTAATAATCTTCCAACGGTTTCTTCTAGTTTTTCTTCACCTCTTGCATAGACATATCTACCGACTTTTCCCCTTATTTTCTGTTCAATTTCCATAAGTTTATTTTTAGCATTTTCTTCATTATCAGTTTTAATGGTAACTCTTAATTTTACACCAAATGCTGAAGGAAGAAATGCAAGATCAGCACCTTGTAAAATCTCATTCAAGTCACCAAGTTTTTCATACAAGGTTGATTCAGGAATTCCGGTAGTCTGAAGAATTAGTCTTCTTACTAGTAATCCTTCAGAAGCTGCAATTTCTGTCAATCTCGGAATAACAAAATTTTCCATCATTGGTTTCATCTCATGAGGAACACCAGGCATAGTTACAAAGATTTTCTTTTCATTTTCTATCCACATTCCGGGAGCAGTCCCATATTCATTACGAATAACTTCAGCAATTTTAGGTACTAAAGCTTGTTGTTCATTCAATGGAGTGACCTGTCTTTCTCTTTTTGCAAAAAGAGTTCTGATATTTTCCAGCACTTCCGTATTTTCAATAAGCTCTGTTTTGAAGTAATTAATTATCGTCTTCTTTGTTATATCATCGTGTGTTGGACCTAATCCACCAGTAACAATAATAACATCAGATTTCTCTTTTGCAAGATTGAGTTCAGAAATAATATCCTGCTCATCATCTTTGACGGCACAAACCTTAACTACATCAACGTTTATATCTGATAATTTATTACCGATAACAGCAGCGTTAGTATTTATTGTCTGCCCGATCAGTAATTCATCACCAATTGAAATTAAATAAGCTTTCATTTTTTTCTCTTCAATATTTACCGATAATAAGAATAAAAATATGCATAATGATCAACGTATAAAAACCGGAGATAACATCATCCATCATTATTCCCCAACCGCCTTTCAAGTTTTCGGACTGTTTTGCCGGAGGCGGTTTTATTATATCAAGTATTCTCCAAATAAAGAACGACGTTAATGCAATACCAATTGTTTTTGGTAAAAATAATAATGCTATCCAGGTTCCGACCATTTCGTCTATAGTGCATTGAGCAGGATCATCACCATAAACTTTTTCAAATTTATCAGATATGTAAAGACCAATTATAAAAGTTATAATAGTTACAGGAATAATTATTACAGCTTGTTCAAATCCCGGTATAAAATAAATGAGCAATGCTACAAGACTTCCAAAAGTGCCTGATGCAACCGGAATGTATCCGGTAAAGAATCCCGAACCAATAATTTTTTCAAACAATCTTATTTGTTTCACGGAATAATTCTGCAATAAGTTTTCTATTACTATAAAGATACGTATAACCGGAATGAACTGTAATAATAGTTATTAATAGCGTCGAGAAATAAATTAAATTTTTATCCCATAAGACAGAGAAGATAACTTCATTACCAAAATAAATTGATTCAGTGTTAATAGCTGTGTAAACAATAAGTAAATAATAAAGGAAAATCATTTGGAATAAAGTTTTCCATTTTGCATAATAACTAGTGATAAAACTAGTTCTGCGATTCTCTGCAAATAAACGCAACGCAGTAATGATTACATCTCTTGCTATAATTAAAAAGACCATCCACCACGGCAAAACTCCAATAATGACGAATCCAATAAAAGCAGCAGAAGTTAATATTTTATCTGCCAATGGATCCCAGAATTTTCCCCATTCAGTTATGTAGTTAAATTTTCTTGCAAGCCAGCCATCATACCAATCTGTTAATGCTGCAATAAAAAAAACACCCAGAGAAATTTGAATCAGGTACGATTCACCGGAAAGAAAAAGAAAAAGGAAAACCGGAGTAAGGATTATCCTTAAAACTGTTAGCTGATTAGGTAGTACCATCAGTTTTCCGCAAGAGATTTAAGAAAAGGAAATTCAAATATTCCGGTATTATGTCCGTCTTTCCAATGAATTGAAATTGCATAACTTCCAACTTGCTGAATACTTTTGACTGTTAGTTGATTACCCGAAAATATTGGAATAAATTTTTCGCTCTGCTCTTCTCTTTCTGAAGCACAAGTAGCACAGGGACAAAACTTTCTTAATTTCATTAAACTAATTTTTGATTCCGAATTATCATCCCACTTAACATATAAATCTTTATTGCCAATTATTTTTATCTGAATAGGAAGCATTATATTAATTTCATTCCCGTTAACTTGTAAAGTACATCAAGATATTTTTTCGAAGTTTTTTCAATCACATCTTTTGGCAATTTGGGCGGCGGCGGTTGTTTATTAAAATTAATGGAAATTAAATAATCACGGACGAACTGTTTATCGTAACTTTCCTGCCCTTTTCCCTTTTCATATTTATCCAAAGGCCAGAAACGTGATGAATCGGGTGTCAGGAGTTCATCAATAAGAATTATTCTTCCATCGTAAATACCAAATTCCATTTTAGTATCGGCAATAATAATTCCTTTACTCAATGCAAAGTCGGAAGCGGCTTTATAAATCTCAATAGTTTTATTTTTCAATGTATCGATAACATCTGTGCCGGCAATTTTCTTGGCTTCTTCTTCAGAAATATTTTCATCGTGTAAACCTATCTCAGCTTTTGTAGCAGGAGTAAAAATTAGCTCCGCAAATTTTTCCGATTCCTGCAAACCTTCAGGTAAATCGATTCCACAAATTTTTCCTGTTTTTTTATAATCAACCCAACCAGAGCCTGTAATATATCCTCTTACGACACTTTCAATTGGAACTACTTCTGCTTTTTTAACAAGCATACTTCTGCCCTGAAGATCTTCAGCGTACTGTTTACAGATTCCCGGATATTCATTAACATCGGTTGAAACTAAATGATTTTCAATTACTCCCTCTGAAAATTTGAACCAGAACTCAGAAATTTTTGTAAGCACTTTTCCTTTAAATGGAATTCCCTGCCCCATTATTACATCAAATGCTGAAAGTCTGTCAGTTGAAATTATCAGAAAGTATTCACCTAGATCATAGATATCTCGGACTTTACCCTGTTTGACGAGTTTTAATTCAGGAAGATCTGTTTGAAGTATAACTTTTTCTTTCATAAAAATGCTTTATTTGTTTGTTTTCAAATATACTTAGAGTGATTACTGAATTCAATAAGAAGGTACTTAATAAATAAGGAAGGAAAATAAAAAAACCCGCCTCGGTAAGCGGGTTCAATGTCCGGCTTCGCTTTGCTTCACCGTGACACGTGGGCAGAGACGGAATCGAACCGCCGACACAAGGATTTTCAGTCCTTTGCTCTACCGACTGAGCTATCTGCCCTTATTTTTAGCGCACAAAAATATAGATTTTCTTTTTAATCTCAAATAAAATTCAAAGTTTGGATAAAATTATTCTACTGTAACACTTTTAGCAAGATTCCTCGGCTGATCAACATTCAATCCTTTTTTGACTGCAATATGATAAGCCAATAATTGCAATGGTATTACTGTTAAGATAGGCATTAGCATTCTGATTGTTTGAGGAATTTTTATACTAAAATTAACCAGTTTATCTATTTCATTATCATCTTCGTTTGCAATAGCAATAATTCTTCCGCCTCTGGCTTTAACTTCCTGAATATTACTTAGAATTTTTTCGTAAGTAGAATCTTTTGGGGCAATGAAAATTGCGGGCATATTTTCATCAATTAAAGCAATCGGTCCGTGTTTCATTTCTGCAGCCGGATAACCCTCTGCGTGAATATATGAAATTTCTTTTAGTTTGAGTGCACCTTCCAGTGCTACGGGAAAGTTATAACCACGACCAAGATAGAGAAAGTTTTTAGCATTCTTAAACTCTTCAGCTATTTGTTCAATCTTATCGTTTAACTTTAATATTGATTCTATTTTATCAGGAATAGCTAGTATCTCCTCAGCTAATGCTTTGCCATCAACTAAGCTCATATTTTTTCTTCTGGCTATTAAGAGAGATATAAGAGCTAATACAACAAGCTGCGAAGTGAATGCCTTTGTTGACGCAACACCAATCTCAGGTCCTGCATGAGTATAAACACCTGAATTTGTTTCTCTTGCAATAGAACTCCCAACCACATTACAGATACCTAAAACCAAAGCTCCTTTCATTTTAGCTTCCTGCAAAGCTGCAAGAGTATCTGCAGTTTCACCGCTTTGAGATATAAATAAGATTGCATCATCTTTATTAACAATGGGATTACGATATCTGAATTCAGATGCGTATTCGACTTCGGTAGGAATGCGGCAAAATTGTTCGATCATATATTCGCCAACTAAACCTGCATGCCACGATGTTCCGCAAGCTGAAATAATAATTCTTTTGGAATTAATTAATCTGTCAATTACATCTATCAAACCACCCAGCTTAGAAGTTCCCTCATCTAAAACAATTCTTCCGCGCATTGAATTTCTGATTGTTTCAGGCTGCTCCATAATTTCTTTAAGCATAAAGTGAGGATAACCGCCTTTATCGATCTCCTCCAGTGTCATTGTAATTTCGTGAACTTCTTTTTCTATTTCTTTATCATAAATAGTTTTTGCATTAAAACTGTTTTTTGTGATCACTGCAACTTCACCATCCTCAAGATATACAACCTGTTTTGTGTGTGATAGTATAGCAGAAACATCCGAAGCGATAAAATTTTCATTTTCACCTAATCCCACAACCAGCGGAGATCCTTTTCTGGCTGCAACGATTTTGTCAGGTTCACCTGAATAAATAACTGCTAAACCATAGGTTCCTGCAACTTCATTCAGAGCAAGCTGTACTGATTTTGTCAGGTCGTTTCCCTCTTTTATAAAACTGTCAATTAAGTGGACCAAAACTTCTGAATCTGTTTCACTGTTAAATCTATAACCTTGATTCAAAAGATTTTTCTTCAACACGAGAAAGTTTTCTATAATTCCATTATGAATAATAAAAAGAGACCCATCATGGTTTGAATGAGGATGTGCATTAAGTTCATTCGGAATACCGTGCGTTGCCCATCGTGTATGAGCTATTCCAACATTTGAATTAAGCTTTAGGTTTCGAATTTTTTCTTCTAATAAAGATACTTTGCCTTTATTCTTTATAACTAACGATTTTTGATCCTGAAGAATTCCAATACCTGCAGAATCATAACCACGATACTCAAGACGTTTTAAACCATTAATTAAAATTGGGATACAATTTTTATTTCCTATATAACCAACAATTCCACACATAAATATTCCTGAATTAATTCCGGATAAAAGATGCTTTACAATTATTTGACTTTAGCTAATTTTTGAGTAACTGTTTTGGTTTCACCTTCATTTATATAAAAATCTAACCTTAGATTATCAACCGGAATTTAACCAAGATTATTAGCCTTAAAATTCATCTTGAAATCAAAATCTTTGTATAAACAAACCTGAATTTCATCTTAGAAGAATTATTAAAGCACGTTAAGGTTTTTAAAATATTCAATCGCCATCTTCAATCCTTCATTTCTTTTGATTATCGGCTGCCATTTCAAAATCTTTTTTGCTTTGCTTATGTCAGGTTGCCTTACTTTCGGATCATCAATTGGTAATTCTTTATAAACAATTTTACTTTTTGAACCGGTAAGTTTTATTATCTCTTCTGCAAAATCCTTAATTGTAATCTCTTCAGGATTACCAATATTCACAGGTTCAACTTCATCAGACATTAATAATTTAAATATTCCTTCAACCTGATCTGAAACAAAACAAAAACTTCTTGTCTGCATTCCATCACCAAATATGGTAATATCTTTACCTGTCAATGCTTGTGCTATGAAAGCCGGTAATGCCCTGCCGTCATTTAATCTCATTCTTGGACCAAATGTATTGAATATTCTTACTATTCGCGTATCTAATCCGTGATAACGATAATATGCCATTGTTAAAGCTTCTGCAAATCGCTTTGCTTCATCATAAACTCCTCTCGGACCAATTGGATTAACATTCCCCCAATAATCTTCTGGTTGTGGGTGAACATTCGGGTCACCATAAACTTCTGAAGTTGATGCCAGCAAGAATCTTGCTTTTTTTTCTTTTGCTAATCCAAGAACTTTATGAGTACCAAGTGACCCGACCTTTAAAGTCTGGATTGGTAATTTTAAATAATCAATTGGACTTGCAGGTGAGGCAAAATGTAATATGTAATCAACCTTTCCAGGTACAAATATATAATTTGTTACATCGTGCTTGATAAACGAAAAATTTTCATTGCCAAATAAATGGGAAATATTATCTGTGTTACCGGTTAATAAATTATCTATACAGATGACTTTCATTCCCTCTTTTAAAAGTCTGTCACATAAATGTGAGCCTAAAAATCCGGCTCCACCAGTTACTACTGCAATCTTTTTATTCAATTATTTTTTCTTTCGATTTTTCAAACTTAAATGAAGATATATTTTCCGCTCAGAAACAATCAACATTAGTGACATACAAATATCCCAGAATCTTGACCCGGAAAGATCTTCTGAATATCCATAAAGTTAAGAGTTAAATTATGAAGTTACTTTTAAAGTAACTTTTCTAAGAGAAAATATTGTTACAACCAGTGATAACAATGGTCCGCTAAATAATATAACCAAAAGATACTGAACCCTATCAAAGTCTATCACTATTAATATTGAAATATAATTACCAGCGTAAGAAATTATCAAATAAAACAAAATGCCTGCAGCCATTGCAGAAAATAATCCGATCAACAATCCATTTATGATTATGGGCATTTTGATTGTAGAAAGCTTTGCTCCCACAAGTTTCATAGTTTCAAATTCTTCTGTTCTGGAATTTATTATAAGTCTAACAGTACTATAAACAAGATATAAAGAAACAAGGAGAATTATTATTGTTAAAGCAACCACATATAATCTAAATTCTTTGATATATGAAAGTAGTTTTTGGATAAAATCATCGCGACGGACAACTTCTTCAATCCAGGGAAATGATGTTAATGTGTTGATAATCTGTTTTACTGAGTCCTGGTCTGCATATTCACTTTTTAATTTTAGATTGAAAGATGCCGGAAGCGGATTGTAATCAAGAATTTTTCTGAAATCTTCACCAGTTTCTCTAATGAAAATTTCGACTGCCTCTTCTTTACTGATGTATTCAGCTTGTGCAATAAATCCGGTTTGAAGAATTTCTTTTTCCAAATTTTTAACATTGCTCTTTTCAGCTGAACCTGTAAGAAAAACACTTATGCTAATATTTCCTTTCAGATAGTTTTCAAGTTTTTCGGAAGATTGATGCAGAAAGAATGATATTACAATCAACGCTACTGCTATTGTTGTTGAGACAAACGTAAGAAATGAAGAGAGTTTGGCTCTTGAAAATAATCTTAATGATTCTTTAATAAAGAACAGGATCATAGAAGTCTTAAAACTATATTATTGAATAACTTAAACTAAGATAAAAACAGTTAGCTCGATTAAAAATTTATAATTCAATTTACTAAAAATTCGATTCATCTATCCATCTTGTTATTTGCCACTTTTCAGTTTGAGAATTTTTTCTAAGCGACAGATTAACTCTTCCATCTACACGGACAACATCAGTTGGATTAAAAGTTATGGTTAGATTAAAACTTCTTACAACATTTGCACTAGTAGAATCTTCTGTGAATAAAACAATATTATTCCATATCAAATCCAATCGTTGTGAATTTTCAAATAGACCATAAGTGGTTCTCATCTCTTCATCTCTGCCCCAGCTTACATCAAATCCCTGGTCGTAGTCGCGATAAGTAAAAATAAAATCATTACTCAGAAGTTCGCCGTAAATTGTTGTATCCTTAAAGGTGTATGAGTACTGAAAATTTTGAAAAACACCTGGAATAGCTTTCAAATCAGATATTGGTGGTCTTATATCAGATGCGGATTCATCAAATGCAGGAGCAAATGGATTTGTGCATCCAATTACAAGCAAAAAGGATGTTATACTTATGTATAATAAAATTTTAATAATATTTTCCTTTTAATTCACTCCAGCTTGGTGAATCAGGTAATTTAATATCCTGCCAATAGTAAATAACCCATACTGAACGATCATCATTTACTAAAGTAAACCGTAAATTACCCTGGTAGCTTGAGGATTCCGGTTCACTTAATGGAATGTTAATAAAATATGAAGCAGAATAGAGAACTGTATCACCGCTTCTTGTTAAAGATGAGTCATTTAACAATAAAGTCAGCGGAAAATCTTTTTCAACACTTGCAATAACACTGCTGAAATATCTTTGTTCATCAGCTAAATCCCACCCTTCATCAAGAAATTGATATTGAGAAACAGCTTCACTAGAAGGTTGAAACAAGAATCTTCGTGATGAGAAAGCAGAGTCGACAAAACAAGCCAGATAGTTTTGAACATTCTTATCTGCAAAAGAGTTTATGAGATTTGACATAACTATTTCAGGTTCAGTTGCCAGCTGGAAATTAGATCTTCCCTGATCAGGTATTTCTGCTTCTCTGGTAACAAAAAGGTCGCAAGCTGATAAAAGGAGGATTAAAAACAATATGAGAAATTTAAATTTCATTTTTTTGCAATGATGATTATCCTCGGTGAGGAAATTTGATTGAACTTATTTCCAAAAAAATCACCAAATGTTTTTTCAATTGCAAATCCAATTTTAGTCAACTCATCAATCAGTTCATCTTTGCTATACATTCTTACAGACTCATAATAATTTTTTGAAAAACCATTCTGTTTAATTGAAATTTCTTTAACAACTCTTAATCCATCAATTTTGCGTTTCTGAATGATCTCACCATTCTCAATTTCATCATGGGATTCCTCAATTAAATTTTGTTCGACATAATACTTGTTGAAAAAATCTATTACAAAATATCCACCACTTTTAAGGTGTTCATAAGCAGTTCTGAATATCTGAAAATTTTCTTTATCATTTTCAAAGTAACCAAAACTTGTAAACAGATTTACGATGAGATCAAACCTGCCTGAATGAGTAAAATTTCTGAGATCAGACTGAATAAAATCTATTTTTAGGTTTTCTTTTTCTGCTGTATTGCGGGCTTCGGAAAGCATATTCTTACTTAGATCAACTGCCGAAACTTTGAACCCTTTCTTAGCAAGTAGTATGCAATGTCTTCCTGTTCCGCAAGCCAAATCCAATACTTCTGAAGATTTTGGAAGTGGAATATTATTTATTATCAGATTTATTAAATCTTCAGCATCAGATTCATTTCGATGTCGATATACATTCAAATATTCTTTTGTTCCAAACCAATCTTTGAACCATTCGGATGTCATAAATCAATCCTGTTCAGCATAGCTCTGCCGATTGTAGCTTCATCGGCAAATTCAAGATCACCGCCAACTGGAAGACCTCTGGCAATTCTTGTTACTTTAATGCCGAGAGGTTTTAATAATTTTGCTAAATAAAGTGATGTGGTTTCACCTTCTGTATCAGGATTTAATGCTAGGATTATTTCCTTAATCTCTTCATTCTCAAATCTTTTCATCAGTTCTTTTATTTTAAGTTCATCGGGACTAATTCCTGATAATGGCGATAAAACTCCACCAAGAACATGATACAGACCCGTATACTCGTGGGATTTTTCAACAGCAATAACATCGCTTGCTTCTTCAACAACACAAATTATGCTGGAATCTCTTTTAGAACTTTGACATATTCTACAGAGGTCTTCCACAGATATATTAAAGCATCTTTTACAAAAGTGAATTTTAGTTTTCAAATCCTGAACTGCGTTAATGAGATTCTCAACATTTTCAGGTGAACTTTTTAGAATATGAAGTGCAAGACGCTGAGCAGTTTTTTTCCCAATGCCCGGAAGCTTACTCAACTCTTCAATTGCAATATGCAATGGTTCTGCGATTAACAATTTAAAGTCCCGGAATATTCATTCCCGGAGGAATCATACCTTTGGTAACTTTAGCCATTTCTTCTTCAGCAAGTTTAGCTGCCGATCCTAAAGCTTTATTCACTGCGGCAACAACCAAATCCTCCAGAATTTCTTTTTCTTCAGAATTAATAACCTGAGGATCAATTTCGACAGAAATAATTTCTCTATTTCCGTTAGCAGTAGCTTTTATCATCCCGCCGCCTGCATCTTCACTAACGGTTTTATTTACTAATTCACTTTGAACTCTTTGCATCTCAGCCTGCATTTTCTGTACTTGTTTAAGCATTCCCTGCATTCCACCCTTCATCACTAAAATCTCCTTAATTTTGTCAGAATTTTGTTTAATTGTCGATTTTGCCTTCAAATATAATACTTTATTTGACTTTATACATCGATTATCCCTAATTTGATTTCGTTAAATTTTAATTGATTTTTAACATTAATAAGACGAATTATGATCGAAACAAATCTAAAAAAAGACATACCTTTTGACGGGGCAAATTATCAAATACTTGAATTTTCTGATATTTTTCAAATAAATAATCAAAAAAAAGCAAAAGTAAAAGATTTAGGACAAAAAGTTGCTTCTATCTACACTTACTTTTTCGACTATTTAAAAGAATATCATATTCCGGTTGCCTTTATAAAAAGAGAAGAAAAGCACTCATTAAAATTTGTGAAATATGAAAAATTCTCTTTCAGTGTTAAAATCCTGAATTCTGCTGATAAAAGAACGGCAAAAATCTTCTCACTGAAAGAAGGAAATCCTTTAGAATTACCTGTTTTTGAATTTCACTATGGCGAACTAAAAGAAAGTTTAATAAGCGAGAGTCATCTGATTACATTCAATCTTTGCAGTATGGAAGATTTGAAGATGATAAATAGAATATGCTCAAAGATTAATGCTGTTCTTAAATCTTTTTTTGAAAGAAGAAATTACACTCTGGCAGAACTTTCCTGTACATTTGGAAAGTTTGAAGGTAAAGTTTATATGACGGGAAATTTCTCTCCGGAAAGTCTGAAAGCATTTCCTGTTGAGAATGATTCAAAATGGAAAGATCCTTATAATCTCACAACAGCAGCAAATATTAAAGGTTATACAGATCAACTTACAAAAATAATAAGCTCTTAAAATGCTTACAAAATACGGTTACTCGACTATTGGCGTCGTTGCAATAATATCATTCATTCTTATTGCTGCAGGAATTTTAATTAACAACGGATTTGTGAAATATTCACTAATCACGCTTGCCATTCTACTAATAATTTTTACATTAAATTTCTTTAGAGATCCAGAAAGAAAAGCACCTGACAGAGATGATGTTGTAGTTTCTCCTGCGGACGGAAAAGTTCTTTTCATAAAAGAAATTGTTGATAATAAGTTCCTCAATGATAAAGCAAAAATGATATCTGTTTTTATGTCACCATTAAATGTTCACGTAAACAGAATTCCAATTGACGGTAGAGTTGATTTTCTTGAATATCATAAAGGTGAATACATAGCGGCGTTTGAAGATAAAGCCTCTGAAGTCAATGAAAGATCTGAAATTGGAATTACAAACAAATACGGAAAAGTTCTTTTTACTCAAGTTGCTGGCTTTGTTGCAAGAAGAATTGTTTATGATTTATCTATAGGCGACACTGTAAAAATGGGAGAAAGATTCGGAATGATTAAATTTGGAAGCCGGGTTGATGTAATTGTTCCAATTAATTGGACTCCTAAAGTTAAACAAGGTGATAAAGTTTCTGCCGGTGAAACCATTCTCTTTGAAGTAAATTAAAAACTGATGAATCATCTTCGCATAACACCTTCCGTTATTCCCAACCTATTCACTTCGCTGAATATGTTTTGCGGATTCTTTTCTATCATCAATGCAAGTCAAGGTAATTACGTTTATGCCTGCTGGCTGATTTTTATTGCCGCCTTATTTGATGCGCTTGATGGTGCAATGGCACGATTGACAAACTCAAGCAGTGAACTTGGAGTTGAACTTGATTCTCTTTCAGATATTGTGAGTTTTGGTGCCGCTCCATCTTTTCTTCTTTATTCAACTTATTATTATCAGTTAAACACAATTGGAATTATTTTAACCTCACTCCCATTGATAGCTGGTGGATTCAGACTTGCAAGATTTAATGTTCAATTAGTTGGATTTGAAAAATCATTCTTCACCGGTTTACCAATTCCCTCCGCAGCAATTACAATAGTAAGTTTTATACTTGCTTTTCATAGTGAAGGTTATTCAGAATTTCATTCGCAGATCATCATTCCAATGACACTTATTTTATCTTTTTTGATGGTAAGCAGAGTCAAGTATGATTCGATTCCAAAATTTTCACTAAGATCAATTAGAGAAAAACCATTCACTTATATTTTTATTTTGGCAGGATTGATTATAGTTTTATTTTACAGCATTGAAGGTGTCTTCTACACTTTTGTTTTCATGATTGTATTTGGTATTTTTCGTCACATTTTTCTTCATCTAAAACACATAAAAAAAAGTATTAACAGAGATTAAAATTGTATAAAGCAAAAGTATTAATTAAGCGAAGACCATCTATTCTTGATCCTCAGGGTAAAGCCGTTGAAAAAGGTGCTGAACATCTTGGATTGAGCAATATTAGAAACACAAGAATAGGAAAGTATATTGAGTTTGATCTTGATGTTAAAGACAGAAAAGCAGCAGAAAAAGAAGTGAATGAATATTGTTCAAAGCTGCTCACAAATCCAATTATGGAAGATTTTGAGTTTACACTCGAAGAGGTTAAGTAATGCCAAGGTTCGGAGTGGTTGTTTTCCCCGGTTCTAACTGCGATCACGATGCTTATTATTCCGTGGGAAATGTTCTTGGTTACGATGTTAATTTTTTGTGGCATAAAGATTCCGATCTTAAAGAATCAGATGTAATTATTCTGCCGGGTGGATTTTCCTACGGCGATTATTTGAGAAGCGGTGCAATTGCAAGATTCTCCCCTATTATGAATTCTGTTATTGACTTTGCAAGTAAAGGCGGAATTGTAATCGGTATCTGCAATGGTTTCCAGATTTTGCTCGAAGCCGGACTTTTACCCGGAATAATGTTCAGAAATAAATCACTGCAATTTGTCTGCAAAGATGTTTATCTTTCAATTGAAAACAGAAATACAATTTTTACGAATCTAATTAACGGACAGAAAAGTTTAAAGATTCCAATCGCTCACGGTGAAGGAAATTATTTTTGCGATGCAGATACTTTGAAAATGCTTCAGGATAACAATCAAATTGTTTTCATGTATTCTTCTTCAATTGGTGAAGTTAGCAAAGAGTTTAATCCTAACGGATCAACAAAAAATATTGCTGGGATTATAAATAAAGAAGGAAATATTCTTGGAATGATGCCGCATCCTGAAAGAGTTTGTAATCCTGTATTAAATAACACTGATGGACAAATAATATTTAAATCAATAGCTAATCATTTAAAAAATTAAGGTGATGATATGTTAGCATTTATAGGGAATTTAGGCGCCGGTGAAATAATTCTGATATTGCTTGTAGTACTTCTTCTGTTTGGTGCAAAGAAAATACCTGAACTCGCTCAAGGACTTGGAAAAGGAATGAAAGAGTTCAAGAAGTCATTGAAAGATGTTGAAGATGAATTAAAAAAGACCGACGAAGAAATTAAAAAAACTGATGAAAAGAAATAGTATTATCTATTGAATATTATTTTCACTTAAACCGTTTCTCATCAGGAACGGTTTTTTATTGATTACTTCGAGGCAATGAATTGCAAGCATATAAAAATCATTCTGAAAAAATAGATAAAATTAAAACGGGTGAACTCAGTTTAGTTCAAAACGTAAATGATTTTCTTTTATCAATAGAAAAGAAAAAAAAGCTCAACGCATTCAATTTTGTTTTTGATGAAGAAGCAAAACAGAGAACCAAAGAAGTTGAACTTAAAATTCAATCAGGTAATTATGGCAAACTTGCCGGAATGGTAATCGCAATAAAAGACCTTCTGGCTTATAAAGATCATCCCCTCACCTGCTCTTCTAATATCTTAAAAAATTTTACTTCACTTTACACAGCAACAGCTGTTCAAAAATTAATTGATGAAGATGCAATCATCATCGGTAAAACAAATTGCGATGAATTTGCAATGGGTTCATCAAATGAGAATTCATATTTTGGTCCGGTATTAAATCCTCACAATATTGAACACGTTCCGGGCGGTTCAAGCGGCGGCTCTGCCGTAGCAGTTGCTGCTAATTTATGTGACGTAGCAATCGGGACAGATACAGGTGGTTCCATCAGGCAGCCCGCAGCATTTTGTGGTGTGTATGGATTAAAACCAACTTATGGATTAGTTTCACGTTATGGTTTAACTGCTTATGCATCTTCTTTTGATTCAATCGGACCTTTTGCGAATAATGTGGAAGATATCGCTACAGTTCTTGAAGTAATTGCCGGTTGGGATGAAAAAGATTCAACTTCTTACAAATCAAATCAAATAAATTATTCAGAATTCCATCAAGATATAACTTCCTTGAAGATTGGCATTCCAAAAGAATATTTTGGCAAAGGATTAGATCCTGAAATAAATGATAAAATCCAAAATATAATTTCAAACCTGAAAGAAAAAGGTTTTAAAATACAAGAAGTTTCCCTGCCATTAACAGAGTTTACAATTGCAGCATACTATATTCTTGCAACAGCAGAAGCTTCATCAAATCTTGCAAGATATGACGGAGCAAGATACGGTCATCGTTCTGCTCAGGATAAAGATTTATTGGATATGTATATTAATTCAAGAACAGAAGGTTTTGGTGAAGAAGTTAAACGCAGAATTATGCTTGGTACGTATGTTCTCTCGGCAGGTTATTATGATGCATATTACCGCAAAGCACAAAAAGTTAGAAGACTCATTAAACAGGATTTTGATAAAGCTTTTTCGCAAGTTGATATTTTAATAACTCCTACAACTCCTACTACTGCGTTTAAGCTTGGAGAAAAATCAGGTGATTCGCTTCAGATGTATTTAAGTGATATTTATACTGTATCAGCAAATCTGGCGGGAATTCCAGGTATGAATATTCCTATTGGAAAATCTGCTAATGGATTACCAATTGGAATGCAGATTTTATCCAACTGTTTTGAGGAAGAAAAAATATTTCAGTTAGGAATGCATTTGCAAAATGAAATCACATAATAGTATCTCTCTAAGAAGTTGGACTAAAGAAGATTTTCCCATAGTTAAGGATATTTTACTTACATCCTGGAAAAACACTTACTCGTTTATACCAGAAAAAGATATTCTTTCACACTTCGAAAAATTTTATAATGAAGATAAATTAACCGAAATTTTAAACGATCCATTTTCAAAAGGAATTCTTGCAGAAGTTAATTCTGTTCCCGCCGGTTGGATGAAATTATTTGAAGACCATACAAACAAGAAATTTTATATTTCATCTTTATACGTCCTTCCGAATTTTCAAGATTTTGGTCTGGGTAAAATATTACTTAATGAAGCATACAGAATCGCCGAAACAAAACAATTTGATAAAGTCTGGCTTGGTGTGATGAAACAAAATATAAAAGCGTTGGAATGGTACAAGAATCTTGGATTCGCTTTTGTTGAAGAGGAACCCTTTCAAATGGGCTCGACAGAAGTTATACATTTGATTGGCTATAAAAATGATTTAGTTCTGACATGCTTATTTCTTGAAATTATTACTTTCTTCCTTTACGTTTGTTCAGCGTTTATTCAGGATATATTTAATTTCAGGCAGCAATGGATTGTATGATAATTCAAACTAATTTAATTGTCACTTTGCTACAACGAATTAATTTTTATTCTACGAGCATTTTCTAGGCTAGGCATACAAATGAAAAAAAATCTTTTTTTCCTCTTGAACTTGTTCGCCCTAGGTGGATTGCTCTTGAACTTATGCTCCTGCGACACAACCGAACCGCCGATCCTCCGCCACCACCGTTGTTAAAGACACCATAACTGTTTCTGTAGAAAGCATAACACACCGAAGTATAACACTTAAATAATCAGTCAACAGCCAACAACCTTAAGTCTTCAATAAGATTTTTAAGAGAATTTAACGGTTTACAACAACCGTAATTGCAGATTATCCAATTCTTGTAAAAGACACAACAATAATAGATGATGACAACGGAGCTGGACTATTGCTTGATACAACTTACACTTACTTTGCAGTAAGAGTAGATAGCCTTGGAGAGCTAAAAGACACAAGCAACACGGTAACAGCAAGAACACTTGCGCCCAACAAGCCACAACTACACGTGGCAGGAATATACAATAGGCGATCTGGCAGAATGCACTATACGATGTTTGGGGAACAGATGAAAATAATGTTTGGGCTGTTGGAACAGTAAGGATAAACGATACAGCTTATGGAGTAATAAAATGGAATGGTAGTGAATGGATACCATGATAAAAAGATAGGAGGTGTAATGCATATATGGATTTTATAAAACGATAGTCTGGGCTGTTGGTGGTGGTGTTGGAAGTGTGATGGAATTAATTGGAATAGGATAGATTAACTAAACAAATGGACACTAACTATAAAAGATAGTGTACTTTTTATAATAATCCCTACACTCATATGGGGAACAAGCAGTAGCAATTTGTACCTGGGAAATGCCTGGGGGAAAATCATCCGTTGGGATGGAAGTAAGGCAAGTGTTGTATATGAAAACCCGAGCAGCATTCCAATTACAGATATTTATGGTACATCAGGCAATTTTATACTTGCTTGTGGCAGTGCTTTAAGCACTCCAAGCTTAGCTTTAGAATTTAATGGGATAAATTGGAACCTATTATCAGGTCTGAATTACAACACGACATTATTTAGAACTGTTTTCGGATGGAACCAAAGCGATTATTTCATAGGTGGTTCTAAAAATTATAGATACTTAAATGGTATACTCTCAGAAATACTACAGCAAGCCCCTGGTATTTTAGAACGAATCAGAGCGGATAAATTGACTGGAGAAATTGTTGCAGTTGGGGATGGATTTACATTACTACATTTCAACGGTGTAGATTGGAAAGACTATTCTTATGACTTAAACCAACCCAACAGTGCATTTTACGGTGTGTACTTAACTAACGGGAAAATATTTGCAGTTGGTGCAGCAGGAACAATAGGTAAAATATTTATTGGGACAAGAAATTAAGTGAAAGAGTATAGTATATAAAATTTATTATTGAAGACTGTGGAAGGTTGTCACTGTCTCATCTTGACTGAAAGTCACTATGCCACGGAATTGTATGTGAATTCCTACTAATAATCCATTTAACATTGAGCATTCAACATTTATCATTATAAATCAGGTTTATACTTCCAAAGAATTTCCTTATTTTTGTCCACAAAATTCAATACAGTTAAAGGATTATTTATGGCAATTATAATTGATAAAAAAACTCGTCTTTTAGTTCAGGGAATTACCGGCGGCGAAGGTTCCTTTCACACAGAACAAATGATTGATTACGGAACCAAAGTAGTGGCAGGAGTAACTCCGGGTAAAGGCGAAACAAAGCATCTCGGCGTTCCTGTTTTTAACATTGTTAAGGATGCCGTAAAAGAAACGAAAGCAAATACATCTATAATTTTTGTTCCTCCGGCATTTGCCGCTGATGCAATTCTTGAAGCAGTTTCAGCAGGAATAAAAGTTATCGTTTGTATTTCTGAAGGTATTCCTGCAAATGATATGATAAAAGTTTACAATGCAATAAATAATAAAGATGTTGTTTTAGTTGGTCCTAATTGCCCGGGAGTTATTTCGCCTGGAATGGCAAAGGTAGGAATTATGCCTGGCTTCATCCACAAAAAAGGAAACATTGGTGTTGTTTCACGTAGTGGAACGTTAACTTATGAAGCAGTAAAACAACTTACAGATGTTGGCTTGGGACAATCAACCTGTGTTGGAATCGGTGGTGATCCCATTATAGGTTCAAACTTTGTTGATATAATAAAATTATTTAGTGAAGATCCTGGAACTGATGGAATAGTAATGATTGGTGAAATTGGTGGAAGCGCTGAAGAAGAAGCTGCTGAGTTTATTAAGAAGAATGTTAAGAAACCTGTAGTTGGATTTATTGCTGGAAGAACCGCACCTCCCGGAAGAAGAATGGGACACGCTGGAGCAATTATTTCAGGCGGTAAAGGAACAGCTGCAGAAAAAATGGAAGCCATGCGCAAAGCCGGAATTAAAGTTGTTGAAAGTCCTGCTGAAATGGGAAACACAATGATTAAAGCAATTGAAAGCTTGAAAAAGAAAAAACAAATTCAAAAGAAGAAAAAGGTGAGCCCACTTAAATCAAAAGGTAAAGCAGGAAAAAGCAGCAAGAAAAAATTGGTTAAACGAGTAAAAAGTAAAGCAAAGAAAGCAATAGCAAAGAAGAAAGTATCAAAATCAAAAAGATAATTTGTTACGCTCGAATAAGGAGAATAATTTGAACAATAAAACACTTGCAATAATTAAACCCGATGCAGTAAGAGACAATTACATCGGTGAAATTATTTCTATGATTACAAAGGCCGGCTTTAAAATTAAAGCAATGAAGATGATTCAGCTTACAACTGAAGCCGCCAAGGCATTTTATGAAGTTCATAAAGAAAGACCATTCTATAATGAACTTGTTGATTTTATGACTTCTGGTCCTTGTATTCCAATTGCATTAGAAAAAGAAAATGCGGTTGATGATTACAGAAAGTTAATTGGTGCCACCGATCCTGCAGAAGCTGCTAACGGAACGGTCAGAAAATTATATGCAAAAAGTAAATCCTTTAATGCTGTACACGGCTCGGATTCAAATGAGAATGCTGAGATTGAAATAGCTTTCTTTTTTAGAAGTAAAGAGTTGATTGAAAATTATCCAGGATAATTTTCTATAACGTCATTCGACAGACAGGTTTATTTGAGTAAGAAATCTGTAGAATATATCTGTCTTCTCTCTTTTCTCGAAGTGACAAAATTAAATTTGAAACGACCTCTTAGGAGGTTGTTTTTTAAATGGAAGTAAAGTAAAATGAAAATTAATCACTTGTACATTTTCTTAATTCTCTTTTCTGTTTTCTTTTTATCCATAAGGATTGATGCTCAAATTATTACTGGTGCAGACTTATTGATTTCTGAAAATCTTAATCTCCTTAGTGGTAGAAAGGTTGGAGTTGTTTGTAATCATTCATCTCTACTATCAAACAGAACGCATTTAGTGGATGCCCTTCTGAATCAAAAAGATTTTGAAGTAACGGCAATCTTTACACCTGAACATGGCTTTAAAGGTATTGAAGAAGATGGAAAAGTAATTGATTATAAAAAAAATCTTTACAAAAATATTTCAATCATTTCACTTTATGGTAAGGATAGAAAGCCATCAAAAGAAAATCTTAATAATGTTAATTTACTGATATTTGATATTCAGGATATTGGTGCAAGATTTTATACATATATTTCTACAATGTATAATGTTTTGGAGGCTGCAGGTGATTTTAATATTCCGGTAATCATTCTTGATCGACCAAATCCAATCGGCGGTAACTATGTCGATGGACCTGTGTTGGATAATAAATTCAAATCTTTTGTTGGCGTTGCTAAAATTCCTATAGCTTATGGTATGACGGTTGGTGAACTTGCAAATTATTTTATTGGAGAAAAATTAATATCATCATGGAAAAATATTTCTCTAAAAGTTATCCGATGCAAAAACTGGAAACGGGAAATTCCAAATGATTTTTATTCAAAATGGAATCCACCTTCTCCCAATATAACCTCTTTACAAACTGCATTAGTATATCCGGGTACGTGCTTACTTCAAGGGACAAATATTTCGGACGGCAGAGGAACAAGATTTCCTATCTTGCAAATCGGTGCTCCATTTTTTAATGCAGAGGATATAATTCTAAAGTTAAATCTATTAAAGATTGAGGGTGCTGAATTTCAGTCAGTTGTATTCATCCCGGAAGAAATTGTGGGAATGGCAAAAAATCCGAAGTTCGAAAATGAATCCTGTTACGGAATTAAAATCAAAATTACCGATCCTATAAAATTTGAGACAGTTAAATTCGGAGTAAAACTATTATATGTTGTTATTAATTTATATGGAGATAAAATAAAGTTTAATGAATCATTCAATAAACTTGCCGGAAGTGATATTTTGCAAAAGCAATTACAAAACAAAATGGCACCGGATAAAATTATTGCATCATGGCAAAAAGACTTAGTTAAGTTTGAAAAAAAACGAATTAAATATTTACTTTATTAAGAGGAAAAAATGATAAACAAATTATTGGCATTCACCGTCTTGTTTTTATTCATTGCAATCGGGTGTGGAGATAAAAAGGATGAACCTGCCGAAACATCTGCCGAAGTTCATCAATTCGATTCAACAGATCTAAAACTTGAAAAAATTGATGATGAAAATGGAATTTACGATTTAGAATATAAGTTCGAGAAAGGTGATAAATTCAAATATCGTTTCAGTTCTATTACGAATAATGAACAAGCAATTTCAACCGATACAACACTTATTACAAAACTCCAGCAGACAATTTCTTATATAATAGACATGGAGGTAAACGAAATTGATGAGAACGGTGTCGCTGACATTGTTATCAAAATCAAATCAATTAAAATTGATGCTGATGTTAACGGTCAGAAATATTATGTAAAAACAGATGTCGCCCCCGACTCAAGTCAAAAATTACAATATGCTGAACATTATGCTATTACAGAAAGTCCGTTCATTGTCAGAGTTGATAAAAAGGGCAACCTGATTGAATTTAGCAGGATTGACAGAATTGTTAATAAATTTCTTGAATTAAGAGAAATAGCTGATTCAGTAACTGCAGATGAAAAAGGCATGCTCAGAAACAGTTTTACTCAAAATGCAATTAAACCACTTACACAGCAAATTTTCAGAGTATTGCCAACAGAACCGGTTGCTAAAGATACATCCTGGTCTATTCCACAGCAGCCAATTACTTTGATGGTTTATCAAGTTCAGTACGAAAATATTTATAAAGTTTCGGGATTTGAAAAACTTGGTGACGATCGTATTGCTGTGATTAATGCAGGAGTGAAATCTAAGATTACTGGTGATGACAAAGCTACTGAAAGCGGCGTAACATATACTTTTACAAAACCTAAAACCATAGCTGACGGAAAAATTTATTTTAATATTGATAAGGGTGTGATCCAAAAGTCTAAAACAACAACCAATATCAATTTCTCTTTTAGAATGGAAGCTATGTCTCCTCAAGGATTACAGAAGGGTTTAAGACAAGATAAAAACGTTAACACAAATATTCTTGAGCTTCTCTAAAAATAATATTAAGAAGACACTCTAAATGAGTGTCTTCTTCTCCAAGTGTTCGATCTTATTTCACAACATCAAATTTTCAAATTGTGGAAATGCAAATTTCATAATTCCTGTCTCCGGAAAGCAGACAGCTCACTCAAAACTAAATACCTAAGAGGATAATGGCGACAGTGCCTAATATCAGCGCGGCAATTCCGAAATAATTTAATTTTTCTTTGAATATTAAGTATGCAGCTAATGTAGTAACCATTATCACTCCTATATTTATGACAGGATAGACTATCATTGCCGGGAGTGTGCTTAATGCTGCGAGTAAGAATACAGTACTGAAATAATTTGGTATTCCAAGAATTATTCCTGTTAAAAATTCTGATTTTTCAATTTTAATCTTTCTCTTAAAAATCACAGCTATGCCTACAATAAATGCAGTAGTGAAAATCATGTAAACAAAAAAACTTTCTTCCCCCGATGTTCTAAGAAGCTGAAAATACTTCATTGAAAAATCATTTACACCAATAAATAAAAGAACACCTATAAGAAATAAATATTTTTTCTTATCACCATCTTTGTTCTGCTTATGATTTAATGAAAGATAAAATAAAATGATTGTCAGAATTGTAAGAGAAAATCCAATGTAGATTTGCGTGTTTGGAATTTCGCCAAAAAAAACTACAACTAGAAATACAGGAATAACAACCGAAAGACGTGAGCTTACCGTAGCTAATGCAGTTCCAGCAAACTCGACGGCCTTAGCAAAAATAAAAAATGAACCAATAAACATTGGACCAAGAATCAAACCATATAATAAAGCCTCATTTGAATATTCAGCATCCCCTTTAATTAAAATAACTGTTGCGGAAATTATGCTTGCTATAAAATAATTTCCCATTAACATCACTACAGGCTGATTTTTTCTTTTGGCATTATATTTTAAGATCAATGCAATTGAAGATGAGCATAGTATAGTAAGTAAAATGTAAAGCATACTTTAAATCAATTGCATAAATCTTAATCGGACAAAAATATTACAGAAATTAATGACCTGAACTTTGATTGATTTTTCAACAGCTTTACTTTCCCTAACCATAGCAAAGCAGAGATAACCAGAGATACAACACTAATAATAAATATTAAATTTTTGTCTTCAGCATTCTGAATGAAAATTCCCAGACCAAGGCTTACAAATAGTTGCGGAAGAACAACAGAGAGATTAATAAATATGCAAACAAAAAGAATAAATACTTGAAGTCTTTTAGTCATATAGTTTTAAGTTCTTACAAAATTTTCCGGTAAAGATATAGAAAAAATGAATATTTAGGTTTAAACTAAGCATAATCTACTTATGAGTATAAAACAATATGGTTTAGATTTCCTTGCATTTTACAACATTTAAGTTAATTTTTGATTTCCAATTTGAAGAAAATGGCAAAGCAAGACGAAGAAAAAAATATTACGGTAAACCGTAAAGCAAGACACGAATACGCAATCATTCAAATTTTTGAAGCAGGTATTGTCCTTGTCGGAACAGAAGTAAAAGCGCTGCGACAAGGTAAAGCAAATCTTGTTGACAGCTATGCAACTGTAAAGAATAATGAAGTCTGGCTTATGAGTGCTCACATTAGCGAATACACTCAGGGAAATATAAATAATCACGTTCCAACACGTGACCGTAAGCTTTTGATGAACAGCAGTGAAATAAGAAAGCTGATTGGTAAAACGAAAGAAAAAGGTTTAACTCTTGTTCCTTTAAGATTATATTTTAAGAATGGCAAAGTAAAAGTTGAAATTGCACTGGCTAAAGGAAAGAAAGTCTATGACAAACGGGAATCAATTGCTAAAAAAGATTTGCAGCGTGATCAGGAAAGAAGATTTAAATATTGAAAGATTTTAAGATTGTATTCTTAATGATAATTGGTTGAAAAAATTAACCACATAGAAACATAGTTAAAGACTATGTGTTTCTAATGTGCCTATGTGGTAAAAAAGAAGTGACTGGGTCAGATATTAAAAACATTTAACAAATTAAAAAAGATGATGGAAAATTTATTCCCTACTCTGAACGAGCAGATGGATATTATCAAACGCGGTGCTGTGGAAATTATTCCGGAAGATGAACTCGTTAAAAAGATTGAAAGATCGTTAAAAGAAAATAAACCGCTTAATATAAAACTAGGCTGCGACCCAAGTCGACCTGATCTGCATATCGGACATGCTGTTGTCTTAAAAAAATTAGCACAGTTTCAAAAGCTTGGTCATCAGGCAATTCTTATTGTTGGTGATTTCACTGGTATGATTGGTGATCCATCGGGAAGAAATTCAACACGTCCTGCTCTTACTCTGGAGCAGACAAGAATAAATGGTGAGAGTTATTTTCAGCAAGCTTCAAAAATTTTGGATAAAGATAAAACTAAAATTGTTTATAACTCAGAATGGCTTAGCAAAATGAGTTTCGAAGATGTGATAATGCTTTCTTCAAAATACACTGTCGCAAGAATGATTGAACGTGATGACTTTACAAAACGGTTCAAAGGCGGTGAACCGATAAGTGTTCACGAGTTTTTATATCCCCTTGCACAGGCAATGGATTCTGTTGCAATTAACAGTGATGTGGAATTAGGCGGAACTGATCAGAAATTTAATTTATTGGTCGGAAGAGACATTCAACGTGAGTTTGGAATGGAACCACAGGTTATTCTCACAATGCCGCTTCTTCTCGGAACTGATGGTGTTGAGAAAATGAGCAAATCATTGGATAATTATATAGGGATTTCTGATCCACCATCACAAATTTATGGACGAACTCTCTCTATTCCGGATAATTTAATTTATACTTATTATGTTTTAACCACGGATGTTCCTGAAGAAAAGTTGTCTCAGATTCAATCTCAGCTGAACGACGGGAGTATAAATCCTAGAGATATTAAGAGAGATCTTGCAAGGACTTTAGTTTCAATGTATCACAATGAAGAAGCTGCAAAAAATGCAGAAGAAGAGTTTGACAGAATTTTTATAAGCAAAGGTCTTCCGGATGAAATTCCAGAATTTAATATTAAAGAAGACAAAGAAATAAATATTTTAGAACTAATAGTTTTAGTAAATTTCGCTCCGTCAAAAGGGGAAGCCCGAAGATTAGTGACACAGGGTGGAGTTTCTATAGACGGAGAAAAAATAAATGATCCTCTTCAATCGATTAAAATCATTAAAGGAATGATTTTGAAAGTTGGCAAGAGGAAGTTTGTTAAATTAATTTAGAAAGGAAACGAAGTTGTATTTACCAACCAAAATCTTCTTCACCAAAGGTGTGGGTCGCCATAAAGAATATCTCAGCTCTTTTGAGTTAGCATTAAGAAGTGCAAAAATTGAGATATGTAACTTAGTTTCAGTCAGCAGTATTTTTCCTATTGGCTGTAAAAGAATTTCGGTTGAAGAGGGTTTGAAATACATTACTCCCGGTCAGATTACTCATTGCGTAATGGCAAGAAACTCTACAAATGAACCAAACAGATTAATTGCTGCATCAATTGGTGTTGCTCTTCCTGCAGATAACAACGCTTACGGTTATCTCTCAGAACATCATCCTTATGGGCAAACTGAAAAAATTTGCGGCGAATATGCAGAAGATCTTGCAGCTTCTATGCTCGCAACCACATTGGGAGTAGAATTCGATTCAGAAATTGATTGGAGTGAAAGAGAAAACATATATAAAATGTCAGGAAAAATTGTGCGTTCATTTAATGTCACTCAATCTGCAGAAGGTGATAAGAATGGTTTGTGGACTACTGTAATTGCATGCGGAATATTTTTACCTTAATATATAGTAATATAATTGTTTTCTGAAATAACTTTCTGGGTTATATTCTCTGCAATAGTCGCAGTTCTTTTCTTCATCGATCTTTATGTAACTGATCATCGCAGAGGAAAAATTTCATTAAAAGCTAGTCTTATGTGGAGCGGTATATGGATTCTCACCGCTCTTATCTTTAACGCCTTCCTTTATTTTTATCTTGAGCAAGGTCATCAGAAAGCTCTGGAATTTTTAACGGGCTATATAATTGAAAAATCGTTGTCTGTTGATAATCTCTTCGTGTTTTTAATGATTTTCAGCGTAATGGATGTACCCACAGAAAATCAACCTCATATTCTTAAATGGGGAATTATAGGGGCTATAGTTTTCAGAATATTTTTTATCCTCGCCGGTGTAGCGTTACTAAATATCTTTCATCCCATTATTTATATTTTTGGATTAATACTTATTTACGCAGCTTATAAAATGGCTTTCGGTGGTGAACAAAAAATCGATGTGGAAAATAACTGGCTTATTAAGTTCTTCACCACATACTTCAACCTCGAGGCAAAATACAGAGGTAAAAAATTCTTTATTAAAAAAGATGGTAAAAAATATATTACGACAATGTTTCTAACATTGATGCTGATTGAATCCTCAGATATAGTCTTTGCAGTAGATTCTATTCCTGCCATTATTGCAATTACAAGAGATACATTCATTATAATAACATCCAATATTTTTGCAATTCTCGGATTAAGAGCTTTGTACTTTGCACTTTCCGGATTAGTAGATTTATTTTTATATCTAAAGTATGGAGTTGCGCTTGTATTGTTTTATGTGGGAATTAAAATGCTGATTTCAGATTGGTATAAGATTCCTACTGAAGTATCTTTAGTAGTAATTTTATCAATTTTAACCGGGGCTATTATTCTGTCTCTTATCAAGAAAAAGAACGAACAATCCAATTCCATGAACTAAAATTGCCATAAAGATTCCAACCAACATAGGTTCAATAATATATAAATTTGATTCTTCTGCTATATTACTTCTAATTATCAACCACATCAAACTTGCTCCCAATGAAAGAACCATTTCAGCAACAATAAAACTATTTGCAATTTTCAATCTTGTATAGTAAGCACTAACAACCGGAATAATAATTCCTGGAATAAACAGTGAACCGATAGTATACCATATTTCAATTACTGATGGAATAAAGAAAGCTAATAAAGAAGATAAAATTCCTGAGATAACAAGACCTAACACCGTATAATACTTTAACTTAGCCTCATTTTTCTCTTTTTTAAGTTTAAATATTAAATCCCTGCTAATAGTCGTAGCACTTAGAAAGAAGAAACTATTCAGGGTTGACAAAATTGTTGCAAAAAGTGCTGCATAAAAAATACCTTTAATTCCAGGTGCCAGAACCTTTTCTGCAAGCATAGGAAAAGCCCATACAGGTTGTTCCAAATTCGGGAGCAAGGCTTTTGCGTATAATCCCGTTGAAGTAGTTAGAAAATCAAATAGAAGCCAGAATATTATTGAAATCAATATTCCTTTAACTGCTACAGAACCCGATTTTGCAGCATAACTTCTTTGATGAAAACCCGGATCTGCAAAAGTCCACATAGCAATTAGAAACCACACAACAATAAATGCGGGGGGAGCTCCACCTGTAACTTTGAGATGAGTTTCAGGAACATTAGCAGATAAAAATTCATATCCACCATAATTTATCAGGCATACAAAAAATATTAGAATAAAGCCGCCAAACATTACAAAGAACTGAAAAGCATCTGCATAAACATTTGATCTGAAACCGCCTTTTATAAGATATGAAATTGAAAGAAATAATGAAATCAATAAAGCGGGAATAATATCGATTTCAAAAGATAAGACTAAAAGATTAGCTGCCATTAAAAGGTATGGTGCGGGAGATACTAGAACAAAAACGATTATTGAAGCAATGATTCCTGCAGTCTTACCATATTCCAATTCAATTTTATCTGGAATTGTAAATAAAGAGGCTTTCCTGATTTTCTTTGCAAAGAATATTGCGAACAAAAAAGCAAAGATGTAATAAGGAAAACCCTGAGTAAACCAACTTAAAATTCCATAACGATAAGTAAACTCCCCTACTCCTATAATTCCACCATACCACGTTGAAACTGTAGTAAGAACAAATAAAACCAAACCAATGTTTCTTCCAGATAAAAGATAATCTTCAGCAGCAGAAGAAATTTTTCTGGATGAATAAAATCCTATAAAGATTAGTACAGCAAAGAAAAGTAGTATTACAGCAATATCTAATGGACTAAAAGAGATCATTTTTTCTGAGGAAATTAAAATCTCTTATTAAAAATATTATTCCACCTTCTACATTGATCTTAATCTCGTTACTAGTGGAAACATTACTGGTGCTTTCTTTCTCGCCAAATGGCAAAGCTATTTTTTTTAATGGATATTTTAATCCAATCGTTGTGATCTTTGTTTTTCTGTTAAAGCCATAAAGCGAAATAATTTCACCGGGAATAGATTTTATAATATTATTCTTTGAAAGCGGTTTAAGTATAGAATTTTCTGCAATAATTTGCATTATTATTTCATTATAAAATTTAAGCACAATACCAAGATTACAAAATGTGTGATCGAGTCTGTCACCTGTTACTCCAAGTAACATTGCTTCATAATATCCTTTTTTTATTGCGAGCTTAAGAGCTTTTTCTACATCAGTGTCATTTTGTCGGGATATTTTTATAATCTTACTTTTAGTTTTAAAGTAGTTGTAAGTTGATTTTGTTATTGAATCCAGATCACCAATAATGAAGTCGGGAATCAAATTCATCCTGTGTGCAGAGTTAGCTCCACCATCAGCACAAATTAAAGTTGTGTAACCTTTATTAAATAAGTAGTTAATGACTTGCTTTCGCGGCGGTTTTCCGTTTGCAAGTATGATACACTTTTTCAACATGCTTTTTTCACTTATTAATTATAATTCTCTATCAGACTAATGCTTTACACCCTAATAATAAAAATCCTCTCCCTTAGGGAGAGGATTTAGGTGAGGGCTTTTTTACAATCCCAATTGAATTCCTGCAATAAAATTTCTTTCCGCTGCAGGAAAAAATTCTTTCCCAATTGCATACGCACTATATAAATTATCAAACAAATTATTTACCTGAACAAATACTTTTGACAAAGATTTTCCATTGAATAAAGGAAATTCGTAACTGCCGAAAAGATCCATAACAAAATAAGAATCATTAACATTATCAGCGTAATCGACAAAGCCAGAAAATTCCGATAGATACATATTTAATTTATTATCAAAATTATCAGAATAAAATTCACGTACGAACTTTCCACTTAATTGTAAGTACATATCGTTGTATGTAAATGTCATTCCAAAGTTAGAAAGGAAGTCGGGAAAACCGCTAATACTATTGCCATCAAGAATAAGATAGTTCCCATCATCGAGAAAATATTTCCCTTCGTTAATTTCATTTCTGCTGTAAGTTGCATTACCAAATAATTCAAAATTTTTAGAGTATTTATAAATAAAAGAAAGTTCAACACCTGTGTGAGTTGTTTTATCAATATTACCTGTTATAGGTTGTCCAAATCGGTCAATAGTTCCTTTCTTTACAATCTCATCATCAAAAAGCATGTAGAATAAGTTCAGGTTCGAGTTCAAGTTACTGGAATTAAAAGCGAAACCTAATTCAATATCATTCATTGTTTCAGGTTTAACTAACGGATTAGAATAATTATAAGTACCATCTGAATTCAATTCAAATTTTGGTTCGGCACCACCACTCGATTCAGCTGCATCGTAATAGTCTTTCAATCGCGGCTCGCGTTTTACTCTTGCAAATGATAAAAATATATTCGCCTGTGGAGTGAATTTATAATTAATACCAAATCTTGGATTGGCAAACAGATCATCAATTTCAAAATTATTATTAACATACTTTTCATTACTAATACCGTATTTATGATACGATATTTGAATTTCGCCCAATAAATTTATTCTTTCATTAAAATTAAAAGTCTCGTGAATGAATCCATTAACAATATCTTTTGAACCATTATAGAAATAATAATTAAAATCTTTTGTTATACCTTCTGGAAGATTTTCACCATAGTTAATTGCGCCCCAATGCTCGGATCGATGAATTCTGAACTCACCGCCTACAATCAATTCGCCGTTCTTATGTTTGTAACTTAATCGGGGTATCCATCCGAATTGTTTATTCTCAACCATTGCTCTGATAAGAACATTACCAGGATTCTGCGTTGGAGTAAATCCATTTTCATAAGTTAGTCGTAAATAGTTTGTATCAGCCCACGAACCATCGTAATCAAAATATCCTTTGCCAATAACAAGAAATAAAGCAGAGTTAAATTTTACGTTATCGGAAATTTTTATTTCATTTAATAGTTCATAATGCGGTTGAGAAAAATTTTCTATTTCATCCTTTCGCCTGATTGCTGTATAAGTATAACCTGATTCATCAGCCTCCCAGTATGAATAATTTTCTTTTCGTAATTCTTTATCCATCACTGCAAACTTTGCTATACCTGTATAAGCCAGCCCATCTTCAATAGGTCCTCCATAAAAATTAATTTGTGAAGTGATATTATTATCATAACGAACTATGGATAAATGGTAAGCATTGAATTTTACCCAGGCAAGATTTCGATATCCTGAGCTAAGTATCTGAGATAGTTTTGCGTACATGGAATATTTATTATCAATCAATCCGCTTGAATATGCAGCGCTGTATTTTCTTGTATGATAACTTCCGTAAGAAGCAGAAAGATTGAATTTTGGTTTATCAGAAAAAGTTGATGTGATAATATTAATTGATCCGCCAATTGCAGGATAACCGGTAACTCCGGCACCGGCTCCTCTTTGAACTTGAATCATTTCTGTGCTTGCAAGGAGATCTGGAAAATCTAACCAATAAATATTATGATCTTCGGGGTCATTTTGAGGTATTCCATTTATTGAAACAGAAATTCTTCTTTGATCAAATCCTCTTATTGACAAATAATTATAACCGATTCCATTTCCACTTTCAGAATAATAAGTAGTGGATGGAAGACGGCTTAAATATTCCGGAATATCCTGAACTACATAGTCTTTCTGAATGTCCATTCTCTTGATTTGATTAAAAGCTAATGGCGTAATACCATAACGCCCTACACTTCCTTCAACAAATACAGTTTGTGATGGGAGAATTATTCGTTCAAGTTTAATTTCTAAAAACTCAAAATCATCATATTCAACAATTGTAATTAATTTGGATGCATAGCCTAAATAACTGATTACTAGAGTGTCAGTACTTTTTATAGTACCTGTTAGTTTAAAGTTTCCATGAGAGTCGCTCACAGTACCAAGATTATTTCTGGAGATAAAGACATTCGCACTGCTGAGTGGATTTTCAGTTTCAGAATCTTTAACAATTCCTTCAAAAGTTTTAACTTGTGGATAGATTTGTAAAATGAGAAATAAAAAAAGAATAATTATGGTTTTCATAACTAACTCCTTTAAAATCAGAAAGCCGTTCCAGGAACGGCTAAAAGGAAAACTAATTATTCTTTTAGCCCGTTTTCCTACGCTGGAATTACCCAGGTCAGGTTTAAGGGTATAATCTCAGATATCACGACAATTCGGGATAACACCCCTAACGGCTTTAGGTTAAACAAAATGTAAATTAAAAAACTATTTTACCCCACTTTTAACTTCTGACCGATAATAATTTTATTATCTCTCATATCATTAAGTTGTTTTAATTTCGCAACTGGAATATTATATTTTTTTGAGATAGAGTAAAGGGATTCACCTTTTTTTACTATATGAAACTGGGCATTTGAATTAGAATTTTTATTTGTTTTCGTATCGCTTGAAGGAATATCATAAACACTTGTATTAGAAAAAATCTTCAATGTAGAACCAGCAATAATTTTATCGCTGCTAAGATTATTCCAATTTTTTAAATCCGCAATTTTAACTTTATGCATTTCGGCAATCTGACTGATAGTTTCGCCAGGCTTCACTTTATGATAATTTGTATTTGAGTTACTTTTTGTTGTAATGTCTCCAAGTGTGCTTGTATTAGTGCTCGAATAAATCTTAAGCGTTTTTCCGGCAATTATTTTATTTCCACTTATGTTATTCCATTTTCTAACCATAGATACAGAGACACCAAATCTCTCTGCGATCTCGCCTATAGTATCGCCTCTTTTTACTTTATAGCGATATAGATTAGAATTATTGGAAGTAGCTAAATCACTGCTAACATTCTTTGGCCCGCCATCAGTATAGATTTTAAGTCTTTTACCAGCAAGAATTTTATTACCAACAATTTTATTCCAGTTCCTTAATTCACGAACTGAAACACCATATTTGGAAGCAATTAATCCTAAATTTTCACCCCTTCTTATTTTATGATACACAGGACTGCTTGAATTCTTATTAACCGTATTCATAACAACAGTTTTTTCTAATGCCGTTTGATTATCTAAACTCGCATAAAAATCTTTTCTGTCATCCTGAACATAAATTGTAAGTTTCTGTCCAACTCTTATTGTTGATGTATAAGGAATGTCATTCCAGTTTCTTAAATCACTAACTCGACTATGAAATAAATCAGCTATACCTAGAAGACTGTCATTTCTTTTAACGTGATAAGTTACGGGAACCAGATTTGCTGGAACTAAAACATCTGTTTTTACTCCGGACTCAGTACTTATTTCTTCATTCATTGCTAAGTCTTCTGATCCTAAAAGATTAGCATCTATTATATCCTCATTACTATCTTTGTTCGCAACAATGATATCGTTCGTATTTATATTCTCTTTGTTAAGACTTGAATAAGGTGAAATATATTCACCGGAACTATTTTCACGTGCAGTTTGAACATCGGGATTGTATGCAAAATTATTTTCAGAAAGGCTTACAGAAACCGGAATTCTTAAATCAACACCTGCATATAATCTTGAGTTTGTAGAAATATTATTTGCATCTGCAAGGTCATATTTAGACACACCATATCTTTGAGCAATTTTATTTAGGGTTTCACCTTTTCTAACTGTATGAACTAGATAGTTCCTTTTGGCAGATTCAGGAATATTTTCAAGATTTGACGCTAATAGATTATATGAACCTTTAGGAATTTTTAATTGATAACCTCCAGAATAATTATCCGGAGTTGATAACTGAGTTAGCTCAGGATTCAAATCCTGCAAAGTTAAAAGGTCTGTCCCAGCTGCACTGGACAAATAAACAAGATCAATTGCACTATTAACAATAAATGTTTCATATTCAAAAGGTTTTTCTAAAATATAATCTGTAAAACCATATTTATCGGGCTCAAGCGCTATTATGCTTACAGCAATGTAAGTAGGAACATAATTTCTGGTTTCTTTAGGTAGATATTTTCTTAAAGACCAAAAATCGTCAGAATTGGATTTACGAAGAGCGCGTTTTACTCTACCTTCACCGCAGTTATACGCAGCAAGAGCCAAATACCAATCACCAAGTGAATTATACAGATCACGAAGATGATGGGCAGCAGCACGAGTCGACTTTACTGGGTCTCTTCTTTCATCAATGTAAAAATTGGTCTGTAATCCGTACAACTGTCCGGTTGATTTAATAAATTGCCATAATCCAACAGCAGATGCCCAAGAACGGGCAGTAGGATTTAATCCGCTTTCCATCATACTTAAATAAACTAATTGCTGAGGTATTCCTTCCTCTTTAAAAATCTTTGTCATCATTGGAAAATATTTTCCTGAACGAGTTAACCATCTGTCCATCGCTCCTCGCCCTTTTCCAGTAAAATAATTAACCCATTGTTCAACGTGACTGTTATACTCCAGCGGAATATCAGCAGGAATTATCACTTGTGTATTTTCTTCTTTTGTATCATCAAAATTCATGTCGATTTCTGGAGCAGCCTGTGCCATCCATTCTTCATAAGCAGCAAAAGAAATTCCTTCAGGCAGTTCAGCAAGTCGATCAACAAGATTTCTATAATCTTCAATAATTGAACTCTCTAATTCATTATACGCTTCATTATTATCAATTCCAGGATAATAGCTAAGGTTATTTACTATTCTTAATGCTTCTTCAAAATTCTGGATAGCTTCAACTGTACTGTTTAAATTTTGTTTTTCGAGAGCGTCCACATAGTATTGTCTTGCCTGTTCAAGCATTTCAGATACAATTCCGAATCGTTCATTTTTTGGGGAAGAATCGTCATGGTAGGACTGTTTTGATATTTCTTTATTTACTCCACAAGATGCAAACAATAAAGTAAATAAAGAGATAACACAGCAAGATAGTAGGCTTTTTTTCATTAGAACTCCAATGTATGTTATTTCCATGTACAATATATGCTAATCAGATTTTCAAATCAAGTAAAAACTTAAGTTGTCAAGTGTAATCCTTTGTTTTTTAAAGAGTTAAATTTACAAAGGGATGTTGCCGTGTTTTTTCCTTGGATTTTTGTCAACTTTAGCTTTTAGCAAATCAAATGCCTGAATAATTCGGTGTTTAGTTTCTGCAGGAAGAATTATATCATCTAAGAATCCCCTCTCTGAGGCGATATAAGGATTGGCAAATTTCTCAATGTACTCAGACAACTTTTTTTCAAGCTCATTATCAGGATTGGAAGAGGTAGATATTTCCTTCTTAAAGATAATTTCTACCGCACCTTTGGGACCCATCACAGCAATTTCAGCAGAGGGCCAAGCAAAATTAAAATCGCCCCGAATGTGTTTTGAGTTCATCACATCGTAAGCACCCCCATATGCTTTTCTGGTTATAACAGTTACTTTTGGAACTGTAGCTTCAGCAAAGGCATACAATAATTTAGCACCATGACGAATAATTCCGTTCCATTCCTGTTCTGTTCCGGGTAAAAATCCGGGAACATCAACTAACACTAGTAAGGGAATATTAAATGCATCACAAAAGCGCACGAACCTTGCCCCTTTAACTGAAGCGTTTATATCAAGAACTCCAGCTAAAACATTTGGTTGATTGGCAACTATACCAACAGACATTCCACCTAATCTTCCGAAACCTACAATAATGTTTTCTGCATAATCAGTGTGGACTTCCATAAAATCATTTTCATCAACAATAAAATTTATGATTTCTTTCATATCATATGGTTTATTTGGAGTATCAGGAATTATACGTTCAAGTTTATGTTCATTGACAATCTTGCTAAAATCAAATTCTTTCTCAACAGGTTTATCCATAAAATTGAGTGGAAGGAAACCTAATAATTTTCTGACAGAGAGAAGAGTTTCAATTTCATTGTCACAAATAAAATGAGCCACGCCACTTTTTGTTGCATGAGTTTCAGCACCACCTAGTTCTTCGAAACTAACATCTTCGTGTGTAACTGTTTTAACAACGTTTGGACCTGTTACAAACATATAACTTGTCTTTTTTACCATGAAAATAAAATCTGTTATTGCAGGAGAATAAACCGCACCACCGGCACAAGGACCAAGAATAACTGAAATTTGCGGGACTACACCTGAAGCAAGAGTATTCAGCAGAAAAATATCTGCATAACCGCCAAGACTGTTTACACCTTCCTGAATTCTTGCCCCACCTGAATCGTTGAGCCCGATCACAGGAATACCGGCTTTCATTGCCATATTCATAATCTTAATAATTTTTTCAGCGTGAGTTTCCGAAAGTGATCCGCCGAATACAGTAAAATCCTGACTAAATAGAGCGACTGGTCTTCCATTAATTTTTGCAAATCCAGTAACAACTCCGTCACCGGGAAATGATTGTCTATCTAAACCAAAATCACTTGAGCGATGTTTAACAAAAACGTCCACCTCATTAAAACTTCCTTCATCAACAAGCAATTGTATTCTTTCGCGTGCGGTTAGTTTTCCTTTAGCGTGCTGACTTTTAATTTTATCTTTACCGCCACCTAATTTAGCTTGTTCTTTTTTCTTTAGAAGTTCTTTAATTTTTTCTTGCATTATTTCCTCAGACTTTTATTTGATTACTTAAATATGTTCAACAATCAATTAAAAAACGGATTAGATTTTTTTTCTTTTCCTATTGTGCTTAATTCACCATGACCAGGATAAATTACTGTTTCATCAGGCAGAACAAAAAGTTTTTCCCTGATAGAATTTAATAGCTGATCATAATTACCACCCGGTAAATCTGTTCTTCCGATGCTTCCTTCAAATAGAACATCTCCTGTTATACATGCATTTTCACTTTTGAAATAAATACAATAACCACCGGGAGAGTGCCCGGGTGTAAATAAAAATTCTAAATTAATATTACCAAGTTGAAGTGTTAAGCCGGGTGTTATGAATTTATCAGGCAAACACGTTTCACGAATTTCAAGTCCAAACATTGCAGCCTGAGTTGCTGCCTGCTGAAGGAGAGGTAAATCTTCTTCAGGTGCGTAATAAATTACATCATAATTAGTTTTTACATAACAGTTACCGAAGATATGATCCACGTGACAATGTGTATTAAATAAATATTTTAACTTCAATTGATTAGTTGTTATGAAATTATCTATTTCCTTTTTTTCATAATTATCATAACAACCGGGATCGATGATAGCGGCTTCTTTGGTTTCTTCATCCCACAAAACATAAGAATTTTCTGCAAAAGGATTAAACGTAAACTTGTGAATCTTAATCATAACATTTACATGAAGTTATTTTTTATTCTTTTATAAATTTTCGTAGAATAATTTTTGTAATTATCCTTCATTTCTTCAAGTGAATTACCACCAAATTTTAAAACAAAATATTTTGCAAGAGACCATGCAAGCATTGATTCGGAGATTACAGCACAAGAAGGAACTGCTACAAAATCGCTTCTTTCTCTTCTTGCATCAACTTTCTTCATTCCTTTAAGATCAATACTTTGAATAGGGCTCATCAACGTAGCAATTGGTTTCATAGCCCCGCGAACTATGATAGGTAAACCTGTAGATATCCCTCCTTCAATTCCGCCAACCCTGTTTGTTTTTCGTGTAAGAGTTTCACCTTTTTTAATAATTTCATCGTTGGACTGCGAACCTAAAAGTTCAGCACTATCGAATCCGGCACCAATTGAAATTGCTTTGACAGCATTGATAGACATAATTGATTGAGCGATTTCAGCATCAAGTTTAAGATCATAATGAACTAAAGAACCTAATCCTACAGGAACACCTGAAGCAACTGTTACAAAAGTTCCACCAAGAGTATCACCTTTTTTTTTAGCGTATTTAATTCTTGAAATTATTTTTTCTTCCTGCACTTTATCTAAAACACGAACAGAACTTTTATCTGCTCTATTGGAAAGAGAAATAGCTGTAAAATTTGAAGCAATTTTATTTTCAAGAAGTGTATTGAGATAATTTGCCTTTGAATAAATGCCGCCGATACTTTCAACATAACTGCCAATTGAAATACCAAACTCTCCAAGAAGTTTACGAGCAACAGAACAAGCAGCAACTCTTGCGGCGGTTTCTCTTGCGGATGACCTTTCAATAGAATTTCTTATATCATTAAAATTATATTTTGTGATTCCCACTAAATCTGCATGTCCGGGTCTTGGAATTGTTATTTTTTCAGAATGAGAGGGAATATCATCAACAGACATAACATATGTCCAGTTTTCCCAATCATAATTTTTTATAATCAATGATATTGGTGAACCAAGAGTTTTACCATAACGAATGCCGGATAATATTTCAACCTGATCAGATTCAATCTTCATTCTAAATCCTCTGCCATAACCAGTTTGCCTTCTTTTAAGTTGAAGATTAATGTAATCCGCGGAGATCTTTAGATTAGAAGGGATTCCATCTATAATTGTTGTTAGAGCTTTACCGTGAGACTCACCAGCAGTAAGAAATCTGATCATTAATTTTCCTTTTTAATACAATAAATATATAAAAAAAACGTCCCGATTTTGTTGGGACGTTTTAAATAATTGAAGTTAGAAAATTTTATTTGGGAATCTCTAATCCTACAAATCTTGTGTTACCCTTTGAATCCTGAATTTTAAGCAGCACAGCCTCTCCTTTTCTAGATTCAATTATTTTAGTAAATGAGGTAACATCTTTTACTGGTTTTCTATCTGCCTCAACAATAACTAAATCCTTAAAAAGTCCTTGATCATAAGCTTTACTGTACAATGTAACATCGGTTATTAATACACCGGAATCAATATTATAAGTATTTCTTTCTTTCTCTGTGGGATTCTTAACAATCAATCCAATATTTTCAAACGATGCTGTAGATTCCTTTGCCTCATTCTTAGAGTCATTATCATCTTTTTTCATTACAGTTTGCGTTTTACTATCATCTTCCCTTGCTTTTAAAGTTACTTTTCTTTCCATTTCTTTTCCATCACGGAAAATTTCCAAAGTAACAACATCTCCCGCTGTTTTTGAAGCAATATAACTTTGTAATTCATTAGGTTGATTTACTTCTTTTGCATCTATTTTTAGAATGACATCACCGGATTTTAAATCTGTAGCTGAAGCAGCTCCACCTTCAATTATTCCCTGAATAATTACACCATGTGGTTTGTCTAATCCAAGTGATTTAGCCATTGCATTGTCAACTTCGCCAATATTCACACCAATATAACCACGATTAACTTTTCCTGTTGAAATCAAATCTTTAGCAACAGATTTTGCCAGGTTGATCGGAATTGCAAAACCATAACCAATGTAGGTTCCTGTTCCTCTTGTAGCAATGGCAGAGTTTACTCCCACAACTGCACCTGAAAGATCAACCAGAGCACCACCGCTATTACCAGGATTTATTACTGCATCAGTTTGAATAAAATTTTCTACACCATAATTATCACGGATCAATCCAAGTGAGCCGCGGCCAACTGCGCTGACAATTCCTGCAGTAACTGTAGATGTTAGAGCTAGAGGATTGCCGATTGCCATAACCCATTGACCAACTTTAAGATTATCTGAATCCCCAAGATAAGCTGGAATAAGATTATTGGCATCAATTTTTATAACTGCAAGGTCAGTTAATGGATCAGTTCCGACAACAGTTGCAGTAAAAGTTCTTTTATCATATAGTCCCACCGAAACTCTGTTTGCATTTTCAACAACATGATTATTTGTGACGATGTAACCATCTTCCGAAATAATAATCCCACTACCGGAACCTCTTTGTTCCTGGGGCATATCACGGAATGGAAAGAAAAACATATCTGTGTGTGGATTTTCTCTTTCAGATACAACAGTAATCTGAACAATTGCCGGAGTTACTTTTTCTGCGACTTCAATAAATGCTTTACTGAAAGATGTAGCATCTGCATCCAAATTAACCGGAGGTTTGTTGGCTCCTAATTCAATATCGGCAAAACCCGGTCTTACTAATCCAAAACCGGAAACAAGTAAAGCCCCGAACATCATTCCTAAAACAATAAGAGCACCTGCTCCAATTATTCCTTTTAACTTTCCCGTTTGGCGGGATTTCATTTCATTCAACATTTTATTCTCCTGAGTTTTTTCACATTTAAGGTTATCAAATAGTAGCAGATTAGCCGATAGTCACCTACTTAAAATTGTTTAAAATATTTAATGACTGAATTCCGTTAAAACCCGGAATATGATGTTTTGTATATCTGTCCAAAAATATATTAGCTTGTTTAATTAAAACAAGCGAAATATTTTTAACTGAAATTTTATTGTTTAGACAAAAAAAGTAATTCAAAAGTTCCGCAGAGGCAAAATTCAATCCTGGATGCGATTCAAAACAATTAACACAGACAAAACCTGTATCAAAACTGTAACCGCCACTTCCTTTACCAATTTCTTTTTTACAAATTCCGCATTCGGATGTTTGAATCGCATACCCCAGTTCAGATAAAAAGAAGAGATAAAATCTTCCGAATAAAATTGAAGGATGTTCATTATCGGAATCGACAAGTGATAGAATTCTTACCAAACCTTTGAATAATTTTTTATTGACTTCATTTTCAACAGTTAGTTTTTTTACCAGTTCAATAATTGCTAATGAATATTGAGTTTTATCAAGGTCTTCTTTAATTCTTGGGTAATGTGAAATTGTATCTATACTTGAAAGTAATTGTAAATCGCGAGTATCTTTTTTATAAACAACAATCTGAACATGATTTAGAGGATCGGCAATCATTCCCATTTTTGATTTAGGATTTCTTCCTCCTTTTATAATAACGGACATCTTGCCATACAATTCCGTTAATACTGAAATTATTAAACTTGTATCGCCGTAATTGAGTTTACTCAAAACGACTGCTTCTGTCTTTATTATTTCGCTCATCTTATAAAATTGTATGGGAAAAGAAATAGATCTTCTTCAGTTATTATTCCCGTAATCAGGTGAGATGGAGTAACATCAAATGCCGGTGTAAACGTTGGATAGTTTTCAGGAGCAACTTTTATTCCTTTTACTTCAGTCAGTTCTTTTCCGCTTCTGTATTCAATTTGCATTTCAGAACCAGTTGCAATTTTTCTGTCTATGGTTGTTGAAGGAGCTGCTATGTAAAAAGGGATGTTATGATAGTTACAAAGTATAGCTAAATTATATGTGCCAATTTTATTAGCAGAATCACCATTCAACGCTATTCTATCTGCACCGGTAATAACAAGATCAACTTTGCCCTGCTGCATTAATGCAGCCGCGGAAGAATCTGTGTTCAATGAGAATGGAATTTTATTTTTATCTAGTTCAAAAGAAGTGAGTCTTAATCCTTGCAATAAAGGTCTTGTTTCATCAGCAAAAACATGAGAAATTAAATTACTATCAAAAGCGTGCTTGATAATGGCGAATGCAGTTCCGAAACCGCCTGCCGCTAATGCACCCGTGTTACAATGAGTAAGCACATTTGATTTTTTTTGGAATATTCTTAATCCGTTATGTGCAATTCTATCTGAGTACTCATCTTCTTGTTTATGAATTAACTTTGCTTCTGTAAGTAAAATTTCAAAAGAATTATTTAGATCGTGTATTAGTTCAAATTTACTTTTTATTCTTTCGAGTGCATAGAAAAGATTTACAGCAGTTGGACGAGTTGATGCAAGTCTTTGATAAGCCTGTTCAAAATCATTTTTAAAATCTTGGGAGTTTTTCAATGATAAAGCAAGTGCATAGGCTGCTGCAATGCCAATAAGTGGAGCGCCACGCAATTCAAGACGTTCAATGCCTTCGGCAATCCTTACATAACTATCAGTTGAAATATAATTTTCCTTAAGAGGAAGGACTGTTTGATCGATATAAATCAGTTTACCTGATTCAAATTTCAGATTGTAGTAACTGTTAGCTTTCATCAAATCTGGATAAATTCATGAATTCTCTGAACCTGTCCTTTATTCTGAATAAGGAAAGTTCTTCTAAACCTTTTGTACTGAATCTTTCTACGCAGAAGGAAGCCATAGTACTTCCATAAATAACTGCTGCCTTAAGACAGTTGGGAGATAAATCTCTGTTACTATAAAGATGACCAATAAATCCTCCTGCAAAAGAATCACCTGCACCGGTTGGATCGTTAATCATTTCCATAGGATATGCAGGCGCAGAGAAAATTATATCTTCTGTAAATAACAAGGCGCCATGTTCGCCTTTTTTGATTATCAGAATTTCAGGTCCAAAATCCCGAATCTTTTTCGATGCTTTAATTAAATTTGGTTCATGAGCAAGTAAACGTGCTTCAGAATCGTTAATTATTAAGACAGAAACTCTGGGAAGAAGTTCCATCAATTCTTTTTTCCTTCCTTCAATCCAGTAATTCATAGTGTCACAAACTACAAATTGCGGATCATCCATCTGATCCAAAACTTTACTCTGAAGAACAGGATCAATATTTCCGAGACAAATGTATTTTGATTTTCTTGCGCTCTCCGGAATGATCGGATCAAATTTTTCAAATACATTTAATTCTGTTGAAAGAGTATCCCGAACGTTAAGATCATAATGATATTTTCCCGACCAGCGAAAAGTTTTTCCGCCTTCAACTATTTTTAATCCCTCAAGATCAATATTATGTTCTTCAAGCATCTTTATATAATTCTTAGGGAAATCGCTGCCTACAATTCCGACTAAATTAACCGGTGCGGTAAAATAGCTTGCTGCAAGCGAAATGTAGGTGGCTGATCCACCAAGTGCATCTTCAACTTTATCAAATGGTGTTGATACTGAATCCAATGCCAAAGATCCGACGACTAAGAGACCCAAAATATTCTCCTGATTAAAATTAAAAATTGGATGACGTTAAAATAATCAATTGGTAATAATATACCATAGGAGTGCATAAGTTAAACACATTGTTGTAGATAAGATTTAGGACTAGTTTTAGATAGACAAACTAACTGAGCTCGCTGAAAAAATTGTAATATTGTTAAATATTGATTTCAACAAGAGCCCAGAAATTCTTCTTATTCACAAAATAGTCTGTTATTATATCCACTGATCTGTGTTGACCAACCCAGGCTAAATGGTTTTTTGCTTCTTCAGCCGATAACCATTTGTATTCTACGTGTTCATTGCTAAGAACAACTTCACTATTATAATTGACTTTTGCTGCAAAAACCGGAACAGATGTTATGCTGTCATTTTCTGCTGTGTAGAATGAATTAACATTTGGAACGACCCACAAATTTAGCGGAGTTAATCCCGTTTCTTCTTTAATTTCCCTCAAAGCACTTTCATAAGCTTTTTCGTTTGATTTGATTTTTCCTGAAATCATTTGCCATAAATTCGGATAATATTGAATTGGTGATCTTTTTAGAAGAAGAAATTCTATCTGTCCGTTCATTTCTCGAAAAATGTGTGCTTCGATTAGGTTTGAGATAATGTTCATAATTGTAATTATTATTTATTGTGTATTGTTGAACTCCTACGGAGTTCTATTCTTCTTTGGGATTTTCTCTGTTACAAATATTTGACTCCTGCGGAGTTATTTACAATGTTTCATATTTATAATTTCATTTAGATAATGAAATCAAAATAAATCTTCGTCATTCGATATTCCAACAAATTTATTCCTAATTTTTACTTCCTAATTCCTAATTAAAAATACGCTCTCGCTTCGGCTCTTGCTGTATGAATTGCTCTTCCACCGCCCTGCAACCTGCCGTCATAGCTTAGAGTTGTTTGAAGATTTGCCGATAATCTGTAATCAAAATTAACTCTCCAATAATAATTCTTTCCAATCTGATTTCCTCCTGTGAGTTCAAATGGAATAAGATTCTGTGTTGTATTTGCAATCAATTCATTGCGTTCAAGCTCAACTCGTAATCTTCCTGTACCAAGAAATGATAAATTAAACCTTAGCATTTGAGAATTCAAATCTATAGCCGTTGGACTTATCGGAAAAGTATCCTCACTTCTACCAACTTTTATTCTGAATCCAACTTCAATGCTTCTAACAGGTCTGTACGAAAAATCAGATGCAATATTATTATTAGTTACCATTCTTCTTCTGTTCGAGCTTTCATTTGCACTCACGTTATCGGATTCATTAACGATATCTGTTTGATTGCTTATTTCTTTTATCAATTTGAATTTTATTCTTAAGCTTCTTTCACGATTATATCCTTTTTCATAACCGTCGTAAAACTCATTTAAGCTGTTGCGTTGTGTAAATCTGAATCGGAAAGATAGATCCTGATCATTTTCGAACAAGAAAAAATCCTGCTGCAAATAATTTGATCCGCGAATTGTATTCGTTTCATTTAAAAAGTAATTGAAGTTAAGTAAATAAATTTTTGCATAGTCAGTTTCTCTGCTGTTCTCTTCAACTCTCCAAAAAGTTTCTGTGGATACAGAACTAAAAAATTTTCCTGCAAAAGTATTCTTTTCAAAAAGATTTGCAAAATTAATTTTCCACCTTGTACTTACTTTCAAATCAATTACAGGGAATAACTCATCAGTTGGAAGTGTAACCTGGATGTAATCACCATCATAAATCGTTGGTCTAAATTCATTTTCATCCGCAATGCCATTATTGTTAAGATCACCAAGATATTTAAAGTTACCTGTTCCCTGTTCAACTCTCACAAAAACTTTTTGAAGCTTCGCCGATCGTTGTGTTGATACCTCATAAAATAAGTCGCCGGTCAAAATTCTCTCCCAGAATCTGAACTTTGACTGTGATCTGACTAAAATTGTTTCGCTGTTGAGAAATCCTTTTTCTTTGAAAGTATCAGAATACTTTTTATTTCTGAATGTAAAGTTAAGAGATGTATTCACTTCCTTAATCCCGGAATATGAAGCTTCATAGGATTGAGTATTTGCAACTGATTCATTCAGCATAACGCCGTTAACCGGGAGATATTCATCACGAATGGAGTACTTTGCAACGAAGTTAAAACCGTTTACATCAACAAGTTGAATTGAAGGAATATATTCGAAATATTTCAGGCTGCCTGAAATCAGCGAGTCTGTAGTATTGCGTTTATCCGTTTTGTCTTCAGCAAGAAATTCAAAAGCCGGTTTGAAAATAGAAATCACATAGTAAGCACTCGCCCTGTGTCTAAACCAACTGCTTGACAATAAAACATTTTTTGATTTTACATAATCAAGATTATAATTTAAGCCGAAGGATTTGATATCTGAAAAAGTAAGAACGTTGTTAAATCTGTCGGATGAGAAGTTCTCTCCTATTTTTAAAAATCCTGCTGTACTATTAATGTTCAAATTCTTATCTGGAATTAATGTCAATCCAATTTCTCTCAGAAGTTCATCTTCGCTTTCCTGAGACTGAATGGTATTATAATTTCTGTTAAATTCAACTTCATTAAATCTATCTGCTGAAGTGAATTTATCCTGAATGAATCTATCACGAAAATTCAATCCTGCTTTTCCTAAGTTGAGTGATCCTATCTTAACTTCTGTAGGATTAAGTTTAAGAGAAATATTTCTTGCATATCCATAGTTATCGTTATCATCAAGACTTGAGAATCTGTTTTTATCCCATAGACTTCCGGCATACTCAAGACTAATTGTTAAATCTTTGAATGGCTTTATGTCAACAACAATATTTCCTATTTGTTTTAACTGCGGTGCTGGTAAATAAATGATTGGCAAATATCCACCAAGACCAATTCCAATGAATTTATAATTACCAAGACTTTCACGTACATAATCACCTTTACCTTCACCCACATAACTGAAGCTGACATTATATATTGCATTAGTTGCTCCGGGATCAAAAACATAATAAGAATATGGGACATTATTTATAAGAGTATCAACTTTTGTATAAATACCTTTTACAATTCCTAGCGAATCTGGTTCTGCTAATGTTACGCCGGATTTAACAGCTTTGCTTCGATCATCTCCCGCAAGCGATAGTATTTCCTTATCCTGATCAGATAAAGTAATATCAATTGGTGCATCCTGATCATCACCTTCACGCAAATACTGAAACTTAATATCAAGTTTATCATTAAAAAATTTTCCACCCGTTCCTGCACCGAGAAAATTTCGGGAGTACCTTCTGTCTGTATACTCAAAATCTATATTTATTCTTGAAGCTGAAGTGATAAGTCTGTTCGGAGTAAATGTAACAGTTGCATTTGAGTATTCGACAACATAATCATTATTCTCGCCTCGTTTCATTTCAATGCCGTCAAGAAAAACTTTTTCTGTGCCTGCAATAATTGTAATATCTCTTTCATTATTAATTCCGCTTAAACGGTATGGTCCCTGAACACCATCAATGCCGTTAAATAAATTTGAATTAAATTTTCCGCGTGAGCTTGCAATTGCAACGTAACCGGAATAATCAGAAATAAAAAATTCACCCATCAGTCCTTGAAGTTTTCTATCAATAATACCAAACTCACCGAATCTTTTTCTTAGTTGATAATCCCCAAAAGTACCAACTGCATTTGGATGTTTAACCTGGATAAAAACTTTATCAAGTTCTTCCAGTCTTTCAGTATTACCTTCAGGTTGGATTGGTGTATTTTCATCAGTCAATGCGGCAACAATTTCAATATCATCTGAAAGTCTTCCTGACAGCTGTAATCGTAATCCACTATTCAGCGAAAAATCTTTTGTAGTTCCCACAGTAAAACCACGAACAATAGTTCCGCTTTTCTGAATCCCAGAACCAAATATTGATTCAGAAGAAAAACCGCCAGATTCCGTTTGAAGTATTCTTACTGTATCACCAAATTGTTCATCGTATTTAACTACAAGACTTCTCCTTTTATATTCTTTTTTAAGTCCGAGTCTTATGGTTTGATAAGTAACGATCAAAGTATCAAAAATAGAATACGGCAGAGATTCAGATAATTGAAAAGATGCGGTAGAGTAAGAAACCAAGTAATCGTCTTTTTTCAGAATGTTTCCACGAAGTACTATGCTTTCTGAATTAGGAACGATGTTTACAGCAGAAAGGAAATATTTATTTTCAAAGTTTATTGTGAGTTTGTCGGTAACAATTATTTTGTTATAGCTTTGCTGAGCAAATACCTTAGTTAGTACTAACAAGCAAAAAATATTCGTTAAAAGATAAACAGTTCGAAATTTCAAAAGCGGTTTCGGATTTATTTGTGCGAAATCTAAGTGAAGTGCAACGTTTTATCAAGTCCCTATCAAATAAATGAATAAATATTGTGCCCTATTATTACGCTAAACGATTTTAGATATTCGGAGTCAGGAAAAATGGAGAATAATTAATGTTGAATAAGGAATATCATCCGATCCAGAAGTTTTAATAAGCCAGCACCTTTAATAGCAACTATGTGTTAAATATTTGTCCTATTAAAATAAATAGCAAATTGAGCAGTAAAGAAAACCATAACCATATAAACATTAGTAATTTCATAGGCTTGCCTATCGCCTTCTATACATTATAAATATAAAGGGCAAAAAGTATGAAAAACAACTGAATTTTTCATATTTTGCAGTTGTTAAATTTATCTTTACTTTTTGAACAGAATTTTCTATAACACTAACAAAATAATTTAACTTAATATGCAAAGTGCCAAAATAGATTTTGTTACTAAATATAACAAACTTATTCAAACAGCGTTAATTTATTCAGATGAATTTCCTTCTCAGTTGTGTGATTTTGTATCTGCTGAATTTGAATTAGAAGCTGCTGTTCTATTTAGAATAACTTCTTCACAATCTTTTGAAGTGTTGGGGAAATCTTCTTTAATAAAAAAATCTCTTACAAGATACTCGACACTCGAATGTAAAGATTGCAAACATCTAAAAAATGAGCCCGGTTCTGATGAGTTTACTTCACAATCCAATTGTAAAATTTCAATTACTGATATTGTGCAAAATGAAGCTTGTTCACACATTCTTCTTTCTCCGACTGAAAAAATTATTTTCAAGATTTCGAAAAAAAGTAAATTTACACAAGGTGAATTGGATAATCTCTCATCAGTTAATTCTAGTATTAAAAATTTATTAAAGATATGGAGCGGGAACCGTATTATATCGGGAAATTCTGTAAGTAATATTATTTCATCAATAGCACAGGAACTGCGAACTCCAACAAATAGCATAATGGGCTTTGCTTCGCTTTTAAATGAAGAAAATTTATCCCCTTCACAGAGTGAGTATGTTAACACTTTAAAGGAAAATGCTTTTGAACTTTTATCAATTATAAACGATATAATTGATCTTGCAAAATTTGAAAACGGTTTAAATAAAGCGACAAAAACAAATGTAAAGTTAAAAGACTTTATAAATGAAGTTATTACCCTCTTTTCTGATAAGATTGATTCTAAGAAAATCGAATTCATGATTGAATTTGATAAAGCACTTCCTGAACATCTGAACATTGATACGCAAAAACTCAGATACACACTAATTAACATTATTACAAATTCTGTAAGAATCACAGAAAAAGGGAAAATAAGCATTTCGATTTTTGCTTCAGGAAAAGGTAAGCTAAGTTTCAGAATTACTGACACTAGCAGCGGTCTTCCGGCTAAGAAAGTTTCTGAAATCTTTCAGCCTTTTGCACTAAATGAACTATTTAATTCCAAAATAGGTAACACGACTGGATTAGGTTTAACTCTTTCAAAGAAATATATTGAAGCGCTTGAAGGAGATATCTCGGTTTCAAGTGCAATCGGTAAAGGAACAACTTATACATTCTCAATTGCAGCCGATATCAGCAGCTCAATCGAATCACAGTTAAGTTCTTTACCAAAACCATCTGAGAAAAAGAATAAAGTTTTAGTTGTTGAAGATGACTATGCTACATCAAAACTGTTGAGTAATTATTTAACTAAATGGGGATACGAACCACTAATTGTTAACTCTGCTCAGCAAGCACTTAAATCAGTCGAGAATGAATCTTTCCTTGCTGTATTGATGGATATAGTTCTTCCTGACACAAACGGATTTGAACTTCTTAAACAAATAAGAGAACATCCTAAAACAAAAAATACTCCGGTTATTGTTTGTTCGGTTGAAACAGAGCAGCAAAAAGCTTTTCTGATGGGTGCAGTTGAATATTTTGTAAAACCAATTAACTATAAGTACTTAGTTGAAATATTAATGAGTTACAGGCTTAAAAAAGACTCTAACATACTTATTGTTGATGATGACGTTCCCACTCTTAATTTGATGAAAGAAGCTGTTGAACAATCAGGTTTTAATGCTATTGCAGAATCTCATTCATCCAAAGTAATTAGTATGATTGAGAATATGAGTCTCGATCTTGCAATTATAGATCTGGATATGCCGGAAATAAATGGTTTCGATCTTATAAAGCTGATTAAGTCAAATAAAAATTTTTCCAGGCTTCCTATAATTATCTATACAGGTAAAGAAAATTATCAGGATGATCTAAAAAAGATTGATGGGTTGTTCGAAGAACTGCTGCTTAAAAGCAGTTCTAATATTGAAGATCTTGCAGAAACAATTAATGCAATGATAAACAGATATGATGAGCCTTCTACACCAGAAGAAATAAAAGAAAAGGTCGATACTGTCAAAATACTTCTTGTTGAAGATTACAAACATTCTCAAATTATTGTAACTAGACTTTTAAAGAAAAATAATTTTGATTCAATTGTGGTTGTTGAAAACGGCGTTGAAGCTGTTGAGGCAGTTCAACATCAGCAGTACAATATTATACTTATGGATATGCAAATGCCTGTTATGAACGGATTTGAAGCGACTCAAAAAATCAGAGAGATACCTGAGTACAAGGACACGCCGATAATAGCTTTAACAGCTTTTGCTATGAAGGGCGACAGAGAAAAATGTCTTGAAGCAGGAGCAACAGACTACATACCAAAACCAATTGACAGTCAGGAGTTTATTCAAAAAGTTAAATACTATACTGAAAGTAAAGTCAGTAGCTGATAACTGAAATATTTTTATCCTGCCATTCGGTCTAACTTTTCTTAGTCATCAAAGCTGACTAATTTTGTAATCATTATTTTCATACTTATTAATTAGAGAAATGATAAGCGAAACAGTACGTTTACGATTTGCACCAAGTCCAACCGGTTATCTTCATATCGGCGGATTAAGAACAGCATTATACAATTATCTTTTTGCAAAACACCATAACGGAAAATTTATTCTTCGTATTGAAGATACTGACCGGAACCGTTACGTAGAAGGTGCAGTTGAAAATTTAATCAGCACTTTAAATTGGATTGGTTTAAAGTATGATGAAGGTCCTGATGTTAAAGGAGAATTCGGACCTTATATGCAGTCACAACGTTTAGATATCTACAAGAAATATGCAAATGATTTACTGGGAAATGGTAAAGCATATTGCTGTTTTTGCACTCCCGAAAGATTGCAGGAACTTCGCGAAGAACAACAGCGGCAAAAACTTCCTCAAGCAAAGTATGATAAATATTGTCTCAATCTTACAAAGGAAAAAATAAAAGAAAAACTCGAATTAGGTATTCCGCACGTAATAAGATTGAATGTCCCTTCAAATCAAAAAGTAACGTTTGATGATGTGATAAGAGAAAGGGTTGAATTTGATACTTCAAATATTGACGACCAGGTTTTAATTAAGAGCGATGGCTTCCCTACTTATCATCTGGCAAACGTGGTTGATGATCATTTAATGAAAATAACTCACGTTATCCGCGGTGAAGAATGGTTATCATCAACTCCAAAACATATTCTTCTTTATGAATTTTTTAAATGGGAAAAACCTGTTTTTGCTCACCTGCCGCTTTTATTAAATCCCGATAGATCAAAACTAAGTAAAAGACAAGGCGATGTTGCAGTTGAAGATTATCAATCGAAAGGTTATTTGAAAGAAACTTTAATTAATTTTGTTGCTCTGCTTGGATGGAATGCAGGTGATGATAAAGAATTTTATTATTTAGATGAACTTGTTGAAAAATTTTCTCTTGAACGAGTTAATAAAGCCGGTGCTGTATTCGATCTTCAAAAATTAAATTGGTTAAATGCAGAACATCTTCGCAAAAAAACTAATAGTGAAATTCTGCAGATGTTGAAAGCTGAAATTCAGAACTCTGATTATAAAACTCTTACTTTTTCCGATGATTATCTGCTAGTTATAATTGAAGCAATGAAGGAAAGAGTTTCCTTCGTAAAAGAATTTATTATAAATGCCCCTTACTTTTTTGAAGCTCCAAATTCGTACGAGGAAGAAATCGTCAGGAAAAGATGGAATCCGGATTCAGCAGAGCTTCTTAAAGCACTTTCGGAAATATATTCTGATCTGGATAATCCAACTAAAGAAGATTATGAGCACGGATTAAAATCTTTAACGGAGTTAAAACAAATTGGAATTGGAAAAATAATTCATCCATTAAGATTAGCAGTATCCGGGATGGGAAATGGTCCGGGTGTTTATGATATCCTTCATATCATTGGAAAAGAAGAAACTATTAAGCGAATTAACAAAGCAATTGAAACATTAAAATAAATCTTATGAACGAAAACATTAGCGAAACCAATAACGAAAATAAATCTGTCACAAAAAATTTCATTGAAGAAATTATCGAGGATGATCTTAAAACTAATAAGTACAATGGCAGAGTTCACACAAGATTCCCTCCCGAACCAAACGGTTATCTTCATATTGGTCATGCAAAATCTATTTGCCTGAACTTCGGATTAGCACAAAAATATAACGGCAAATGTAATTTACGATTCGATGATACTAATCCGACCAAAGAAGAGCAGGAATATGTTGATTCAATTATGGAAGACGTAAGTTGGCTCGGCTTCCAATGGAATGGACAAGAACTTTATGCTTCGGACTATTTTGATCAGCTTTATGAATACGCAATCAAACTGATAAAAAAAGGTAAAGCTTACATTGATTCTCAAACTGCTGCTGAAATAAAAGATACAAGAGGAACTCCGACTGAACAGGGTAAAGAAAGTCCTTACCGAAACAGGACTGTTGAAGAGAATCTTGATTTATTCACAAGAATGAAAGCCGGAGAATTTAAAGACGGCGAACATGTTCTTCGCGCCAAGATTGATATGTTATCATCGAATATGAATATGCGCGAACCGATTATGTACAGAATTCGTCACGCTTCACATCACAGAACCGGAGATAAATGGTGCATTTATCCTATGTACGATTGGGCACACGGTCAGTCTGATTCAATAGAAAGTATTACACATTCAATCTGTACACTGGAGTTTGAAAATCATCGTCCTCTTTATAACTGGTTTATTGAAGAGCTGGAAATTTATCATCCACAGCAAATTGAATTTGCCAGATTAAATCTTTCCTACACAATAATGAGCAAAAGAAAATTGCTTCTTTTAGTGGAAGAAAATATTGTTTTCGGTTGGGATGATCCAAGAATGCCGACTATTTCCGGCTTAAGAAGAAGAGGTTACACACCAGAATCAATCAGGAATTTTGCTGATAGAGTTGGAGTAGCAAAAAGAGATAATGTAATTGATGTTTCACTACTTGAGTTTAGTATCAGAGAAGATTTGAATAAAAAATCTGCACGAGTTATGGCTGTACTTAATCCTCTAAAAGTAGTAATTGAAAATTATCCCGATGATCTAACAGAAGAACTTGAAGCAGTGAACAATCCTGAAGATGCCGAAATGGGAAAGAGAAAAATTCCGTTTGCCAAAGAAATTTATATTGAGCGTGAAGATTTTATGGAGAATCCTCCGAAAAAGTTTTTCAGACTTTCACCGGGCAATGAAGTTCGTTTGCGTTACGCTTATATTATCAAATGTGAAGAAGTAGTTAAAGATGAAAACGGAAATGTGATAGAGTTAAAATGTTCTTATGATCCGGAAACAAAAAGCGGAACCGGAAGTATCAATAAAAAAGTTAAAGGAACAATTCATTGGGTTTCGGCAAAACACTCAATTAATGCTGAAGTTAGATTGTATGATAGATTATTTAATCATCCTGATCCCGACGGTGATAAAGAAATAGATTTTAAGTCCCATTTAAATCCTAATTCATTAGAAGTAATTACAAATTGTAAATTGGAACCTGGTTTGGCTAAAACAAAACCGGGAGAAAGATTTCAGTTTGAGCGATTGGGATATTTTTGTGCGGATATAAAAGATTCGACTAAAGATAATCTGGTTTTCAACAGAACTGTAACTTTAAAAGATACGTGGGCAAAAATTCTGAAAGCTGATGAGAAGTAAACAACAGAATTAAACTTTTGAACCGATCTTATAAATTTTCAGTAACTGCAGAAAATATTCTAATTTATCTCTGTCTAAAAGATTCGGAATTTTTTTGGCATCACGATAAATTTTTGTAATACCAGTAAGCTCACCCAGATGATTTACAACTCTCTGAATAATCTTACCATCATCCTCAATATCGTAATGTCCGTCATAACCAATGTAAGTTTTACTCATATTGTAATACCTTTTTACATTAATCGAAACGAATTTCTTCAGGTTTTTCGATCATATCTATGTAAGAAATTTCGGGAATATTGTTCTCTTCAAGCATATCCTCAATTTCCTCTTCGGTATAATCTTCAATGTCTGCCCAGTTAGGTTGAATGATAAAAACGTCCTTAAACAATAAACGTTCTTTCTTTTTGGCTTTTTTCTTCGCTTTCATTTTAACCTCCTAGTGGTTTTAATGATAATTGCAATAGTTGTGCCAAAATAATGTTGCATATGACATGGTTTGAAATTCGAAAGTATTTCGAAATGAGACAATACTCTAAAAAGAAAGAATCTTGTTAAAAAAAAACAAACCTTTGCTTGATGATTCTAAGTTTTTTATGTTTGTCTCACATTTTTGAGATTTTCTCTGAATAGTTCTTAAAATAATGAGATTTGCCGAAGTGGCGGAATTGGTAGACGCGCTGGACTCAAAATCCAGTATGGTTCACCCCATGTGCCGGTTCGAGTCCGGCCTTCGGTACACAATCCCCGTAAAGCCTTGTTTTTCAAGGCTTTACTTATTTTAAAATTTCCATATGTGCCAGTTACGTGTCTTTTTAAAATTTCAATCTACCGGTTTTAGTTCATTAATGAATTTTGTACTTATCCAATAAATATCTGAGTTGCCGTTCTGAGGTTTATTAAAAGCACTCAATATTTCTGAAAAAGAAGGAAGAGTTTTATTAAAGTCTATGTCAGGGTTACCTCTACTCGACATAAAAAATAAATATTTGCCATCGGGTGACAAAGAGGCAGAATGACCACGGGTTAAATTAGAATTTATCTTGTTACCCATATTTATCGGTTCACTCCACTCATCATTTTCACCACGGAACACAATGTAATAGTTTTCTCCTGCAAAATTATCACTAACTCCAACTGCCGGTAAAATTATGAATCTTTCTTCTGTATCAATGTAAGCATTATAACGATTTGTACCGCAATTAACTTCAGGTCCAAGCATTTCAGGCTTGGTATATTTTCCATCGATCAATTTTGAACGATAAATAAAATGAATTCTAGTTCCCTTATCTGCCCGGGTAAAATAAAGAGTTCCATTCTTTGTGACTGAAGGGAAGTATTCTGCCCCATCAGTATTTATTGGAGCACCTAAATTATAAGGATTTCCCCAAGTATCTCCCACTCTATCCACTACCCAAATATCCTGGTCGTTCTTAACACTATCATCGTCCACCAAATTTGAAAGGAAGAACATCTTTTTTCCATCATGAGTTATATGTGGCTCATAGTAAAGAAAATCAAAATCCGAAATAAAGTTCGCGGGTTTAGGTTCAGTCCATTTACCATTTTCCTGCTTAGTATAAAAAATCAAATTATAACCAAAAGGTGATATGGAAAAATATATTTCATTTCCGTCCGGCATCATAGTTATATCTCGTGTATAAAGTGGAGTTGAAATGATTCCGGGTGCAAAAAGCTGTGGTTCATCACCCGCAGGTGTTTGTCCAAAATATTCCCCCGAATAAACCTGGAAAGATTCTGGATTATCTGAAAGATTACTTGCGCTGCATGAAATAAAACCAGAAATAAACAGGAGCAGAATAAAAATTTTTACTTTTTTCATAATAAACCTAATTAATGTTATTAATAAAATTTAGATCAACCCAATAGATATCATGATCGTAATAGAAGAACAGGTATTTGCCATCAGGAGAAATATATGGTGTAATAATTCCTTTCATACCCAATACATTGCTTAAATTAATTGCATCTTCCCAGACATTATCATCCTTCCTGTAACAAATAAATAATTCCGGCGAATTTCCCCATGATTCATACATTGCATCAAATATTATATAACTTTCATCAAGAGCTATACAAGGATGAACTCCTTGTAGATATTTTGGAGCAGGAGCAACGACACCTCCTTCTTGTGGGATAAATGGAGTAAAACTGCCATTCACAAAATTCGTTTTAATGATCCTTCCCTTCTGGTAATCCGGAACTATTTTTCTGGTGTAGATTGCACCTCTGTTGGATGATGAAATATAGGCTGCTGGCCCAACATATTGTGGAGAACTCCATCCGCCTTCTATTCTTTCAACAATCCAAACTCCATATTCATCAGAATAATTGTTATCGGAACAAGGTCTCTTACTTCCCCAAAATAGATATCTGTTATCACGAGTAATATGCGGCTCATTATCTAAACTTGATGAACAAAATTCAGCCACAACTGGAATTGACCATCCCGAATCTGTCATTTGTGTGAATAAAATGTCCTGGTTCCTATTGAAATAGAATTCTTTTCCATCTGCTGAGAATGTACAACTAAATTCATGTTCTTCTGTTGAGATGAATCCAGGAGCAAATACTTTTGGTATATTCCCGGGCGGTATTTGACCTAAATATGGGCCAAATAATCTTAACTCTGAAATTTCTTTAACTCCGTTTTTGCTCATTAGAATATCTTTAGCCAATAAGAATGAAAACATAAAAACTGGAGTTACTATGGTAGCAATTAATGCCTTATACCACTTATTCATTATAATTTTTTGTTATTATTTCTTTATAACAAATTGTAACAGGTATAATGTTTCTTCCATATTTTTTAACATCTGGATAAAAGCCAACTGATATGTTATTTAGTTTTTTCAATAATTAAAAGAAAATTAATTTTATTAGAGAGCCCATAAATTTGAGATAAGGATGTATTTTTAATATTTGGGATTATTGATACGACTTCTCCTTCCAGATCATTCAAAAATTGCTCTAACTTGGTTTGCCCACTTTCCATTTTAATTTCTAAGCGATGGACTTTATACCTCATGATTATTCCTTTTCATCAAATGAGTCAAATAAAGTTTTTAATTAATTGATTTGCTTTTGCAATTTATCTTCAATCCTTTTTAAGATTTCCAGAGTTACTTTATGTCTCTTATCTTGTCTAATCTGAAGCATAAAAACCTGGAATGCAATGGGAACAAGAATGATAATAATTATTGTAATGCCTTGCATAAGAATTTCCTTTTATGTTTGAAATTATTTATAATTTCTGTTCTCATTGTTCAACCACTATTCATGACCTTGTTTTGTAATATGAAAATTCTTCTTTTCATTCATATTCAATTAAATGACCTCTTATCCAACTGTCTTCCTTTTTACGATAGAAATGATCATAAAACTTTCCCAACTTTGTAATTTCATACTTTTTTTTGAATTCGGTTCTTCCAGAGCTAAAAAAGTTTGTGCCTTCTAAAGTAAATATTGAACCATCAATTACAACTTTACCTATAGAGTGCATTTCTTTATTAAGAAGAGATAAGAATGAAATCTGCTCCTTATCCCAATCGTAGTAGTAGTAAGTCTCCATTTCGAACTGCAACTCATCAACTATTTTAGTTTCTTTAACAGCTTGTCCATTTAAAATATATTCAAACTTTACTTTGTGTACATAATGTGAGTCTTCTGAATCTACATAGTGACCTACCCACTCCTTGTCAACTAATTTGTGAAATGTCTCAAGATGACTGTTTTGTGCCAATGAGACTGAGCTTGCAATGATGAATAAAATCATTATACTTTTAACGGATATTGATAATTTTGTTATCACCATTTCTCCTATTTTGTTTTAACGAACTAAAATCATTTTTTTACTGTGAACATTAGAGATCCTTGATCACCCATTCCTTCCTTTAAGGATTCCTTGACATAAATGCGGTCTAGATTTCTGTCTATGCAATGGAAATCAAAATGGAATTGGCCGCTAGGAACAACAAAAGGAATTTCTATGGCACAAGACCAAATATTATCACCAGCCTTTACGTCACCGTTTTTACCCTCATCATTTAAAATAAAATTCACATCATTTGCCTCACGAAATGAAGCTTTCACCAATAGAACTTGATCTTTCAATTCTGAAAATTCCACGAAAATCAGCATTGTATTTCCAGCCTCAACTTCAGCAGGCTGTGCTGATATTCTTTTAATAGTCACTAGTGTTTTCGATTCATCCACAGGCCAATATGTTAGTTGAGCAAATTCCATAAGCAGCCTTGTAACGTCCTCGTCAAGTAAAAACCGTTTGGATTTCAAATGTAAAAGAGACTTTGTTATTTGTGCTAAATAATCTTCTCTGGTGGGATATCTTTCCAATATTGCCTTCCTTGGATCGTTTGCTTTCCTTTGCGCTTCGGTTGTTACAGGCATTGGGAAGACACTCCCTGTATTACGCTTCAATGAATTTGAAAATGAAGGACTTCGCATACTCCAGCCAACAAATGTAGCTAATGACAATTGCAATGCAGGCAATTTAATACCGGCAATTTCATTTCCATCTTTATCAACTTGTGGTACAAGACAAACATAAGGTTTTCCAATTTTGGGCGGTACATTATCGGCTATGCCATCTGTTTCCCAACGCGGTCCCATATCTAATCTTAATGGGTGATAAAATGATTCCGGCATTATAATATCAGGAATATTTGGAAAATTCTTTTTAAACTTATCTAAAGAAACCAAAGTACCGTCTGAGATTTTGGGAATTCGAGAAACCGGGGGTTCAATGCCAAAACTTACCCATTGATCTAAAGCAGTTAATAAAGCTCGTCCTATAATTCCGATACGGGAGTCTACATGAGTATATCCCGCTATACTATAAATGCGAACATTATCATCTATTTCAATATCAGTTTTCCCCTCTACATCTGTGTGTAATAATGAAGCTCCCCGTGTCCAATAATCCGTTGATGAATTAATAATCATCATCTTAGGCATAAAACCTGACTTGCGAGCTTCATCAAATGCATCACCCATTTTCCCTGAAATAGGATCATCTTGCTTGACAGTTGCAAACGGGAAAAAATCTATCGGGAAGAGGTTGTCTTCGTGTTGACTGCCATGTCGAGTGAATTGAGCAAAGCGCGAATTAAATAATCCTTTACCTGCACCCGGACAATTCAACATAATGCCATCAAATACTATTTGTTTTTTCTCATCTCCATTAAAATTCTGATAGATAAAATGATTCAAAAGGCGCGCGGATTGAGAATGGCCCCAAGCAAAGGTCTGCTCAATAATACTAGCAAGAGGATTTTTATTTCCAACTTCATCAGCTTTTTCATATCGGAAAAAAGAAACGACATCTCGAATAGCCGCGAGTCCAAGACCAGTTACCTTTGGATTTTTTCCTACATAAACGAGATCATATAGCCAACCCGGTTTGAATCCTTCTTTAATATAAATAGATCCCGAATCAGGTATTATCTCACCATTTTTAAAGCGAGCAAATTTCCATTCCGTCTGTGGAATTTCTATAGGTTCATCGTGGCGGTACTGGCGCATAGTTAATTTTGCATCCGATCTATCCATATTTAATGGTGCATAAACCAAAGAACCGCCCCAAACAATCGGTTGTGAAAAAGTAACATCATTAGCAAAGGAAATTATTTCCGCATAAATTTTTCCTGTTATTATTTCGCCTTTATCTGCTGCTATTGGTACATAGATATTAAAACTTTGATCACCTTCAATCACATCACAATTCCAGCCGCACCATAAATATGAATACCCCTGGCTATAGAGCCAATTTCTACCAGTTTGATAATTGAAATGTTCTTCTCCCATTTTATTACCACGATTGTTGACAAAATACATCAACCGATGATTTCCCCTATTTGTATCAACAGGTTTGTGAAGCTCAAATTCAGTTGAGAATTCAACCATTCCAAGTTCATTTTTGGGAGCGTATTTTAAATCAACTATCAATTTATTTGCCGGGTCATTTGGATCAACTTCCAGATAAATGATTCCTGTAATTCGTTCGTATGCGCCAGCAGAACTATGTTCAGCTGAGAATGATACTACTTCTCGACTAATAATTTCTACCTTTACTACTTTAGCAGTTGCAGCAACTGGGATTAAGATTATGATGATAATCAGTAATGTAAATAATTCTCTAAAGTTTTTAATGTTTGGATTTGTACTCAATAATGTTTTCAAAATTTTCCCTAATATCTTAACGAACCAAAATCATTTTATTTGTTTGACTAAAATTTCCGGCAATGAGTTGATAGATATATATACCACTTGTTAGACCCGTTGCGTCAAATTCAACTTCATAATATCCAGTTTTTTTTTCTTCATCAACTAATGTAGTTATCTTACTTCCAAGAACATCAAAAATGCTTAAATTAACTTTAAGCTCTTGCGGAATCGAATAACTAATTTTAGTAGTTGGATTAAATGGATTTGGATAGTTTTGACAAAGTTCATAATTAGAAAAGTGATTTTTGTTGTCTAATCTGAATCCTGTGCTTTCGTCAAATACCTCAACTATATCTTTCAATACTCTGGTTGCTGAGTCAGTTAATGTAAAAACGGATAATCTTACGGAATAAATTCCTGCTTCCAAATAAGTGAATTCTGGATTTTGCTCTCTTGAATCAATCACTCCATTGTTAGTAAAATCCCATTCGAATTCAACAATTGAATCAGGCACAGTATTTAAATCAACATAAAATTGTACTGTTAATGGAATATTGCCTGTATCCGGTTCTAAAGTTACTTCGGGAATAAGTCTTATCTGATCAATTACCGAAGCATCCAACCAATAAATATCCGAATCTCTAGTAAAGAAAAGGCATTCACCATCAGGAGAAACGCTGGCCATTGCCTGAGATTCTCCAGAATTTATTTCCTTTCCCATGAATTTACCCTTGGTCCATGAACCGTCCGATTTCTTGTAGCTAATAAAAAGATCCGTCTTTCCTTCACCTCTTGGCTGACCATCAAATATAAGATAACTTCCGTCAGGTGCAATAAAAGAATGAGCCGTTAAAGGAAGAAAATTAATTTCAGAACCTATCTTTACTGGTTCTTGATAAACATCATTTATAAATTCTGAATAGTAGATTCCGTCAAGACTTGTAAAATAAATTGTTTTATCGTTTGATACTGTTGGATACATTACCATTCTTTCAAAAAACGGTGACCCTAAAAGTTTCGGCTCTGACCAAGTTGAGTCTTGCTTATCTAAAAACCATTGATGCATTTCTCCGGGAGGAGCAATCCCATCGACAGATCTCCTTGAACCAAAGTATAATCTCATTCCATCAGGAGTAATGTAAGGTTCAAATTCATAGTTATTGCTGGAAAAATCTGCAACCACTGGAGTAGTCCAACTTTCATTGATTCTTCTTGTCACCATTATTTGTGCTAATCCTTCAGGAAAAGGACCTCGTCGAGTAAAATAATATTCGCTAAAATCGGGTGCAAAAGTGCCTGCAAATTCTGCATACTGAGTTGAAATAAAATCAGGCGCAAAAATTTCAGGTATCGAACCAGGTTTTGAATAACCTAAATAGTCACTTTCTGCTGTTAAATTTTCTCTTCCGATTCCTTGTGAAAAAACAGCAAAGTTTATGAAATAAATAATTATTATAATTAATATTTTTTTTGAGAACATTTACCTTCCTTCCGAATTAGTATTACTAACGAATTAAAATCATTTTCTTTGTCATCGAAAAATTATTACTGTTCAATTTATAGAAGTAAACTCCGCTCGGTAATTCCTTTCCTCCGAAATCAATTTCATAGTTTCCAGCAGTTTTTTCCTCATTAACAAGTGTTTTTATTTCATTTCCTAAAACATCATAGACTTTAAGAGTGACAAAACTTAATTCTGGAATTCTATAAATAATTGTAGTAGTTGGATTAAATGGATTTGGATAGTTTTGTGATAAGATATACTTATCAGGTTGCATAAAATCATCTATCTCAATCTCCGTAACAAAAAAAAATGGGAAAGTCCTTGAAAAAGGACCACCGAAAGCTCCCATATCATTTCTTAATCCACCTTGACTCGGCCATTTTGCATAACCAGAGTTGTTGGGATCTTCAACGTCATTATATATTAAATCCGGATTACCATAGTCGATGCACGGTGAGTTTGGCATTAAACAAAAATTGGAGTCAGAAAATTCAGGATTGTCAGATATATTACCTACTCCTGTAAATCCACCTTCAACATCACTGTAAGTTACATTTGCCACTCCGCCATCGACTTGTGCAATAGGTCCACCACTACTTTGAGCATTCCCCCAAATAATATTATTCCGAGCAGTAACAAGACCCATCCATATGAACATGGCACCACCTTTTCCACCGTATATACCGCTGCCGCTTACTGAATTTTCTATGATATGATTATTCTCGACAATAATGGGTGATGAGCCATTACCTATGGACCAAAAACCACCACCACCATAATCCTGACCACCGATGTTTTTGTAGATTATATTATTCTTAATCACTCCACCTGAATAATCTATTACAATACCCGCACCATAGCGGGCTTCATTCTGCATTATAAGATTATTTAGAATTAGAGGATTACCGTCATAACTTAGAGTACCACCACCTTGTGCACCATTTACACCGGTTACGTTTGTGACATTATTATTCACAATAATATTATTCTTAATTGTCGGTGAAGACTTAAATGTAAAAACACCGCCACCACCTCTCCAGATATATCCGGGATTATTCGGATCAATCCACTTCGTTCCCGTTCCGCCTATTATTGTAAATCCTTGTATTACTGCTTCGGGACCTTCACCTGAACGAAAAGATACGCAACTAGCAGAATCAGGATAAACAGGATTACTACCTTCTATTATTGTATTCTTGATGTACTCCAAATCTTCGTTCAGAATATGGTGACTGGTAACGGTAATGTTTTTCCCTCTGAAATTAATATTTTCAAAATAAGTTCCAGGTGCAACCAAAACAATATCTCCATCTGTCGCAGCATCTATTGCAAGTTGGATTGTAGAAAAATCTGTTGATACTCTTAAAGTATCTTGTGAGAAGATACATATAAAGGGGATCACTATAAAAAGTGTTATAAATATTTTTTTCATACTTCAGCCCTTTTATTATTAGACAATTTGATGTTCACAGTTCAATTTTATTTTAACAATAACATCTTCTTAGTTTCAGAAAAAGCTATTCCCGAACCTGATTCAAGATCGATTGCTTTTAAACTATAGAAATAAATTCCGCTGGCTAATCCTTTTGCATTCCATTCAACGTTATGAATTCCAGCAGGTTTTTCTTCATTAGCAAGTGTAGCAATTTCATTACCCAGCACATTGAATACTTTAAGTAAAATAGAAGTTTTGTGTGTTGTTTCAAATTGAATGATCGTAGTTGGATTGAAGGGATTAGGAAAATTTTGCATAAGTTTAAATTCTTCAGGTTTAATAGATTCATCCTCTATCCCGGTTGGATCGTCTTTGATACATCTTATGGAGTAGTTCATTACCTTATACCAATCGTAAATTAAAGAGGCGGCAGAATTATATGCCAGATATCTTTCCCTCGCTTTCAACGTCGATACTTCCGTTGATGTCCAGAAAACAGCATATTGGTTCAGAAGACTAAATTGATTTGGATTATAATATGCATCAAACTCTCCAGCCGGTAATATGCTAAGCCCACTGCTGTTAGTAGCACCGGTATTAGGCACATCCCAGAAAGTTGTTCCGGTGTCTTTCATCTTTCCTCCTGCAACACTAGCTCCACCAAGATAATTTTCCATTTCGCTCCATTCCTGATCGGTTGGAATATGCCATCCATCGGGACATACTCCCTGAGCACCGGGTTGTGTAGAATTTCTCATTGCGGCATCCCAGGTATAAAGCAAACCATATATCTGGGCCAGACTATCGCTGTTGTTATAAGCCAGCACATCTGGGATGGGCGTACCATCACTATAATGCAAAGATTTTAAATTCTCTTTCAACCAGGTTTGCTCACCAATTACAACTGTGTTGTATACATTACCTTCATAGTCTGTAACTGTTTCTTGAGCAAATCCTGTTAAGCTAATGATCAAGCAAATAATTATAATTTTCATCTCTTCTCCCTTTCAAAAATTAGTTAGTAGAATTTTGAAACTCGTTTAAATATATTTTGTTATGAGTAGTTTAATTTTCACCTGTTATTTATCAACTAAATGTCGTTCTATTTTATTACTAACATTTTATTTGTCTGTGAAAAGTCATTACTTATTAATGTGCATAGATATACACCCGAATCAACAGAATATCCATTTTTATCTTTTCCATTCCAATTAATAGTTTTGATACCAGATGGTTGAAACTCATTGACCAGCTCGACTATTTCCTGCCCTAGCAGATTATATATTTTAACTATAACATTTGATCCTTCCGGCAGTTCGTATTTGATATTTGTATTAGGATTGAATGGGTTTGGATAATTCTGATATAACTTAATTGTTAGCGGTATGACATTTTCTTGAATTCCAGTTACAGAAGCATTTATATATGCCTCTTTAATTTCAACATCTTCAGATTGTCCATCCGAAACCTTTAAATAAACCGTATAAGTGCCTTCCTCATCATAAATAAAACTCGGATTTTGTTCATATGAATCAATTACTCCGTCATAATCAAAGTCCCATTCCCAACTAACTATCGTAGATTTTAAATTTGAATTATCAGTAAACTGAACTACAAGGGGAATGATGCCGGATATAGTTTCACCAGTAAAGTCAGCCATATAATATGAATTCTCCCACCAGACTATATCATCAGCATATTGAGCACCGGATATTATATCCGTATCGAAATCATTGTCAATGTCCGCTAGAAACAAGGGCCAGGCTCCGTTAAAGGAACTTTTAACTATTCCCTTTGCCCAGATAATTGGATCAGAACCTCCGTTCTTCCACCAAGCAACTTGATCGCCTCCCCAAGCAGTTCCTACTACATCTGTATTACCGTCCAGGTCAAGATCTGCAGGATACGAAACAAATGCAGAAGAAAAGCTGTTCGTGACGATAATCTTGGTCCATTCAATTGGCTCACCACCATCGTTTCGCCACCAGGCAATTTGATTTAATGATATTGCAGTTCCAAGAATATCGAGATCCTGATCATTATCCATATCATAAAGACATACTTTATGTGCATATGTGAAATCACTTACGATAGAATATTTTGTCCAGACAAGAGGATTTCCGCCTTCATTTTTCCACCAGGCAATTTCATTACCTGCTAGCGCGGCACCAACAACATCATTATCATTGTCATTATCAATGTCTCCAACACAGACTGATCTGGCACCGGAAAAATCCGAAGTTATAGTCTCCTTTGACCAAGAAACTGGATTACCTCCACCATTTCTGTATAGAGTTAAACTGTTATCATAAGCCGAAGCGGCAAGTATGTCAATATCATTATCCTCATCAAAATCACACACAAATACTTCATGAGCATTTAGCGAATTATTATCTATCACTATTTTTTCCCACTGAATAGGATTCTGTCCACCCAGATTTTTCCACAATACAATCTGGCTTGCATACCAGCCCGCACCGACAATATCGATCAGAGAATCCTGGTTAACATCAGCAGCAACTACATAAATCGCCCCTAAAAAATTATTGTCAACAACTTCCTTTGACCAAGTAGCGGGATTATCGCCATTATTCAACCAGACGCTGACAGTATTTCCATCGTATCCGGCACATATAATATCTTTACTTCCATTCTTGTCAATGTCAATCACAAATATGCCTGCAGGGCCATTAAAATTATTATCAACGATATGTTCTTTAAAAGTGATATCTTGTGGAAACAAGAAGCACAATGGAATAAGAGACAGTACAAGAATCAAAAGAGATGAGAGTAAGAGTTTTTTCATAGTACTTTTAACCTTTATTTTAGACCGAAATTATTTTAATTCACTTTTAGTGATTTTATCCGTTCAGGAATAAATTTTTTTTACTTTTTTATGTTGATAGATTTTTATTAGCAAGTAGTTTCACAATTAATATTTCCAATTTTTTTTGTGAGAGCGTTTCTTTGATGACTTCAATAATCTGACCTTTACTTATGAATAAGATTGCAGGTGCACTTTCTACACCGAACTGGCTTAATAATTTTCTACTTGTTTCAAAATCTATCCGCTCGACTCGAATCTGTTTCTGGAATTCTCTTTCAATCTTTTTGATAATTAGATCCATCAGGTGAGTTCCTCCGCTCCATTCTGCTCTCACTTCAACCATAGTCAATTTATCATAGACAGGAGGAAATTCTTCAATAAATGGACTTTCAATTTTCATATATATATTCGATTCTTTCATTTTGTATAGTAAAAGATTTGGAAAATGGAATGCAATTGATTTGCCATCAAATATTTGAAGGCTGTGGTTGGGGAAATAGCTAAAAAACAGACTAAATGGCTAGTAAAGAATTAAAATTGAGAGTTGTCCAATATGGTTTTGATGCCAAAATATTAGCAATTGCCGATATATTGGCAATTAATTACCCCTTTTCAATGTTCAGTTTTTTCATTCTTGCTTCAAGAGTTGTTCGCTTCATTCCTAAGATTTGCGCTGCTCCTTTATCACCGCTCACTTGCCAGTTTGTCATCTTGAGCACTTTAATAATGTGCTCTCGTTCAATTTCTTGAAGAGTAGCTGGATTAATATCAGTTGAAGAAGCTGAAACCGACTTAGGCAACAATTCACTTAACGTAAGTTTGCTACCTTCATTTGTAATTATCGCACGTTCAATTGTATTAATAAGCTCGCGAACATTACCCGGCCAGTCATATTGAATAAGTTTTTCCATCATACTTTGAGAAATAGTCTCTATTTTCTTGCCAATTTTTCTGCTGAGAGTATTAACGAAGTGATTTACTAAAAGTGGAATGTCTTCTTTCCTTTGCCTAAGCGGAGGTATGAGTATTGGAAACACATTTAGTCTGTAATAAAGGTCTTCACGAAAATTCCCATCTAAAATTTCTTGGTTTAAATTCCTATTAGTGGCGGCTATTATTCGAACATCAACTTTTATAGTCTTAGCATTACCAATTCTTTCAAACTCTCCTTCCTGCAATACTCTTAGAATTTTAGGCTGGAGTGCTAAAGGAAGGTCGCCTATTTCATCCAGAAATAAAGTTCCCCCATCAGCCAATTCAAATCTTCCTATTTTCCTTGAAGTTGCACCTGTAAATGAGCCTTTCTCGTGTCCGAATAATTCACTTTCAATTAGGCTTGCAGGCAATGCAGAGCAATTCACCTTAACTAAAGGTCTGTTACTTCTGTTACTAATATTATGGATTGCACGTGCCAGAATTTCTTTTCCTGTACCGGATTCGCCTAAAATCAAAACAGTTGCATCTGTGGTTGAGACTTGTTCTACTTTGTATAAAACCTTCTTGAGTTCATCGCTTTGCGTAATAATGTTTTCAAAATTATGCTGGAGTTTAATTTCGTCCTGAAGGTAAATATTTTCCGCTTCTAACCTGTTTTTAAGTCGTTCAACTTCTGATAAAGCATTTTGCAGTTCATCAGAAAGTTTGGTTTTCTCTTCAAGTCTTTCCGCTAATGCTTTTCTTTTTGCTTCAAGGTTTTTTACTCTTTTCTTATATATGTAGTAAACTACAAGAACAACTAATAAAAATATAAATCCTCTGAACCACCAGGTCATCCAAAACGGCGGATGAATTGTAAGGTTTACGGAAGCACCTTCTTCATTCCATATACCATCACTATTTGTACCCTTAACCTTAAAAACATAATCACCTGGGGGAAGTGTAGTATATGTAGCAAATCTTCTTGAATAATTTGTGTATATCCAATCTTTATCTAATCCTTCCAATTTATAAGCGTACACATTCTTCTCAGGCGCAGAAAAATCTAAAGATGCAAATTCAAAAGTAAATACATAGTCTTGATATGATAGATCGATTTTATTTATAGAGTAAACAGGTTTTTCAAAATCTACTTCTTTATTTAACTTTTGGAAGGAAGTAATTACAATCGGAGGGATGAACAAATTGTCTTTTATTTTTTCAGGATAGAATGAATTGAAACCATTAATTCCACCAAAAAATATTTCCCCACTTTTGCTTTTAAAATATGAACCCCCATTAAACTCATTATTCTGAAGACCATCTTTGACATTATAATTACTAAAAGATTTGCTTTGCGGATTGAATCGGGAAATACCATTATTAGTACTTAGCCAAAGGTTTCCTTTTTTATCTCTCAAGATACCATAGATTGCGTTACTTGGAAGTCCATCCTCAATTGTAAAATGTATTGATTTTTCTGTTTCCGGATCGAATCTATTTAAACCTGCTCCCCACGTTCCAAGCCATAAAATTCCGTATTGATCTTCATGTATAGCAAAAATATAATCACTGCTAAGACTTGATGGACTATTTGGGTCAGACATAAAATTTTGAAATGTCTTATTCACTCTGTTAAATTTATTTAATCCCCCCCCTTCCGTACCGATCCAAAGGTTTCCCGATCTATCTTCATAAATTGTTCTAATAAAATTGTTACTTAAGCTCTGGCTATCGTTCGGATCATTTTTATAGTGAGTAAATATTTCTGTTTCCTTGTCAAATCTATCAACTCCTTGCCCGTATGTTCCTATCCACAATCCTCCTTCACTATCCTCATAAATACATCTTATTTCATTGAATGCCAGACTGTTTGGATTGTTCGTTTCATGTTGATATGTAGTAAAAATGTTTGTACGTGGATTGAATTTGCATATACCTCCACCGTGTGTTCCAATCCAAAAGATACCATCACTGTCTTCATATACAACTCTGACTATATCATTGCTCAAACTATTTTGGTTATTGGGTTGGTGTTGATAATGAGTATACTTATTATTTTTACGATCTAATTTATTTAATCCTCCACCATGAGTTCCTATCCATAAATTTCCATCTCTATCTTCATAAATTGACCATACAATTGGGTGGCTTAGACTATTCCGTTCGTTTGGTCTGTATTTATAAAGAATTATCTCACCTGCACCTCTTGTTACTTTGTCAATCCCGCTTCCATAAGTTCCAATCCACATTGTGCCTGACCTGTCTTTAAATAAGGATCGAATCTCATTATAACTTAAGGAACGAATATCCAATGGATCATGAGTATAGCAAGTAAAAGACTTTCTATCTTTATCCAATAAATTCAATCCTCCACCATTAGTTCCTATCCACAAATTTCCGGCGTTATCTTCACTTATTGCATAAATTTCATTATGACTAATACTGCTAATATCATTTGGAACATGTAAGTACTTTTTGAAACTAAATATTTCACCCTTGCTGTTTTTTATGCCAAGATTTAATCCCCCGTCAGTACCAATCCATAACTCACCTCTACTATCCTCGTAAATTACTCTGATGATATTGTTACTGAGTGAGTTATTGTTGTCATTAGATTTGTAACACTTAAACTTGATCTGTTTTGAGTGAAGTTGATTTTTACTGATGAAGTTTAATCCATTCCTGGTTCCGATCCACAAATTTGAGTAACGATCCAGGTGTAAGGAATAAATAGAGTTGTTGCTGAGAGAATTTTGTATGTTTGATTGATGTAAAATTCTTTCGATTAAATACTCGCCCTTGCTAGGATCTTTAAGTGTTAACTTGTTTAAACCATTATCAGTACCCACCCAGATAATCCCCGCGCTGTCGACACAGATTGCAGTTATATTATTGTGACTTATGCTATTTAGATTTTTATTGTCATGAGTGAATCGAGTAATTTTTTTTGTATAAGGATTGTATTTATTTAATCCCGAATTAAATGTACCAATCCAAATATTTCCCTCCTTGTCAAGACATAAAGTGTTTATATCGTTATAGCTCAGACTATTTGTGTCTTCCGGTTTATTTCGCATTACTGTAAATGTGTAACCATCGTAACGATTCAATCCATCTTCAGTCCCGAAATACATAAAACCTTCTCTGTCCTGCAGAATACATTTTACAATACTTTGAGAAAGCCCCTGCTCTAAAAATATTTGTTCAAAGATGAGGTCATTACTTTGAGCTCTAATAAGAGTAAAATTTGATAAAAGGAAAAAAATAAGGGATATAAGTAAGAAACTAATTTTAAAGAAGTATCTGAACTTATGCTTCTGATCAGGGAGAAAAAAGAATTTGTAAATGAGCATAACAAATCACCATCTGGAATTTTATAATTTGTAATAGGAAACCTAATTAAGTGATATCGAAAACTCAAGCGGTTAATTTAAACGAGATTACATTCAGATAGGTTTTGTCTTGTTGTCGGAGAAGAAAAAATAGTAAGCTATTCCGTTAATAGAAACGAAGAATTTTCCAGAAAATTAAAGTGAACACATGCCGACATATTGTCACTTGCCAACATTTTGGCAAAAAAAACTATAACTTTTATTGATTAAAAAAAACTCATCAGAATTTAAAACCACTCCTAATTTATATGCACCACTCCCCTTAAAATGATCCGCCTGGCAAACATTTTGCATCCCTATCTGAAAAATTTCCATCAAGAGGAGATGATAATAATGAAGAAAACTGCTACTGGAAATGACGAAGCGAAAAAATTGAAGGAGTTACTTTCAAACAATAAACTAGTGCTTCTGGAAGTAAGGGAAACATGTTGCAGCTACTCCTATTTAATTGACTCCATCATTGAAAAGATTGAAAATGAATTCGACAATAATATCAGGATTGCAAGAACAGATTATGAAACTTATAAAAAACTGTTTCGGGAAATTGAAATAGAAAGTTTTCCAACAGTTTTATTAATAAATAATAAAAATGTCTTCAAGAAAATTAATGGGACTATTTCCAGGACAAATTTAAAAAACCTGGCAAACGAATTATTAGAAAATCATTGTAAAATATCTCAATAAGAAATGGTCCTTACCAAAATAAACTGGGCTCAAAATTCAATTTACCAACCTTCAGGTTGGTATGGTTCACTCCATTGCCGGTCAACCTTTGGTTGATAAATTCGAGTCCTTTTTACCTGGCAGGCCTTCGGTACTAGAAAAAATAAAACCTTTCGTTACTCCATTTTGCACACGAGCATTGTAAAAATAATGGTAATGGTGAACTTAAAGAAACAGCGAGTAAAGATAACTTATAGTGTATACTGCCAAGTTCACTGTTCCCGATATTCATTCCATAAATTAAAGGGACAAGCGTGATAAACTCCATATCTTGCACCCCGCCACCGTCCTTCGGACTTTGGCGGGCAGGCAAAATAGTCATAGTTGGTTTCGGTGTCTCTTTCCTTCTCGGTGAACCTCCGACCCAGGCATTTGTATTTATCTATTGCACCGTTCTCGGACAATTGTACCCCATTCAACTCTTAATACTCATTAATAATTATTACCAATTATGGTATAATCTTAAAAAAAGCAAATTTTGATTAATATATATATTCCAAGAAAAATAAAACCAAATGCTATTATCAGAGAATAAATTCTTTTTTGTTTATTTGTCATTAGTATACCTTCCACTTTACTGTCAGATGGAAAATCCCAATAACGAAAAGCAATGATAAAACCGATTGATATTAAAATAATTGAAATTATCTTTTCCATTTTTAACATTAATTAATGTAAGGAAATTAAAAACCAAAATTACCTAGTTTACGATAGTTTTCTAACTGTTGCCTCATATTTTTCCCTTGTATTTCATCTCGAAGACTCTGCCGAATTTCGCCATTGCGTTCAGACTTTAGATAATCTAAGTCATATATAATTTGTGCCCCTTGAGCTGAATATTTAATATACTCATTATTAAAGTTAGCAGAAATCGTAGTGGTAGCAATGGATACAGCAGAGTTATCAAAATTTCCATAATTTAATTATTTAAGTTAAAATTAATTTTCCTTTTTTCATTATCGGAATCCTCTAACTTTACTGGAGGTTGAGGCATCGGTTTGCTGAAATCTATAGGCACTGGTTCCATTTCCGTTGGTTGTAAATTCGTATCATTATTTGACACATTAGCATTAGAATCACTATCCTTTTCAGATTCATTTTTTTCTTGTGCTTTCTTGCTCAACTCCATCAGCTTTTGAAATTGTTTGTCTTTTTCTTTTTGGATACCATTCAGAAGTCTATCCTGCAAATCTTTATCTTTTTGATGTCCCTTGGGATCGGAAATTCGCCTGTCTCTTTCACTTCTGTTATCTGGAATTCCATCTAATTCTAAATCTTCACCTTTCTTTCCCCAGCCCTCTTTCAGCTTAAGATTACTATATCTGAAAATATACCAAAGAGTTCTCCAAATAATTGGATTCCTCCCATCCGGATCAACATATTTAAGCGGGTTATTTAACGCATAATTATACGGACTCCAGCCGGGATATTTATCTGCAAGCGGGTCTACCTGCAGCCATCTGGCTAACTCGCTGTCATAATATCTAGCTCCAAAATAGTCGTAGTTGGTTTCGGTGTCTCTTTCCTTCTCGGTGAACCTGTACTTACTGTTTACGTCTGCACCTGTAGTGTAGCTTCTTAATATTTCTCCGTATGGATAGTAATCCTGTGCGGAGACTATATTGCTGTTCTCGTCAAGTGTCATATGGATGCTACCAAGGTGGTCCTTAAAGTAGAAGAACCTGTCGTCTTCACGCCTGTCGTAATACTCCCAGGTGCAGGGCTGCCCGGGTATTTCCTCAACACAGACTGAGTCCGGTATCCAGTTTACATCTACTCTTCCTATTAGTCCGTTGCCGTAAAGGTTCAGCATTTTAAGTCTGTTTGTGTTTACGTTATAAATTGCAAGTTCCCTGCCGGTCCTGTTTAATCCGTCATATTTATAATTGAATGTAAGGTTGGGCCAGCTGCCGTTTCCATTATTTGGTACTCAGAACAAATAAAGCCTTGTTAGGCAAGGCTTTACTTACTTAAAAGATCATGCAAATATCAAGTACGTTATAATTTTATTCGCTGCTCTTATTGTATTCTTCAAGAGCTGTTTTCTCAAGTGCTTCTTTCATTTCCTTTGGAAGAATGACTCTGTCGTAGAACTTGCCATCCTTACCTTTTTCATCGGGAGATGAAACAAATAAGCCGTTCGAACCATTAATGATCCGAAATCCTTTTATTATAATACCGTCTGATGTTTCAACATCAAAAAAAGCAGCGGTTTTTTTGCCTCCACTGCTATCTAGTTTATTCATTCGCACTATTTTCATTGCATCCTCCTATTATAAAATTTGAAGTTCAGTAATAATTAGTAAAAATTAAAATAATTTCAAAATTAATTTGACTTAATCGTATTAAATATAATTTAATGAATTATTGCTCAATGTCAATTAAAAAGTATTTCACATAAGCTGGTAAAAGATTATTTTTACGTATATTTTTTTTCAAAATGATTTTAAACTACAGAAACATATTTCTTATTATCGCTATAAGTTCACTAATTGGATTCGCATATAATTTTCTGAATCCCGAAGGTATTCCTCTGATTAAAGAAGAACGAATACTCCAGTTTGAAGATGAAGATATTCAACGTCAGGAATCAGCTATTTCAGATTCAATAATTTCTAATAAAATTGACGGACAATAAACAAAATAATAATGATTCAAAAACAGAAATCGACCCTCCATTCTCGGAACCTAGTAGCAATAAAACTCCCCAGAGCTTACGAATTGTATAAAAAGGGAGCTAAGTTTATTGATGCAAGAACAAAAGAGGAGTTTGCGGAAGGACATATAAAAAATTCAATTAATATTCCTTTTTATGAATCTGAAAAGTATGAAAGTGTGTTAAGCAATCTTGATAAAAATAAAACTATTGTTACATATTGCAGTGGTGAAGATTGTGACCTAAGTATTATGCTTAGCGATGAACTTTTTGAAAAAGGTTTTAAGAGAATTTACATTTTTTACGGCGGCTGGAATGATTGGTTAGAAGCCGGCTATCCTGTTGAATCACTTAATAAATAATCATGAAACGATTTATCTCAAATAAATTTTTATTATTTCTGCTTAGAATTCTCCTTGGCTTAGTATTCATATATGCAGGTGCAGAAAAAATTTCTGATCCAGCTGGATTTTCTACTTCAATAGCAAATTATCGCCTTCTACCAATTTTTATGATTAACTTTTTTGCAATAACAATACCCTGGATTGAAATTGTTGCCGGATCAATGTTAATCCTTGGAATATCTGTTAAGGAAAATGCGGCGATAATTACTGCAATGCTTTCTGTTTTTATTATTGCTATTGGAATTAGTTTGATTAGAGGGCTTGATATAGAATGCGGATGTTTCGGCACAGGAAATCAGATCGGAATTCAAAAGATAATCGAAAATTCTTTTATGTTTATTGCAGGATGGATACTCATTTATAAAGATTCAAAGTTATTTTCAATAAAGATTCATTCTTCCTCAGAATAATTTTTGTCTATCATATTAACTGTATCTCGCAAAACTCCTAATGATCTCTGACTGAGCAGATCTATTTTAATTAGACCCAAATCTTCTATTGAATACATATCAGGTTGAGTTATAATTAATCCTAAACCCTTATTCTTCGCATACTCAAGCGCACAATAATCTGTAACTTTGGTTGGGGTTATCACTATGCCACCAGGATGAATACTCAAATGTCTGGGAAAGTTTGCCAATCGAACAGCGTGACTAACAATTGATTTCCAGGGTTCTACATTGAAATTAATATTTTTAGATTCCGGAAAAATATTTGCGATATTAGGAAGATTTGATGCATCTGTCCATGGAATGAACTTAGAATATTTTGAAATTTCCTTGTCGGTAATGCCAAATGCCTTGGCGGTTTCTCTAAACGCTGATCTGGCTTTGAACGTAACGTGCGTTGATATCATTGCAACTCTCTCATAACCATATCGCTCAAACACAAAACGAATTATCTCATCACGTTCCTTCCACGAAAAATCTATATCAACATCAGGAGGATTGCTTCTTGCCTTATTTAAGAATCTTTCAAAATATAAATTATGTTTAATCGGATCGACTTGAGTTAAATCGAGCAGATAAGATACAATACTATTTGCAGCCGAACCTCTGCCAATAGTCATCATTCCCCTTCTCTTTGCTTCCTGAACAATTTCCCAAACAATTAAAAAATAGTCATTGAAGTTAAGTTCATCTATAACACTTAGTTCATACTCAACACGATTTAACTCTCTATCTGTAACTTCTTTATACTTTTTATGCAATCCATTATATGCAAGTTTTGTAAGAAATTCTTTTGAAGATTCATTACCGCTTAAAGGATATTGGGGATATTTATATTCGCCAATCTTTAAATCAACATTACATTCATTTGTTATAAAATCAGTGTTTCTTATTGCTTCAGGCAAGGAGCGATAAAGTCTATCAATCAAGGTTGGATCTTTGAAATAATATTCTTCATCACACAAATCATTTTCATCAAGATTATTAATTGATTTATTTAAATCTACGCACGAACAAGTTTATGCAGCTTGTAATCATCTTTTTCTAAAAAATAAACTGGATTTGAAGCAACGTACTTAATCTTCTTTTCAACAGCATAATTATATAATTCTCTTGTTTTTCTTTTATGCTTTTTAGTTGAAATTAATTCTGCGAATAAATTTTTATGATTCTTAATATTCTTCAGTAGCTCGATTGATGGAGTTATTGCAAAAAGATTTTCATTAAACTCATTAATAATTTTTGTCAGTGAAAAATCTTCATTCAATTTCCGCATAGTAATAATTCTACATAACTCGCTGTATCCATTAAGATTTTTTGCCAATAATACTGCATAAATACTTTCATTTGCAATATCTGTTATGCAAGAGCCCAGAATTGGTTTGATCTTTGCTTCTTTTGCTTTTTTAAAGAACGGAACTAAACCATACATTCCATTTGTATCAGTCAATGCCAATGCATTAAGATTATAATCTTTTGCTTTTTGGATTAAATCATCCAGGACTAGCCGTCCCGGATAAAAGACTGTAATAAGAATGTACGTGTAGTGGTATCATAATTTCGGTAGGAATTTATTCAATTAAATTGAAAAGAGAAACAAGACTGCCATTTAATAATCAACCAAGATACTTGAAAGCTTTTTCGGCAATATCTTTTCTGTAATAGATACCTTCAAAATGAATTTTCTGAATTGATTGATAAGCTTTTTTTTGTGCCTGTTTTAAACTACCATCTTTTGAAACGGCAGTTACTCCAAGAACTCTTCCACCATTAGTGAAAATTTTTTCACCTTCCTTTTTTGTACCGGCATGAAAGATTATTATATCATCATCCTGATTAAGTCCCGATATTTCAAATCCTTTCTTGTAACTATCCGGATAACCCGCAGAAGCAGCAACAACACAAACAGCAGAACTATTTGAAAAGTGAACAGAGTTTTTATCAATCTTTCCGATTGCAGCAGAATATAGTAATTGCAGGAAGTCGCCTTCAATCAGAGGAAGAACAGCTTGAGTTTCGGGATCACCGAATCGGCAATTAAACTCCACAACATTAATTTCATCATTCTTAATCATTAGTCCAACGTAAAGACAGCCAATGAATTTCTTTCCCTCCAATTTTAACTGATTTAAGGTTGGTTTAATAATTTTATCTGCAACCTTGTGCAGAATTTCCGATGTAACAATTGGTGCAGGTGAATAAGCTCCCATTCCACCAGTATTTTTGCCTTTATCACCATCGCCTATTCGTTTATGATCCTGGGAAGAAGGAAGTAAAATAAAATCTTCTCCATCAGTTATTGCAAAGATTGATGCTTCTTCCCCTTCAAGAAAATCTTCAATAATTAATTTATTACCTGATTTACCAAAAACTTTATCAATAAAAATTTCCTTAAGCGCCTTTTCTGCCTGTTCAAAATTTTCACAAATAATTACGCCTTTACCGGCAGCAAGTCCATCTGCTTTAATCACAGTTGGGTAAGATAAATTCCTTAAATACTGCAGCGCTTCATTAAATTGATTTGCTGCAAACTCTTTATAACCTGCAGTTGGCACACCAGCTTTTTGCATAATTTCTTTTGCGAATGATTTACTTGCTTCAATCATTGCCGCAGAAGCATCAGGGCCAAAAACATTTATACCGGAATTTCTTAAATCATCTGATAAGCCTTCAACAAGGGGCTGCTCCGGACCAATAACAACTAAATCAATTAGAGTTTTCTTTGCAGAAATTAATCACTTCGGAGTGTTTTAAGATATCTATGTTTACATTTTCAGCAATCTGAGAAGTGCCCGGATTACCAGGAATGCAATAAAGTTTATTTAATGATTTGCTCTGACTTATTTTCCACGCGATTGTATGTTCCCTGCCGCCAGAACCGATAACAACAACTTTCATTATTAAAGAGCTCTAAGTTTTTGTTGAAATTGTTTTGATAACATTTCCGTTAAATAATCTCTGCGGTATTTCTGTAAAATGGTTTCATCCGGTTTAGGTAATTCATTTTTCTTGTACAATTCATAAACTGTAAGAATTGTCTTTTTGATTTCAGATATATTATCTGGTTCACATATAAATCCCGCACCATATTCTTCAACGGCCATTTTAGCTGCACCTTCGGGCACGCAAGCAATTATCGGCTTTCTGCGCACCGACATATTCATAGACTTTTCCTGGAAGAATTGCATCAATATTTTTTAATCTGTCAACCATAAACCACAGTACATCTGCGGATTTTATCTTTGAAATCGAATCATCATGATCAACGTATCCGTAGTCTTTAACAAATTCCCGCAAGTTAAACTTTCTTATTAGTTTTTTATTTTCTTTTCCGAGATAACCTACAAAATGAAGTTCAATTTCAGCAGCTATATCAGGTCTTTCAACCGATATTTTCTTAAATGCCTTCAGAAAATATTTCGGAGTATTGTACGCCATAAATATTCCTGAATACATAAGAACTAACTTATTCTTCGGTTTTGGAACAGCAGGAATTCTTTCAAAGTCCTGTGGATCAAATCCGTGAGGCAAAATTACGACATCATCAAAGGAAAGAAATGGAAAATCCTTAAGAAGTTTTTCTTTAATTCTTCTGTTAGTCACAAGAATTCTGTCAACTGATTTAAGTGCGTTATACTCTTCTTTTTTGTTTAGATATTTATGAACGGGAGTAGGATAAAAAGAAAAATAACTTTCATACCACAAATCTCTGTAATCAACAAAAATTGGTATATCGCTTTTTTTACGTATTCGTGAGACATAACTAAAGGCAGAGAATGGTGGACAAGTAATGAAGATTGCATCAAAATTTTCTTTGACTAAAATTTCCTCAACTTTTTTATAAACTTTTTTTGACCATGAAATTTTGTTGTCAGGAATGAAAATTGTTTGACTAATCTTGTTCAAAATTCTGCGAATAAATTCGGATGGTAATTTTATTGTGCCGAATTTAGAAAGAATTGCATTTGGTTCTTTTCCTCCAATCCTTATTACGTTTGTGTTAAGACTATTTAACTCATTGGTTAATGAATTATCATGAGCAAAATAACCAACATCACCTGAAGTAATAACAGTCGGTTCCCAATTAAATTCTTTGAGATATTTAACAAATTTCAGAGTTCTCTGAACCCCGCTTAAACCCATCGGTGGGAAATAGTAAGCAATAACAAGAACTTTAAACATAAAATGACTTTTATTTCTGTAAATGATAATTAGGAGATTCCTGAGTTATTATAACATCGTGTGGATGACTCTCCTTTAATCCAGCTAAAGATACTTTAACAAACTTTCCATATTTTTTTAATGTCTTGATATCTTTTGTTCCACAATATCCCATTGCAGCTCTTAATCCACCAACTAACTGATAAATAGTATCTTCCAGAGGACCTTTGTACGGAACACGTCCTTCTACTCCTTCAGGTACTAACTTTTTAATATCATCTTCAGCATCCTGAAAGTAACGGTCTTTACTTCCCTTTTTCATAGCACTTATTGAACCCATACCGCGATATAGTTTAAAACTTCTTCCTTCATAAAGAATTTTGTCACCTGGACTTTCATCAACGCCGGCAAATAAACCGCCGACCATAACAGAGTCTGCTCCAACAGCAATAGCTTTAGGAATATCGCCGGTTTGCTTAACTCCGCCATCAGCAATTATTGGAATACCTTTTTTCTTTACTGCTCGATAAGCTTCAGTAATTGCTGTTATTTGAGGAACACCTACACCGGCAACTACTCTGGTAGTACAGATAGAACCTGGCCCTATTCCAACTTTAATTGCATCTACATCACAATTTACAAGTTCAAGTGCCCCTTCATAAGTTCCTATATTACCAGCAATTAGCTGTGTGTATTTAAATTTTCTTCGAATTTCTTTAATCACTTTAATAACACCCATTGAATGACCATGAGCAGTATCAATAACAATGACATCTACACCTGCGTGATTGAGAGCTTCAACTCTGTCCATTGTATCAAGCGTGATCCCAATGGCTGCTCCCACTCTCAATCTGCCGTGCTCATCTTTACAAGCAAACGGATGTTTCTTTTTCTTCATTATGTCTTTAAATGTAATCAAACCTTTTAACTTACCATTCTTATCAACTACAGGAAGTTTTTCAATTTTATAGCGTCTGAAGAATTTTTTCGGCTTTTTCTAATGTTGTTCCAAGTGGAGCGGTAATAAGGTTTTCTGTTAGTCATTAATGTCAGAACTTTAAGACGTTTGTTTGGTTCAAACCTTAGATCTCTGTTAGTTAAAATGCCAACCAACTTTTTATCATTATCAATAACAGGAATTCCTGATACTGTATACTTTTTCATAAGTTCTAAAGCTATCACCAACAGTCTGATTTGGAGTTAAGAGTTATCGGATCTCTAATCATTCCGCTTTCAGATCTGTTTAACCTTATCAACTTCACCGCATTGATCTTCAATAGTCATGATTTTTGTGAAGTATTCCTATACCACCTTCGCTTGCAATTGCTATTGCCATTGAAGATTCTGTAACAGTATCCATTGCCGCAGATACTAAAGGAATATTAAGTTTAATTTCAGGTGTAAGAAAAGTTGATACATCAACCTCTCTTGGCAAAACGTGAGATTTACCCGGTAGTAAAAGAATATCATCGAAAGTGATACCTTCTATTAATTTATTTTCTTCAAACATTTTACACCAGATTTTTTTATACAAAAAAGGCCACCCGAAAGTGGTCTGCAAATTTAATCAAAAGCTGGAAAACCTGTTATATCCTCACCCAAAATTAAAGTGTGCATTTCATGTGTACCTTCATAGGTTTTAACAGATTCAAGATTAGCAGCATGCCTCATAACAGGATATTCATCAAGAATTCCATTTGCTCCGAGTATTTCGCGAGACATTCTTGCAATTTTTAAAGCTATTTCACAATTGTTTCTTTTAGCCATTGAAACCTGGGTAAACTTCATCGTGCCGTTATCTTTCATTCTTCCTAATTGAAGATTTAGCAACTGAGCTTTAGTAATTTCAGTTAACATATAAACTAATTTTTCCTGAGTCATCTGATAAGCAGCAATTGGTTTGCTAAATTGAATTCTGGATTTTGCATAATTCAATGCAGAATCATAACAAGCCATCATCGAACCAACTACGCCCCAGGCAATGCTATACCGTGCCTGATTCAGACACATCAAAGCATTTTTAAGTCCTTCTGTTTTATGAAGCATATTACTTTCAGGAATTTCAACATTATCAAAAATTAATTCTGATGTTACAGAAGCACGAAGAGAATGTTTTCCTTTCATTTCAGGGGCAGTAAATCCCTTTGTACCTTTTTCAACGAGGAAACCACGCACAACACCATCTAACTTAGCCCACACTACCGCAACATCCGCAATTGTACCGTTAGTAATCCACATCTTGGCACCGTTAATAACATAACCATTGGCAGTCTTTTCCGCTTTTGTAATCATACCGCCTGGATTTGAACCATAATCAGGTTCTGTTAATCCGAAGCAGCCAATCTTCTCGGCTTTTGCAAGTAATGGAAGCCAATAATCTTTTTGTTCTTCACTGCCAAATTGGAATATCGGATACATTACTAAAGAACTTTGAACAGAAGCAAAACTACGAACACCGCTATCTCCCCTTTCGAGCTCTTGCATTAGGAGTCCATATGCCACGTTATTTAATTCAGCGCAGCCATATTTTTGAGATAGAGTTGGACCGAACAAACCCATTTCAGCCATTTTAGGAAGTATCTGCATCGGAAACTTTGCTTCTCTGTTATATTTTTCAATTATGGGAATGATTTCTTCAGAAACAAATTCACGAACTGAATCACGAATCATTTTTTCTTCTTCTAAAAGAATAGAATCAATATTATAATAATCGACTCCGGAAAATTTATTCATCAAGTCTCCTTTTTAAAATTGGCTGACAAAAATTATTAAAAGAAGGTCTGATAAGCAATTTTAGTATAAATCTTATATAATTACTTCTAAAGTTCAATTCACGGTTTAATAAGAGGATTTTTACATTATCTTTGTTTTAATATTTGATAAGGATTATATTTGCACGTTATTTTTTAGCTATGGAGAGGTGGGTGAGTGGCTGAAACCAACGGTTTGCTAAACCGTCGTAGGGGTTAAACTCTACCGCGAGTTCGAATCTCGCCCTCTCCGCTCTTAATTTTTTCTTACAATGGATTATTTCATTTACATTCTTTACTCCCCTTACTTCAAACGAACTTACACAGGACAAACTGATAATCTTAATAACCGATTAACCCTTCACAATTTAGGTAAAGTAAAATCTACAAAACCATTTAGACCCTGGAAACTAATTCATTCTGAGTCATTCGCTTCAAGATCTGAAGTGATGAAAAGAGAAAAATGGTTCAAGTCAAGCTAAGGCAGAAAGAAGATTTCTGAAATTCTCAAACAATATTTGTCGGCCGAGACCAACGGTTTGTCCGATTCCTCCCGCTAAAAGCGGAAGGATCGAGAGGTCATTCTTGAAGACTTTTTTATGCCCGCAATAACTGAAAACTTCGGATAATGTTAATTTATTCCACAAGTATAATCCGCTGAGGCCGACTGCGCTACATTAATAATCTATTTTGATTTTTGTTTGATATGCTGCAAACAGTATCCTTTTCCGGGTAAAGCAGTTCTTTTGCATTTTTTACCAGACGAAGTTTTAGCTGTACATTTTTTTGACTTGGTAGGTTTTTGAACTCCGAAATATTTTTTAGGGGGATAACCATCCGTATTCTTCAGTAATAGTTGTCTTTCTGATTTAAGTCTAAACAGTTTTAATTTTTCTTCGGATACTTGTTTAGCTAAATTATTAAATTCTTCCTTCAATGTTTCCATTTTATCCGGGCGGGATGAAGCTTCCAGAATTTCTTTATTAATCTCAGAAATTGTCTTATCTAGAAATAGAATTGTATCCTGTTTTTCACTGAAGCTTTTTTTTAGCTCTTGATAATTTTCACTCAACTCGCCTACATCTTTTTCAACCTGAACTTTTTCTTCATTAAGTTTTTCTAATTCATCCGATCGAGCTTTTATTTGAATCATTAAAGATGCAACCTCTGAACGCATTCCTCTAAGAATTTCTTTAAGAGTAGCAAGTTCTTTTCTGCGCTCTTCAGAAATACTTTCATATGCGTCCGGAGTGATTTTTCCCTCAGACAAATTTTTTGGTTTATCGGAATTAAAAATTTTCATTCAAATTAAGTATTTCTTTCTTATTGAGAATTAATTACCTGATCTATAATGGTCTGGAATTAAATTTTTTAGGCCTCTTTATTATATAATATTTTTAAAAGAATTAATCAAAATTCAACTATTAAATCGTTTATTATAAATCGATAATTAGTAGAGTCAAAATATAATATAAAATTTGAATTGATTGCTAAATACCAACTTTTTTCTTTTTGTTTTTCTTTATCAATTTAATTTAATATTGAATTCCATAAAACCTACAAAAGTCCCTTCCTATCTCACATTAGTGAGCTTTTTTTAATAAAAAGACGTAAGAGTTTTTAACGCATTAATTACCTATTTGTCAAATTTTTACATACTTGAACATTTTGCTTTTCTTATCTGTTTCCAAATAGTGAGAATTTTTTAGAATATCGCTATTTTTAATAATAATTAGGCTATTTCTCACTAGTTTTAATGGGAATGATATTTGCTAAATTAAATTCAATACACTTATTAAAGGTAAAAAATGCACGCTGATGATTTTTCATATGAAGTAATTGATAATGTTGTAATTGAAAAAGTACACTTTAGCAGAGCTACTTTTAAAGAAGCAACAATATTTAAGAGTCGACTTGATAGATACGTATCATTAAAATATTATAAAATTATAATTGATCTAAGTGAGTGCAGTTTTATTGATTCTACTTTTCTTGGAGTTATGGTTGTTGTTTTAAAGAAAGTAGCTGAAAAAAGCGGTGAAATTAAATTTGTTATTACTGATCAGGCTCTTCTTACTACTTTAAGTGCTACTAAGCTTCACAAGTTATTTAATGTCTATTCGACTAAAGCAGAAGCCTTAAAGAGTTTTGAAAATTCTTTTAAAGTCTCAAATCAAATCACACAAAAATTATTTTAAGACATATCATCTTAATAATTCCTGCAATTTTCATTCTTTTCCAGATTGGCATTTACATTGAGCTAATCTATATAGTGAAATTATGAGCCTTTTAATAATAATAATAGTCTTAGTCCTTGTTGTTTTAATAATTGCTTTTATAATTGCAGTTAATAAGGAAGAACGTAATAAGATAGATAAACTTTTTTAATCCGCTACCTTGTCCTTCCAGCACAATAGATAATTAATCTTCAAACACACTTTAACTTAAGCCGGACTAAAGTCCAAAATATAAATTTAGTATTGTAAATGACTATTATAAGATGTTGGTGATTTGTTAATCCTCTAGAAGGAATTTTTTACAATAATGAAACTGTTTCAAACCTAATTATAGATGTCGCACTTAGTTAATAATTGTTGTGCGCTTTTTCTATGTTAATATTGTCTCTCCAATGTTAAAGTAAAACTCACGAAATCGTATTATACTTTAACACCAATACCCAAACTAAAATTATTTTTGGCATAACGAAGAATGATTTCACAGAAATATCTCAAATAATATTTCGTCTTTCTATTTTAGCAAAGATGTTTTCTTTTCTTCTCCGAGAATTAAATCAATAAATTTATAATAGTTAAGATCGACACTGCTGTCCTCAACAGATTCATTGCTTAATGGCATTAAGAAAATTCTACCCAGTAAAGCCGGAATACATAATATTTGTCATTGCACCAGGAGCAAGTTAAGTGAAGTTCTATCAAGCTTAAATGAACCGGTTAAATTCTTACATCTTGTTGAACCGAAAAGTTGTTCAATATCACTAAAGTTTATATCAGTTCATCGGCATTAACGTTTGGCCATTCTTTACCACCAAGCTGATTGAGTAAATTAGTGATGCTGCAAGAATTGAATTACAGAATATATCTAAATAGAAGTAAAGTAGAATTAACACATTTTTCCCTTTCCAAAGTGGTTAAGAAAAAAATCACTTCAATAAATTCTCTGAATTTTAGCTCCAAGTAAATTTAACCTTGTATCAATCTCTTCGTATCCACGATTAATTTGCTCAATGTTATAAATTTTACTTTTTCCTTCAGCGGATAGTGCAGCTATAAGTAAAGCTACTCCGGCTCTTATATCCGGAGAACTCATACTTATCGGGCGCAATGATGATTTATGATCTAATCCAATAACTGTAGCTCGATGTGGATCGCAAAGAATTATTTGCGCTCCCATATCTATTAGTTTATCAACAAAAAATAAACGGCTTTCAAACATCTTTTGATGAACCAGAACTGTACCTTTAGCCTGAATTGCAGCGACAATTATTATACTTATAAGATCAGGTGAAAACATTGGCCAGGGACCATCATATATAGTCAGGATTGATCCATCAATGGATTTGGTGATTTCGTAATTAGGCTGAGCTTTAATAAGTAAATCATTTTGAAGCACATTGATGTCGATACCTAATTTGTTAAATGTAATGGGAATAAGTCCTAACCGGTGCGGTTGACAATCTTTAATTAATATTTCAGAACCGGTTAGTGCGGCCATCCCGATGAAGCTCCCTATCTCTATCATATCCGGTAAAATTTGGTGAGTAGCTCCACCAAGTTTTTTAACTCCTTCAATGATAATTAGATTTGTACCGGCACCTGTTATAACTGCACCCATATTATTAAGCATTGCGCAAAGCTGCTGAATGTATGGTTCGCAAGCAGCATTGTAAATTGTAGTCTTGCCTTCGGCAAGCGCCGCTGCCATTATTATGTTTGCAGTTCCGGTAACAGATGGCTCATCAAGAAGTATGTCTGAGCCTTTAAGAGCTTTAGCTTTAACTTCATAAACATAAGAGGAATCGTCATAAATGAATTCTGCACCAAGCTTATTTAATCCTATAAAGTGAGTGTCGAGTCTTCTTCTGCCAATTTTATCACCACCGGGAGTAGGAAAACGAGCCCATCCATACTTGCCTAGCAAAGGTCCAATTATCATTAATGAACCGCGAAGACTGCCGCCAACTTTGTTAAAATCAGAAGAGGTAAGGTAATCAAGATTTAGATTGTCTGCTTTAAATCGATAACAACCTTTCGAAATCCTATCAACTTTAACATTTAATCCTTTGAGAAGATCGATAAGTTTAAGGACATCCAGAATTTCCGGAATATTTTTGATCACAACTTCCTCATCGGTAAGAAGCGTGCAGCAAATTACCTGTAGTGCTTCATTTTTTGCACCTTGCGGAATAATTTCACCGGATAGTCTATGACCACCTTCAATTGAAAATGCAATAGGTTTGTTCATCTATCTCTAAAATTTATAATGAGTTGTATAAATATTACGAATATTTCCTTTATTTGTTATTATTGCAATAAAAAAATAAAACAAAATGGTATTAAAAAATATATCTCTTTATAAATACAACACAATGAGTGTTGATGTTTGTGCAGATTCTTTTTTTATTATTTCGAAAAAACGGGATATTAATAAATATCTTAACGAAATAACCACAAATAATATTTTAGTTTTAGGCGGTGGCAGCAATATTTTGTTCACCAAAAACTTTAACGGATGCGTTATTAAAAATGAGATATCGGGGATAGAGGTTCTTGATGAGGATAGTAATTCAGTAAGAATAAGAGCAGGTGCCGGCGTTAACTGGCACAACTTTGTAAACTTTACAGTGGATAATAATTGGGCAGGGATAGAAAATCTAATTTTAATTCCAGGAACCGTTGGAGCCGCGCCTGTTCAGAATATTGGCGCTTACGGACAGGAAGTAAAGAATGTTATCTTAAGCATTGAAGCATTTGATTTAATTAACTTGAAAGAAATTACATTCTCAAACTCCGATTGCAAGTTTTCATATAGAAACAGCATATTCAAACAAGAGCTTAAGAATAAAATTATTATTACCTCAGTTGTTTTCGAGTTAAAAAAATCTTTCAATCCAATTCTTACTTTTCCTGCTGTTGTAAATAATTTATCGGAAAAGAAAATTATTAACCCTACAATCAGACAATTTGCTGACACGATAGTTGAAATCAGAAATCAAAAATTGCCTGACTACAAAACTTTAAGCAATTGCGGAAGTTTCTTCACAAATCCTTTTCTTAATAAAAATGATTTTGAAGATTTCCATAAGAATAATTCTGATGCACCATTTTTCCCTTACCAGGAAGGATATAAATTATCTGCTGGATGGTTGATAGAGAAATGCGGCTGGAAAGGAAAAAGAATTGGCAATGTCGGTTGTTATAAAGATCATTCATTGGTTATTGTTAACTACGGCGGAGCAACCGGCGAAGAAGTTTTACAATTTGCAGAAATGATTAAACAATCCGTGAATGATAACTTTGGTATTATGCTGGATTATGAGGTAAATATTATCTAGGATTTCGAATCCAAAACCAGGAGTGATAATAATATTAAGAAAATTATTTTTTTGAGATGGAGCTGATAATAAAAATGGTCACTAAAAGTAAAATTGAATTTTGGAGTTTATTGAATATTGAAGTCTAACAATGTAAACAAAAAAAAGCCCCGAATTTTCATCGAGGCTTAAATGGAAACTATAACCATCAACTTTACTTCAACAGAACCATTTTGTTTGTTAAAACATTTCCATTTGAAGTAAGCTGATATACATAAGTACCGGAAGCAAGATTAGCTGCATTGAAATTAACTGAGTGAGAACCGCTTGCCATTTCTCTGTCAACTAAAACCTCTACTTCCCTGCCCAGCATATCATAAACCTTCAGAGTTACAAATCCGCTGTTTGGAAGCTCAAATGAAATAGTAGTTGACGGGTTAAACGGATTTGGATAATTCTGTGAGAGTTTATATCCGTTTACAACAACTTGTCCTTCTTCATCAACACTAGTCCAATTTGGATTTTCGAATTTCTGAATAGCGACCAGGCATTTGCTCCAAAACAGGTAACATAAGCATAGCTGTAATCCGGACTGAAAGCTATACCACGATTTCTTTCATTTACATTTGCCGGAACATTAAACTGCCAGATCAAACTGTCAACAATTTCTCCCGTTGACATATCAAATGCATAATGAGCACCGGTAGTATAATATGGTTCATACGCCGGGATAACATTAGGCTAAATCATGTATGAACCAGCAGAAATCCACAAATATTTCCCATCGGGTGACCATACGATAGATTCGCAATCAAAACCCTGAGCCATGGTGTCAGGAGTAACACTCCAATCCGAGAACTCATCAGCTCTGGAAAAATAAGGACACAATGATTGGTATATCCAGTCCAATAAACCGTATTTCCATCAGCAGATACTTCAAAATTACGGGCATAACCAACGAAGCTGGAGTTACGACACTAAGTAGGTCAAATGTAGGAGAAAACTCAGTTATGGGACTACCGGGAGCAACATGAGCAGTAAATACACGATTGGTTCCATCAACTGCACACGCTGTAACACCATTAAGCCGAACTGGAATAACTTTGCCAATACTTTCACCGGTCAGTATAATTAATTCTATAAACCGCATCATAAAAGCCCCGCAACAACATTACCATCAGATCCGTCTTTAAACCTCTTCCGGTATTCCACATTGTGATCGGTTACACCACCAACTGTAATAGTTAATTTGGTGAAAATGAAGCAGGTGATCCATCTGCATTAAAAACATATATTGCTCTTGTTGCAACCCACGCAGTTCCATTGAAAATAGTATCGCCAGCAACATTATAATAGTTACCCATCCAAACTTTACCATCTGGATCGACAGCAACTGCGTGTCCTCCGTTCCCGGCGTAGGCATCATTTGGGAAGGCTCCCAGATTGGTCCAACCTTGTGAGAATGCAGTACCGACTGCAAACAGAACAAACATCGAAACTAACGTTACCAATTTTTTCATACCAAGTTCTCCTTATTTATTGTGATTATTTGATTAGTCATTCCAGACTAAATATAATTATTTTATTTTATTGATTATAATAAACAGCACCGGGTTTTTGAATATCAATCCGGAATACAGTTTGATTATATATAACTGTAAGACCGTCTTTGTATTCTGCCCTTGTCATAAACAAATTATTCCCCTGGGGCCAGTACATCGTAAGTATCTCACGAGCTTTAATAACACCCGGGTATAAAAGTTCAGATGATACTCCGTTTAGATGCACTATGATAACCGGATCAGGATTTTTATTTGTTCCAAGGAACAAGTCACCATCCTGCGAAAAAGTCATAGTATTAGTTTTAACTCCCGGATAATTATCTGTTAAACTGAAATATAACTCTTCAGTTCCAAGATCACCGTATACATTAATCGGTATCTTCCACACTCCTTCAATTCCGGACTTTAAACCAGCCACATAAAGATGATTCTGGAAGACACGAACTGCTCTTAATGTTGCAACGAAGGGATACTGTGTAACAGATGAATCTTGCTTTATTTTAAATATAAAACTATTACCCCCGACAGCCCAAAGATTTGTACTTTGATCAAAATCAAAATCTTTTAAACTTCCTGCTGTTGGAGCAACCCAGGGCTGATTCGTAGGTACTACTCCTTCTCGCATTTTCCAGATACCTCTAATACTTTTAGAACCATAAACATCACCATTGCTAAAAATTCTTAATGCATCCCATTTTGTTTCTGTACCTTTAGGGATAAAATCCTGCAATTCTCTTTGAGGAGTAACCAATTTAATTCCAGCAAATTCAGGCTTAATTGGAACTAATTTGTTTTCAACAGAAACAAGCATATTACCGGCTAAATCAAAAGTTATAGCCCAGGGATACTGACCGTCGTTAGGAGTAAATGGATAATACTCCTCCACTCCTGCGAGAATCTTGTAAATAAAAACATTACTGAAATTTTCTACTTTAAAGGTAGATACTTTAACCTGAACTGAATCTCCAACAACCAAGGGAACTTTTACAAGAACACTGGTTGTAGTTGAGCTAATAGTTTCTCCTCTTACTCCATTAAAATAGACGCGGTTTTCATCAGGATTTGCAGAAAAATTTTGTCCATTCAATGTTATAATTGTTATTCCGGCCAAAGCTTCCTTATCAGAATCAATGGAACTAATGATCGGCGCAGGTTTATCTTCACTAACGTAAGTCGGGAATAAACCAGGATCTGGATCATCGCCACAACCGATTATGAATATTAAACTGATGCTAAAAATAAAATGACTGAATTTGTAAAACTTTTTCATCATGTTCTTCTCTATGATAAAATGATTAATAACCAATATTGATTGATACTCTATGAACATCGCTGAATATTCCAAACGGAGTATAAGAATAATCAACTGCAAATTTGAAATCTGAAAAATGCTGTCTGAAACCTACACCGGCACTGAATTCCTGCTCATCTGTAGGAAATGTATATCCACTTCGTACAGAAAAAGTTTTCATAAAGGTATATTCCAAACCCAGTGATACCTGCTCAGGATAATCCCTTAAATGAGAAGCATCAGCAGCAACCAGAAGCGAGTGCATATCCGGATCGATACTGGTTAAATCCATAGCATTGATTGACATACCGATACGAAATGTTAATGGAAGCTGAAATCCTTCATCTTTGTATCTAATCTCGGTAGAAAAGTTGCGAATGCTCATTCCGAAATTAAGACTCTTAAATCCGGTATGGTACAGAATACCAAAATCAAAAGCAGCTGCATCAACTTTGAAATCTTCAACCTCTCTTCCGCCCGTAGGATCAAAACCAACAACTGCAGTTCCCATCGATTGACGGACATATTTAATATTACCGCCAACCATAAATTTTTCGGATAGTTTTTTTGCATATCCTATTCCAAATGCCATAGCAGTTGGCTTGAAGGTTCCTACGTCAAGATATCCGTCATCAGTAGGAGCAACAATGGTTCCTAAAAATTCACCGTAATCAACGGCAACTAATGACAAACCGAATATTCCATAATCTCCATCAAACAGATTCAGAGCTGCAGTTCCATAAATGTAATTGATATCCGCAATCCATCTGGTGGTTCCGAATGAGAAGTCGCTTATTCCCTGCATCTCAGCCATAGTAGAAGGATTATAGAGCATCGATGTTGAATTTGCCATCAGGGAAGTTACAGCATCACTCATACCGCTTGAACGCGGATCGAGCGATACACTTAGGAACTTCAAACCTGCTTGAGCAAGTTTTTGATTCTCCTGAGCTATTACATCATTATGAACAACAGCAGCAAGGATTATAACAACTAATAGTAAACTAATTTTTTTCATGTAAATACCTATTTCTTTTCTAATTTTACACGAATGACTTCATTCATTTACTTAACTAAATCTACTTTAATAACAGCATTACCAAATGGTAGATTAGGAACAGCATTTACCATTTCGTATGCAACTCTTGTTTCAGCATTAACCGGAACAGTGGCTTCAAACAGAATGATATAAGGAGCTGTACCATAATTTCTGCCATCATTAAGTTCAGCACTTATGTAAATCATTTTACCTGACAGATCAAGCGGGAATGTTACATCCTGCGGTGCATTTGTCAGGAAATCCTCGCCAGGATAAGGAAGTCCGGTTCCGGATTCACCGTATAATTTGCTAAGGTCGGCACCCACAGTACTTTCAAATCTGCCTGTTGAGAGATACTCACCGTTGACCTCAACCCATCCTTCATAAATCCAGCCACCGTATAATTCCGGTATATTTAATCCTGTAGAGAATTCGCCTGCCGTATCTATTTCAACAAACCAAACTCCACTAGTTTCATTCAGATTTGGTCCATCGGTAGGCGTTAATAAATTAAAAGTAACGGAGTAATTATCGAAGGAAAGAGCCTTTTCTCCAATGGCTAAATTACATCCGCCTAATGCAAATCTGCCACCAAGAACTATCCGATTGCTGATATTAAATGTTGAATCATTCACCGCGTTTTCTTCTTCAATTGTAAGCCAGAATAACTGCGCTTGCTGGATATCACTAAGCAGCATTTCAGATTTATAATAGAATTTGCCGTCAACGGCATCAGCAGAATGTATCTTTACTGAATCGATTTTACTGTCTTCATTATCAAACCAGGCAACATATGTCATTGAATCAGGAATAGCGGGTAAACCGGAAATATTTATTTCAACCGTTGTGCTATCAAGAGTATCGCTGTTCTCAAAATAATCACAACCGGTTAAAAGAAGGATCGCTATTCCAAAAATTGATAATAAAATATTTTTCATTTTAATAGCCTTTTTAACTGAGATATTAAAAACATTTTAACCTACCTTATTACAGCAAATTTTGCTATATGCTTATCACCGGTACTATTATCTGTGATAACAGCAATGTAAATGCCGCTAACAACTATCTGATTGGAAGAAGTAACTGAATACCAGAATTCATCACCGCTTCCGTCCGTGTGTTCTATGGTTTTTATTAATTCACCTAATTCTGTATAAATACTTATAGTACAATTGCCGGGAATATTATAAAAAGCAATTTTATCATAATCCAATGTACCCGGAAAAGCTAATTGACCGGGAGAATTTACTATAAATGGATTAGGTACTATTCTAATATCACTTAAACTCTTGCCGGCGGGTCTTTTAAGATTTGCCGGATCATAAGCTTGAGTATAATATCTGCTGCTTTCCAATCCGTCTGAACCAACACATACCATATAATAGAAATAATTAAATCCTCTAACCAGAGTAAGATCATCGTAGCTAGTTGCTCCCGCTCCTAAAGTGGTGATCAATTCGTAATCTTTATCATAATCTCCAAGAGCCCTATAGACCTTAAAACCAACAGGTGGATTTGGATCTGAACCATCCAGTGTCCAGCTTAATGATATTCTATCACCACCAGAGTTAATATCAAAAGTAACCGGTGGTCTTGGAGGCTGCGGAATATTCCAACCCGACTGAAAATTAGAAATAGCATTTCTGAAAGTATTGAACAACGAATCACGTCCCTGATTAATTACTTCAGTATTTTTAGCATAAGCAGTCATAGTTCCTGCCTTAAAAAGTTTTCCAATTCTTATTTGTTCGGCTCTGCTCATACCTGCTGCAGCTTCAGCAACAACTATACGTATGCTTTCACCGAAAGCTAAAGTATAAGGACCATAAGCAACATTATAAGAAGTACCACCTGATGTGGGAGCAAATACATTTGCATTAGCAGTTTGCGTGGCAAAATCTCCACTTGGTTCTACAAGATTAGCATGCCTTGTGGGTTGATGACCAATAGACATAAAATCATTGTACTTTGTGGACATCTCTTCTTCATTAAGAGCATTATCACCAGCTTGAAACTCATTATTATCACTATCACACCAGAAAGTTGTTGACGGCTGTGCTTGATCATCAGACTTATCTGTGGCAGAAACATCGGCATGAAGTGTAACAGTACCAAGAAATTGAGCCCCTCCCAATCTTCCGATTGTATCATCGGGTGTATTATAAGTAAGCGCATCTCCAGACAAATTCCAGATTGGCCCGCCAATGTTGTCGTATGGTTGAACCTTATCGGGAAAGTACCCATGCCATGAAAACATTGCTCTGAATTGTTCATTAGAAGGATCACTTGCAGAATTAATTGGTCCGTCGCCCCTTGCATCATTCATGGTATTTTTACCCCACCCCACTGGATTGCCAAATACATAACGAACTGATTGATTAACAGCATTTCTGAAAGTCCAGAATGCATACATATCCTGAATTGAATTACTGGGCAATTCGATATCATCATCGGCATCAGTATTGCCTGTGTTTGTAAATGTGTATTCGTACACAATGTAATTATCATGCTGAGGATGACCAAACTGGAATATTTTTCTATCCATTGTAACGCCAAGCTGGGTATTAATCACATTATGTATCATTCTATCAGCAATCAAATCAGGATCAAATTCTTCAGTAAAGACTACATCTTTCTGATACGATAAATTGCCATCAACAGAAACGGCAGTAGGTTCAAACTTTCCAATCATATCCATTTTGACAGGATAAACTGCAAAAAATGCTGGATTTCTTGGCCCAACCGTTACAACTTTATATGTAAAATTCCTGCCTTCTTCATCAGTAAAATTTTTGGCACCAATCCATAAACCTCTTGCAGCCTGCATATCCTGATAGCGATAAATTGCAGGCCACTGCATACCGTATTGTTGTCTTACAACAAAACCTTCTTCTATTTCACAGCCAATTTCAGAATACCAGTTATGCAGAGAACCAACAGACATCCACACATTTTTATATTGTGCTTTTGACTCAGGATTAAATAGCAGTAAGCTTAAAACTGAAATCGCAATGAAATTGAAAATCACTTTATTTACTAATTTTAGTCTCATTATTGCCTCGGTTATAAATTCTGACTATTACTATAAATTAATATTGAATTTTAGTCCAAAATAAAAGTCTCTTGGATTAAGGAAAGCTGTATAATGCAAATTAGGCATATCAATATAGGCTTTTGTATCAAGGACTTCTTCAATTCTGGAATCACTAACCTGCGACCATTCATCACCGCTCCATTGAAAATATGTGCCTGAAAGGGCATCATAGTAATATGCAATCTGATTCGGACTAGTAACCAAACTGATATCTCTTGCATATTCTAATGGCTGGTACGGAGTATCGCTATCTCTGTAAATACCGGGTGCATCGTCGCCGGGAATATTACCATAACCAAATTCGTTAGTAAAATACTCAGGAAGATGCAGCGACTTCATATAATAGTCCCAGTCGTTTCCATCAACGAAACCGGCTCTGTAACTCATATACTTAATGTTAAATACATTTATAACATCCATGAATAACTCGAGATCAACAGGACCTAAATTGAGTGTTTTACTTAGTCGAAGATCAACATTAAAGAAATCTGCCCACTGAATATTATATTCATGGCCGGGTATGGTGCCTCCAGGACCAGTCCATGAAAAATATCTGCCGGAAGACCAGTTAGCTAGAATGTTTAATCTCAGCTGATCTAAAATTTTAATTCCACCTAACTCAGGACCCCAACCAACAGGTGAAAAGAAATCTATACTTGCTCTTGCATAAGGCTGTGGAACAGGTTTTTCCTGATACAGAGCACGTGTGTTGCTTTCAATCTCTCTTAGCGATGCTGGATTTTCAGGATATGAACCCAAGCCAAAATATCCATAGCTCGTTACCATGTAAGTATAATTTATGAAGCCTGTTACCCATTCACCCCTGTTTTTTCTTAAATCAATTTCAAAGCCGCGGATATCTGCATAGTTATTGGGTTCATTAATCTGATAATTCACACTGTTATCACGGCTTGTATATCTTACTAATCTGGGCTGATTAGTAACATCTTTATAATAGCCCTTAATGCCCAATAAAAACTGATCAAATAAGTTTTGTTCAAAGCCTAATTCATAAGCAATGGTTTTAGGAAGATCAACAGAAGGATCTGCTATTCTGGTTACATTCTGGAATGCCGAGCTAAGCCTGAGTAAGAATAAATTTTCAGGAGCGGGTGACGATCTGAAATGACCATAATTAAAGTAAAGTTTGCTATTAACTGATATTGGGAAAGCAATGCCGAGTCGGGGACTCAGATTAACCTGAGTCTTAACAGGTTCCTTTTCAAGAAGAACATCTATATTAGCTGTTTCGGCTCCTGAAAGAGCGGAGTTATAATGATCAAATACATACCAATCACCACCCGGATCCGAAATATCTAATCTTAATCCTAAGTTAGCAATCATACCTTCGAATTCTAATTTATCCTGAGCATATAATCCTAATTTTATAGGGAACTTTGACCAGGAAGAAATTGAATTGCTTGTTGGTAAAGATGGTTCAATCAACGCATAGTTTACCAGATTTTCAGTATATATAAATTCGAAACCTGTTTTTACATAATTATTTTTATCAACCTGGCTGGCGTAATCGAATCTTAAAGTGTAAGTATTCAGTCTGCTCGAGTCTCTTGAGTTGCTATAACCAAGTCCCATATTCATAGTAGAACCAATACCGCCACCAGCTCCACTATAATATCCGAAAGGAGCCATGTCGTAGAATATTCCGCCAATGAAAACACCAGCTGAAGTATCAGTTACATCTGAAAAACCTGTAATTACACCATTTTCATCATATTCATAATCATATCTCGGAGAACCCGGATTGGTAGAATATTCAAAAGCAACGCGGCTTCCAATTACTTCATAAAAAGTATTTGAACTAACTGCATGTGTAAATTTGAAACCTTGCATATTTGTATAAATCGTAGATGGGTTCCAATAATCTGTAGAATATATTCTGGCATCTAAATAACTAGCACCTGCCCTAACATCGATATCCTCTGCAATACCGGAAGAAGACGTATATAATCCTGGTCCACCAGAACGGCTGGAGTTTGTACCTGTTTGTTTACCAATTAAACCTTCAACAGAAAGTTTCATACCCTGACCAACATCAGAAGTAATCTTTAATGTTCCATTGTAATCTCTATATGCGTCATCGGAAAGAGGTATAAAATACATACTTCTCGATTGACGATATGACGTTGCAAATCTTAAGTTACCTAGTTCCTCACCGTAAGGTACGGGTCCACTAAAACTCATATCAAGATCATAATCATAATCATCAATATCCAACTGCTTTCTATGCTGCCATAAGAATAATCTCTGAGCTGCTTCTGGGGTTAAGTCATTATTTGGATTGTCATCGCCCAGTAAGGTTTCCGAGACTTTATTCCAACCCCCTATAAAATTTTGATATTGTCTTATTGTGTAGATATCCCAATTACCATTATCTGTCCCGGTCCAAGCAACATCATCATCAACATATGGTCTGATCCAATAAGAATTGACAGAGTTAGCGGCATCACCAAAATGTTTTCTCCCTTGCGGTCTATATCTACCAAGCATTGAAAAATTATATTTGTCTTTCTTACCCTCTTTAGTAACTACATTAATAAGACCTGATCTGATGTTTCCATATTCAGCATTGAAACCGCCTGTTTGAATCTGCAATTCTTCAATCGAAGTAAAGCTTATTCCTGTATAAGGCGTGTTATCTCTTTCATCACGAAGCGTAATACCGTTGACAACAAATGCAGTTTGATCACTTGCACCACCTCTTACCGTTAAACCCTGAACACCGGCCTGAAGCCCGATTACACGGCTAACACTAACAACGGGAAGATTTTCAATTTCCTTTATGTTAAGGTTTACAACACTTGAGGAAACGTCCTGACGAACAACGGGTATTGTCGCAATAACCACAACTTCCTCAATACCAATTGTTTCAGATGAAAGATTGACATTTATTTCAGTTGTTAAATCGATGATAATCCTAACATTCTGAATTACCTGCTGCGTGTAACCAACCATAGATGCTCTTAGGTTGAAGGTTCCGGGAGGAACATTTGTTATTACGTAAAAGCCATCAACATTTGTGGCAGCACCTATAGTTGTTCCTTCAACAATGATGTTGGCTCCGATAAGAGCTTCCCCTGTCTGTGCATCCCGAATAACACCATTAATTTTTCCGACTTGAGAAAAAACAGGTATAGAAATGAAAAGTGTGGTTAATAGAAAAAAGAGTAGCAATTTTTTCATAATCCCTTAACTCCTATATAAACTAGTCTCGAATATAGCGGGAATATTCGATATTGAGTGGTTACTCCACTCGTTTTATCAACAATTATTTAATTTAATCAATTATCAAATTGATTAAATTTTTCACATAAAAAAGTAATTAATTCCACTGTTAAAGTCAATAAACCAACAATATTTAATAATTAGCAAAAAAACCTTTATTTAATAAATATTTTTTAAAACTCTTGCATTTAATTCAAAAGTTCTTAATCTGTCTTTATAAAGATTATTAGAGTTCATTTTTACTATATCGAGCTTTGCATCGGAATTTCCTTCCCATCGTCTGCAAAGATAAATTGAATGATAGATTCGCCCGATTTTATAGTTGCGGGAAATGGCTATACCAACTCCATAATCTTCACCATAAGATACATTTGGAATTTTTATCTCTCTTAAGACAGGTGTATAAAAAGCTCTCGGTGCGCCGAGTCCGTTTATTCTTAAAACGTTGTTTGGTCCATTGTCATCTGTCCATTCTTTATGGTCAATCAATCCCGGTGGAAGTTCGTTAAGATCAATATCGGTTAAATTATAAGAGCCGATTACCATTGCACATTTTTCTTTATGAAAAGTATCAACTATTGTTTGAATTGTATTTTTATCAGCGTAAATGTCATCACTGTCTAATTGTATGGCAAATTTTCCGCATTTTGCATGATGCACAGCTTCATTCCAGCATCCGCCAATACCAAGATCTTTTCTTTCGGGGATTATATGAATAACTAAAACATTCTTTTTCGATTTTTCTTTTATTACTTCCGTTGTCCCGTCTGTTGAATGATTATCAACAACAATCAGGTTGAACTTAAAATTAGTTTCTTGTTTTAATACAGAATCAATTGCATCGCCAATAGTCTTTACCCGATTTCTTACCGGTATAATAACACTTGCTTCAAACTCAAACTTTTCTGATTTGTTAAAATCTATCTCTTTAAACGGAGGCTGAAGAAATGCTCCAATATCTTTAAGATGCTGCGTAACGGCTTTTTCCATTTCAATCTGGACTTGCCTGTTCTTAGGATCAACATAGCTGAAATGTTTTTCTTCCGAGCCCACATCTTCTTTTACTTCAACCGTGTAAAGATATTCCGGAATTCTTATTAAAGGATATTTTTGAGATACTTTAAGTCTAAGATCGTACATTCCGGCGTGATTATATTTCTCTGTTATTTTTTTGGCTGCTTCTTTAATTGCGTCTGTTCTGAACAAAATTACTTCACCGAAATCAAAATCATCGCGCAAACTTCCCTGCTGATAATCTATAACAGGATGTATTTGTAAACTTCCCTTTTCTTCTTCATAATAATCAGAATAAACTAATCCTGCTGATGTACTTTCAGCAACCTGGACAAATCTTTCAAGAGAAAATTTGCCTGGATTTATTGTTTTATCGCTTTGAATGATCAATGTAAATTTTGAATCCGAATGTTTGGCAATTAATTCAACGGTTTTACTGCTCTTAAAAAAGTCACTTTGAATTATTTTCGCTTTATCAAAAGTATAATTCTCTTCTTCAGATGAAACCAGAAAAATTTCTTTTACTAATGGATTTGAACTTAACCTTTGAATTGTTTTATTGTTTTCCTTTTTGTCACCTAAAGGCATAAAAACACTTATCTGTCTTATCATTCTACTTCCTTTTATTCTTTTTAGTTTATCTCATTTCAAAAATACTGCAGCGATTTATAATAAAATAGACTGTATATAAAAAATATTTTTCATATCTTTTGCATCACTATTATACATAAATGGACGCATAGTCCATCGTGCTAAAAATTATTTTTTTTGATCAAGAATTATCAGGACATAAAATGAAAAAAATTGTTTTTCTTCTATTTATTCTTTTCTTTAGTCTGCCAATTTTGTTGTTAGCTCAAGACAATAATTCAGTTTGGTTAACAGGAAGCCTGGATGACATAAGCATGAATCCGGTCTATTCTCCCGATGGGACAATGATCGCTTTTACAAAATCCAACTATGTCGGACTTTATATTTACAATTTAGCGGATGGATCTATTTCTCAATTATCAGATGAAATTTCTGCCGGTTATGCTTTCAAATGGTCTTCAGATTCCAAAAGCATTTTAAGCAGAGTTACCAGATATGATGGAACCCGCGGATATATGTCACTAAAAGTTTTTGATGTCGCTTCAGGAAAATCAGTACAAATTTCAGAAGAGACAAGTAATATGCCTTATTTACCTCAATGGTCTTCGGGAAATGATAAGGTTCTTCTACCGCAAAAAGACGGTTTAAAGGTTTTTCAGTCTGGTAAGGAACAGTCTATTCTGGAAAGACAAAATGCTATTGTTGTTTACACAACTTATGATAAAATAATTGTAGAAGATATTGCCAATTCAGAAGTAAAAACTCTCGAACCCTTAAAAGGTAAAAAATATCTTAATGTTACAGCCTCACCAGATGGTTCAAAAATAGCTTTTGAAGTTTACGGCGGAAATCTTTTTATAATGAACATTGATGGAACAGATTTAATTGATCTTGATATTGGTTACAATCCAAAATGGTCTGCTGACAGCAAGAGTTTAGTTTATATGATTACAGAAGATGACGGACACACATACACTGCTTCCGATATTTTCATAATAAACGCTGATGGCACAAATAAAAGAAATCTAACTAATACAACTGATTCTATCGAGATGAATCCATCTATCTCACCTGACGGTAAAACAATTACGTACGAATCGTTTGATGATGGTTCAATTTATTTATCAAATATTGAATAACGGGAGTTTTACAATGCATAAAAAAGTATTTAAAAAGAACAATTCTATATTCTTACTCTTAATCATAATCTTATTCTTTATCCCTGTTAATCTGCAGTCACAAACCATAACCGGTCTTTCGGGTTGGAATATTTATGTCGATCCTGGTCACAGCCAATTTGAGAATATGGGAATTTACGGTTACTCTGAAGCTGAAAAAAATGTTAGAGTTGCATTAAATCTCAGACAAATGTTACTAGATTGGACTGATATTGATACTGTTTATCTTAGCCGTGAAGATGATATTGAAGATGTTTCTTTAACACAACGAAGTACAGAGGCTAATGCACTTGGAGCAAACTGGTTTCATTCGTTACATAGTGATGCTTCAAGTACACCAACTACAAACAGTACATTATTGCTTTGGGGTCAATACATTGATTGGACTGAAAAGATACCAAACGGCGGCAAAGCAATGAGTGATATAATGATAGGGCTGCTTACAAATGGGATGCGAACCTATACTGTCCGTGGTTCAATTGGTGATTGTACATTTTATCAGCCAACAACCTGGTGCCCATATCTTTCTGTTCTTAGAAACACTATAATGCCTGCAGAACTAAGTGAAGCTGGATTTCACACAAATCCTATTCAGAACGTACTAAATATGAACGCCGAACAGAAAAAACTTCAAGCATATACTTTCTACTGGTCAATATTAAAATATCATAGTATTTCCCGTCCTTATGTTGGAATTGTTACTGGAATTATAACAGATTTTGAGTCAGGCATAAAATTAAATGGTGCCACTGTGGAAGTTGAAGGAAAGACATATACCACAGATACTTATGAATCATTGTTTTATAAATACACAACAGATCCGGAATTGCTAAGAAACGGATTTTACTTTATCGAAAATGTATCTCCCGGCACACATCAGTTAATCGCTAATGCCCCGGGTTATTATACATTAACAGTTGATGTAACACCAAAAGATACTTTCTTTACTTTTACTGATCTTCAACTAGTATCTAAAATGCCCCCAAAAGTTTTATCAACAGTACCTGCAGAAGGAGATAGTTTATATCCGGGTAACGATAATCTGGTAATTAATTTTTCAAGACCGATGGATAGAACTTCTTTAGAGTCCAGTATAAGTTATAATCCTTCAGCAACAGCAACTTATTCATGGTCAAATAATGATTGCACAGTTAGCATCACTACATCTAACTTCACCTATAATACTGAATATGATATTACCATATCCGGAAGTGCGCTTGATAAATATGGTCATCCTTTTGATGGAAATGGTGATGGCAGTGGGAGGAGATCCATTAACATTTTCCATAGAACAGAATATCAGGATGCTTCTGCTCCACAAATTGTAGATGTTTACCCTTCCCCTAATGCAACTGAAGTTGAAGTAAGACCTGTAATTAATTTAGCTTTCGATGAAGCGTTAAATACATCTACAATATCTGGTAAATTTAGTGTGGTGAGAAATTCTACTCAGACAAACGCAGCAGGTATAATTCGTCATTATGTTGTTAATGGCAGAAGTGTTCTGAATTTATTCATAACTACTGCTCTGGTTGAAAACGAAGCTTATACAATAAGGTTACTCCCCGGTTTAGAGGATTTGTTCGGAAATCCAATAGCAAGTCAGATTGAATATTACTTTACTACCGGAGATTCAAACTATAATCTCAGAACTTCAATTGATAGTTTTGAAGGCGGAATCGGTAATTGGTGGCAGCCAACATCTTCCGGAAGTACCGTTGGAGTAATTCCTGATTTAACTAAAATATCTCTTTCGACTTCAGTGACAAATCTCAATACTGCCAGTACCGTTCTATGTTACTTGAATATGGGTGGGACACTAACGCAAGTTCCTGGCTGATAAGAGAGTACTTTACTTTAACACAACCATCCTTCGATGCAAATGGTTTGCTGCAAGTTTATTTATTTGGTGACGGCAGCAATAATAAGTTCAGGTTTGCGGTAAGGGAAACTACGGTTCCCGGTTCAAATAATTTTGAGGTAAGTCCCTGGTATGATGTTAACTGGATTGGATGGAAACTCGTTACCTGGGATCTAAGTTTAGGTGAAACAGGTTCCTGGATAGGTGATGGAATTATTGTTCCACCACTGCGTTTTGACAGCTTTCCAGATGACTTACGTACCGGGAAATCAAAGTACAGGTTGGGAAACATTATTTTGATGATTTAAGAATCGCATCATTCGATCCTGTTGGTGTTGAAATGGAAGATGACGGTATTCCGGTTACATATAATCTTGAACAGAATTATCCGAATCCATTTAATCCGGCAACGGTTATTAAATTTTCAATTCCTGAAGCATCAAATGTAAAAATAATTAGTTTCTGATATTCTTGGAAGAGAAGTTACAACTCTGGTTAATGATAACTTAAATGCAGGAAGCTATTCAATAAATTTTGACGCCAGTAAAATATCAAGTGGAGTTTATTTCTACACTTTGATGACAGATAAATTTAAACAAAGTAAGAAAATGTTATTGATGAAATAATCTTTTAAAAGATTCGTAGAGGCTACTTTTGAATAGCCCCGACATTTATGTCGGGGGGAGATTAAACTAGATAAACCTAAGGGCTTTAGCCAGAAATTCAAATTTAAATTTTAATCCACGACCTAAAGAGTCTGTGTTAAAATTGATTATCAAATGCAGGAACTCATCCCCAACCCCTTCTCTTGCAAAGAGAAGGGGCTATTTAGCTCTGTTTTAAAAGTGAGTTTTATTGTCGCGTTGGAGTTTTCACACAGCCCCTAAAGGTCATGGCAATTCTAAAATATGAATTCGCGTAAGGTGAGTTATTAATTTACAATCAAGTGTTCATTTGTTATGAATTATATAAAATTTGGCAAGACTGATCTTTTAGTAAGTGAAATTGGATTTGGAGCCTGGGGAATCGGTGGTCCTGCAATGGTTGGAGATACTGCAATCGGCTGGGGTGATGTTGTTGACAATACTTCAATAAAAGCTCTTAAAAAGTCTTTCGATCTTGGAATAAATTTTTATGACACAGCTGATTTTTATGGATTCGGTCATAGCGAAGAACTTATCGGAAAAGTTTTTGGCAATCGCGAGGATGTAATTATTGCATCTAAAGTCGGGCATCGTGTTGAAGATAACACAATACTTCTTGATTATACAAAAGAGCACATTCTCAAATCCTGCGATGAAAGTTTAAGAAGACTGAAACGAGATAAGATAGATTACTACCAGTTACACTCCGCAAAGTTAAATCACTTGGAAGAGGGTGCTTGCATTGATGCAATGCACGAACTTAAAGAAAAAGGCAAAATACGTTATTGGGGAATTTCACTTAACACTTTTAATCCTTATCCCGAAGCAGAATTTTTAATTGAAAGAAATCTTGCCGATGGTTTTCAACTTGTATTAAATATTATCAATCAGCGTTCAATGAATCTGATAAAAAAATCTAAAGAAAATGAATACGGAGTTATTGCAAGAATTCCTCTTCAATTTGGATTGCTTACCGGAAAGTTCAATAAAGAAAAACAATTTGATAAAAACGATCACAGATATTTTCGTCTTCCTCCAGAATTTTTAAGTGAATTGATTGATTCTCTTGATGAGGTCTGGACTTTATCTGAAAAATATAAAATCAGCAAAACTTCCTTTGCATCTAAGTTTTATTTTGAGTGTTGAAGGAGTATCAACGGTTATTCCCGGTATTAAAACTCCACAGCAAGCAGTAATGAATACTCAAGATATTGTTAAGATTGAAAAAGATGATTTAAATCATATGCATAAATTGTTTGAAGAAAAGTTTGATAAGCTTGTTGAAAAAATGGTTTAATTACTTCTGAAATTCAGTATTTGACTGGATCAATTTATAATTTCTTTTTCCACGAGAATGACATTTCACAAAGAGAAATAAGTATGAGAAAATTTTTTGTTTTACTTTTTTTAATTTCTTCACTCTCTTTCTCTCAATCAGACTTTAAGTTTGCCTGGTTAAGTGATATTCACATAGGTTCTCCAACTGCAGAAGAAGATCTAAGAATTTCCATTAATGACATTAACTCATTTGATGATATTGATTTTACAATTATCTCAGGCGATATAACTGAAATCGGTTCATCGAAGGAATTAGCTCTTGCAAAAGAAATTCTGGATCAGCTTGAAAAACCATATTATATAATTCCAGGTAATCACGATTGTAAATGGTCTGAATCAGGCGGAACAGATTTTATAAAACTCTGGGGAAATGACCGTTTTGTTTTTGAATATAATAAATACATATTCATCGGTTTGCACCAAGGACCAAGAATGAGAATGGCTGACGGTTTTTGGGCTCCCGAAGATATTCGATGGCTCGATTCAGTTCTATCATCATTGACAGATCCAGATCAACCAATAATTTTTATAACACATTATCCTCTTGATGAAAGCATTGCAAACTGGTATGAAGTTCTTGACCGATTAAAAAAATTTAATACGCAGGTTACCTTGTTTGGACACGGACACCGAAACCGAATTTATGATTTTGAGTCTGTTTCCGGTGTTATGGGCAGAAGTAACTTGCGAGCTGATAAAAATGTTGGAGGTTATACAATCTCTCAAGTATTAAATGACACAATATATTTCTATGAAAGAATACCAACTCTGACAACAACACTTTGGCATCAACTTCCACTTCAACAAAGAAATTATGAATCCAACTATAAAGAAGTATCAAGACCTGATTTTTCCGTAAATGAAAAATATCCGCAAATAAAAGAAGTTTGGTCATTCAACACTGGATACACAATCGGGTCTTCTGCTGTTATTTATGAAGGGAATGTTATTTGTGGAGATGCATCTGGAAAAATTTATTCTCTCAGTATTGAAGATGGAAATGTAAACTGGATATTCCAAACTAATGGACCAATTTATTCAACTCCCGCTATTAGTAGTGATTATCTTGTTTTTGGTAGCAGTGATAGTTCAGTTTATTGTCTGAATGCAGATAATGGAAATATTATATGGAATTATAAAACTAATGCGGCAGTTTTAGGTTGTCCTGTTATTGAAAATGATATTGTATATATCGGTGGAAGTGACAGAGTTTTTCGTGCAATAAATATTGAGGATGGAAATCTTCTCTGGCAGTTTGATGGATTGAACGGATTTGTTGAAACAAAGCCTCTCGTTTATAATGATAAAATTCTTTTCGGTGCATGGGACGAACATTTTTATTGTCTTGACAAAAATAACGGTAATATGCTATGGAAATGGAAAGGTGATATAAACGGTGTCTTATATTCTCCTGCTGTTTGCCAACCTGTTGCTAATGACAGTGTAATATTCTTTACAGCACCCGATAGAACGCTAAGTGCTATTGATATTCCATCAGGAAAAACAATATGGAGAACAAAAAAATATCAGGTTCGGGAAACCATTGGAATTTCAAAAGATGGCAATCAGATATATGTAAGAACAATGAATGATTCAATTATTGCTCTGCCAGCAAGCAGAGAATTGCATGAACCTATCTGGATTACTGATGCAGGATTTGGTTACGATATAAGTTCAGCTCAAATAGTTGAAAAAGAAGGAATCATTTTCTATCCGACAAAAACCGGTGAGCTTTATGCTTTAAACAGTGATAACGGAGAGATATTATGGATTCACAAATTAAGCAGTGGTTATATTAATACTGTTACCCCGCTTTCAAAAAACAAAATAATAACAACCGGATTTGATGGAATGATTAAAATGATTTCTGTGGAATAAAGTCAGGAGATTCATTTCGAGGTTTGAATAAGTTGGATCTAAAATTAAGAATTCAACCCCTCACTTAAGAGGGGGTTGAAAGTAATAATTAAAATACGAAGGGGAAATCTTTAATTTCTGCAGCAGTAAACTGGGTTAATCCATTAGTTCCCATCCAGTCATAGTTCATCGTGTTTACATATGCAATTGGAATCAGACTTACCGTAATTCCCTAACACATAATTGACGGAAGATTAGATTTTGTGTTTAGTAAAAATATTACGCAGTTTTATTTGTCTTTCAATGAAGCGTTCTGAAGTTAAATGAATGTACCCGGAACAGGACTTGAACCTGCACACCGTCACCGGCACTAGCTCCTGAAGCTAGCGTGTCTACCAATTTCACCATCCGGGCTAATTAATTAAAATGAAAAATTAAGAATGAACAATTTAGAATTTATCTTTATTATTTCTGTACTGTGAAAATAAACATTTCGAAGAATATTTTGAATCATACAAAAAGTTTTCTATCCAGATCAAATTTAAACTTCCAAAAGAATATATTTTTACATCCATTCAAAATTCCTAATTCGTAATTCGCAATTTTAAATTTACCACCTTGAGTCACCCCTTTGATTTTCATTAATTATTCTGTTTCTTCTTCCACCAGTATGTAATTCACATTCTGGAGGCATTTTATTTTTATCGATAATTTCAACAACCACCTCCGGACAATTCTCAGTGGCTATGCGGGAATCGCCTAAATCCATAGTTTCTTTACAAAATTCAACTCTCTCTACCCCATCAGCTAATTCAAAATAAGATAGAGGAAGATTTAATTCTTTGTAAGCACCCTGCATAAACATTGCCCAGATTGGTAAGGCGGCTTTTGCTCCCTGACCATACCAGTTTGTAAACTTAACACGATGATCATCAAATCCGACCCAAACACCCGCAACAAGATCGGGAGTAAAACCCACAAACCAGGCATCGGAAAATTTCTGCGTAGTTCCGGTTTTCCCTGCCGCCGGAAATTGAAAATACCTTCTGACTCCCGCACCGGTTCCAGAATTCACAACATCCTGCATCATATCAACCATAATCGAAGCGGTTTGCGGATTCAATGCCTGCACATATTCGGGTACAAACTCATCGATCATAACTCCATTACGATCTTCGATTTTCAATATAGAAATCGGATTTACATGAACTCCTTTGTTAGGAAATGTTCCTAACGCAGAAGTTATTTCTAAAGGGGTTAATTCCACAGTACCGAGTGCGATCGCTGGATAAGAATCTAATTTAGAATTTATTCCCATTCTTGAAGCAAGTTTTACAACCTGATTAGGGGGTGCCATTTCGCTAATAGTTAATCTTCCGGCAATTACATTTATAGACTGCGATAAGCCCCATCTTAAAGTTTCATATCCGCTGTATTCATCATCAGAATTTGATGGAGACCAGCCCTTATAGTCAAATCTTTGATTAAGAACAGTGTATGCAGGAAAAAGTCCGTTCTCTATTGCTACAGTATAAACAAAAGGTTTGAAAGCGGAACCGGGCTGACGTTTAATTCCTGTAACATGATTTAATCCTCTGCCAAACTCCATATTGCTGTCCACCAACGAGCGCTTTGATATTTCCGGTCTTGGGATCAATAACAACAAATCCTACTTCTATTGCGGTTGCAGCAGCTTTAACAGAATCTATAAAGTTATTATCATATTTAAAGCGATTGTAAATAGCAGCTTTTTTCGCTTTGATCAGCAGAAATATATTGAGGTAAATCTTTTATTGCGCGATCAATAAGATTTGTAAGCAGGCTTTTGTTTCTATCCCACTTCCAATTCTTGTTAAATAACTCCTGGTATTCTTTCAGATGTTTTGCAGCAGAACGATTTGCTATTCTTTGCATGCTCATATCAAGAGTGGTATAAATATTTAACCCATCGCGATATAGATCATATCCGTATTTATCAGCCATTGCAGACATTTGCAATCTTACATATTCCATAAAATGCGGAGCTTCGGTTCTCATTGCACTAATTCTTTCTGAACCTAAGACTATTGGCTGCATTATTAACTTATCATAATCTGATTGAGAAAGAATATCTGTTACAACCATATTATGCATTACAAGATTACGACGCTCAATTGCGCGATCATATCGTTTAACTGGATCATAACCTTCCGGCGATTTTAATAAAGCTATGAATACAGCAGATTCCGGAAGAGAAAGTTCAGAAGCCTTTTTACTGAAATAAACCTGTGCGGCACTTTCAATACCATAAGCACTTTTTCCGAAATATGAAACGTTAAGATATAACTCAAGAATTTCTTTTTTAGTAAAATTCTTTTCAATTTGAATAGCTGTTATCCATTCTCTTATTTTTCTTACGGCAGTATCAAGTTTATTTTCTCTTCTGCTTTTAAGATTGTAAAGATTTTTCGATAACTGCTGCGTAATGGTGCTTGCACCTTCTTTAAATGATAAAGAAAAAATATTTTTTATCATTGCCTTGAAAAATCTTGGTACATCAACACCCCAATGATCATAAAAATTTCTGTCTTCGGTTGCAATGAGTGCATCAATCAGATGTTGAGGCAGGCTGTCTAATGATGTTTCAATTCTGTTCTCAATAAAAAACTGACCAATTAATTCTCCATCGGCAGAATATACTTTACTCGCTAAAACAGGACGCGGGTTTTCCAATTCCTCAAGTGATGGTAGTCCACTTATGATATAAATTAAAAGTACAAGGAAGAATCCAAAAATAATTGATAAAACGGTCCAACGATGTTTTATTGCTTTTTCTTTTTCTTCCGCCTTTATTCTTTTTGGAAAAGCTGTTGAAGTAATCGTTAAAATCTGAATCAGAATATTTCTTTTTAGCCATTTAAGTCCAATCCATTATATCAAAATTTGAATTTGAAAATTTTCCGTAACAAGGTTTATCAAGCCATGAACCGAGATTTATGTAAGAGCCTTGATTATGATTAATAAAAAGTCTTTTATGCAAATGTCCGAAAAGCACATAATCAAATCCTTCATCAATTTTTTTCTTTGCTGCTTCAAGTAATCCGTCTCCTTCACCGTAGTCTTTCACAGAAGTGTATCCACGACTGGATTTACTTGTACCGCTTGCTAAAGCAACTCCTAAATCAGGATGAATTATTGAATATGCTTTTTGTAAAAATTTATTTCTTAAAATTGCTTTTAAAACTTTGTACCCTGAATCATTCTGAACTAATCCGTCACCGTGACCAATAAAAAATTTTTTTCCATTTAGTATAAATTCAGACGGATCAGGATACAAAATTGCACCAATATCTTCAGTGAAAAAATTACGGTGCAAAAAGTCATGATTGCCAATAAAATAATGGAGTTTTACTCCGTTTTCAGTGATATCCTGTAAAGCAGTAAGAGTCCGGAAAAATCCCTTTTGGTACACTTTTTTGTATTCAAACCAATAATCGAAAAGATCACCAACAATAAATAATTCGTCACAGTTATCTTTAGCAAAAGAAAGAAACTTAACAAGGAGTCTTTCCTTGACCTTCTCTTCTTCCTTTGACTGAAGACCTAAATGAATATCGGATATGAATAGATACGTTTTGCTCACATTAAACTGATTTTATTGATGGGAAAAATTAAGCAATCAGCATCATAAATGAAATAACAATAATTTAGTGTAATCTTGATTTTATTTGCATTCATTTCTTTATGAAACTTGCTAAAAGCCAATTATGAGGATCGAAAATTATCTCAACAGGTTTTTTGACGGATTCAAATTTAATTTTTTTGATTGATAAGTTAATATTAGGATGTAAAAACCTCGTCCGTTTTATCATCAAAAACAATGTTTAATTCAAGTTGGAAGTGAAATTCTTTATATCTTTCCTGAACCTGCTCAATACTTATTTCAATTGAATATTTCCCATTTAATTCTGATACAACATATGAATACTCAGCTTTAATCTGATCATCACTTTCAAAAATCCACTGATCAAAGAATTTTGTAAGGTCTTTTTGTGAAGTTGTTTCACTTATGTTCTTAAAATCAAAAATAGAAGCAGAGCCATATTTGAATTCGTTGTAGTAATCTCTAAGAATATTAAAAAATATTGAATCTCCCACTTCAAATCTTAACATATGAAGAATCCAGGCACCTTTATCATAGACTGTTGAACTAAACAGATCATCGGGAGCATAAAGTTTTCCTGAAAAATTTTCATTAAACTTACTGTGCATAAACGATCGTAAGGCATCTTTGCCAAATTTGTATTCATCGTAAAGGGCTTCGGAGTATGTTGCAAAACCTTCATTAAGCCATATATCTTTCCAGCTTTTCAAACCGACAGCATTCCCCCACCATTGATGAGCCAACTCATGAGCATAGACATCACTAAAAAAATTATCACCGCTAACAAATATGTAGCCCATTCCTGTAATTGTCTGGTGTTCCATTGCACCAAAGTTCCACAAAAATTCTGCAACACCATATTTTTCTTTAATGAATGGATATTCACCAAAAGTATCGGAATAAAATTTTATCATATCATTGTGAACAGCAAAATCTTTTTTGGCATTTTCCAGATGTTCGGGCATTACGTAATATTCTATCTTTAATGTATCATTGTTAAAAGGGATATGATCATAAAAATATTTATAAGGTGCTGAATAAATAGAAATAAGGTAAGTTGAAATTGGATAATAAGTCTTCCAATGATATGTATTGTGAGTTTCATCTTCAACAACATTAACTAATTTTCCGTTAGAGACAGAAATATTTTCTTTTGTATTCCTGATTCTCATTTCAAGCATTGCTTTATCATTTGGTAAATCATTACACGGAAACCAGGTATATGCATAATTTGGTTGGTTTAATGTATAAACTAAGGAGATATTATTAACTTCACCAAAAACAAATCCATATGGACCAAATGATTTTGGTTTTCCTTCATAAGCAATGAAAAGATTAAATGTATCTACATTTACTCAGTAAAATTTATTAATAATGCAGTCCCCTTTTGTGTAAAGCCTGTTTGAATTCCATTCAGTTTAAGTTCAGTGATTTTCAATTTATCATAAAAATTAAGATCAATTGATTTTATTGTCTTATCAATGATGAGTCCAACAATAGAAATTTCAGCGTGTAATTGAATTTTCTTTTACATCTATATCGATAAATAAATCATAACTCAAGTATATCAATCTTTAATTGATTATCGGAGATATAATCATCGTTCAGGTTTTTCGAATAGTTGGTCTCAAAACTATAAGCACTATTGCATGGTAACTGAGCAGTAAATAATACGTAATAAATAAAATATTTCATTTCGGCAAGTTTTCGTTGTGTAAATATCAACTCTTAACAATTATTTAGTAAATATTTTTACGACTAAAATCAATTTAAGCAGTTCTGAGATTGCCAATCAAATTTTAATTCAATATATTTTTATATAAAAATAATAAAAGATGTTGTTATGAGTATTCCCGGTTCCTCAATATTAAGAGATACAGTTACAGTAATTCTTGCTGGAGGTGAAGGGGAAAGACTTCATCCTCTAACGAAAGTAAGAAGCAAACCCTCTGTTCCCTTCGGAGGAAAGTACAGAATAATTGATTTTTCACTCTCCAATTGCCTTAATTCAGGATTACGAAGAATCTACGTTTTTTCACAATATAAATCCGATTCACTTAACATGCATTTGTTCGAAGCATGGAGTATTTTCAATCCTGAACTTGGTGAGTTCATTTATTCTGTTCCACCACAAAGAAAATTAAACAACGATTGGTATCTTGGAACTGCTAATGCCATTTATCAGAATCTTAATTTATTATCTGATAAAAAAGCAAAATGGGTTTTGATTCTCGGCGGTGACCACATATACAAAATGGATTATCTTAAATTTTTACAAAATCATCTTGATACCAAAGCAGATTTGTCTATCTCCTGCATTGAAATTCCAAAAGATGGTGCACGTCGTTTTGGAATTATCGGCGTTGATGATAAGTATAATGTAACATCGTTTATTGAAAAACCTGAGAATCCTCCGGAAATACCCGACAGGAAAGGTTATTCTTTGGTTAATATGGGAATTTATGTTTTTAATGCTTCAGTTCTCAGAGAAGTGTTACTTGAAATGGATTCGAAACGCATTAAGGCTCACGATTTTGGTCAGGATGTAATTCCTTATATGGTGAAGTCTAACGCTAAAATTTCTGCTTATAAATTTGAAGACGAAAACAAAAAAACTCAGCCGTATTGGAGAGATATAGGAACTTTAGACAGCTATTATGCAGCAACAATGGATTTGATAAGTATATCTCCAGAATTCAATATGTATGATCTCGATTGGCCAATAAGAACTTATCCGTACCAATATCCTCCGGGCAAAACAGTTTCACACGAAGGTGAAAGAGTCGGTAGAACACTAAACTCTCTTATATGCGACGGATGCGTTGTATCTGGAGGTTTGGTTGAAAGATCCGTGCTTGGTCCTAACGTAAGAGTAAACAGCTTTTCATACATCACTGATTCAATTATTTTTAATAGTTGTAACATAGGCAGACACGCAAGAATAAGACGAGCTATAATTGATAAGAATGTTAATATTCCCGAAGGTTATGAAATTGGTTTTGATCTTGAAGGCGATAAGAAAAAATTTACTGTTACGGAAACCGGCATTGCAGTAATTTCTAAAAATACAGTTCTTCCGGAGTAAATTTTAATACACACTTCGATTAAAAATTATTATATGATAAAATTCAGACTATTGATTACCTTATGTTGATATTTACTTGACATTGACATAACTATTTCTTAATTATATGCAGGTTTTTCCGGGGAAATTTTGAAAACTACATCTTACTCTCTGCATTTTTTGACAATCCTTTTACTACTATATCTTTTCTTCCCAAGTACAAAAGCACAAGACAGCCTCTACCTTATTGGTACAATTACAGGCGAGTCTTACGATAAAAGAATAACAGTGTAAATAGAATTGGTGATGTAAACGGAGACGGCTACGATGATTTTATGATTTCCAGGAGAACCGGAAATGCAACAAGTGACCAGGGTATAACACAGCTTTATTTAGGTTCTGCAACACTGGATTTAATTCCCGATGTGATATTTCACTACCCCGGATACGATAATCTGAACAACCTTGGTGATGCTTCTGAAGTGGGCGATGTAAATGGTGATGGCTATGATGATTTTACTATTTCCGGATTATTTGGAGATTTAGGTTATAGTAAGGGTAAAGTATTCTTGTATTATGGTGGAGAAAATGTCGATACTATTCCAGTTGCAGAGTTTTATGAACCCTGGATTGGGGATTTTTTTGGCGGTGTAGTTGAGGAGATTAGTGATTTAAATAAAGATGGATATGAGGATTTTACCATAAGTTCACCGTATAACTGGACGACTGGAATAGGTTATGTTTATTTGTTCTGGGGAGGGGACACAATTTCGTTTGATAGAAGTATTACATTTACAAGTAATTCATCAGAAGATTTTTTTGGGGGTAGTGTTGCAAACATTGGAGATATAAATAATGACAGCTTTGAAGATATTGCTGTTGGTGCTATTGCCGGATTATCAGGGTATGACACTAGCAAAGTATATATCTTTTACGGTGGAAATCCAATGGACACTGAATTTGATACCATCCTAACTGCAAATAATCTATGGTACGAATTTGGCAAAATCATAAAGAATATTGGCAATCTAAATGGTGATCAAATAATTGATTTTTGTATAGGAGGATATGATTATGTATTTATTTATAATGACTTATTAAATCCACCACTTGAGATCAGCGGATACAGTCTTGATACAGGTGGAGATATAAATGGTGATGGTTTTGATGATTTCATTATAGGATATGAAAGAAAAATTAATGTATACTTTGGCAGTGATAATTTTGATATAAATCCTGATATAATTGTAGATGACTCATTAAGATATTCAACTCAATATATTTATATAGTTGGAGATCTAAATAAGGATGGCTCTGATGAAATTATTAGCTTTGCCCCAAATTATCCAAACACAGAAAATCCACAAGGCAAAGTCTATATCTATTCGTATAAAAAACTGACAGATGTAAAAGACAACAAAGAAAACCTTTTAAATAATTTTGAATTAACTCAAAACTATCCCAATCCATTTAACCCAACAACAAAAATCAAATACATAATTCCGACCTCACACTTTAATTCCTCTCCCCCGCAAGAGGGATCTTCGACTTACCAAGAGCCTGTCCCAAACTCGATTCGGGAAGAGGGACAGAGGGAAAGGTATGTTACTCTTAAAGTTTATGACATACTTGGTCGAGAAATACAAACAATAGTAAATGAAGAGCAGACAGCAGGCAAATATGAAGTTGAATTTGATGCTTCAAAATATAAATTAAGCAGTGGCATATATTTTTGTGAATTAACATTGAAAGGAGGTAATTCATCAAGAATAAAAATGGTCCTTATTAAATAACTTTTCATTTATTTTTTTATCGTTTTTCTTATTATTAGATTTCTCTCAGAAATATTGAATTAAAGAATTATTAATGACAGAAGTACTGAGAGATAAATTAAATAATCTTCCTTCCGGTCCGGGTGTTTATCAATTCATAAACAAATCCGGAAAAGTGATTTACGTTGGTAAAGCTAAAAATCTCAGAAGCCGTGTAAGATCATATTTCCAGACTAATATCACCTCCCCAAAAACTCTGGTAATGATCCAGAAAGTTGTTGACTTTCAGCTAGTTGTAACTGACAGCGAAGTCGAAGCTCTGATGCTTGAGAATAATCTTATTAAAGAATTAAAACCTCGCTACAACATAAATCTTAAAGACGATAAATCTTATCCTTTTATAAAAGTTACAAATGAGCTTTTCCCTCAGGTGTATCCCACCAGAAAAGTTAATCAAAGATGGTTCAAAATATTTCGGACCTTACACTGATGTCAGAAGTATGAAAGCTTCATTAAGAATGATCAATCAGATTTTTAAGATAAGGAGCTGCGATTATAATATTACTGAAAAAGCAATTGAACAGAAAAAATTTAAAGTGTGTCTTGATTATCACATAAAAAAATGTGATGGACCCTGTGAAGGTTTAATCTCAGCCAAAAGAATACAATGAAATGGTTTCGGAAGTTGTAAAATTGTTAAAAGGAAGAACTGATGATTTGATAAAAGATCTAACACATAAAATGAATCAAGCTGTTGAGCAGTTAAAATTCGAAAAAGCTGCTGAACTAAGAGATAAGATTGAGCAACTCAAAAGCATTTCATTGAAACAAAAAGTTGTAAGTGATGATTTTGAAGATCGCGATATTTTTGCAATAGCCTTTGAAGGTAAAGATTCTTCTTGTTCTGTTTTTAACATTCGTAATGGAAAACTAATAGGTAAAAGACAACTGAAACTATCAATCGAGATTGGTGAAGAATTGCCAGAAATATACTCAGCGGCAATAAAATTTTACTATACCGAGAATGACGAGAAATTCCAAAGGAAATAATCTGTGAAACCGAACCATGCTGATTCCCAAATTCTACTTGATTGGCTTAACTCTCAATCAGAAAAGAAAGTAAAGTTTATAATCCCCCAAACGAGGCGAATCTTAAATCCTTATTAAAATGTGCAAAGAAAATGCAATACTGCAATTGAAAGAAATTCAAATTCAAAAAATGAAAAATCAGGTAACTACCATATTCTGTTGCAGCACTCCAAAGAGATTTAAGACTAACAAATCTTCCAAAAAAAATTGAATGTTTTGATATTTCCAATCTACAAGGAACCGATACTGTTGCAAGCATGGTTGTGTTTGAAGACGGTAAACCAAAAAAATCTTTATACCGAAAATTCATTATTAAAAGCGTTGAAGGTCCTGATGATTTTTCAAGCATGCGGGAAGTAATTGAACGAAGATATACAAGATCTGATCGAAAAAAATGAACCATTCCCGGATCTTATTATGGTTGATGGCGGCAAAGGTCAGCTTTCCAGTGCTGTTGAAATTCTGGATTATCTTGGAATTAACAATTACAAAATAATCGGTTTAGCAAAAAGACTTGAAGAAGTTTTTTTTCCGGATAAATCTGAAGCCCAATGATTCCCAAAACATCTTCAGGTTTAAAATTGTTACAACAAATAAGAGATGAAGCTCATCGATTTGCAATAACTTTTCACCGTAAAAGACGAGATGCAAGAATTTAAAAACCGAATTGACAGACATAAAAGGCATCGGTCCTGGAACGAGTACATAAACTGCTTAAACTTTAGCGTATTAATGAATAAAGTGCAACTGAGAAAGAAATAAGTAAAATTGATCGGCAATAAAAAAGCTGAAATTATAATCAGACATTTTGAAATAATGAAACTTGTAAAATTACTTTATTTATTACCTAATAATAAGTAAAACCACACCGATAAGAATGTCAATATTATTACAATTGAAATATAAGGAGATCAATCCAAATGCCGTTGGAATATCGCCAAAAGATTGTTACAATTGCTACAATAATTGCATAAGGTAATTGAGTTCTAACATGTCCTTATGATCACATTCTGAAGCCATCGAACTAAGAATTGTCGTATCTGAAATCGGTGAACAATGATCTCCCCAAACGCATCCGGCTCACAGAACTTATAACTCCAACCAAAATAATAGTGTTTCAACAGGAATAAATTTCGCATTACGAAACTGATGAAGCCATTGGAATAACAATAGGAAATACTATTGCCATCGTTCCCCAGCTTGTTCCGGTTGAAAAACTTATAAGTCCGCAAACAATAAAAATAATAACCGGCAGATAATATGGACTGATCTAGTCGCTTAAAGACTAATAATATAATCAGCAGTTCTCATATCCTGAGTAATAGAACCAATTGACCAGGCTAAAGTAAGAATGACAACAGCAAGAAACATCGATCTAAACCAAGAAACCATGCATCCAATGTATCTTTCAAATTCATAATTTTCTGAAAAGTCATCATTACCGCTGCAACTACGCAAGCAGCAATTAAACTTGACCAGAGTAATGCAAGATAAGAATCCGAAGCAGCTATAACTATCTTTACTGAATAATCAATTACACCATTCGAGTTAGCGTATCTAAACCGGTATAAATTAAGCCAGCAATGGAACCAAAAATTAAAACTAAAATAGGTATTAAGCCATTATACCATTTTGCTTTATCTATCGTTACCAAACAGTTCGCTGGAAGAAGTAAGATCGTTGATAGTTAACCTAATTTCGATGTATCGTTTCCTTCTATGCTTTTATTTCCGCTTTAAACATTGGTCCGAAATCTCTCTGCGTATAACTCAAAAAGAAAACAAAAAATATACAGCAATGGGATAGAACCTGTAAGGAATTGTTTCTATAAAAACACTGTAAGCATTTTCGGTTGAACCGATCATCTGCAAACCGTCCTGAATTAAACCGAACTTCATATCCAATCCACGAACTTATGATAAAGATACTTGCGATAGGTGCTGCAGTTGCATCAACAATAAATGCTAGTTTTGCACGGGATATTTTAAGTTTATCTGTAACAGGTTTCATCAGGTTTCCAACTACTAAGTGAATTTGCATAATCATCAAAAAAAATTATTATACCCGCTAACCATGAACAATATAAACCTGATTTTCTGCTCTTTGCGAAATTGATAATGCTATTTGCAATTCCCCTGGTACCGCCGCTTTTAGAAATCAAACCTATAACTCCCCCAAACAATAACGTAAAAACAATTACCTGCATATGAGATTTATCTTTTAATGCGTTAATTCTGTAAACATCGGCAGTTCTTAAAAAAGCTGTAAGAGGATCATAACTATAAATAAAAAATGCACCGGTGAATGTTCCGAAAGATGAAAAGAGAACTTGTCTGAATATAAGTGCTAATAATATTGCTAAGGCTGGGGGAAGAATGCTAAGCAAACCTGGAAGTGCTCTTGTGTTACCAATTTCTTCGTTATATGCTTCATTAACAATTCTAAAGCTTCCGGTTGAATTTAAGGTCAGTAAGAGGTGCTCAAAACTTCCCTCATCCAACAAAATGTTGAATGAAGTAATTGTTTCGGAGTTTTCAAATTTTATCTTGAGAGTTTGAATAGTATCGGGATAACCTGAACCTTGCAATCTGAAGCTAATATCTTGAAGAATGATCGATGGATATTCAATATTTTGCGGCAGAACTGTTATATTGAATATCAGAAAAAATAAAAATGATTGAAGGAGTGCTTTCAATATTTTTCTTCTTAAATTCCCAAATAATAGTTAATTCACTGAAGTGAATATAAAACGCTCAATTCAAAAATCAAAAATAAATATTATATTTTGACCACGATTAATAAAATCTAATGAAATCAAAATTCAGAGAAATAATATTTGTCCTTGTTTCAATTTCGTTTTACTGTTGAGCTGCAGTGAGGAAAAACCAAAGCCATACGAGTTTAATGGTCAGGAATTAGCCGGCTGACCAAATTTATATCTTAACGGAGACAGTTCTGCTACTTCACTTTTAGGGTTTTTGTTTGATGACGTAGATTCTAAACTTATTGAGGCAAATAATTTATTTATCGACAGTGTTACTTTTGGCAATAATAGCACGGTTTATACTCTTTTTACTTGAATCAAGAATTCCTGCTTTTAATCTTTTTGCAGTGATAGATAAAAAGATGAATGTGTTGTTAAAAGATAACTCACTTAACGGTCATTTAGTTTTCGGATTTCAATACTTTAATAATAATACTTACGCTGTGATTGTTGAATCATTTAAGTCTAAAGATACAATCAATATTAAAAGAACGTCTTTGTATGAAATCCTAAGCAATGCGGCAAATTTGAATTTCCGATCAGCTACGGGTTTTAAAACGCGAAGAATGGGCATAGCTTAAAGATCACTCAATTTAGCAAGGATAAGACTAAACTTACATTCACCGCTGAAAATATTCCATCGTTAAAAATTAAAGAGGATGATTTTATTTACGACTCTGCCACAGGTAAATATGTAAGTATCAATAATCATTTTAAAAAATTTTATAATTGACCATATCAGCAAACTTAGAATTAATAACGATATCAAGAAATCACGGATAGAAATTCTATTGAAATCCTTCTGTCTGGGAAAGAAGTGAAACTCGAAAAAGCTGAATTCTCCAATAAAGATTATACTCTTCATCTTTCCAGCGACTGGCGTGAATTTGATAACTTTGCTATTACCAAATATCTAAAGAACGAACTAAAGGGAAATAAATATATAAATGAAAGACTCAGTGCCAGTATATTTTAAATTCAACTTCCTGCCGGAAATTCGGCAGAAATGTATTTGGAGTTCAACCTTACAAACAAACACAACTATGAGCATCCTGTTCGTTACAGTGATTTGCAGGAATCTGGAAGACAATTTGTAAATTTTTATGAATATTCTTGCGGCACAAAAATATTTCTTTTAATTCTGGAAGCTCCAAAATTTACCTATGCTCGTAATTTAGATATTTACGAAAACATTATTCAGACATTTAAGACTTGTTTGTTGATGTATAAAATTTTATTTTTTCTTCATAAACCTGTTGATGAAAATTTCCTGAATCATTTCAAGGAAAAAACAATAAAAACACTTTCTGAATTATCCGGTAAAGAAATTTTTATCGCGGAAGTTGAAAGTAATCTTCTTGCTGACAAAAAATTCAGTTACTTTTGTGAAACTGAGTTCATTCGAAAGATGAAATGGATAAAATTATGAATTCCAAAGCAGGATTGGAGTTGAATAAAGACTTAATGGACTTTCATCAATATTTAACTGTTATAACCGTAAACTATAAATTATAATTATGAACTTATACCTAATACGACACAGTATAGCTGAAATATACCAATAAAAAGATTTTGAACGTAGACGCTTTTCACATCTGAAGGCGATAAACTGCTTCGTTCTGCAGTTGAATACTGGAAAAGAATTGTTCCGGGATTCGATTTAATAATTACTTCACCTTTGACCAGAGCTACTCAAACCAGTAAGATTATTGCTGAAATATTTAATTACAGTAAAGAAGTGATAAAGGACAAGCATCTTGCAAACGGAGTAAAGACAAGTAATCTAGTTGAGATATTAAACGCATCTAATGTTGAAAATATCGCCTGTGTAGGACATCAACCAGATCTATCTTTCCATGTCTCAAATTTTATTTCATCTCCATGGATGTGTATTACATTTTCCGCCCTGCATCTATTTGTAAAATAAGATTTAACGGAAAGGCAAAATTATCTAAAGGAGAATTAATATCTCTCATTCCACCAGAGATATTTTTAAAAATATAAATTAAAATGAGGTAATAATTGGTTAGTATAACTACTTGGATGTACTTGATCATTCCTGGATTTGTATATCTGCTAGCTTTTTCTTCTTCTTCCTAACAATTACAAGTAAATACAATCTTGAATTTTTGAAAGGAAAGAGAATATTTACCTTATATAGGAATAGTAATTGTATTTACATCATATATCATTGGACATTCAATGAATCTTGCATTAGAAGAGACTTTTGTTTTGGTTAAGTGAAGAATCTAAGTCAGAGATTCGATTTATTTGAAGCAAATGAACTTAATAATCATCAATTAGAAATAATTAGCGAAACATACTCTGGTTTAGTTATGTTCAGGCATTTATTTATATCAATCGCTGCATTTGGAATCACCTTTTATTTTTGGATTAAAGGGAGTAGTTGGCAAACATTTAGGCGTCATATAGTTTCTATCATTATAATACTAGAAATTATTTTTATACTTGCGTATTGTGCTGCAAAAGCAATGTTAATAGGAATGAAATAATTAAAACAGAAAAATAGTGAATAAAATTAATTTTAATTTGTTACCTATTTGTTATTAAAAGGCACACAGCTACACAATCCAGATACTTACCGCTGCTTCCTTCCGGACCTGACGGAGTTGGGTATTGAACTGTTAACCGGCGCCATTAAATTTGCGTAGCAAAAATTCCAATATTATTTATTACTTACAACTCAAAAGTTTATCAGAATCTTTTACTTCTCTTTCTTAATTATCATATCTGAAAGTTTCCGTTTCAATTCTTCCTTAGCTGGCTGTGCTTGTTTAAGAATTGATTAAGCTACAAAATCAAGGACTCGAACATCATAAATTTCAGGTTTAATACAGATATCCGGTTTAATAAATTTTAATCTTTCTTTAATTATAGAATTTTGCATTGTTTGGTATGTTGCAAACACAGAATCAAAAGTTCGGCGGAATTTCGCTCTCGTTATGTGCTTTAAAGGCAGTAACATCTATTGCGATTGTTATGTCACATTGACTTTTTATAATATCGAATGGAAGTCAATTCACCTCCAGTCAATTAAAATTCTATTTTTTATTTTTATTGGTGTGAATAATACGGGGCAGAGAATAACTCGCACGGATGGGCGTGATTAAATCACCTTTTTCGAAAACTACTTCTTCTTTTCTCCAATAGTCTGTTGCAACAATCTTTAAGGAAATCTCAAGATCTTCAAATCGACTAACCTTGAGATGAGTTTTCATAAATTTATGAAATTTCTCTCCTTTGATAAAACCTGATTTAATGAATTGTGGATCAAACATTGTGAAAAGTTTTCAATATCAGATTTTAAAAGAAACCGAAAACAGAATAACTTTGGCAAATTACATGACTGATCAAGAATAATTCTCTCATTTCTTTGCTTCAAAACCAGCGGCATGAAAAAAAGCTCCAACGATTGCACCAATACTTGAACCTGAAATGACTGAAGGTTTAACTCCAAGTTCTTCTAAAGCTTCAATCATCAAAAGATCAGCGATACCACGAGCACCACCTGCGCCGAATGCTATTCCTATCTTCATTTGGAGTCCACCTTAGAGGTGGCCTCCAAATTGAAAATAAAATCATTCTTTTCGACTTTTGTAGCCGAAAAAAGTTTAAAGGCATCAACAGAGTTTATCTTACTTTTCACAAAAGACTTATCAACCAATGTCCCATTTCTTAACCCGATGTAATCTCGATAGCTTGAAAATCCCATTCCTCAATATTTTTTACAAATCCCTTTCTAAGTGGATTCTGATGAATATAAGCTATAGCTGTCAAAAGATAATTCTGATCTTCTAACAACTTTGTTTTTGTATGCTGCTGAAAAAAACTGCCAACCCTTGAGAAGCAGATTTATTTATCGCTTTTGTGTAAGAGCTTAGTAATTTTCCGAAACATTCCTTTCTTTCTTCAGTTTCGGGTGACTTAACAAACACCAAAAAATGAAAATGATTTGGCATTAAACAGTAAGCTAAAGTGTCGATGTATTTCCCATTTATCGTCTGTATTTAGTAGGAAGTATAAATAGTTATCTCTATTTCTGAATAAATCTTCGTTGTTGTTGGATCTGTTGTAAAGATGATAATATTTATTGTGTTCTAACTCCATATAACATCCACATGTGGAGGCCACCTAAGAGGTGGACTCCACAC
>CAWDOP010000001.1:0-15276 GCA_963804005.1 uncultured Ignavibacteriaceae bacterium | reverse complement strand
ACGTGAAGAAGTCTGAAAATTCGTAAAGGTTTTTCTCCGAAGGAGTTTTTTGGACAGCCGCTCGTCAGCTAACGGACTTATTCTGAACAACCTGCCTTTTACTGTCATCTCGAACGTAGTGAGAGATCTTAATTCCTTTTAAGATTCCTCGTCGCTTCGCTTCATCGGAATGACAATTTAGAGACAACCTCTTAATCAGAGGTCCTCTTTATTTTAGACAAATGTTTTAAAAATTTTTTCCTACTTGGCATTTATTCTTCTTTTAATATTATCTTTCATAGAGTGTTAAATGAAACTTTCATATCATTAAAATTTTTAACAACTGATTTTGGATTAATTTCAAGGATTATCATTATGCTGAAATTATTAATTTCTACATCTTTATTTTTTTTGATTATCGGATGTTCATCAACTAAAGAGAATAAGACGGTACTTGATGAGGAGAAAATTGAACAAGAAGAGATAGTAGAGCAAAAGCCTGATATTTACAGAACAAAATTTGAAGAGGGAATTGATCTTATTGCAAGAGGTGATGAGCCATTCTGGTATCTTGAAATCGATTTTGAAAAAGCTATGCGATTCATCTCACTAACTGATATTTCGGAACTTAGCACTCCTCCAGTTGAAGGAGTCAGATCAGAGGATGCCGATGTTACACTTTACCATTCAATTACTGAAGCCGGTGAATTGAGTGTAATTGTTCGGGCAATGGATTGCCAGGATAATATGTCAGGTGAACAATTTACTCATACAGTAAAAGTGCAGGCAAAGAGATCAGTCGATACTATCTTCACTGAATTTACAGGATGCGGAAAATATTTAAAGGATGATTAGAGAATATTTTTATGTATGAATATCAATCAAAAGGATTCTTTGCTCAAGTTCCCGGAATGATGGAAGAACTATGTGAGCAGGAGTTAATTGAGCTTGGTGCAACAAACACTAAAGCAGCTTACAGAGGTGTTTATTTTGATGCCGATAAAAAAACTCTCTATAAAATAAATTATACGTCACGACTACTTTCACGGGTTCTTGCTCCGTTATTATCATTTCATTGTCATAATACAAATGTGCTTTATAAATCTGCCTCACAAATAGAGTGGGAAGATTTTCTTTCTGTTGAAAAAACTTTTTCTATCAGTGCTTCAGTTGCTAAGAGCAATATTAATAATTCTCTTTTTGCCTCGCAGCGTTTGAAAGATGCAATTGCAGATTATTTCAGAAATAAATATGACAAACGTCCAAGTGTTAATACTGTAAATCCTGATGTAAGATTTAATCTTCATATTGAAAAAGATGAAGCAGTGATAAGTCTGGATACTTCGGGTGAATCATTGCATAAAAGAGGTTACCGTTTACTTGCAGGTGAAGCTCCAATGCAGGAAACTCTTGCCGCTGCTATTATTCGAATTAGTAAATGGAATGGTGAAAATACTTTGTGGGATCCAATGTGCGGATCGGGAACAATCCTTTGCGAAGCTTTAATGCATTATTGCAGAATTCCTGCTCAGAAACTTCGGAAGAATTTCGGCTTTTTTAATCTGCCTGACTTCGATAAAGATTTGTGGAATAAATTAAAAGCTGAATGTGATACCAAAATTCGTCCACTGTCAAAAGGAATTATTTCAGGCAGCGATAAGTCACAAAGAATACTTGAAGTTGCAAAAGATAATTTATCCCGTCTTCCTTATGCTGATTCTGTCGAATTGAAATGTCGTCCGTTTGAGCATGTTGATAAATTTGAGAACGGAACATTAATTACAAATCCGCCATATGGAATTCGTCTTGGTAATATTGACGATGTAAAAATTCTTTATAAGGAACTTGGCGATTTTTTAAAAACAAATTGCAAAGGCACTTCAGCTTTTATTTATACTGGTGATCCTGCATTAAGAAAATCAATCGGATTAAGAACAAGCAAACGAATACCGCTTGTTAACGGCAAGTTAGAGGGAGTTCTCTTTCAAATTGACAGTTATGAGGGAAGTAAGAAGAAGAAGTATTTGGACGGCAAAAAAGTTGATGATTAATTACTGGAAGAACCATTAACAAATTCCAAATAACAAAAACCAAATAATAAATAAAAATCAATCTCGAAATACTAATCAACAATTTGAATTTGCTTATGGAAATTTATTTGGTATTTGTCATTTGAGATTTGATATTTTCCCTTGATTCTATTCTATAATAAAAATCTTTTCTCAAATAATTTAACTCTTCCAGTGTCAAAATCCTTCTGTGGAAAAGGGTAAGATAAGCCTTTATATTACTGCTGCAATTTATTTTTATTTTTTATTTAGGAAGGTTTTATGTCCGATAATAATTTGTTCTCTGCTGAAATTCAGTTTGACGTAAAACCGTATGATATAGATGCAGCCGGACACCTGAATAATACTGTTTATGTAAGATGGCTTGAGGATCTTAGGATAAAATTATTTGAGAAATTTTTATCTATAAATAAATTACTGAAAGAAAATCAGTACCTTGTTGTCACTTCGACAGACATTAAATACAAAAGGCAAATTTCTTTAGATGATAAGCCAATCGGTAAAATACGGCTGGAAAGATTTGACAGAGTTATCTGGGTTTTAAAAGCGGAATTCATAGTTAATGATTCTTTAGTAGCATTTGCAGAACAAAAATGTGTCCTCCTCAATTTGATGACTAACAAAATTCAAAAACCTCCGGCGGAGCTTGTTAAGCAATTCAAATCACAGAGACATTAGTATGCGGATCATCCTGTTGGTTTTACTCAGTCTTAATTTTTCTTTTTCACAAAATATTACTTTAAGTGGAAAAGTATTCGATTCATTATCAGGGAATGTCATACAGGGTGCAATAGTTTTCATTCCCGGAAGTAATATTTCTTATACTAATTCAGAGGGTGTTTACGAAGTTAAGAATCTGCAGGAAAAACTTTATACCGTTAAAGTATCACACATTGGTTACGTTACGCTGACCGAAGAGATCGAAATCAATTCAAATAATTCCGAATTTAATTTTACACTTGAGTCATCACCAATTATGCTTGATGAAGTTATTGTTAGTGTAGATAGATTGGATAAATATTTAAAAGATTCTCCATATTCAATTGCTCTCGCAGATAAAGAACAGATTGAAAGCAAAAATTTTCAATCTCTTTCTGAAGTATTAGACAGTCAACCTGGAATTTCAATGATAAGTGACGGCGTATGGTCAACTGATCTTAATATTAGGGGACTAAGCCGAAATAATATTGTTACAATTATTGACGGAACAAGAATTGAAACCGCTAACGATATTTCTGCAAGATTATCTATGATTGATCTTAATGATGTTGAAAGAATCGAAGTTATAAAAGGTGCGGCATCATCAGTTTACGGCACAGGTGCAACAGGCGGAATAGTAAATATTGTTTCACGACAGCCTTCATTCAATAAAAGTTATCTTAATAGCGGAAGAATCTTTTTGGGCTATAATTCCGTAAATAGTTTAAGAGCTATCTCCGGAAACATATTTAACTCCGGATATTTCTGGTCGTCAAAAATTTCCGGTTCCTACAGAAAGGCTGATAACATTGAGACACCTTCAGGAGAATTAAAGAATAGTCAATTTACTGATTACAGTTTATCAGCTTCTATAAACATTCAGCCATTTAGCAATCATTTGTTTAAGTTTAATTATCAGTTATTTAAAGCTGAAGATGTTGGAATTCCAGGTGCTGTTCCGCTTTTCCCCGATAATGCTGATGTTCGTTATCCAAATGAAAAAAGAGAATTAATTTCTGCTGGATACGAAATCCAAAATATTTCTTCGGTGTTCAGCAAAATTCATGTAAGATATTCGCATCAGTTTATTTTAAGAGATGTTGAAAACATACCTAATATTGTACAGTATATTCCCGGTGCAGGAAGTTTTCTCCCGCTAAGAGTGAGCGTATTAAAAATTACTCCACGGGCAGATCATAACAGCCACAATTTTCTTGCTCAAACAAATTTGATTTTTGCCCGGAGTAATCTTCTTACGCTTGGCATAGATTACTGGAGCAGAAGTTATAACGGTGAACGTTTGAAGTACCAGTTAATTGAAACACTTGATTCAACAGGTACCACTGTTGTCAACACATTAATAAATAAAGTTATTGCCGAAAAACCTTTGCCGGATTCAAAGTTTCAGAGTATAGGTTTCTTTGCCCAGGATGATTATGAAATGCTGAAAGACAAATTAAAAATTTCTCTCGGTGCACGTGTTGATAAAATTGTTGTGTCAGGTGAAACTACTCTTAATCCTCTTTATGAGATAAACAATGGTATAATTGATTATTCTCCACCGACTCAAAAAGTTATTTGGGAAAAAACTGAAGTGAATGATATTTCTTACAGTTCTAATTTAGGATTGAATTTTTCGGCAACATCGAACCTTGATCTTACTTTAAGTCTTGGTTATTCATTCCGTTCACCATCGCTTGAAGAAAGATTTCAATACATAGATCTTGGCAGTCGTGTAAGGATTGGCGATCCGAACCTTAAACCTGAAAAAGGATATTCAACGGATTTTGGGATTAGGTATTACTCGTCAAATCTGAAAATAATTTCAAGCCTGTTTTATAATTACATAACGGACATAGTTGTAGAAAAACCGGGCATATTTGAGGAAAGACTTGCACAGATTAAAACAAACATTGGCGAAGCACGGTTATACGGATTCGATTTGCTGGTCAATTATAATTTTTATAAAGATTGGCTGATCTATTCGACAGCATCGTTTGTTAAAGGCGATGATCTTTCAGAAGACACGAATCTGCCGCAGATTCCGCCACTAAATGGAACGCTTGGTCTGAAAATGTCTTTAGCAAATGATATTGAAACGGAATTATCATCAACAATCTATGCAGCTCAAAATGATATTGCCATCGGTGAGATAGTTTCTCCCGGTTATGCCGTTTTTAATTTTTCGGTTAATCTGAAGAACATAGAATTTGCTCCTGCCCGTTTACAGATTTTTGCGGGTGTGGATAATATCTTTAACAAATCTTACAGAAATCATTTATCTACAACACGCGGAGGAATTACTGTTGAACCCGGAAGAAATTTTTATATCAAACTTGTAACGGGATGGTGACGGGGGAGAGGCTGAGGCTGAGGAGCAGAGCACAAAGCACATAGCGCAAAGGTTAGGGATGTGTTTTCATTCAATCATTCAGATGTATATTAGAAATAATCATTTTTTCCTTTAACTTAATTGAAAAACTTACGCAACAAATGAGTTGGTTTTATCTCGCTTTAATATCGGCAGTATTTTCTGCTTTAGCTGCAATTTCAGAAAAGAAAACTCTATTTACATTAAACGCTCTTGATTTTTCCTTCTTGGTTTCTATTGTTACGCTTGTTTTTTCAATTCCATTTTTCTTTGATGCTCCTTTAGATGCCGGTTCATCAACAACACTTATTATTCTGTTTTTGAAAACAATTTTAAGCGCTATTGCTTTTCTTTGTGTAATGCTGTCAATAAAAAATCTTGAAATCAGCGAAGCATTACCGCTGCTTGCTTTATCACCGGGACTTGTAGCAATTTTTGGAGTATTACTAATTCAGGATTCTCTTGTTCTGAATGAGTGGATAGGTTTGTCTTTAATGCTTGTTGGAACTTATATTCTGGAATTGCGGAAAGACGATCAAAGTATTTTTGATCCGTTCAAATCTTTATTAAGGTTTAATAAATACAAATATGTTTTTTTAGCTTTGATATTATTTACAATAACATCTCTAGTCGATCGTGTACTGCTTAAAGATTTTGCGATGCCGCCTTATACATTTATGGCATATCAGCAATTGTTCTTTGCAGTCATATTTATAGTAATAGTTCTTTTAAGAAATAAAAATTTAACAGCGCCATTTCAATCATTAAATAGAAACATAATTTCATTAATTATTATAATTTCTGTATTCACTGTTATCTACAGGTACACACAAATCGAAGCTGTAAAACTTGCCCCGGTTGCATTAGTTCTTTCTGTAAAAAGATTATCTGTTCTGATGGCAATTATAATTGGCGGGAAACTTTTTAAGGAAAAATATATTTTGAAAAGAGCAATAGCTGCAGTTGTAATATTAACAGGATTGATTATACTGATTAATAATTAATTACATTATTCTTTGTTTAATTTTGATTCAACAATATTTAGCAATTCCTGTCGTGAAAAAGGTTTTGCAAGATATGCATTGCAACCGGAATCCAATACTTTCTCCTTATCTCCCATCATTGAATGGGCTGTAACTGCAACAATTGGAATATCAATGTAAATAGGAGTTAAACGAATTAGTCGGGTTAGATCCAGTCCGCTGATACTATGTTTTAAAGAAATATCCATAAGTATCAAATCATATTTATTATTTTCAAGAAGCTTCAAAGCCGTCTCAGCATTTTCAGCCCAATCTAATTGATGTTCTTTTCCAAGAAATCTTTTAACAATATCAAATGCGATTTCCTCATCTTCTACATAAAGAATTTTATAAGATTTATTCATAAAAACCTCTTCTTCTCTTGGTTAAATCAATTGAGAATATAGTCAGGTAATTATTTTTGTTTGAAGGAGTAATGCAGAATATTGAGCAAAACCTGATTTTCGTATGGTCTAATATATAAAAACATTTTTAAAGATTTTATAGGATTTGGATTTATGTATGACTATCTGCAGACAGGCGTTCACGGAAATGACGAGGAAATTCGGCCTCATGAGACAGCCTATTTTGTTTTAAAAATATTTAAAAGCTTTTCCGCTGCAAGCGTGGGAGTTATTTTATCTTTAGCAATTTCATTTTTTACTGCTGTAATTGCCTTCTGAATTTTTTCATTATTATAAAATTCATCTTTTAAAGTATCTTCAACCATTCTGAAAATCCATTCAATTGATTGATCTTTTCTTCTTTGTTCAAAAACTCCGGATTCTCTAATTATCTTTTCAAATTTCTTTATCACTTCCCACAATTCAGGGATTCCTTTTCCGGTTAATGCTGATCCGGTAAATGCTTGTGCTGTCCAGCCTTTTGTTGCTGGTTGAAGATAGTGCAGAGCATTACTATAATCGGCTTTTGTAATGTTTGCTTTCTTCTCATTATCACCATCGGCTTTGTTAATTAGGATTGCATCTGTTAATTCCATTATGCCGCGTTTGATACCCTGCAATTCATCTCCGCCGCCGGCAATTAGTACAAGCAAAAAGAAATCAACCATAGAGCGCACAGTTACTTCGCTCTGTCCAACTCCAACAGTCTCAATGAGAATTATATCGAATCCGGCAGCTTCGCAGATTGTAATTGTCTCACGACTTTTTCTTGTAACTCCACCAAGCGTTCCGCTAGACGGAGAAGGGCGAATAAAACAATTTTTTTCTTTGGAAAGATTTTCCATTCTTGTTTTATCACCAAGAATGCTTCCTTTGGTCACAGTACTGCTTGGATCGACCGTTAGCACAGCAACTTTGTGGCCTTGCTTAATATGATACATTCCAAGTGCTTCAATCAAAGTACTTTTACCAGCACCGGGAACACCGGTTATTCCAATTCGTAATGATTTTCCGGAGTGTGGAAGTAGTTTCTTTAAAACTTCTTGTGCCGCGTCGTGATGAGTTGGGTTGTTGCTTTCAATTAAAGTTATTGCGCGGGCTAAAATATTTCTATCAAATTTTAAAACACCACTGACATAATCATCGACTGTAAGGTGTTTTCTTTTTGCTTCACTTTCTTTCTTGTTCATCTTTGTGCTTTCCACTCCTTTAACCACGCGTACAGCAAATTCATCGCCTGCATTCTCAGGCGTCCAATCAGGTTTGTAAGTGTTTTGTTTTTTAGTTGATTGTTTTTTCATACATCAAACTAAGTATATTAAAACCTCTCCTTAACCAATTTCATTATCTTAATCCCTGCAACAGGAATTTTTGTACCGGGACCAAAAATCGCTGAAGCACCGTGTTCGTATAGATAATTATAATCCTGTGCTGGAATGACGCCTCCGCAGATTACAATAATATCTTCTCTACCAAGTTTCTTTAGTTCTTCAATAAGCTGAGGTAAAAGTGTTTTATGTCCTGCTGCTAGTGAACTCATTCCCACAACGTGAACATCGTTTTCAACGGCTTGTTGCGCTGTTTCTTCGGGAGTTTGGAATAACGGACCTACATCAACATCAAATCCCATATCGGCATAAGCTGTAGCCACAACCTTTGCGCCGCGGTCGTGTCCATCCTGTCCCATTTTTGCAATTAATATTCTTGGACGACGACCTTCTTGTTTTGCAAACTCGTCTGTCAACTTACGAACTTGTTCAAACAGTTCGTCGTCTTTTGCGTATTCGCTGCTGTAAACTCCTGATATTGTTCTTGTCACGGCTTTATACCTTCCGCTTACTTTTTCAATTGCTGATGAAATTTCTCCAAGTGTTGCTCGCGCTCTTGCTGTAACAATCGAAAGCTCCAATAAATTTCCTTCGCCTGTTTCTGCACATTTTGTAAGTGCTTCGAGTGCCTGTTTAACATCTACATCATTTCTGTTTTGCTTTACTTCTTGCAAACGTTTTATTTGTGATAACCTGACTGCAGTGTTATCAACTTCTAATATTTCAATAGGATCTTCTTTATCCAATCTATGTTTATTAACACCAACTATTGTCTCTCTCCCCGAATCAATTCTTGCCTGTCTTCTTGCAGATGCTTCTTCAATTCGCATTTTTGGAATTCCAGCTTCAATAGCTTTTGTCATTCCACCGTAAGATTCAACCTCAAGTATATGTTCCCATCCTTTTTTAAGAAGTGCATCAGTTAATGCCTCAACATAATAAGAACCACCCCAAGGATCAATAACTTTAGTGATATAAGTTTCATCCTGTAAATAAAGCTGAGTATTGCGCGCTATGCGTGCAGAAAAATCTGTTGGAAGTGCAATTGCTTCATCCAAAGAATTAGTGTGAAGTGATTGTGTGTGTCCAAGTGCTGCAGCCATGGCTTCAATGCACGTTCGTACAACATTGTTAAACGGATCCTGTTCTGATAAACTCCAACCGGAAGTTTGTGAGTGAGTTCTTAACGACATTGATTTAGCATTTTTAGGATTAAACTGTTTTATCATTTTTGCCCATATCAATCTTGCAGCACGCATCTTTGCAACTTCCATAAAATAATTCATTCCCTGTGCCCAGAAAAATGAGAGGCGTGGTGCAAATTCATCAATATCCATTCCAGCTTTAATTCCTGTGCGGACATATTCCAATCCATCGGCAAGTGTGTATGCCATTTCAAGATCGGCAGTAGCACCTGCTTCCTGCATGTGATAACCTGAAATAGAAATACTGTTAAACTTAGGCATTTCCTTCGCAGTGAACTTAAAAATATCTGCTATGATCTGCATTGAAATTTCAGGTGGATAAATATATGTATTACGCACCATGTATTCTTTTAGAATATCGTTCTGAATTGTTCCTGTAAGCTGTTCGTGTTTAACACCTTGTTCTTCAGCAGCCACGATATAAAACGCAAGCACAGGAAGAACAGCACCATTCATTGTCATCGATACTGACATTTTATCAAGTGGAATCTGGTCAAAAAGAATTTTCATATCAGCGATTGAATCAATCGCAACACCTGCTTTTCCAACGTCGCCAACAACTCGTGGATGATCAGAATCATAGCCGCGATGAGTTGCAAGATCAAATGCAACCGAAAGTCCCTTTTGCCCTTGAGCAAGGTTCCTTCTGTAAAATGCATTGCTCTCTTCAGCGGTTGAGAATCCAGCATATTGTCTCACAGTCCACGGACGTTGAACGAACATTGTGGAATATGGTCCACGTAAGAAAGGTGGAATTCCTGAAAGGTAATCAACGTGATCAAGATTCCGAATATCATCTTTTGTGTAAAGAGGTTTAACTGGAATTTGTTCCATTGTTTCCCAGATAAAATCCTCAACAGATTTTCCGGTTTCTACTTTAAACTTTTCTTCCCACTCTTTTTTAGAAATACTTTTTGATGTAAAGTCTAATTCTAAGTTTTTAAAATTTGGTTTCATAATTGTTCCATAAAGAATGTTAAATGCTCAATCTTCAATGTTTATTTAGATTTGATTGAGCAGTTTTAACAATCGCTGTAATAATTCTTATTAATTCATCAATTTTATTTAAATAATCATTGTAGTCGTATTCTATAAGCTTACTTTTGCTAAGCAATCTTAACCAGTAGCGAGTTTCTCTTGCTTCTTTTGAAGCAATAGACATTTTTGTTGCAAAATCTTTTTTAGTTTGTGCTGCATTTGCTTTCTCGATATTAGCTCCGATACTAGTACCTGATCACAACATTTGTTTAGAGACTACAAACTCATTTTTACTCTTTAATATTTTGTACAATTCAATTATCTCTAAAGCAAATTCAAATGACTTGTTAAGTACTACATTATCTTTATCATAATTCTCAGGCATTTTGATTTTCTCCATTGATCATTAAACATTTAACCTTGAACATTCTTTTATAGCGCTCCTATTCTTTTCAATAAATTGGAGAGAATTGAATGAGCATCTGCCCCCAGATAAATAAAATCATCAACTCCTGATTTTTTATGTTCTTCAATTTGTTCTTTCGGATATCCAGCTAGTATAACCGTTGTGTTCTTTGATTTTTCTTTTATTCCTTTTACAATTGGAGGGACAAGTTCTGGATAAGTATCATCTGTAGAACAGATTACAACTGCATTTGCTTTTGAATCGAGTGCTGATTTGACAGCTTCATCAGTTGTTCTAAATCCGTTTGGATAAATAATTTCAAATCCGCCTACTTCAAAAAATGCACGCGAAAAATCTGCCCTGCCTTTAAACTGTTTTAACGTACCCATCGTTGCGAGAAACACTTTAGGTTTACTTCCGGTTTTCTTTTTATAATTCTCAGATGCAATGCGTAATTCTTCAAATATTTCTGCAATTCGAAATAGAGATAAAGGTTTAACAGATATTCCTTTTTCTGATGAAGCTCGAATTGATTTTGAAATTTCACCAAGAGAAGCTCCTTCAAGATATGCATCTGTAGCTTTATCAATCATATCGTAAGATTTCGTATCGGCAGTCTTCTGAAGTTTATCGAGAATGCTTGAGTGTTTTTTGTCGTCGCCAGTTATTCTGTATTTATTAATATATTCAACACGCTTTTTATAAATTGAATCATAGTCTGGTTGTTTAATTTCTAATGGTTCTTCTTTTGGATTTGCGTACATATTTGTCCCAACCAAAACAGATTTCCGTTTTGCAAAATCTTTCTTCTTAGCATCTGCAACTTTTGCAATTTCATCATGAACAAATCCTGACTGGATTGTTTTTAGCATTCCGCCTTTTTCTTCAATCGTTTGAAATAATTTCCAGGCAGCATTTGCAATATCATCAGTTAACTTTTCAACAAAGAATGATCCGCCAGAAGGATCAATAACCTGATCAAGATGTGATTCTTCTTTCAGAATGATCTGTGTGTTACGTGCAAGTCGTCTTGAAAAATCATCCGGAACATTAAAAGATTCATCATAAGTATTTGTTTGAAGCGAATCAACTCCACCTACAATTGCAGAGAAAGCTCCTGTTGTTGTACGGAGTGAGTTTACAAACGGATCAAAAAAAGTCTGATTAAACTGAGAAGTTTTACCATGAATGAAAATTTTTCGATTTTCTTCTTTTACACCATATGCTTCAAGAATTTTACTCCATAATAATCTTGCTGCACGAAGCTTTGCAATTTCCATAAAATAGAATGAACCGATTCCAAACGTAAATTTTATTCTTTTAGCAACATCATCTACTTTCAATCCGCGAGAAACCATTTCGTTTAAATACGCCACTGCTGTTGCAAGTGTAAATGCTAGTTCCTGAACTGCACTGGAACCAGCGTTGTTGTATGCAAATCCACTTATCCCAATTGTTTTAATCGGTGAATTTGATTTGATCATTAACTCTGTAGAAAGTTTAATTTCATCAAAAATCTGTTTTAGGGAAATAGGAAGTTTGCCGTTGCTTAATAAATATTCATATGGATCGGATGTGATTGATCCTTTAATATTCATCAAACTTGATCGTGTTTTATTTACGTACGCATTGAAAAGTAGTGTAATAGGAAGTGCTGAAAATCCACTAGTGATATTAATTGGTTGATCAGTTAATTTTATATCCTTAAACAGTAATTGCATTTTTCTTACACCGGAAATTGATAAACCACCTTTACCAACCACACCCACTTTAGATTGATCAGCATCAATTCCAAGTTGTGTGGGGCTATCTAAAACAATATTTATGGAATTTAATCCACGCTGGAGATCATATTTTATAGCGTTATTTAAATCTTCGGGAAGAGCTTGGCTATACTCTTGAGCAATTTCCCATGAACGATTATTATAACCGGAAACATTGCTTCCGCGAAGAAAGTTATCAAATCCGGGAAAATTATTTACTTGCGGAAGATCTTTTATATCGTTTGATGTGTAAAGGGGCTGAAGATTTATTCCTTCGTAAGTTTTTGTAATAAGTTTTTTATCGAATGAATCACCTTTCAGATCTTTTTCAACCTGCTGTTTCCATTCTTTAAATAAAGGGACAGGGAAATCTTTTTTTAAATCGGGTTTTTCACCAAGTTTAACTTCAATAGACATAAACAGACTCCGGAATTCATAAAAATTATCGTTCCAAAATTACTAAAAAGTTAGTGTATTTAGACATTTGCAAAGTGATCTGACTCATTTAGAATAAAAAGAATTTACGTGGAAAATTTGTGAGTTTGTAAGTCTAAAGCTTAAATGCTAAATTATTAAATAACAAGCGTATGAATGATGAGATCATTCTTCTCAAAAATTTTTTACTTTCTCTCAATTGCGGGATTTGTTTATTTCTTTTACAATGCTACTCTAGCCGTTAATTCTCTATTCCAAAGAAGCAGTGAAGCATCCGGACCAATTTTTAATGAAGCAAAGCAATTTATTTATGTTTCGGCTGGAAGTTTATTAATTGCATTTATTCTTTTACTGATAGGCAGGAAAATTTCTAAAGATAGTTAACTATACAGACTATATATTTAAAATTATAATACATCTTTTAATAAAATCAAATTATGTGTGAGAAATGTTTATGCTTTCTGAATCGTTAATTGCGCTGTTAACTTTAACCGTGCTGGAAATTGTGCTCGGTATTGATAATATAATTTTTATTTCAATTCTCTCCGGCAAACTTCCAAAGGAACAGCAAAACAAAGCAAGACTAACAGGTTTAGCTCTTGCGATGATATCAAGAATACTTTTGCTGTTTTCAATTGTGTGGATAATGAAATTAACTCTTCCATTTTTTACAGTTTTAGGTCAGGAAATTAGCGGGAGAGATATAATACTGATTGCAGGCGGATTATTCCTCATCGGCAAAAGCACTTTTGAAATACACGATAAGCTTGAAGGCGAAGAAAGTCATAAATCAAGTAAAGCAGTTAAATCATTTGCAAGTGTAATTATTCAGATTATGCTGCTTGATATTATTTTTTCACTGGATTCGGTTATCACCGCAGTTGGAATGGCAAACGAATTAATCATAATGGTACTTGCTGTTGTAATTGCGGTCGGGGTAATGATGGTATCATCCAAAAGCATAAGTGATTTTGTTGAAAAACATCCTACAGTTAAAATGCTTGCGTTGTCTTTCTTATTATTAATAGGCGTATCTCTAATTGCAGAAGGATTGGAACAGCAAATCCCAAAAGGCTATATCTATTTTGCTATGGCATTCTCTGTTTTTGTTGAAATGCTGAATCTAAAAATGAAGAGCAAAGCAAAACCGGTTGTGTTAAAAAACAGGTTTGCAGATGAAAAATGATAATAAATACCTAATTAAACTCAATAAGTTTTTCTAATTATTTTAATTTATTCCGACTCATAACTTCTTCAAACCCGCTTTCAATTCTATTTAATAGGTTAATTAAACCTCTGCTCATATTCTTGAAGTCTAATTTTTGTTTGCATAAATTAGTTAAAGAAATTACACTATTTAGAACGAAAGAGCAGAAATGTATAACAAATTAATTCTCAATATTAAACCTTTAGGATTTACCTGGGAGACCCAGGATCCTTTTTTGTTTTGCGTTCATCACCTTGATAAATATCCTGCAGGGAACGATCAAATGGAACCTGCCGCTTCATTAGCAGGTAGAAATCTTGGTCAGGATTTTACTACGAAGGACGGCTGGCGAATGTACCATGGAGAAACAATACCCGGTTTTCCTGCACACCCGCACAGAGGTTTTGAAACTGTAACGGTTGTATTGGAAGGTATTGTAGACCATTCAGATTCACACAGTGCTGCCGGAAGATACGGAAATGGAGACGTTCAGTGGATGACTGCCGGTTCTGGGCTGCAACATTCTGAAATGTTCCCGCTTCTGGATAAAAATAAACCAAATCCATTGGAGCTTTTTCAGATATGGCTTAACCTGCCTAAAACAAAAAAATTTGCTCAACCTTTCTATACTATGCTTTGGGCAGAAGATATTCCCGTACTTTCTGAAAAAGATAAAAATGGAAAATTAACAGAAGTCACCATCATTGCAGGAAAAATAGCAAATGTAACTGCACCGGCACCAGCACCTGATTCCTGGGCAAATGAACCTGAGAATGAAGTAGGAATTTGGTTAATAAAGATAGAAGCCAATGCTCAATGGACAATTCCTGCTGCATCACTTGAAGTAAACCGATCACTTTATTTTTACAGAGGAGCAACTATAAATATTACAGGTATTAGTATAGAAAATTATCATTCAGTTGATTTGCTGGCAGATCAAACGGTGATTATAGAAAATGGAAATAAAGATGCATTCCTTTTGTTACTACAAGGAAGACCAATTAACGAACCTGTAGTTCAACACGGACCTTTTGTAATGAATAGTGCAACAGAAATCCAACAAGCATTTAACGATTATCGTAAAACACAATTTGGTGGTTGGCCGTGGCCAAGACATGATAACGTTCATTCACGCGACAAAGGAAGATTTGCAAAGTATTCAGATGGGCGGGAGGAGGTAAGATAAAACATTTCGGGTGCGATCGGGAACTAATTCACCGCCGTAACGAACTGTTTGTTTAGGCTTATAAAGTATTCAAATCTCAATCTTCATCAAAAGCACCCCATGATAGTGCAAAACTGCAATTACAAAAAACCCTCTCCACCTTTTGATGAAGAGGGTTGTAGAACTTGATACTAAAAACTACTGAACTTTTACTCTAACACCTTCGGAGTGACTTGTAAATTCAG